>CANREB010000001.1 GCA_947629525.1 uncultured Lachnospiraceae bacterium
CAGATAAAAAATCGCAACACTTCATGATAGCATGAGTGCTGCGATTTTTTCCATCCACGTTCTTATTTGACGCTTACTTTTATACAAACAGTACAAATTACGGAATAAAGAGGACATTTGTTATATTATTATGCGGATTGATCACGGGAATGGTTATTTACTTTACGTACTATATTACGTCAGAGAAAATCGTATACAACAGAAAATAAAAATGTATATTCTATGATAACAGATGTATCACCAGTTTTTTTAGACGAATGCGTTGAAATATTTGGAACACCTAATCCTAATGTCGTCCTTCCTGACTATATGCTCGATAAATGTATGGTCGTTAAGTGTGTATATAAGGATGCGGAGGGGAATTATAGTAAAATTAAGACAGGAAATTATTTTATAGGCTACCAGTATAAAAATGGCTACTATTTGTTCAACGATGGATAATAGTAGAATGTTTGTATCAGGTAAATAACTCGCCTGATACGTAATTTCGTTTTGCCAAACGTGTATCCATATGGAATATCCTCCTCGGTTTAAAAAGTGTAAAAAGTTGTGAACTTTTTCAGCTTTTTCAATTATCTCAACCGAGAGGTGTTTACTCAAGATGCGAGTTATTTACCTGATACGCGGCTACAGGGAAAGACTTGATAGTATCTATTAGAAGTGCGATTGCCTCTTCCTCTCGTCCAATCAATTGATAAAAAAGCGGCAGAAATATCTTCATTTCAAGTACATTTTTTCTATAAGAAGAATCACCAAAATACTCTGATATACGAATCATTTCCCTCAAATAATCAGTCATAGTTTTCGTAATGTATAATCGATATCCCAGTTCCTTTTCCAATATATTCTGTATCATCTGAGCATACTCATTATAGTCAGACTCCGCCACCAGCTTCGGATCCAACTCTATGAGCGGATTAACTGCATGTTCTATATTGGGATAATAGAAAAGTCCTAATTCACATAAATAATCTGCAATCCTCTTCCGCACAAGTACTTTCTTAATCTTATCCTCACTGCCAATTTCTATAATATCCTTTGCACACATGATCAGGTATGGAAATGCATTTTCTTCTAGCTTATTTATATGTTTTTCAATAGTTGATTTTGCATAAATCATTGGAAACCAAACACCAATATTTCTCGGATTATCCCGAGCAATTTTTCTAAGGAAATTAGGATCATAGCATTCCCATATATAACTTTCAAATTGTTCAAAACTTATTTCCAGAATAATGTTTGGTTTATTTTGAAGTTTATCAAAGTTTTTATTTAGTTCATTAAAAACCTGTAAATCTGTAACCCGTTTTTGATAGAATGTATTAGCCATCTGAAGAATCATATCACTATCGGGACACTGTCTCAGCTGCTCATAAAACCAGTTCTGATTATCATTCGAACAAAATAGACTAACTATTTCACATATGGCAACCAACATATCGTACACACCATAATTATTTAGAGACACTAGAAAATCTCCGAAAAGCTCATCTTTTTCTTCTATTGACCGGCAAATATCTTCCAGGCTCCACGCAGGGCTATATAGGCTTATATCAAAAGTGCTTCCTAAATTACATATTTTTTCATAGAGGGTAATTTGTTTCATAATAATATTTCTCTTTCAGTTTAATTTGAACAGTCAGACACTTTCATCATAACCATCTTGATCATCCTTATGAACGATAGCCTTAAACGGATCTCCCGAAAAGCATCCTGATGCCCTAGAGCATTTACATATTCTATTTTGGCTTACTGATCCAGGAAACAGGTTTTAATAACCTTGTCATTAAAACACATTTATGATGTAATTAATGCCTTAATTTCTTGATGCATTCTTTCATAATCATATATTTTCCCTTTTTCCTCCAATACATATATTCTGATAAACTCACTTTTATAATTTGCCAATTTACTAACAATCGACAACTTGTCCCCCGCTAAATATGAAATTTTTCCACTGTCCGGGTCATACAGTTTTACTGCTTCACGTAAATCTTCTAAATCGGCATTTTTTTCTGCTACTCTATAGCTATTATGTATTTTTTCAATTGTAATTGGTACGATTTGATACCCCCACCTATCACTACCTATAATTTGAGTAATCTTGTCAGGATCCCTTTTCAATTCCCATTTCAAAACTGCAAACTCTTGAGATGGCGAATCTTCATACAAATCTTTTATTTCGAATATTACTTTAGGACGTATTCTATCTCTATACATTTCATACAGTCTCTTATACTCTTCATCATCCGTTTTATCATAATACTCTTTTAAAGATACCTCCAAAAAAGCATCATTGAACTTTAAAAACTCCTCATCATTCACACTATCGTGTATTTCTTCCAACGAATTGTATAAAAAATTACCACTTTGAACTAATTTGATGTACATACACTTTACCATTCCTTCAAAAGCAGTATTTGTTTTATGAAAAATAACCTGTGAATAATGAAAATATCTTGACATCAAAAAATGTTCTACAACATGTTGCCCCTTTTTATTACATACTAAGACTTTTTTCCCTAGCAAATCGGAATCTTCAACCATTAATAATCTAACCAAATACTGCAAATCAACTAAACCATATTTTACTCCCGTTTGATAAGAATCCCTTAACAAATAATCTAATCTATCGGCATCTAAACTCGAATGAAGCAACTGAGTATAAACCATATTTCTCGATCCATATTCTCCTGTAAAAATCTCCCCAATTTCTTCAGGATCCAACCCATATTTTTCTAAGATACCTTTAATTCCCTGATTATGAATAATAATATATTTTCCTAAATGTTCATGATGTGCCGATTTTGAATGGAACGATGACATTTCGTACAAATGTTTTTTCTCGTTTTTGTCCACTAGCTGAACAATACTAGTTGCATTTTGGTTATCTTTACAATAACTGTAAACACTTTCTCCTAAATGAGAAAGAGGATAATGTCCAATATCATGCAATAATGCAGCTGCACGCATCTTTACGACATCATCCTCTGTAAGCATCCCCTGTTTCAACAAATGTTCTGTCATTAATCCCATAATATATAAAACACCTAATGAATGAACATATCTAGAATGTTCTGCGCCCGGAAAAACAAAATTAACTCTTGCCAATTGTCTCAATCCACGCAAACGCTGAAAAATTGGTGTATCAATAATTTCTAATTCCATTTGTGTAATAGCAATTCCGCCATAAACAGGATCGTTAATATATTTAACAATTTTCAATCGTTCATCTGTCATTTCTTATACCTCCAGTTAAATAAAACCTTTTTTTCGGAGTATATTTAAGGCATAAGTACACTGTTCTTCATTATATTGTGGTTTTTGCTTTATGAGTACGCCCAAAAGAGCATTATCCCCTTCGCCAATTTTCCAACTTCTCTTATTGTTAAAAATATATAAGAGTGAGGCTAATAATTCATACCAGGATGCAAGTACAAAATCTGCTCTTTTATCTTCTGAAAGCGAATTTACTATATCTATATTATTTTTTGCAGATGAAGATAAGCTATATTCACTAAAATCATTACTTGATAAAACTTCTAAATTATTATAAACATAATTAGTTAAAGAAGGTGAATATGGACCATGCACATACCAATTATATGTGTATCCCAAATCTGTTCCTAAAGATTGCAAAAGATATATCTTTTTTTGACAAATAAGTCTATCATCAAAGCTTTCTTTACTAATTGCCATTTTCTGAAATACAATTCCATTTGCAATATCAATATTATTCATTTATAATCACCTTTCATTTTTTTGTAATGTACTTTTATAGTAACATAATTAGAACCAAGTCTCAATTATTTTTTCATAGTACCCTTTACTAGTATATGCATATTCACTCGTAGCACATTCAGAATATATGTTCTGTATTTATAATATCAAATTAATCAACCCACGTCAACTAAGAACTATTAAATTCTGTACTGTAAATATATTCCTGGAAACCATAAACACCTTACAGCCGCTGATTGTCTCTACATAGAGCGGGAACTGAATGCCGGATCGTCTTTTAAGGATATCGCACGCTATCTCTGTAAGGATCCCAGCACCATTTCAAAAGAAGTAAGGACTCACAGGCTCTCCGACTATTATCCCGGCAGGGGCCTTTTTCTGAATGCTAAAAACTTTTGCATCCACCGCTTCCACTGTAGGAAGGCAAATGTCTGCGGCAAGATCATCTTATGCGGCATCAAATGTGCATCCTGCCCTCCCTGCAACTGGCATTGCAGCGATTTCGTGAAGGAACTTTGCACACGCCTTACTATGGCACTCTACGTCTGTAATGGCTGTGACAAGAGCCATGCCCACTGCACTGTGCCACATAAGTACCACTATGACGGTCGCTTTGCTGACCGTAAATACCGCGAGCAGCTCTCTTTCTCCCGTTCCGGTGTAAACATGACGAAAAAACAGCTGCGCGATATTGACAAAGTCGTTTCTCCTCAACCGTTGCACCAAAATTTATTACTGCACCCCTATGCGCAACGTCCAAAAAGGCGGTATAGAAAATGTACATACCAAGCTCCGGAAGATACTCCCAAAGGGAACCGGTTTTGAATATCTGACCCATTGGGATTTAAACCTAATCGTCAATCACATTAATTCCGTCCCGCGACTGAGTCTCTCTAGGCGCACGCCTTACCAGGCGGCATATGAGAACTTCTGCATGGAAGTCTTATTAGCATTCCAGCTCAAGCCGATTGCACCCGACAAGGTCAATCTGACGCCTGAGCTGATCAAGTAATCCGTAAACCTGTCACAAAATCTGCTGTCTGATAAGGCTACACATTTATGTATTTTATTATCCCATACATTCCTGCGGATCCACCAGTTTGACGGACTTTTTTCCGGCATTCCCGGATCTGTGCTGCTCATTCCCGGAGACAGTACTGTTCTGACACCATAGTTATTTCTGAACCCATAGACTTACCTCCGTATAGCGGTATCAAAAGTTGAAACAAAATTTTTGACCCTTTCTTCCTCTCATCAGTCGAGGTAAATACTATCGATATTCTTATTATACAATCATCCTTTAATATTTATTACAAAGCCAATTCTGTCTTTAATTCTTCCATTTTTATCCTTGATATTTCTCCAGACGTATATATTTCTAAAGCACAGCCAATACCTTTTGGAAAGTACATTTCTACCAAAATTTTGAAATCCATACATCCATAAAACCATCCCGTAATAATATCTGAATTATCAGTTTCTTCAACCTTAACAATTTTCACTGTCCCAACCTCATACGAAGTATCTGGTGCAAAATTCTCAAAAATTATTCTATATAATCCAAAATACCTCAAATAATTCAATACCCTCTTGTTTGGAGCAGATAGTTGTTTATAACAATTAAAATCTTTACTCTGAACATGATTATGATGTTCTGATTTTTTGATTTCCGGAGATGAAACAAATGATACATTATTTTCTTTTATTATAAAGCTAAGTCTCCTCACCGCTTTTTGCTGCTCTGATAAAAGATCTTCTGGGGATATCCATATGTATGTTCTTTCATAATTTGTTTTTTCACAATTACAAAATATTGTTACTTGTTCTCCCTATATTTTTAAGTATTTCTTCATACAGGCATAATGAAATTTGTTTTGAATTATTTAAATCAATTATATTGCGAAAAAAATCAATATTATTTATTATTTCCTCTTTACCCTGAAGCATTAGCATATCAGGATCAATTAAAATGTATTCCATTATTGCTTTCTCTTCTCTAATGCTGCATTCATTAAATCATCCAACAGTTTCTGCGTTTCATCACGGAAATCATCAGGATATTGCAAATTGCCATATCCTGACAATTTTCCTTGGCTAATATGAGTTCCTCTTTTATTTTGGAAAAAATTAATCACTATATCATTTTCTCTAATATTTCTTTTCAATACCAGATACCTTATCCTCAAAACAAAATATTCACTATGTGTCTCTATTATAATTTTTCGTCCTCGTTTTACCAACTCGGCAAAAAAATCAGCTAGTCTGCTTTGAGAATATGGATGCAAATGCAGCTCTGGTTGTTCAAAAACCAAATATTCTCCTTCTTCTGACAATAAACCTGTTATTAAAACAGGTAATACTTGGCTCGTTCCAATACCAACATTCATAATATCTGATTCTTTTCTTTGAGTGTTAGATATAGATACGCTAAAGCCAAATGAATTTTTCTTTTCTACTTTTATATTGCTTGCAACATTTAGATGAACAGCCCACTCATCTAAAGCTTCGAGAAGGCTCATTTTCTCCACTTCATTATTGGGTAATATATACTCCTTTATTTTATTCTCCCTCAATAAAACTGAAGCAAAATATGCACCTGTTGTACCTACATACTTTGGAATTGTCTCAAACCCAACATTATATAATCCTTGCGGTTTTTCCCTAATAGGACCTAAATAAAATATTTTTCTAAATATTTTATTCAATATTATTCTATATGTTCGAAGTGCATCAGAAATAACATCACACTCTAGATTAACACCCTTTTCTTCGCTCCCCAAATTATAAAGTGTATTTATATCCCATTCGTACTCTTTATCCCAATCATTGGCAAAATCTTTTGAACGATTTTCAACAAGCGCGTTTTCATACTTCGTTAATATTTTTTTCAATTCTTCAATATTCTGGTGCTTATAAATACAACTAAACAACACATTTTCTTTAAAATTTCTAGGAATATTACTAAAATTAGCATAATATTTAAATTGACACCTGCTGTATTCTTCTATATCATCAAGTACTCGATTCACTAACTCAATAATATTTGAACCATTATCCCCATCGTTTCGTTCGATATCTCTATTTATTCCTCTTCTCATTAGTTCAAAGTATAATTTTTCTACTGTGTCCAAAGAGACAATCGCATTTTTCTCAAGATAACTCCTCTTTTTCTCTCCCAATAAGCACTTTACTATTTCATTAATAAAATTATAAAAAAGTACATTAAATTCATTATTGTAATTTATATATAATTTGCATAATAATAAATTATTAATTTTTAATGATAACGCTGTATCTACATTATTTATTTGTATTTTATACAAATCTTTATTTGTTTTAACTAATTCTAAATGATCATTTGCAATATCAAAGACTATTTTATCAAGATATACATCTTTCTCCGCTGATTTACAAAATTTCCACAGCACATCTGTTAGATTATTTGCATTATAATTCTCTGTATACTCATCAGCCATTACCGAAACGCCAAATGAAAATTGTGCTTTTTTCGGATTATTAATTACATCATCAAAATCACCTAATGTTACATATTTCCCTGAAAGTAATAAATCAATATCAGGACTATTACACTCTATAGTCTGTTTTAGCGTAAGAAGAGTTTGCAACGCTGTACTTTTTCCACTGCTATTCGCCCCCATCAAAACACTTAAGCCGGAAACCGGAATTCTAGTCATTTTGTTATAAGATTTAAAATTTTCCACCATAATGCTATTTAGATGCATCGCTTACCCCTTCTAAAAAAACAGTCAACCCTTTTAATAAGTTGACTGAAAATATTTTTTAATATCTCTATTTTTAATTGTTTCTCTGTTTAAATATGCACTCTTCCATGGTTCTTGATTATGTGTGATTTCAACTAATTCAAACGCACTATACGAATAATATTTTTCCCAAATCGCGTCCAAAGTTTCTTTAGAATCAACATCATAAAACCGGCAAACCCATCCTTCAGATTCCGGGATTTCTGCTTTACCGTATAATTTAAAGTAATTATAAATTTCAATATTTACCGGTCCATACTGCCAAGCTTCAAATTCATCCTGAAACAATGGTTTATTATCCCATACATTCCGGCGACTCCACCGGTTTGACGGACTTTTTCGGCGTAATCGTCAGCCCTTCTATCAGCCGCAGGAACTGCTGCTTAGTGGCCAAATAAGTTACGCGCCGGGCGGTTCCGGCATTCCCGGATCTGTGCTGCCACCATAGTTATTTCTGAACTCATAGACTTACCTACGCATAGCGGTATCAAAAGTTGAAACAAAACTTTTGATATTTTCTTCCTCTCAGCAGTCGATGCACATACTACCTATCGTTTACGCTTATTCGTATCAGGCAAATAACTCGCCTGATACGATTCAGCTGATTGTTCCAGTGCTTCCTCACGGATGATTCGAAGCCAGTAAAAATAAGAATTACGGCTGAGACCATTCTGTTTGCAATATTCATCCACTGTCAGGTTCGTATTGTTCCGGTCTTGAATGATGGCTTTCCATTGCTGAATGCTGTAATTTCGTTTTGCCAAACGTGTATCCATATGGAATATCCTCCTCGGTTTAAAAAGTGTAAAAAGTTGTGAACTTTTTCAGCTTTTTCAATTATCTCAACCGAGAGGTGTTTACTCAAGATGCGAGTTATTTACCTGATACGAAGAACTGCAGTATCAGCGGACTTCCCGGATAACACTCATGAATGAGCTCCTTACCTGTTATCAATACCTCAAAGAACAGAACATGCTGTTATTATATGAGGCATATCGTAATGGCGAGGAACTGCCATTTGATTGAATTTCTATAGTTTTTCGTAAAGAACTTATCTGATTAACAGATGCTTATCAAGGCGGCTAACGCCCCGCTGATGCGGCTGCGGCATTGACAAGTATTCACGGATCAGATAGTTGGTAATCAGGCAAAACCAATAGACAAATATCGGCGGTTATGAATAGACCGCCGAAAAAAATCAAAAAAATTTACACACTTTACTTGACAAACCCTTTCAGTCTCCCATACAATCCATATACTCTCTCAAATTATTCGCATTATCAGCTATAAGAAGTTTTTTCGTGTTGCTCCAATGCATATAATATAGCTTGTCCAGTATATCCTGTCCCATTAGGCAGGTATAAAAACGCTTGTCAAAGGTAATCCATACCGACACATTCTCCAAAACTATTGAAGTTCCAATCTTTAGTTTGTTCATCTCTACTTCATAAAATTTAATGCTGTATCTGTCCCTGCTGTATTCCTTGTTTCCCTCTTTTAAGACACCATTCAAATATCTGACAGATGCCTTGTTTTCAATAAAATCTTCTTCCTCCAGATTTACTCCCAGTTCTTTCGCCCTACAGCATGTTATGCTAGCTCCTGTGTCAATGATAAACTGCATCGCCGCGTTTCTTTTTTCAAGTATATATAATTCGCAATTAACAGTAAATATACCGTCATCTGACACTGTATATAGCATTTCTCTCTCCCCCCTGCACATAGCTTCCAATGATAATACACAGAATGTCTTTTTCCAAGTACTCGTGCAGTTTTTTACATAAGTCATCATCTGAATCTTCAGAGTCGCTCACTGCCAGCAGTTGTCCCTCACCATCATCCAATGAATCAATCTGCATCAGTATTCTGCTATAAGGGAACTCTCTTTTGACTGTATTAAACGATTTGATGTCTGTTTGATTTAAAACACGCAGCATATAATCACCATACCTTTTTAAGCTTTTCCTAGTATCTGTAATAATGATAGCATATACGCCTGATAATCTCAATCACTTCCTTGAGTTTCCGTACTTTTATCCACAAAGCCCCGTTTTCACAGTCATCGTCATAAACAACTTTCAAAAAATGTCCAAAATATAAGGAATCCTATTCCTTTTTGATGTAAAATTTAATCACCACAAAAAAATCATACTAAACAAAAAAGAGGAGGATTCCCTGTGGTTAATTTTACATCAAATACTTATCAAATGAAACGGGAAATTTTAAATTTTTTTGAAAAAAATTTCCAAACATCTTTCTAAACCGGAAAAGAAATTTACTGCTGATATCACTTATGGCATGCTTGCTTCCGGTAGCTGTCTGTTGACTGATGTCGCAATCAGCTCCATGAACCTTCCAAAAAGATCAACATTGTTGACCGTTTATCCAAACACCTTGAAAAGGTTACCCCTGCGGTGGCTGCTGCTTCTTATCTTCAGCTAATTAAAAAATGGATTCCATCTGATCCGATCATTCATATCGATGACAGCGATGTTGTAAAACCTGACGGATATCAGTTTGAGTCCCTCGGCATAGTCCGGGATGGTTCATCCACAATAAATGGACAATGGCTACAGAGCTGCGTAACCGCCGTAAAGGCAAGGTTAAAACAAATGTGATCTACAGGGGCAAAGAACATGAAGCTTATCTTTCACATATAAAAGTGCAGATTACTGCATCCAAAAAAATATCTGCCTGGTGCTTGTTTACGGCATTACAGAACATCCTATGATGCTTGCCACGAATAAAGATATCAGATTCAAAGAAGATGTAATCAAAATGGCAAGAATCTACTTCTCACGATGGAAAATAGAGGAATATTTCCGCTGTAAAAAGCAGATATTCCGGTTTGAAAACTTCCGTGTCCGCAGACTGAAAGCTATCAACGCACTTAACTTTTACATTACCCTATGCATGGCATTTCTGGCTAATATTTCCATGAAATCAGGAACCCATGCGCTAAAGGCTGTAATCATACAGACAGCAGATCCTATAAAAGAAAAAGTACATTTCTGCTATTACCGGTTACATCTCCGGCATACTATCGTATGCAAAAGAAGGTGTCAGGCTGTGGTTCCGGACTAAGCGTCCGGCATACCGTCAACTCTGCCTTAAGCTAACCGATTAGACAGATAAAAGAATATTTCTCCTAAAGCCCGGCTAAGGTGGGGTTTATTAAAGTACCCCTGATCAGGAAACTGCTATTCAAAAATTTTGCAGGTTGGTACTTTAGTAAGATATGTTCATTTTTTACAGTTTGCGAAAACTCAAGAATTTTCACTTCTATCACACCTTATAAATTTTCAACATTAACTTTTCATTTATTTTTTTATATATTATTGAAAATATTATACTGCAAATAATAACAGTTCCGAAATATTCCAGATCGCTTTTAATATAAAATATGTTGCCTCTGAAGATTTCAATAAACAAATAATGTATCAAATAAAGCTCGTACGACACTCTCCCCAACATACTCAACACGCAATTATCAATAATTACCTTCATAGTTAATACCAAATATGAACTAACAAATAATATAGATATACATATTTGTAAAAATATCATATAACAGTTATAAGTATCAATCCCCTGCCTAAATGCAACACAAAACATTACAATAAGTGCCATTAATGCACTAACTGATAAAATGCTGAATACTTTATAATACCTTTTTAACCAAGTAAATATTATATCCCCATAAATTCCAAAAGCCAAACCCATCGGAAACGCAAAACATGACTTATACCATTTTATATCCATTTTCAGCTTGTTACAAATATACGCATAAATTATTGTACTTATAAAAAAGAACAGCAGGGCTCTATGTGCCTTTAAAGATTTAAACAAAATATAAAACAAAACGTAAAAAATAAAAAGCGTAATTATATACCATTCTGTGCCAACTATCAATTCAATTCCCAATAACCCCTTTATCATTCGCCGCCAATCAACAGCATACTCTTTATCAACGAAATAATATAAAATAATATACAAAATATTAATCAATACCATCGGGATATATACTTTTTTCAACCGCCTACTCCAAAAATGCTCAAAATAATTTGACTTATTAATCATACTCTTAGTTAATCCATATGCCGAAAAAAAGAAAAATAAACTCACAAACAAAAAACCTATATATCCGAACAAAACCATGATTCCTTGGTTTTCCAACTTCAGAGTTAAATGCTGAAGAATTACGCCCAACGCACAAATACCCTTTACTGAATTCGTTGATTTTACTGATAAATAGTCCTCTTTCTCTACAAAATTTTTAACATATTTAATTTTATACAAAACTAAGGCAATATAAGCCAAAGGCATTATAAACATATTAATCTGTCCCTTTGTCATATTCATATGGTACTGCATATAAATCTGTTTCGCCCCAAGCCGGCGAATAATGTCTTACGTAAAAATTATAATCTTTCAAATTTGCTCTGCACCATTCGATAATGCTGATCATCTGTTCTTCAGAATGATAAATTGAAATTGCCAAAACAGGTCTATCTTGCGCTATAGTATTTTTCGCACCTATAAGACCCTCCGGTTCTGACCCCTCTATATCCATTTGAATAAATGTTACCTTTGATTTATCATTAGTTTTTTCTCTATACTTTTTCATTGTGACATCTATAGACGTTACCGGCACTTCAACTAAATTACCGCTGTTTGTTTTTTCCAACTTATTTGAATACTCTTCTCCACCTTTGAAATATAATGTTGTTTCTTCCTCCCATACTCCCTTCCTTATGACATATCCCTTAAAATTAGAATGTCGCTTTTCTATTTTTTTTATATTTTTCTTACATTTAATCGCATTACTTTTATCCGGTTCAAAGCATAACATAGTTACATTTGCAGTTATACCCCCCCCCTGTTCCCAATATGGATATTTCTTTTCAAATGAAATTGCAGTATCTCCTATATACCCCCCGCAATTTATAAAAAATTCTTTTTTACCTAATTTTATTATTTCCGGGCAAAAATATTGATCTTTTAATGGATCTCTTACTGATCTCAGATACTTCCGATTTAATGTGCTTCTATATTTGATTATATTCCCATATACCAATCTGCTCTTTTCATCTGAAAGAGCATTTTTATTATCCTGAATTTTCTCTTTATTGCTTTCAAAGAAATCACTGACACGTTTCAAATGTTCCGTGTCTGTACAACGATCCAAAAAATCAACAACCGAATTTACTACATCTGAATACATCAATTTTCTTTCTAAAACAACCAAAGGATAAAAAATCTTTATTCGCATAACGCGACTCCAAATACTAACAATTTTCTTTCTCATTTTTTCCTCCTTATTTACAGTAGAACTAACATTATTTCCAAGTGTGATTTTTTGTCATATGGAATCTGAGTAAGTTTTTGAATCTTATAATTAAAAGGCGGATAATCAAGATATACTCCGGAACCCAAAAATAATCTTGTGTGCATGCCTGCAATTTTATCTAAATTTTTTTCGGCTTTAGGTTTATTCAGCAAATGCTCCGTTATAATCACATATTTATAATTGCTCTTTTTTATGTTTTCCATAACTTTTTGAATCTCAGAATTACCTAAATGCTGCAATACCTGCCTGCACAAACATATATCACCCTTTGGAAGCTCATCGCAGGTAATATCTTTACATAAGAAAACCGCTTTATCGCTTCCGTATGTTTTTTGATTATAGCGTATTAGTTCTTCTACGCAATCCACTCCTGTATAGTGCTCACAGGCATCTAATAGTTTTGAACCGACTCTGAAATCCCCACATCCCAAATCCACTATATTTTTTATACTATGCTCCTTCAAAAACACGCAGATAAATTCAGCATATGGAATTCCATATGTGTCATCACTGCCCTTTCCCGAATAATACCCCCCCCCATGTATGCTTTCTCTCCATAATCCTTTTTTGTAGATTTCACTAAATATATTCGCATTAGTCTTTACTCTGTTTTTTGAAAACAAAACATTTTCAATAATTTTCTTAATCATACATATAACCTCATATAATATAAAGCGTAATTATCTCCGACATCGTTCTTGGCGTTCATTCATATTTCCCATAATCTCAATATATTTATCTGCCGTTATCTCAGTACTGTATACTTCCTCAATTTCAGAACGCATTTTGTGATAATCTTTCGGGTTGTCCATTACCTTAATAATACATTCTTTTAAATCCTCCACGTTTCCTTTCTTGCAGATCAATCCCATCCCTGTTTTCCCAACAATAGTCCTGACTCCATACAGATCAGAAGCAATCACAGGTGTGCCGCAAAGCATGGCTTCTACCTGAACCATCCCGAACGATTCAAGCGAATTGACGCTTGGAAGTACAAATACATCTAACGAAGAATAAAACTCTGCCATTTTTTCTTCCGGTATTTTACCTACGAACAAGACATTTTTTACATCATTTATATCTATATATTCTTTAAGCTTAGGATATATACTGCCTCCGGCAACTGAACTATAATCACCTCCGACAACAAGGACAACATCTTTTTTTGACTTTTGTAACTGTTCAAATGCCTTGATTAAAATATCAAGTCCTTTCTCTTCCACAATTCTTCCACAGAATCCTATCCTGAATTTTTCATGTTCCATCTTGCCAGTCTCAGGCAAGGCTTTAATCGGAGGTGAAATCTCATGCATTTTTTTAATAAACGACCTCGCCACTCGTGATTTCTCCATATATTCTATAGTATTAACCGCAATGTTCTCAGCTCTTTTTAAAGCAACCGTATGGGACATATCCATAATCTTTAAAATCAGTTTATTTAACAACCCTTTAGAAAGATTTATATCACAATGATATGTGCAGATAATTTTATGCTTAGGAATAAATAAGCTAATCAATCCTGATTCCAGCATTGGCAGATGAAGGTTTACTACATCCGCCTGTTTCGAATATTTAATAGCATATAAAATAAATTTAGGGCTTATCGTTCCTTTGCTTATTTTAAGCCATACTGGTGTTCTTAGCACGTGCACCCCATTTATTACCTGTTCTTTTTCAAGATTATCATGATTACTTGTAACTACTGTTACTTCATTTCCGCGTCGGCTTAATTCCTCACACAATAATCTGGCATATTCGCTAAGCCCACTAACATATGGAAAGTAATAATTTAAAATAACTAATATTTTCATTTTTAAATCTACCTTTTTTATTTAAATTATTTATCAGAATATCCGCTGTGCAAAGAATAAGCAAGCCAGTTCCCATATATAAGCGTTTTTTCATCATCTATGTCTTCTAACTTAGTAAACTCATAATCAGTAATTCCGTTATCCTTTAAAGTATAGTGTATTCCCCAAAAGGCAGTAGAAGAAAATGCTATTTGAAGATTATAATCTTTATCGTCAATTTCTTTGGATAAGCATTTCAATTGTTCTCGAATTAAAATACCATCTTCATTTTTTACGTTAATCATCCATATCCAAGGGCATATATTAAAAAGTACTGCTATCGTCATAAACACAATTGCAAGTTTTTGTCTTGGAAACGGCTTTTGCAGTATAATAACATAAGCCATTATAACTATCATATACAGATGTGGGATATAACGCATTGCAAATGATTGTTCAAACGCAAACAGTTCGACAATAGTTATAGCACAAAGCAATAAGGCAAATGCGAACCTACTGCTGATGCTACTTCTATGTTTAATTATATAAAATATTATAACAACTACAGACAAAATTAAAATTCCACTAAACCATACTCCATAAGCGCTTAATCTTGTATCAGGAATCGAATAATACCCTAATTCTCCTGCATGAACGGTAAATGGAATTTTTAATGCATCTCTTATTGTATTATATTCACCATGTGACATTTTCCCAAACAGTGAAATCAACACACGTTGGAATCTGTTGATGTTTGCAATTCCAAATATTTCATTCATATCCATACCGATCAAATCTGCAAATCCCGCAAACAGATTTTTATATCTTATCATATTAGTTACATAAGGAGCATATCCAACCACAACTACTGAAAAAAGAGCCGCGCTAAAATATATTACAAATAAATTCTTTATATTTCTAAAACGCTTTCTGTTCATATATGCACAAAAGCAGAAATGTGCTATACATATCAATCCGGTAAAACCCAAAATTGAAAATTTCAAATTGCAGCCCCAAACAATCAGTGATAATATAGTAAACCTGTTACTTATCCTAATATCTGTTTCATTTGCAACCGCTATCAGCTCTATCATCAATGCCAATAATATACAAGCCGCTAATCCATCTACATAATAACACTGAATCTGACATAAGGCAATTGGATTGACAGCAATTACCAATGCTCCTAAAATACTTTTAGGTTTATTACCTAATTTTTTATTTAAATGACAGTATGATAATCCAAACAATATAATAATAAACAATACTGTATATGCTTTCCCTGACTCTATATTATTTGTAATACTGTAAAGAGAAGCAGCAAAATACCAACTCGCCTTGGGATAGCACTCAGCCCAGTGTGCGGAACCTTCAGTTGCCCATAACATTTCTTTTGGTATACTTTCTGAAAATTGCAAATATGAATCCGCACTATATTTTGTGGGATTCCAACCATCATTCAACAGTCCTACGGCAGGTTTATGATACCCTTCTCCATCCCATGTATGATCATATGAAGCACTAGCAAATAGAATACATCCTACCATTATGACAACTGAAATTCCAACTACAGCTGATGCGTACTTTTTATATCTGCCATTATATACGACACAACATATAATAAACGGGATTATAACATTAAACATATTGACGCTTATCCCTAACAGCAGAAACACAGAAGTTATTATCACAATACCTGTTGCCCAAAACAGCAAAAAAGTGGTTATCATATATATTAACTTATCAAAAATCTTTTCTTCATTCCTCAAGCACATATCTAATCACCTTTCAATCGCCCTCCTCAATATTCGTCTTAATAAATCCCTATATAAACTGTATTTCCATCAAAATATATTTGTTCATCACTATAGCAATTCCATTCCCTGCCTTTAAAAACCAAATCATATATTTCTTGAGGACATTGAACATTAGTTAAATCTCTTCCCGTATAATAATAAAATGCGTTTCCCCTTGCAAAATCTATTGCCCATACCCTCAGATTCAGATTATATGCACAAAAAATTCCTCTATAACTATATGTTTTATTCTCATCATCGACAAAAGCAATATTTTCAATTTTTATACCATTTTCCTGTTCATAAACATTTATTTTTTCATCAATTATTTCCGCTATTAATCTATCAGAAGCATTTGATTTAAGCAAATCTATACTTAAACTATTGGTTCTACATATAAAAAATACAATACATATAACTGTCAGAGCTTCTAAAATTCCGCAAAATACTTTATCTGATTTTCGCATATTTAGACGCAACGCAATAATAATCCAATAAGACAATATGCCATAAAACACTACTATCGTCCTCTGTGATAAATACGCTTCAGCAAAAATATGACTCATAAAAACAGAAAGATATATTCCTAACGAACTTATACATACACATGCGCCATATATAACATATTTTTTGTTAACATAAGTCAGGGTAAAAATTTTTACAGCAAACGCAACCACTGTTGCGATGTAGATGCAAACATAGTATACCCCCCCCCCCCTATCGAGTCCATGATCCAAATACTTTTTTGAGATTTCCACACTATTTCCAAATTTTTCATTACATTAAAGTCTGCTCTAGGTATATCATCTGCAAAAATTTTCATTGTTAAAACATTAACCGTAACCAATAGTAAATATACTGCAATTCCTTTTAATATTCCCTTAATATAATTGCCAAATATTTTATTTTCCTCATACAGATCTGATTCTATTTCTAACATAAGCCTCAAAATATAAAACAACACAAAAAATGATAAAATAACCTGATAAAAGCCTACTGAAATAACTAGTAGAATGATGCCTGTTAAATGTTTTTTCCGAAATAACTTATTAATACCAATATTACACAAAAGCACACCTAACAGATAAAAAGGCGCACACTCTACAAACTGAAACCAATCTGCAAAGCATGGGCAAATAAATATTATTACAACTGCACCAAAACATATAAACTGCAATTTATCAGAAAAATACTGCCTAAGTACAGAAAAACAATATATTATGTTTAACGAAACAAGCCCCACAGATACAATGCTCCAACCTATCACAGCATCCGGTGTCCATATTCCTAAATATTTACTAAGAAGCCACAAAACTCCCAATGAATATCTACCACTGTCAATGCAAGTCATAAAATTCATTTTTGCAAAATCTTTAAAAGACATAAATTGTTCCCGCGCCAATCTAAAGGTGTCTTGCGAGTAATGCGGATAAATATATGTACCAAAACACATAACAGCTACAATTACCGCCCCCGTAATCCACAGGATATTTCCATTATTCTGCAATAATTTATTTGTATTTTTCAAACTTACATCCTCCTATCGCCCAAAACTTTAATCCAATTACTTATTCAATCATCTATATACACAAACAAACATAAACAATATATACACAACTACTAGGATAAGCAAAGACTTGCTTCCTATTAAAACCGTAACCGGATCGCCATCGGAATTTTCTAAATCAAGATTATACACCATGCATATAATCATTGCTATAGGAACACTCCATAAAAATAATCCTCCCCTCTCTACAGTCCATAATGCATAAAATCCCAATCCCAATCCCAAACACATATACATATGGTTGTTCAGGAACGAGTCATTATAATATACCATAACCGCTCTTGTTTCATTTGAATTTATTTTCCTTAATTCATTTCTTCGCTTGCCAAGACCAAAATAAAAAGAAAATGCTATAACTGTCAAATATAACCATGATGATACAACAACGTCACTAATCACACCGCCATACATAATCCTTATCAAAAATCCCAATGCCAAAACCGAAATATCTACAATAGGATAATTCTTAAGTTTCAAACTGTACATTATATTGATCAATAGATATAATGCCACCAGAAAGATTGCTCTATTGCTCCTAATGTAATAAGCTAATATTATAAATGAAAGCAAAATCAAAATCATTCCCAGCACTACAGCCTCTGCTTTGGAAACACTTCCTACCGCTATAGGTCTTTTGCATTTTATTGGATGAAGCTTGTCCTTTTCCACATCTTTCAAATCATTGAACACATAAACTGCTGATGCCAAAAAGCAGAATGTAATATACCCTAAAACTGTATAATATAATTTTACCGTAAATAATTCCCTTGAAAAGAAAAGTGGCACAAAAATTAAAAAATTTTTTATATAGTGTTTGGGTCTTATAAGTTTTATATAATTAAACATTTTATTCATATTACGCATATTTTCCTCTTGGCTTATAACATAGCTAACATTCTTATATATCAAGTATTTTTAAATATTTTATATTTACTCCAAAAATAATTAACCGTAATAATTATTATGCTAAGGATTATACGACATAAGTAGGTGGGAAAACCACAAATAGTTACCAATAAAAAAAACAGAATAGAATCAACTATAAGTGAGAGCGTGCGAAGTTTAGCAAACTTCCATAACCTGCCTAAAGCATCAGCCGATGCCTTTTTATTAAACACATATATTTGATTCATCCAAAAATTAATAGCTACCGCTATATAATAGCCTATTATATTTGACAGAAGATAATAAATACCCATCTCTGTCAAAACATAAAATATGGCTAGGTTTACTGCTGTAGTTATTCCACCGCATACTATATACTTTAATGTTTCCTTTAATTGATCATCATTAATATTAATATTCATCTACCGAATACTTCACTTCCGGAGTAAATATTCCTCCCAGAGTATCACATTTGTCACAAAGCTCCAATGCATTCCTGCCAATGTCTTTCATCCTCGTCCTAAGCTCATTATAAATATCAGATTTCCAAATTTCCTCAATAGTATTCACATTAACATCACCCAGTGTATATTTGCCAAGCGCGTCATTACAACATAGGCTGATTTTTCCATCCGGTCGTATATTAAGTTGCTGAAACAAAAGTACACATTTGGCATCAATTGATTTCGCCTGAGCTTTTTTATTCGGCGCCTGCCCCCCCCTTGATGTTAAAACTTCATTTTGTTTTCTCATTTGAAAAACGACTTTTTCCTTAAGTGCAGGCTTGTCCTCTAAATAATCTATCAATGCCTGCACTGTAGGATTCCACATACCTTCATTATTATAATTATCAATATACAGCCTATCCAAATACGGAATGATAGCATCAAATTTTTCTATTGTCACCAAACTGCCATTTGTCCATAAATCCCAAAACGCATTAGGGACGTGGGTTTTGCCATACCTTTGAAATTCAATTATACGCTCATCCAAAAATGGTTCGTTATTATCAAACAATGCTACGGAACCACTATAGTTAAGTTTTTCCAATTCGTCTATAATTTTTTTAAAAAGTTCTTCCGTCATCTTAGCATATGGTCTTTGCGGCTCATTCGCATTTACAGGGCAGAATGTGCAAACGCCATTGCACCTGTTAATTGTTTCTATGTCTATTCTCATAGGAAGCGGCATTCGGTCTATTCTATATTTCCCTACAGCCTCATTATTTAGTTCTATTATTGGATTAATCCCCTCTGATTTCTTTTTTCCATGTAAAATACTTTTCACTATACTTTTCATCAAAAATTACCCTCCATTAAACCAACCCACAAAATCAAACTGGTTATAAACCCTTTTTATCGGTCTCTTAGGATTTTGCCATTCAGATAGTATACCAACTTTGGATTCATTTTCATATCCCTTTATATAATATGCGCTTTTGATTTCCGGATATGGCACATGAGTAAACACAACTTTATTCTCATACGGAAGTCTGTCAAATGCTACTAGGTCATCCTTAGTACACCCTGACCTGTCTGTAAACAGCACGTAAATATTACCCCAGTTAATCCTCTTTTTTCTCCGTTCCCAAGATTCACGAGCTTCCGTCTCGGTAGAATAATGCATAAAATATATCTTAACATCTTTCAAATATGCAGTGGGATAATCTACATTTCCATATATTGGATCAACTTCCTTCACAAACCGTAAGTCTTCATTCATATATCCCCTTAAATCATTTAAAAGACAGATATAATCAGATGCCTTTATAAACAGATTAATAAACGGAGAACGGAATTCAAGTCCCAAATCATTATATACCCCCCCCCCTATGCAGTTTGATGAAATAATTGTCATATCGTGATTCTTTAAACGCTTCCGCAAGCAACATAAGTACATTTTACGTTTTACATTCAGGCGAAAATTCCTGTCAGTTATCCAATGCAAAACAGCATCTATAAATCTTTCCATAATTCCTGTCACCTTCTTGTACATACTCTTTTGGCAATACTTACTATATCCGACATCCACTTATTTCTTATATGTTTTTTATATTTATTGTACGACCAAGGTCCCTCTCCATATATTCTGTTGTCGATCTGATATTTATGGATTTTGTCAATTGTTTGAAATCTGTATTCCAGTGGGATATCTATTTTTCTTCTTAAATACTTTTTCAGCAAAGCCACATCCTTAACGTCTTTTTCTTCCCCCCGAACAGTCTTCATCTCTATCAATCGTTGAGGAATAATAAATTTCATGCTTTCAAAATAAAAATAGTTTTCAGGATTGTAAATCATATCCTGAATAGGAATCGTATAGTATGGCAACTGACTCAAATGATTATCCATATCTTCTATTTCTTCTTCATTTTTAAATATATAATCTGTCAGATAATCAAGATCTGCCGCCTGTCTAAGTCCACAGACCTCTAATACAGCGCTGGAATCAATTATAAATCTGTCCTTAGAGTATCCGTTCTTGGCTATAAGCTTTTTTAATTCCGAAATTTTTTTATATACTTTGCTATATTGATATGGATTAGCCCTGTTCATAAAGTCCACCGAATTACGGTTGTACAATAACTCCGCCATATCTCTTGTTTCTGTCTGATTATCCGAAATATGAATAGAATGATTCTCAATTTGAAATAAGTTTCTTATTTTTGTCTTTACTTCAATTACACTATCTAAACTATCAGCCTCAAACAAATAAGTCCTTACGGGCTTTCCCTTTTTGTAGCAGGCATCGACTTTCCCTATTACACCAGAAAATTGATTTTCTATACTACCTGTCCACTCCTGGTGCCCATATATCTGTGCCATAAAAGTCTTCATACCTTGATACGTCAAATATACATCTTGCGAATAAATTATGTTTCCAATACTCTTCAATAAACTCTCGACGTCTCCATATTTCGACAAGTCTGCTATCGGCCATACGCATGCCATGTAGCAATTATTTTTAAGCCAAGTGTATTGAATAGCCATATATCCCATACTGACATCACTCATCATATATTTGCGAAAGAACTCATAATTATAGTTGTTCCTCCGCTGCAATTCAGGAAATTTAATAACAGAAACTTCTTTGTCAAAATATGCCGCAACCGTAATTCTATGCGATCCGTCTACTGCATCATTATTTTTATCCAAGGGAATCAATGACCTTGAATTGTCAAAACCGTTAGTTTTTATATCTGTTATAAGTGTATCTAACTCGTCAACATACTTATCAAAAGAGTCTTTTTCATCTGTTCCAGGTTCCAAAAAAAGTCCGCATGAAAAAGCATTTATATTATCATAATATACTTTCCTGCCAAAACTACCGATAAGTTTTTTCTCCTTAGCATCAATATACAGCCACTTCGCCATTAAGTCAAACCGATTATATTTAATGAGTTCTCTTGCAGAAACACTAGTTATCTCATACTCATTCGTAGTGTCTATATTATTTTCATTAATAAAATATTCTGTTAAAAGATTAAATGGATAGTTCATTTTTAGCCTGATTCCTACTCTTTTTAATTATGTTCTTAATACATCTTATTTTTTGTTTTTTACTTTCATTTTGCCCATAATATGCTCTTACAGTATTTCCACAAGGTCTTCTTGATGCCATACCTAACGGCTGCTCAAATATATTAAGTAAAAACTTTTCTAAATCGAGCTTTAAGTCTGTTATATAATTTGGTCTCACCAAAGCGGGTTGTGCCAGCATACTTTGGTACAATGTTTCATCATTATCTATTTCTTTAATCTTCTCAATGGCATTAGGAATGTCTTTTCTTCCACTTATAACTACCATAGCATTTTTATTAAAAGTCTCACACACATCAGGGGCTCCCCAATATATAGGTACAGTTCCTGCCGCAAAGCCTTGTATCAATTTTTCTGTTATATATCCTCTATTAGAACTATTTTCAAAGCAAATTGAAAACTTAAATTTTTTCTGAAACTCATATTTGTCCGGCACGCCGTCAGGCAAATTTATATTATTCTGATACCGTCCTCCTGAAGCTACTTTCTTATATTCTGATAATCTTTCGAAAAATTCAGCCCTGATAGGATCTGCATTTCCATTGCTCACAACATAACTGCAAAAACCTGTCTTGTTTTTTTTACTAATTGACTCCTTTGTATGTTTTATAAGCATTTCTTTTATGTCATCTGCATACTTCGGATTTATGACATAATTCGGCATATATGCATATCTGTCTCCATACGACATTCGTTCAAAACCAATAGCATAATCATATAAGTTAAAGTCAGGGCAGAAGTTCTCTCCCGAATAGAAAATTCGTACACAATTATAATTCAATGCCTCTTTTGCATAAACAGAGCCTATAACATAATCTGGTTCCTTATCCGATAATCTTATATCGTAATGCTTTCGCAATATTTTATTTATTAAATAATTTTCACAATCAAATCCCTGCCACCAATCAAGGTACATAATCTTAATTTCTTTCATTACTATTATCCCAGTTCTCCATTGCATAATCTGCAAAAATAAGTATTATAACTTGACAATCCATTCATTTCATAAGTACACTTAAAAACAGGACTGATTTTTTTCATCTCTTCCCATTGAAGCCAATCATATTCATTATCATAATTTTTTACAAGCATGTACGCCTGATCTGTAATTCTCGTTGGCATCATTTCACAAATGCGCTTATATTGTTCATTATTATCAATTATCTTCCTAAAAAATATATGAAAAATGTTATTGTCCATAGCAGCATCTTCATATTTCCAGTAAGTCAACAAATAACTCAGCTCAGCTATTATTAACTCATGGCCTGCAGCAGCCGCTATCCACCAATTGCTATAATGCCTGCATTCCTTTAATTGTGAACTCTGCTTAAAAACAAAAAATTTTTTCATCATATAGTTTGGTACGGTATCAGCAATATATACTGTAGCATCAGCCCATAGCCCTCCGTACATCGCTAATGCCGATAATTTTACAATATCTGCAAAATGTGCTTCCCCTATTTTTCCATCTGCATACTTTTCCCACACATAATCAGGAAGCCATATATAATCATGTATATTACTTTCTGTTAGAACAATCACTTTTCTCCCAAGTTTTTGCAACGACTGTATGCATGCTCGAACTACTGCGGGCGTACTATCATATCCCTGCCACCACATTGTAAATACAGAATCATCACAATCATTATTTAATTTTAATATCATCTTTGATTTTAAATGGACTTTCATACTTTCTATACTTTTCTCATATTTTTCCATATAGAAATAAATTCTTTTTTGTGATAATTCATCATAAACATCCTCACCATATATTGTTTTTATCAACTGTGATAACTTATAAATATCTTTGAACTTTCGGCTTTCTTTGTCAAAAGAACGTTGTATTTTTTTATACCGCCATGCTTGCAGATATACTCGTATTCCTAATCTTGACAGGGCGCGATGCATTACCCCCCCCCCTGTATATTTTTCTACATAATATACTTACTTTATTATGTGCAACCCAATCTGCATTTAACTTTTTATATCCGCCATTCACATAATGCCATTGAAATGGTACAGAAGCGTCTGACGGTTGAACATATTGGTATCCAAATTTATTCATATAGTCATCCAACTTTTTCAAATGCTCTTGATAATTTTTTGAATTAATGCCCAGCCCCTCGGACATCTTATTTAATTTATTGATGTACATTGGATTTATACAACTTTTTTGAAGGATTGCATGATAAATGAGCGAATAATAGTAATCTTCATCCGACATAATATACCAGTTTCCATTATTCGCCATTATTCTTCTTTCCAGAATATCTTTCTCCCATAATTCATCATAATAATTGTCTCCCTGATGCCTTAAATCAATCGGTATCATCTTCCCACCTATAAAAGTAGCTAAATGTATATTATCTTCAGGTATCATTTTACAAATAGTATTTGAAACTGACATAAACTGTCCAGCATCTTCGCATAAAATATCTATATCCTCATGCCCATCACAAAAAAAATTATCGTTGTTCATCTTCTCGAAATTGCGCATTACAACGTATCGAACATTTCCTTTATTCAAAGCATCAAATAAGTCATATACACTATCCCAATTATATATTTGCATTGTTAAATCCCCTCAATTCCTTAATTTTGTGGTTATTAAATCATTCAACGTATAGGACTAATCTAAATTTCTCTTGCCTATCCTTAATCTATATCATGTTTTTTATATTAAAATTACCAATATCACCTTTCAGGTTCAAACTTATTTTACTAGTAAGACACCTAAAATAATCTATTTAACTTTTTATTTTTTTAGTATCTTACCAATAAAAGTACAGCCCATAAGTGTCAACAATATCTTACAAAAAACATATAAATTATAATTATAGTTTGATATTGTTAATTTACTATTTATTATTTCTATGTATTGATATATAACAGCATGTATACATAATATGTACAATGACTTGCTACCAAAAACAACAAATATATTTGCTACTGAATATTTTTCAATCAAATGGCAAAACAGAAACAAACCCAAACTCCCCAATGCACAAAAAGCAACGAAAAAACAAACTCCCGACGAAATAGATGTAGTATATGTACCAACACTCATATTCCAAAAAATTTGTATATTACTAATAATATAATTATAAAATGTAGCTATAATCAACAAGGATATCAAAATGCAACCGCTTTTCATATGCCCCCCCCCCGTATACCATCGGTTACATCTGACTCGCATACACTCATATTGTGTTCCACACCAAATAAAAATAGCCGCCACAAAAGCAGTATCTATACTCCAAGGCAACATTATTGTTAGTTGTGACAAAAAACTACTTATTCCAGCATATAATCCAATAATTATAATACAAAAAAACTTAGATTTTTTCCATATTATATGTATTGGAATAAACAGTATCCACGCGATCGCAAGGCAAGGCAAAAACCACATAGGTCCATTTCCATATTCCATAAAAATTACATTTTCTTCTAATCCTAATGGCGAAAACAAAGCCTTCCTTGCATAAAATACACCAATAATGTTCCTAATTAAAAATGTACTATTATTATTTTTAATAAAAAATAACGGAATGTACAAAATGCCTACTACTAATGAATAAACGAAATAAAGCCGTACAATTTTCTTGGCTGATTTAATACAAATGTCTACTCCATTCCTACCCAAAAATTGAAAAATACAGCCACTTGTAGCAAAAAACATTGGCATATAATAAATACATATCCAATCAGTCCAAATGCCTGCATGAGAACATAACACTGCAATAATGCCAATTCCTCTGGCAATATCTACATACCTCAATCTTTCTTTTCCCATATTTCACCAATCCATAACCTTGCTTTCAGTTTATATCTATGCATGACCAAAAAACTCCGTATCTCACGTTCTTTTTCAATTCCCTTGTTATTCTCTATAACAATATAATCTATGACCACCTCATTAAAATCAATTCCATTAAGTACATCTAACTCAGCACCTTCAACATCAACTGACATAAAATCTACATGATTGATGTTATATTTTTTAAATACACTTTTTAAAGTTAACACTTTAACTTTATATCTTTTCGATACTTTACCATTATAATCTACTGTTTTAACAATTCCAGACATGTAATCATCTTCGCATTCACAAAATTCGCTTTCACCATTTCTACTACCCACCGCGACTGGAAGACATTTTATTGCCCTATATTCTTTCCACTTCGAATACATTTTAGGCATTGGCTCAAAAGCCAGTCCACTCCAATTTCTATTCAATTTGAAAAAATAAGTATTATTAATATGAATCGGATTGTTCCCTCCTACATCAAGAAACACACCATTTTTCTTCCCAGCAAATATATAATGATCTAAATAGTAATCCTGATAAAATTGTGAATAGTATTGTATTCCATCAAAAATCTTATTACTTTTTACATATGGATTCAAAATAACTAGTCCAGGAACATCCGCATCAGAAACACACATCATATCATACTTCCTAAGTGTTTCATCTAATACACGCTTTTCTTCACGTTCCAATAATTTTTTATTTACAATATTCTTTATACACTGTGGCGTTATTTTTTGCAATTACAAATAAGTATTTATTGATTTGACGTAATTACCTCCCTAACTATTACATCATTTAATCTGAAATTACCCCAAAATTTTTTTTCAAAATTCAGTCTATTTGCGTTTCCATTTGACTCAACTTCAAATAAAATTTTTGTCGTTGGTTCATCATAGGTTTCATGCCCAGCTAATTCACCCATTGAAAACACCGCAAATTTAAAACAGTACTGTCCTGGCACAAGTGATTCTAATCCAATACTAAATTCTACTATCTTCTTCTCGTCTTTTTTGATATCACAAATTTCATCTGTTTCAATTAATGCAACTGGCGAATTATCCAATGAATGTACTGGACAATAAAACCGTAATCCTTCTATAGCCTCATTCCCTTTTAAAATCACTCTTATTTGCATTCTGCTATGTTCTATATAAATTGGCAACTCTGTACCAATAAATTCTAAGCTTTCAATAAAAATTTTACTTCCATAATGTTTTACCATTCTATCTGCATATTGAAAATCATAGTAACGCACTAATTCCCCTCTTGAGCTTCCCATATATATTGTAATTGCTTTATCAACGTTCCCATCGTAAACTAACTTTCCCCGATCAAGTACAATACAACGAGTACACAATTGCCTTATCGTATTCATATTGTGACTTACATAAAAAACCGTTTTTTTATTATTTATAGCAGCATTACTCATAGAACCCAAACATTTTCTTTGAAACTTTAAATCTCCAACAGCCAACACTTCATCCATAATCATAATCTCAGATTCAAGATGCGCCGCAACAGAAAACGCTAATTTCACATACATTCCTGAAGAATATCTCTTTACAGGTGTATCTATAAACTGTCTGCATTCAGAAAAATCTATTATTGCCTCTAGTTTTTCATCTACTTCCGCTTTAGTCATACCTAAAATAGCGCCATTCATATATATATTTTCACGTCCGGTAAGCTCTGGATGAAAGCCAGTCCCCACCTCCAACATACTGGCTATCCGCCCATTTATACCTATTTTTCCCTCCGTAGGTGCTGTCACTCGTGATAATAATTTCAACAGTGTAGACTTTCCTGCCCCATTGGCACCGATAATCCCTACCGCCTCACCCCTCTTCACCTCAAAGCTTACCCCGTTTAAAGCATAAAATGTTTCACCTATTTTAGTCTGATCTGTACCTATTAGCGTATTAGGATCCTCTTTACCACGTTTTCTAGCCCACCAGCTTTTTAAATCACCTGCCAATGTTCCTCCGCCTATAGCTCCTAACTTATATTGTTTTTTTACGTTTTCCACCTTTATAGCTATGTCTGACATATAATACCCACTCCTATACAGTATCCATAAAAGTTCTTTCTACTTTATTAAATAGCAATACCCCTGCCATAAATACAATTACTGTTACTGCAATACTTAATAACCAATACATTCCTTCAAAATCGCCTGTGCCAATAAGAGCATACTTATAATTTTGTATTATCGAAGACATAGGATTAAGAAGAATTACTGTTTTTAATACTCCTTTTACCTCAGATATAGGATAAACAATGGGCGTAAGATACATCCACAAATTAAGCCCAAATCCAACCAATATAGTCAAGTCCCTATATTTTGTAGTAAGCGACGATACAATTATGCCTACTCCCAGACCAAATATAGCTGTTTGAAGCATTAACAGCGGTATTAAGATAACCGACATTCCTACATGAATCGAATACCCCTTCAATTCATATATAACTATAGCAATAATTGACATTATAAATACTATAGACATGTTGACAGCCGCATATATGACTGATGAGATCGGCATTGTAAGCCTTGGAAAATATACTTTTCCCATGATTCCCGCATTACTTACAAATGTTGACGATGTCACATTCACACATGTTGAAAAATAATTCCATAATGTATAGCCACACAAATAAAACAGAAAATACGGTACTCCGTCTGACTGAATGCCCGCTATATTACCAAAAATAATAGTTGATATAAATGATGATATCAACGGATTAATTATGAACCACAACGGTCCCAATATCGTCTGTTTGTATTGCGCTGTAAATTCACGCTTTACAAACAAGAATATCAAATCCTTATATCGAAACACTTCCTTAAAGTTCAAATCATACCATTTTCTATATGGAGTAATAACAATATCCCACTCCTCTTTTTCATCCCACATTTTCTTTGTATCTCCTATATTATTAATTGTTTTTTTCCTTTTTAGGCCAAAGAATCCGTTTTACTGCACGTGGAAATCTTAATAACTTTGTGCCTACCCTGCGATCAAATGAAGTATCTAAAACATAGTTCACCCGGAAATTTACGCCTGCATATAATGTATCAAATAGTGAATTTATCAACGAATAATTCTGCCCGCAATCCATACTCTTACTCCTATCCTTATCCGATATCTCCATGCTTTTAAAAATTTTTGTCCAATTTTCCCTGTAATTGTACCTACTAACATTATTAAAGCTTTCTTTCGCTTCCTGCTCCATCTGATATCTTATGTCATGATCCAACAACACTTCGCATAAATTCTCTGACATTTTATTTATATCACCTATCTGAGCTGTCTTGATTCCCATTCCATCGTTGACTAAGGATAAATAGGGTAATGAATACATTACACATGGTTTTCCATATGCCTTACTCTCCAATAGAACATATGAATATCCTTCTTTTTCAGAAGTCATCATTACCACTGCGCTATTCTGATAATATTTTCCTACATTTTTATGATATCCATGAAAATGTACCAAGTCACTTACTCCCAGTTCCCCACAAAGCAGCCTCGCATTCTTTATATCAATATCATTACCTGTTCCAACAATATCAAGTTCTACATCTGCGACTTTTTTTTTGACTTCCGCAATTACACGCAAGGCGTCATCCAACCTTTTCCCCTGTGCAATGCGTCCAATCCACAACACGTGATGATTGTTAATATCACTGTGTGCAGATTGCACCTCCCTAATTTCGTCGGGTATAGGATTTTCTAATCGAACCACCTCACACCCACATAATTCATAAAACTTTGCATTTACATCACTCAATGCAATAATCTTATCACACAGTGCAAATACTCGCCCCGAAACCATAGAATAATCACTTGCCAACGTATAAATATTTGAGAAATGACCATGGCTATATACAATAAACGGAATTCCCAAGGACTTAACCGTCAGCATTTCCCACAAAAGCACTTCGCTTTCCCATCCGTTGTGAATAAATACATCAATATGTTTGTCAATAATCCCGTCTTCTATCGCACACAGTCTACCTTCTATATTATCATCCATAGGAATAACAATCCTGTGCACTTCTTCAGGATAGTAATAATCTTTAGGATTAGGACTTTCTTCCGTAAAAAGTACTACCTTGTATCCCATGTCAATCCATACAGGCATAAGATTAGAAATTGCTCTTTCTATGCCCCCATCATAAATACGATGATAATAAACTCCTATTGTTTTAATTACATTTTTATTCCTGGCAATCAATTCTCTGTTATTTTCAAAATACTGTAAAACTTCAATTATAGAATGTCTTTTTCGTAAACTGCAGATTTTCTTTGCACACTCTGCCATACAATTCACCTCTTATACAGACTGCTTATATAGCTACAAGCTCCTTTCATTCTGTTCATCAAACCCACGTATCTTTCTTTTCTTTTCATATTTCTATACCACCGCTCATAACATCTGGGATTTTTTGCAAACAACCTGTATTGTTTCGGAATCTCAATATTATCATACCTTTCTAACATATATCTTTCTGCAATCCACAATCGTTTCAACCATTCTGCGTCTAGTTTTTCCTTCCTGGTTTTAATATCATAATACCTGTCAATTGCATAATCACAGTAGCCTTTTACAGCAACTATAAATACATCATATATTTTATGCGCATTAGCAAAGTTTACTCTGCTTTCAAGTGCTGCTAATGTGTCCTCAATCCTTTGAGAAGTATACTTCGCAATAATAGAATTATCCCGTATTGTATAAAAGTATAGTGCTTCATCCACAACAGCAATCTTATCACATTCCCATAAAATTTTGTGTATGACAAATTCATCCTCATGCAATCTGCCAAAAGGGTATCGTATTTCATCAAAAATCTTTCTCTTGTACAACTTGTTCCATGCCACTACTGTCGGAATATTAAGCAATGCCTGCTCTTTTGTAAGAACTTCATATCTAACTTGCTCTCTATTAATTACCCTTTTGCTAAAAGACGCATCTTCCCTTTCATAACCGCATACCACTAAATCCGACTGTTCATTATTCATAACCGATAGCATAATCTCATACATCTGTGGATGTATCCAATCATCACCATCTACAAATGCCAGACAGTCACCACGAGCTTTATCAATTCCATAATTACGTGCATCCGACAATCCTCCGTTTGTCTTATGATATACTTTTATCCGTGAATCCTGCTTGGCATACTGCTCACATATATCTCCGCTTCCGTCATTAGAGCCATCATCCACTAAAATAATTTCTAAATTAGGATATGTCTGTTCCATAACAGAACGTATGCATTGCCCCACATACTCTTTCACATTATAAATAGGTATGATAATACTAATCAGTTCTTTTGGCAACATATATGACCTTTCAAATTAATCTTTTCCATTAATCAATTTTTTGCTCACAGCATTGGCAACCAAGTTAATATACTGTCCCAAAAATGGGATCTTTATCAACGCCGCATAAGTTGAATATAATATTAACAAAATTCCCTTTACTTTAGGCTGTTCTTCTTTTACTTTAGACTGTTCTTCCCATTTTAAATATATTGTATAATAATCCGTTGAAAAATGCGAAACGATTCGCAATGCATTTGATAACTGCTGTCGTTTTTTTTCTCTGTCTCTGTCAGTACAAAGCATTTGAATTTCATTATGAAGTTTATCTATCATAAGTTCAATTGAAAAACCGTCCTCTATCTTTTTCCGAGCAGCATTCCCTAATTTATCCGCATAGTCCTTATCGCCTAATATCTGCACAAGCTTATTTACATACATCTCCACTTCAGATTGGGCATATTTTCTATTATTCGTATCCATTGCTGATTGCTGTAATGGCACCAACGCTCCCACATCATCACCAACTAAATCTTTCTGTCCTCCCACATCACTGCTGACTATAGGCACTCCCATTGAACATGATTCATATGCAGTAAGCGTCAATCCCTCATTAATAGAACATATCAAGACAACGTTAGCATCCCTGTAACAGGCTCTCATATTATTACTTGCTCCAAGACAATATATGGTTTTCTGCAGCTTTTTTTTCTTAATTGCCCTCTGCAGTTCGTCCAACTGAGGTCCGTCACCTACAACAGCAAATGCAACATCCGGAACTGCCTTAATTACTCCATACGCTATGTCTATTATCATAAACGGACGTTTCTGAGCGCATATTCTACAGGGAAACAATATAATCGGACGTTCCATAGATATCCCCATCTTTTCATGCAGATACCCTGCTTTCTCTTTTGACTGATCAAAATATTTATGGTCAACTCCTATATACATGCATTCAACCGAATTGGGATCACAGCCAAATTCATTTATAAGCACCTGCCTGGTTGAACTGTTACAGACATATGTCTTTTCTGTAATTCCATTAGCCGCTGCCGATGTCCTAGCATATCCCCCGGCTCTCCAACACCAATCTTCCAAATGTAAATAATCAATAATTACTAATTCAGGAAAATGTTCTCTTATCCATGGAAGCATATAATATCCTATATAAGAACTTGACACTATCAATATATCTATCAGACGACTTTGAATAATATATGATACATACTCAATAAAATGTGCCGGCGTTAAAAATTCTGCCATACAATATACTTCATCTGTATATTCTTCAAAGCGCTGTCTCCATATATGATCTGCATGTATGGTTGTAAGTACATAATTTTTATATCCCAGATTATTTAACCCTGCTATCGCATCAAGGTTAAACTTATCAGCTCCTCCCATAACCATCTGCGGAATAAGCCATAAGACTCTTTTTTCGGATTTCTCATAATCATTACTTTTTTCCCATTCAGTATACTCCGCCCGATAAAAAGCATTCTCATCATACTCGTCAATAAAACTAATTCCTTTTACCTTAATATCAACACCCTTTGCGGCTTCTTTTATCAAATGTTCACAAAATTTTTTCTGTTCTTTGTTTCTTTCAACAGTTGAGCTTCTACCGCTATCATGCCTTCGATACCAAAACAATTCTATTGGAACCCGAACAGGCCGCATATGCTTGCTAAGCATATCCAGCCAAAACCTCCAGTCCTCATGGTATGGCCATTTCTCAACTTTATATCCGCCAACACTTTCATAAGCCCGTTTCCGAATCATTGCCGTTACAACAAGGAAGTTCTCTTTTTTCATTTTCTTGGCGTTAAACTTCCTTTTCCAAACATACTCCTGTCCTTGAAAGCCTACTGAATCTGTATATGCCCAAGATGCCTCTTGATTATAATATAACACCCAGTACAAATATTCCAAGTATTGAGGTGCAATCAAATCATCAGAATCAAGCGGTACCAATAGCTCTGTACTTGCATATTCAGCCCCTGTATTTCTAGCATATGATGGGCCATGGTTCGACTGGTCTACTACCTTAATCCTTCTATCTTTTTTTGCATATTTATTCAAGATATCTATATCCTCTTGATTTGTACTGCCATCATTTACTATTATCCATTCAAACCAAGGAAATGTCTGGTTCATTACAGAATTGAAAGTTTCCTCAAAATATTTTCCAGCATTATAATACGGTGTCACTATCGTAACCAAAGCCTCATCTATACCCGGACTATAAAAACGTGTTCTTCTTTTTCCGGGTCTTTTTGAAAAATCAAAATCAGACATTTTAGTATTCCTTCCTGTCAGATACGTAATAAACAAATAATAACTATTTTATTTTCAAAATTATTATACACTTCTGCCACACATTAATTTATATTTATTAACATCTGCTTTCTTTATAAAATATTTTAGCCTGCGAAATACCCCTCTAGGTATGCTTTTTACAATCCTAAGCATTTCTATCAAATCTATTAATACATAATCGGCAAACTTGCCATGCATAATCAGCTTAATATATATTTTATTAGGATAGTTAGATAAATCAGATTTTTCAATATCTTTAAATATGTCTGTATCCTTTATTATGTTTTCAATACAATTCATTCTTTCTTTTATGGTATGTGAAGATTTTTTTAGCCGATTCATTCCTCCATCTATTAGGTATAGTCTATATGCCTGCAACTGTGCGTCAATATCCGGATTCATTTTTTTTGAAAATTCTTCTTTTAAATATACATACAAATTAGATATCTGTTCAAAATATTTCAATACATTATCATTTTTCCTTGTCAAGGATCCTTCCACGACACGATAATGATATCCTGAAATGCTATTATCTATAACTATACTCTTACAATTAAAAAGTATCGGAAAAGTAACCCCTGCATCATCTCCCATTGTTATATCATTTGGTATTTTCATATGATATTCTATCAAGATTTCCCTCTTACAAAGCTTTGTCCATAACGATGGCCAAATTGAAAACGTATAAAAATTGCCTTGATTCATTATTTTATCATACAATGAACTTAATTCCTCGCCTTGATAAAAGCCGTTAGATAATCTGTTTTTCATATATACCACGCTCGTTCCGAAGTCCTGCATAAACGCACATACCACAACATCCGGATAATCTTTTTCAGCACATTTATACAATTTCTCAAGCGTATCTAATTCGAGGTAATCATCAGAATCAACAAATGTAATATAATCCCCCGTTGCCACCTTAACACCGGCCTTCCGAGCACTCACAGAGCCCTCATTATCTTTACTTATTACTTGTATTCGCTTATCGTTCTGGGCATATTTATTACAAATCAATAGTGAGCTATCAGTTGATCCATCATTTACCAGTATTACCTCTATATTGCGGAAGCTTTGGTTTATTATACTTTCTATACATTCACATAAATATTTCTCTGTATTATAAATCGGAACAATTACCGAGATTTTTATCATCATTATTTACCCCAACTAAACCACCAACTAACCTTTTTTCATGAAAAAATAAATAACTTTCCATATAAGCATATATACATCATTTATTCTTCTTATTATAAAATGCCATTTTTTTCTCTTACCCTTATCTTCTTTAAATTTTATATCTATTACCTTTTTCTTATCACGCAATAAGAATATTGTCTCATATGGAATATCCCAATCCTCCGGATAGCAATAAGAAGGCGAAAGCACTTTGTAGTCATTGCGCTCTAAAATATACTTATTTATATGAGATTCATCATGCCATTTTGCTATAATCCCTTTATCATAATCTTCTTGTATTTTACTATCCAATTCATTGATAAGCTTCAAAAATTCATTTGTTTTTCCACCGTTAACCCCTCCGCATACATATATATCACCCTTATATCTTGGTATATACGCATTACTTTTCTTCTGTCTGTCATAAGGATACTCATACGGTTTATTACCATACCATCCCGGATGCTGCACAACAAGCAGATTTTCTTTTAACGGCAAAAACATTTCTTCCGTTACACTTTTTGTACATACAATATTAGAATTCATAAAAAAGATATAATCAAACTGTTTTAAATCTTCTGCAATTCTTTTAAACATTTTAAAGCGAAACAGTGTATTATCCGGCCACCCCAAATCAGACTGAAACAGCTTATGAATCCTTTGATTACCTGCTTCCCCGTAAATTTTTTCTGCATCAGTAAACACGAAATATTCTATGCATGAGTTATTTAAAAAATATTTTTCAAAGCTAATATAAAAATCTTTCCAAAATTGTACGTAACTACCAGTGCATATATATAGGATTCCTATCTTATATTTCGTATCCATACTACTCTCCTAATTTATATTCAAATTGTTCGGTCTAATATATGATTATAATCCATAATTTAAGCATGACTGAAACTTTATGAACATATTTGTTCCAATTAATCAAATCCAGTAATCAATCTCATTTTAACCACCTATTTTAATACAATTTTCGCAAACAGGACTACCATTGTTGTTATTAATCCACTTTGATGGTGCGACCACAACTTTATCTGCATTGTTGTTTAAATACTCTGCCCACCAACTAAAGCTACTGTTAGCCATAATCATATTTTTGCATTTTGACATTAAAAACAGATCAAAGCAGCTTGCATCTTCATTATTAATATCTACAAACGTTATATTTTCTTTTTGGTCAAAAAATTTTCTGCACCAGCCCATATCATCCGAAAACACAAAAAAATGCGCATCATTAATATGTTCGCCCATATATTTCATGCTATTGTTATAGTATTCTTCTGTGCAGATTCCCCCAAACATATCTTGCATTTTAAGATAATCGCCACGCCTAACATGAATAGCTACAGAATTTGTTTTTTCAATTTCCTCCAATATCCGTTTATTCTCACCTACAGGAAATTTCCTTAATACTAACTCATTCCGCAATAATTCAGATATGTCTTCAAAATATTCCTTTCTCTGCCAATATCCATCTAAATATACATCCTGCATTTTTAAAATATCAGGATCAAATTCTCCAGTCTCTGATTCTATAACATAACTTTTCTTTCTTCCAAATATCTTACGGCAAACAATCCCAGCCAAACTTTCATCATTGCCGGCAAGCTTATATTTTTGCCTTTTAGTACACTCCTTTATCTTTGTTTGAAATAAATTTAATTGAAATTTCCTATATGTGCTATTACTCCCGCGATACCACGAAATATCCAAGTAAGCTTCCTTTCCATTTTCCTGAAGCTGTCTATACAAAGCATACTGAAAAAGCTGATTTCCAAGTCCTCCCATTACTTTCACTATAATCATAATTCTTTTTTCCTGTTCTTTATATGAAGCAAAAATATTGTAAGCTTAAACGCATACAATGATACAAATAATACGATTCTTCTTGAAAGTTTATCGCTTCGGCACAAATACTCTCTCGCCCATTTATTATGCTTATTGATTAAACTAAGTAACTCTTCCTGAAGTTCATTATTTCCATAATAACATTCTTCATAATACTTCAACAGTTTTTCATACAGGAAATACGCTGTTTCATCTGCCATTTCATCCTGCCCTATATCATTTAAAAACTGTATCTGTTTCTCTATTTGTGGTATTTCATCTGTAACTATTCGTTCAGATAAACCTTTTTTGCTGTCTAATCCTACTATGCTATTGTCTCTGCGTCTATAATAATATAAATCTTTATCAATATAAACGCCTCTCTTGGCAGCATAAAATACCTTTGCTGACCACACAACATCCTCATAGCACCTTCCCTTTGGGAAGTAAAGACCTTTTATAACATTTCTGCGATATAACCTATCCCATACTGAAAACGATATCCTATATTTGTCTTTCCCATATATTAAAAATCTCAATACCTCAATATTTTCAAAAATCAGTATATTGCCTGTTCTATTTTCATGTATTTCATTTTTTTTATTGTCAAAAAAGTCCTGCCAATTCGCGATAGCAATGTCGGCCTGATTTTTTTCAAGGATTTCAACCAACGTTTCATACATACTCAAATCAATAAAGTCATCCGAGTCAACAAAACCTATATATTCACCTTTGGCGACTTCCAATCCTACATTTCTGGCGTCTGACAAACCACCATTTTCCTTGTGAATAACAACTACTCTATTGTCCATTTGCGCATACTGATCGCAAATAACCCCCGAGTTATCTGTTGAGCCATCGTCAACTAAAATCACCTCAAGATTCTTATATGACTGATTTAATATTGAATCTACACACTGCTTTAAATATTGCGATACATTATATATTGGAACGATCACACTAATAAGTTCATTCATATCACATATCTTCTATTAATTAATAAATTTTAAACACAATCTTTTCATATAAAACAGCAGAAAGCTTGTATTTTGAACTCCAATTAACTTCATGGAAATATTTGTCGCCTTTCCTAATAACCTATTATATTTCTTCAACACATAGCGATAATCATTTATTTTTCTGCATACTTCTTTTCTTTCATCTTTATTTATCAAAAACAAATTTCCCATGACAAAAAAGACTATTAGCTCTCCAAAGAAAAAATACATATTATTTCTAACCTTATCATCCATCTGATATTTTTCAAAGAAGTCTTCCCATCTATCCATGACATTAAATATGTCCATAAACTTTTTTTTACTGATTGTATTAGAGTTAGAACCTTCTCGCTTCTCCCTATAATAATATGTCGATGGTGTCATAACAACAGAATCTGCCAAATAAATAACCTTATATATCAAATCTAAGTCTTCAGCATAAATATCCCTTGTAAATTGAAATGCCTTTCCTCGCCAGTATGACACTTTATAGCATTTACCACACGGAGACCATAGTGCAGGACCTGATGATAATTCCATAAAAGCACTCCTACCGTTTTTCTTTCCAAATGTTTTGTAATCATAATAGTCATTATCTCTTCGTATTTTCCCATCTGTAAACGCATAATCTGACTGGTCAATCAACAAATCAGGATAACCATTTTGGCAGCATGTCCGAAAATATATCTGTAACGTGTCTTTATCAATATAATCATCACTGTCTACAAATATCATATATTCCCCGGAGACTTTATCAATTCCATAATTTCTGGCATCCGATGATCCACCATTGCTTTTATGAAAAGTCTTAACTATAGGATACTTTTCTGCATACATATCACAAATAGCAGCACTGCCGTCTGTAGAGCCGTCGTCTACTAAGATAATTTCATATGCTTTATATGTTTGATTAACCAAACTATTTATGCACTCATCTAAATAATCTTTCACATTATATACTGGCACTACAATACTGTAATTTATATGTTGTTGGCTCATAATATACCCTGCCTTCTTATGTTATCTCCTAATAACATGAATCGTCATAGTATGTCTTTGGATAATATGAATCAATGTCTTTGACTCCCTAAATCTTTATCCAATCCGCACAATACACATCCGGCGTCTCTCTCCCATTAATCCATTTATTGGGACTAATTACCTTTTTATCAGCATTGCTGTTAAGGTACGCCGCCCACCAGCTGAAGCTGCTATTAGCAATAATCTGATGCTTACATTCTGACATCAAGCGCATGTCAATATATCCTTTGCTTTCAGGATTACCTTCGACGTAAATATAGTTTTTGACTTCTCCAAATTTTTCCTTAGTCCACTCCAGATCATTAGAGAAAAAATAGTATTTTGGATTTTTTATACGGCTGTTCATAATTTCAATAGCCTTCTGATAATACTGTTCTGTACAAATATTACCATAAATGCTGTCCTGTTTTATATAATCACCACGCCGTATGTGAACAGCAACTGATTCTGTAGCATTTATCATATCTTCATAATCCTTATTCTGTCCGTCCAATTCATTTATAAACTTAAAATCAGTTTTAATGCTGTCCTGAATAGCATACGAATACTTCCATGACTGCCAAAAACCTTCCAAAAAGCCTTCCTTTAGATTTAATATACTTTCATCATATGTATAATCTTCTTTTTCATAAATGTGTGTCTTTTTGTCACCGAGAAATCTTGATACTATTCTCGCCACCATTCCTGTACCTATGACATACTTTCTTGCCTCTTTCTTGGTACACAATTCATATTTTAAATCAAAACATCCATAATTAAGGAAACATTCACGTGACACATCAATATGCTTAAATTTTGATATATCAAGCTTTGCATCCATCCCTCTTGCCAAAAATGCTTTATATAATGCATACTGAAACATCTGATTGCCTAATCCGCCGCACAATCGTACTATGATCATATATGTCCTCGCTTCACTTACACATTATTCCTGTTTAGTATTGTTTTCTTCATCATCAATTTTTTTCACGTTTTCAACAACGGCATTAGTATTATTAATATTGGTTTCTCTTTCAAAATAAATAGGTCTGCTCTTTACTTCCATATAAATTCTTGCCAAATACTCGCCTATCATTCCTAATATAGTAATGATTACGCCGCCCAAAAACAGCATGACGATCATTATGCTGGCGTATCCTGTTCTTAGGGCATATGGATTTCGAACCATACTCATCCATATATCCACAGCATATATGAACGCCATTATGGTTATAATGATCCCTAAATAAACAACGCCCCGCAGTGGAGTTGTTGCAAATGCGATAAAACCGCTGTACGCATATCTGACTAATCCCATAAAGCTCCACTTGGTCTTGCCTGCTGATCTTTCTACATTCTCATACTCGATCCATTTGTTTTTGTAACCAACCCAAGCATATATACCTTTTGTAAACCGCTCACGCTCCGTTACAGAAAGTATTGCTTCGACTACATTACGTTTCATGAGGCAGTAGTCTGTACTACCTGGTACTAAATCTATCACAGTAACATGATTTATAATATGATAAAATGCCCTTGAAAATAAACTCCTGATCATGGGCTCGCCTGTTCTTGATATTCTCCTTGCAGTCGCCCTGTCATATCCTTCATTTTCAACGGCGTTAAGCATCTTTATTAGAAGTTCTGGCGGGTGCTGCAAATCTACATCTATCAATGCCACAAAATCACCGGTACTTTTGCTCAGTCCGGCGTATATCGCAGATTCTTTTCCAAAATTACGCGACAAAGCTATATACTGCACTTTTCCCTTTGTCGCAGTGTTTGCTACTTCCTTTATTATATTAAGCGTATTATCCTTACTGCCATCGTCTATAAACGTTATTATGAAATCATACTTATAAAGCTTTTTAAAAACTTCCTTTACACCATCATAGAATGCCTGTATACAGTTTTCTTCATTATAGCAGGGGACTATCAGCTCTATTGTCTTTTTCATTAATATGCTCCGCACTTTATCAAGAACTTTTATTGTATATGGTTACCTTTGTCCATAATAACATACATTTTTTTTATATACAATATTTTTCGTGCAATTTAAGCATTGAGCCTGACTATTTACGCGCAATTGTTTTCAAGATTCATTGTCCGTTCAAACATTTACAAATTCAGCTGTTTTTATGCGTTCAGGTTTTCCCACTCATTTGCCAAAGTTTTAGCATCATACTCCCACCACTTACTTTTCAAAAGCCGCTCTCTTTTTTCCTCATCAAACCTATATCTTATAACCTTTGCAGGACATCCCGCGACAACCGCATACGCCGGCACATCCTTTGTCACAAGACTTTCTGCACCGATCACAGCTCCCGTTCCAATATGCACTCCACCTATTATACTTACATAGCTTCCAATCCACACATCATTATCAATATATGTATGTTTGGATCTCGTCACTAAATCCTGAGCCTTGGCGCCTACGGGATCATATATACTAAACGGTGTTTTTTTATTAAATGCCCAAAACGGGAACGTAGAAAACTCTGACATATCATGATTCCCGGAAATAATTTTTAGATCTCTGCCAATTGAGCAATAACTGCCTATGCTTACATGCTCCAAATACGCATCTCCGTTTAGGAATGTATACTTTCCTATTTCTACCTTCCCGATATATATAGGCATTCCGGCTATTGAAGCAGTTTTGTCTATCTGCGGTTTATGGAGCTTTTTGGAAAACCATGACCTAAACAATCTTGGAGTTTTATTGAATGTTTCCATAAACCAACAGAACACTGCCCGCCTTATCTGAGTGGCTTTGCCTGCCTTTAACACTTCCATAACATCATCACCCTATCTAGTCAAACCCGATACATTAAACCATACCTTATATCCCCAACTAATAGCTTCCATAAAAATTTACTTTTATGAAAAAGCATTATTGAATATTTTATTAATTTCTCTGAAAATGTATCATAACATATTTTTTTCAGTTCTTCGTAGTACTCTGCGTAATACTCATCGATCTGAGCTAAATACACTGTCTTTTTCTCTTCATCGTTCTCCTGAGTAACTATTTGATACCACAATTTCAGTATAACAAGATAAAATCCGATCATATGCCTCTGGTATGCATAAACACACTGATTTCCCTTATAAAAATCAAGGTTCATTTTGTTCGCCAAGGCAAGCTCATAATGCAAGGCGTTGGGTTTGAGGATTCTGCTGTCAGTATATTTTGATACCCGGTGCAGTACATATACTTTATTCAAAAGTATCATCCGCTCCGCATTAAACAAAAATCTCGGAACACAGTATACATCATTCAAGTAATTTTGCGGCAGTATCTCCCGAGCATCATAAATAATCGACAGCATTCTTTTATAAAAATCTCTCTTGATCAACATCCCCCATAAGCATCCTGTATTACCGCTGTTGACATTTGGTGCGAACAACCTGTCAAGCATCTCTCTGCCGGATATTTCCTCTATCCTTTTATTATCTGAAAACTGATAGCTTTGAATCTTTGCGCTTACAATATTTACAAAGCAAGTGTATACCAAATCGGCATCCTTATGCATCATCATATCTTCAAGCATCTTATGTTCAAAAATATCATCTCCATCCAGAAATGCAATGCTTGTGTTTTCCTTAGCCATTTTATAACCTGTATCTCTTGCATTTGACATTCCTGCATTCTTTTGGTGGCACACTTTTATTCTTTCATCTTTTTCAGCATACTCATCACATATGAGCGGTGTTTCATCTGTAGAGCCGTCATCTACAAGAATCAATTCATAATTCGTATATGTTTGCATTAATACACTGTCCAATGTGTCACGCAAAAAACGAGCGCCATTGTAAACAGGTATAATCACGCTCAAATCACATCCTGCCATTATAATACCTCATCCATGATAATAACGTTATTTTCCATATTTTTACTTTCCAAACTTAATATTTTTACTCTTTATATGCATAATTTTCTTTATTACTTCTATAAATAATCTGTAACAAACATAATACGTATATACAAAATGAAGTCCCAAACTTATTTTTTTATAACTGACACACATTCTTACCGAATCAATAAGAGGAATTGCAGGCACCATACAATATATAATAAATAAAATTTTTCTTTTTTTTAAAATCGCACTCGTGCCGGCTCTCACACTATATCCTGATTGTTTTACATCATTCAGATTAGTGTATACTCTAAACTTAAGTTTTCTTAAATATGAACTGAAGTTTGATAAAGAGTAATGAACAATATTATCATTTGGTATACAACCTACATAATGTGTCTTTTTCACCACATTATAAAAAATAGAAGTCGCAAACTCCTGCGTTTTATAAAAATCGCCATACAGTTCCTTTGCCTTTAAAATATCAATTGTTACTGTACCGCCATCTCCGATAGGAATGATGGAATCATCACTATAGAAATATAAATTTCCTTCTTCGCATTGTTTCTTTAGATATTTTCTATTGTCTTTAATTCTAGATTCTGATAAATGATATACCACATAACTGAATGGATCGCCAAAATAGTTTATATATGCACATGCTATACCACAGTTTTGCCCGGGAATATATTTATCATGCATTAATGCATAAATCCCATTTCCATCTTCCACTTTTTCCAGCAGGCGCTTCCGTTTACTAAGCTGCTCATTACTTGTTAAGACCTCATCCGAATCTTGAAATACAACCCATCTCCCTCGAGCGTTATCAAGTCCAATACGCTTTGCATATTCCGGAAAACGTTTAGGATTTGGCAATATTATAGCATTATATTTTTGGGCAATCTCTATTGTATTATCAGTAGAACCTCCATCTACAACAAGTATTTCAATACTTTCATCCGGCATATTTTGATCACGTATTGAAGTTAACGCCATTTCAATAGTATTTTCTGAATTGTATGTGGGCATTATAATTGAAAACCATATTTTATTAGTCACTTCAACTCCTCCGAAACCCAAAATGCTTCTTAATTATCATATTATAATTATTATAATTTATCATATATTCAAACGTTTTTATCTGGCAACTATATAAAAAGCAAAGCTTATTAAAGTTATCGTATTTTAATTTAACCGGCTTTAATGGACAATATCACATCACATATAATTTTGCTTGGGCTAAATTTGTTCACAATGCTTTCTCTTTTATATTTGATATAGTTTTCTTCAAATGCCGACATACACTCTATATTTCCCGAATACATAACTGCATTGCTCCCGATCCCCTCTTGGCGTTCCGTAGTCTTTCGCATTATTAGGCACGGCTTCCCCATATAGTGAAGTTCTTCCTGATTGCTTCCTCCATCCGTGATCACATACTGCGAATTGTATAAAAGCTTCATAAAGTCAAAGTAGTCTATCCTTGGCAATAATATAAAATTTCCGCTTGCTTCCAGACGGGACAATATATTTAGCTCTTTAAGCTTATTCTCAGTTATTTTATGAAGGATCAAAACACATTTCCTTTTTTGCGCAAATTTTTCGATCTGTGCTATCACCTGCCCGACAAATTCATTTTTCATAAGGTTTTCCTGCCGGTGCATAACAAAAACAAAATAATCTTCATCCAATATATCCTTTACCGCTTCCGTGGCAATTTCTATCTTTTGGGAATACATCAAGCTGTCAAGTATCGTGTTATATTCTGTGTTTACGACTTTTCCTTTAACTCTTTTTAAATTGCCCGCCGGTTCGCTTCCTGGCGCGAAATGTACATATGCAAGCCTGCTTGTCACAAGGCGGTCTATCTCCTCTGGAAAGGGATTCAGCAGATTATGTGACCTTAATCCTGCTTCAATATGGCATACACACATTCCGAGTTTTCTGCCAATCATTGCTCCCATCATCGTCGATACAGTATCCCCATGAACTATAAGCGCTTCACCCTTAAGATCATCCTCATTAAAATTAGAAGTTATCATGCCGGCAGCGTTTCGCCTTGTCGCCGCAAACCATTTAAGAAGTCCTGCTGCGCTTTTGGTTATACTTTCTTCTTTTGATAACTCCACAAATTTGCCGTTTAAGTTTATAAATTTCATAATGCGGCTATTTGCAATATCATTTTGCCCTGATGCTATTATATTGCATACTGCACCTTTTTTTTGACATTCTATTATCACTGGAAATACTTTGATCAGCTCTGCCTCAGTACCAATGAAAAAATAAATATTTTTTGCCATTATATGTTAAATCCCTCATAATAATAGTAAATCATAAATCCGTCCACCTCATATACTATATCAGGTTTTCCAAGCCACCGTTCCACGTCTTCCTCGGTTATACTCATACCGAAGCCGCTATCCTTCCAATCAAGGAGATAATTAAATGTCGTCGGCAAATCAGTATACTCTACATTCAGTTCTCCGTCTATGTTTGAAGCATTTACGATCGTATATTCCCCCTTGCCGACAAGAGTAAGCGTAGTCGCACAGCCAACTGATCCGATACCGTTTCCCAAATGTTTCTCCCTGATAAGAGAATCAACATTACTCATCGCGGATTCATACGCCGGCACATAGTCATCCGGTTTCCAAAATGTAGTCATATTGATTATTATTGCCAAAGAAAAAAACGAAAAATAAAGCATTTTATATTTACTATTTATTTCTCCACCCAGTTTGACAATGATATTTTCTGACTGACGCGCCATAAAAATAGCGCCATAGAACAAAACCAACGTCATGTATCTGCCGGTGCAAAACTCATCGCCATACTCTGAGAACATTACTATCAAGACATTAAAGATAATCGCTAATGCCAAAATAACGTCAACCGGATCCTGCTTGACATCTTTCTTTTTGCATACTGCGTTTATTACAGTCCTAAAGCATAAAATAAACATTAATATAACCAGTATTAACCTAAATCCCGCAATAAACGTTCCGAGTGATAACATCATCCTGTTGCTGATGTCTATGTTGAACAGTGCCAGCACTTCCACGATCGTAGTAGATATGAAGCGCCAAATATTTGAAAAATCTGCGAATGCGTTATTTCCATATATGACACTGCCATCTCTCCACATTCCCCACTCACCATATTGATGTATAAATATTTGTGCCAATGCCGGCACTCCGAAGCTGATCACATGAAGCAGTGCCAACACGATCATAATTCCAAACACTATGGGAATAAGCAGCTTCCTCTTTTCATTCCATAACCGGATAAGCCCCGCGCATATCATTGGTCCCACAAAGTCAATGACATATAGAAAATCTGTCTTTTTGTATCCTACTATAGCCAAGACAAGAATAATGACTTTAAGGATCGCCTTATGCTTTTTATCTGACATTTCCTGGTGTATTAACAATAACATAACAGAAAATGTAGCAAAAAACACCGGCATTATATGCAGATCGTACAGATACTGGTGAAGGAATTGGGAATAATGTCCCATAGCCTGGGTTGAGCCCGGGTGTAAGATTACTGTTATAAAAGCAAATATACCCAGTCTATACCACTCAAAATGTTTTTTGGAGTACATAGCCGTGAAAGTAGTAAAAAGCATGACTATACAATAAGTGATTACTGAATGTACTCGTATCGCCTTTTGTGAACACCCGAACAATTTATATGGAATATATGCCAAAGTGTTAACGATTCCGGTAAGATCAATATTTAAATCATATTTTTCCTTCATAAACCACCTATAAATGGGATCAACATATTCATAATCAAACCAAAAGCTTCTCTTTAAGCCATAGTTATATATTCCGGCCGCAAACACAAATAAGAATAAAATAGCCATATTAAATATAAGACTTTTCCTTGTACTAACTTTCAACGCACCTTCATCCTCCCGTTTTTTTCAAATTTATTTTAATTATATAAAATATTCAAATTTATTACAATATTTTTTTATAAGCCAAACCCCTGTTCATAATAGTAAATCACGAATCCCGCTATTTCTATCACTTCATCAGCTTTACCTAAAGCCTGTTCTACCATCTCAAATCCGTGCCATTCATGATCATTAGCAGCATCGACCCAGTCAATAATGTAATTAAATGGAGCCTGCATTTCTTCAAAACCACCTACATTTAACTGTAATCCGCCCCATACTCCTCCGTCCACGACGGCATAGTCGCCCTTGCCTAATATAGTCAGAGTAGAGGCATAATAATGACCTGCCACACCGTTGCCTAAATGGTTGTCCAAAATATAAGAGCTGACCTCTTGAAGACTTTGTTCATAGTCCGGGACATAATCATCCGGTCTCCAAAATTCAGTCATATTAAGTATTATCGCCGAAGAAAAAAACATAAAAAAATACATTTTGAATCTGTTATCTGTTTGTCCGTTCAATTTAACAATAATATTTTCCGAGCATCTTGCCATAAAAACAGCGCCATAGAACAAAATCAACGTCATATATCTTATGCAATTCGCTCCATCCCCATAATCGGAAAACATTACAATAAACAAATTAAATAAAATGCCTAATGCCAAGACGATATTTACAACATTGATCGATTCATCCTTTTTTATTATTGAATCAATAACTGTCTTGAAACAACATATAAGCATATATGCGACCAGAATGATCCTAAATCCGGCAATCAGTGAACTGATTGACAGCATGCTTTTCCTAATTATATCAATGTTAAACAATGCCAAAAATTCCGTCATAGTATTGGAAATATAGTTCTGGATCATTCTGGGATCTGCAAAGTTGATCATACCATATATTGGTCCTTGTCCGTAACTGTACGAATGATCAGCAAAAAGCGACGCCACCGAAGGCACAAAAAAACCCACTATATGGAGCAACGCCAAAACCGCTGTCATCCCCGAAAGTATTGCCAAAAATAATTTCCTTTTTTCTCTCCAAAAATAGATCAAGCCGACACATGCCAACGGTCCCGCAAACCCTATAATATATATAAAATCAGTCTTTTTACAACCGATAATTATAACAGCGCCAATCAATATCTTCAGGATCGTCTTATACTTCTTTCCTAATGTTTCCTTATGTATGCACAATAGCATAACAGAGAGCATGGCACACATCACCGGTATTGGATGTATATCATACGGATACTGATGAAACCATACAGTATAATGCCCGCAAACAGGAGATGAACCCGGATGCAAAATAACTGCTATAAAGGCAAATATACCAAGCTTATACCATTCAAAGCGTTTTCCGTCAGAATAGACCGCTGCAATAGTAGCAAACAGCATAATTATCTGATAATTTATTACAGAATACACCCTCACTGTCTTCATCGAACATCCAAACATCCTATACGGAAGATAAACTAAAACATCATAAATTGAGTTAAGATTCATTTTTAATCCATAATATTCTTTTAAAAATCTGCGATAAACCTGATCAGAGTATTCGGGATCAAACCAAAAGCTTCTTTTCAGACCATAATTATATATGCCTGCCGCAAATACAAATAATAGCAGGATAGCCATATTGATCAATATATATTTTTTTCTTGTATCTGTTTTCTGCATGTTCATTTCTCTTCTTATTTTCCTATACACTTTTTTAATCTTTCATCTCCGCTCATAACGCACATAACCACATAACATATAAAGCATACTACTGCTGTTGCAGCCAATCTGCTCAATATCTGCAAAACTATTCCATTCCCTCCTAAATCAGCTAATGTAACAAATCCATTTTTTACATATAATATGCACCACTGATTCAATGCCACGTATATCAGCGAATTACGGCCGATCGAAGCCAAAACATCCACTAAAAAACATAATTTCCCAATCATTATCTTTCTGATGAATCTGCTAAAATTCCATAACAATATCGCAGCCACAACAGCATTAATATATGTCAATGGATAGATCCCATATTCTCCGGTTCTAAAATTCACTGCCGGATTCACGAACAAAATAAGCAGATCGTTGATGATCCACAACGGCACAAACACAAACCATTTCATACTGAAAATTTGTTCTTGGATCTTACTTTCTTTTATATCACGCAAAATAACACCGGTCGCCATAAATATTATACCAGGCAAAGCCGCGTCTAATCCCATCACGAATAAATGCTGCGACGCCGCGAACATACCGAAAAAACTCATCATTGCAGATACCATAAATAAAATTATTTTATTCGTAAACAACCTATTTAAGAGATAATATATAACATTGATCCAAAACAATGCCGGCAAAAACCACAATGCACCTGCAATAGGCACATAACTTGTCGGACTGACAAAAAGACTTTGTATACCCTGGCGCAGCCTTTCCCAACTTCCATCCAGTACAAAACTATACAAGCTGTGAAAAACTCCCCAAAAAGCATAAGGAACCATCAGCTGCTTAAATTTCTTAATAATAAATTGCCCTCCGTCGCAGGCTCTCTTGTTAAAAAAATAGCCGGAAACTACATAAAACAAAGGCATAAAAACCGCGTGAAACCATATATCGAAATTTTTATTATATTGTGAGATCTCCCCGCCTTCATAATGATTCCAAATCATGCTGATAATGCCTAATCCTCGTAATATATCAACTGTTATATCTCTATCCTTATTCATTAAATTATTCCTCTCACTCTCTATTAACGGCATTATATTATTTTTTTATTGTATAAAATATTCAAAATTATTGCAATAGTTTTTACATTTCTTTTGCACTGGTTTTCATATTTTAGCACAAAAATTTAAATCAAAATTCAATGACCAGGATTTAATTCGCAATTTTCTTGACATATAAAGCATTTCTTTTTATAATAAATTTGATTTATAGCGATTTAACTAATATGATCTTGAGGAACCGTATATTATGAAACTTGGCATTATGCAACCATATTTTCTTCCATATATAGGCTATTGGCAATTAATAAATGCCGTGGATAAATTTGTATTATTGGATGATGTGAATTATATTATGCGCGGATATATCAACCGCAACAGTATATTGGTCAATGGCAGGGAGCATCGCTTTACGATCCCTGTCCGGCAAGCTTCTCAGAATAAATTGATCAAAGATACCAAATTTGCTTTTCCCGATGAAGAAAAAAACAAATTTTTGCTTATGGTCGAAAACTCATATAAAAAAGCTCCCTGCTTCAATGAAGTAATGCCATTGATCCATCAGATCGTTGAGTTTGAGCAGGAAGATATAACGCAATACATACATAACAGTTTAACTATAATAATGAATTACCTTGGCATCGAAACAAAGATCTATCATTCATCGCAGATCCCTAAAAATAACGATCTGCATGGGCAGGACAGAATTCTTGAGATATGCCGTCAGTTAAGATCCGATGTATATATCAACCCATGCGGCGGAAGGAAACTGTATAGTTCGGACGAATTTGAGAAAAATGGGATACGGCTGTATTTTTTGGATACTCGCAGCGACAAGATTCATTACAGCCAGAATAACGAAGAGTTTAAAGAAAATTTATCGATCATAGATATAATGTTCTTCAATGATGTGGAGACAATACGGACTTTTCTGCAAGAATATGATCTGCACAGTCATTAATTTTTTAAACCTTACAGCCCAAAATAATATCACATATCTTATCCACAGTGTCCATACTTAACTCTGCGTATAACGGCAGTGTCAGAATGTGTTTACTTATATGCAGAGCTATTGGCGTCTTTAATACATCATATCGTCCATTAAACGCGGAGAATGTATTAGTCAGCGGATAAAAATACTTTCTTGCATAAATATCATTCTTTTCCAATTCAGCAAATACTGTTTCACGTGTTGCTCCAAACTGCCGTTCGTCAAACAATACCGGAAGGTAAGCATAATTGGGTTCGACATCCTTTTGAGCGACATTCAGACGTATTCCCTTTATTCCCTCTAACCGCTCATAATAGCGCTCTGCTGCTTTTTTTCTTTTATCAATTTCTTCTTTGATATGCCGCAGATTACACAATCCCATTGCCGCGCAAAATTCATTCATTTTGGCATTGGCGCCTACTGCCCGCACTTCTTCCGGTCCATGTATGCCAAAATTTTTCAACTCATAAAGAGCATTTCCCAACTGCTTATTTTTATAGCAGGCAGCTCCTCCCTCAATGGTATTAAATACCTTAGTAGCATGAAAACTAAAGCAGGATACATCGCCAAAATTTCCTATACCCTGCCCCTTATATGTCTCACCAAATGCATGGGCTGCATCATAAATAACTTTTAATCCGTATTTTTTTGCAATATACTCAATTCCCTCTATATCGCATATATTGCCATAAACATGCACCGGAACAATAGCACATGTCTTGTCTGTTATCAGCTTTTCGATCTTTGACACATCTATAGTGTAATCATCTTCATTAATATCACAAAATACCGGTTCTAAGTTATTTCGCACAATGGCATGAGTCGTAGAGGCAAAAGTAAAAGGAGTAGTGATGACTTCTCCTTGCAAGTTTAACGCCTGAACAGAAAGCTCCAATGCCATATGTCCATTTGTAAAAAGTTCTACATTTTCTACATTTAAATAGTTTAACAGTTCATTTTGAAACTTTATATGCTTGGGACCCATATTAGTCATATGGTGGTTGTCCCATATATCTTTTATTTCATTTATATACTCAGCCAATGGGGCAATTGACGACTGCGTAACAAATATCTTCTCTTGCATATTTTCCTCGCTTAATACACAGACCAATTAATGATATGCTTCCATATTATAAATATTATAATACCACATATGTTGTTTATATACAATCAAAATATCTTCAGTCTTTTCAATAAATTCCTTGCTTTGTTAAAACCGAGCAAATGTATTGTATAATAAATGATCTCATATTTAATTGTCAAAGGCGGACAATGAAGTTTAGAATAATACTCTTTACTCACCACACAAAACTTGTTGTCAGCAGTTTCTGCTTCAAAATCACGTTCGTTCTCCTTAAACACACCCTCATTTCTATCTTTACAATCAGGCGCGTGCACTCCCGAACCATCGTATCCATTATTTTTTACCTTTGTATTACGTGGCAATGTCTGATATTTCTTCGAAAACCACAAATAAAACCCAATCGTTGTATCAGCGATCTCCCACCTGTCTTCCACAAAAGCTCCAACAAACCTGTATTTTATCCTTCGAGGCATTTTTAATGAATATGTTTTTCTAACATTATCCTCAAACCAGCCTCGCGATATAGTATTTGCAAATTCTGACCATTTATCGCTCCAAACGCCATATCCATATGCATTACAAGATGGTTTCGCAAAAATATAGTTTTCTTTTCCTGCAAAAAATTTTTCTTCTTTCGGATGGGTATATGCACCAACAGAAAAAATTTTATCATTATCCTTATATAATTCAAGGTAATAATTCATGTAATCCAAAAAATCTACTGAAAATACATTATCATCTTCGGTAAAGATCCATCTGTCACACTTCTGCGATACTAAGTCTATCAGATCCAACTCATTCCGCAGAGCGCCAAAATTATAATTTCTTTTTATTATATTGATATTTTTAAAGCCATTGATCCCCTTATTTAGATAGTCTTCCACTTTATGATATCCATCCTCATATTGATCGGATGGCGGATAATCCAGTCCTATAAAAAGTTCGGTTTCTATCGCAAGTGCATTTTTCTTCAGGGATTCTATACAGGCTTTAAAAAGTTCATATCTATTACAGGTGGTGATTATTATCGGGGCATATACCCTGTTATGATTATCCATAATAAAATTCCTCTATAATTATCAATATATGAAAATGCACAGCAATACGATCAGGGTCTTTTTTTAATTATTCAGCTATTTTTTTTAGCGCATAACTTGCATTGCTGTGAAGTATATCCATTGACAAATAGGCAAATCCATATCCATTATTGATGCAAAATTCATTTACAGCTTCCACAACACCATACTGAGACGCCTCCCACATAGAAAAGCGAGTATAATCATGTCCCATAATCATTCCCTGATCTTTTACTTTGTGTTTGCAGATCATAAGTTCCCTTGACGGATGTTCGTAATCATGCGTTGCATCCAAAAACACATAATCAAGTTCATCATCCGCCAGTTCTGACAGTTTATCGCAAGAATCTCCCTTTAAAATCACTACCCGACCATTTTCTATTTCGGCATGAAATCTCTGTTCAAGGCGCTTCACATATTCATCTCCGTATTCTACCATATAAAGTTTTCGCGGTTTACATATTTTTAAAATTTTATCTGAAAAATATCCTTCCGCAACTCCCACTTCTGCCCAAACCTTATCCGGTTCGCAATATTCCAGCAATTTTTCTCTTGAAGAAACCAACTTCGCGTTTTTTAAATATTTATCGTCCAAAAAAACGGATAAGTTAGGTTCTCTTTTAGCGCAGGAAAAATATTTATCCGGATCAGACAGCAAATGCTCCCGACGAACGATCATAACAGCGATACTTTGCACCAGTTTATTTTTACATATCAGATTTTTAATAAACTTCATTTCAATACGCTCTCCTAATCCACTATTATTCATATTTAACATATACTTATAAAGCTATGAATACTTATAACGCAACATCGCAATATTTATATTTAAATTTCCTATGAAAGACAGTCTTTTCCTCTTTCCTGCTGTTTCTGATAAGACTTTTTTAAAGAAATCAATATATCTTACTGCAACATCAGAAATATTATTTATTTTAATGCAAGCTTGGAAACTGTCATAATCAACAACGATCCTTTCGATCAACGACGGTATCTCTTCAGGCGCATCAAACAAACAACCTGCATTCTGCAATATTTCAGGATGTCCACCGTCATTATAGCAGATTGCAGGCAAGCCGCAGGCAAGCGCCTCGATCAGTGAATTGGAGCATGGATCCTTTTGACTTGCGGTGATATAAATATCATTTTCTTTTAAAATTTTTGCAAGTTCGCCGCTTGGTTTAGGTTCGATCGATTTTATGTTCTTAAATTTGACAGGCGAATTGCCGACAAATGTCATATCATACTTTTGAAAGTCAAGATGTTCATCCAAATATTGGTATGCTTTGAATCCTTTCTTAACATTGTTAGACCAACTGCTTGCAATCAATTTTATTTTTCTGTTTTCTTCAAATGGTATTTTACCCACACGATTAAATATGTTTTCGTCTGTTGCGTTTAATATTACAGTCTCCCACGAATTAGTTTCCAACCCCATATCAAGATTTACATTTTTAGACCATTCTGACTGAAAAACAGTGGCGTCAGCAATATATTTATTTGTATTATTTGCGATTTGGTCACGTTTGTCACTTAAATTATTACATAGCCGCATAGGTCCATCAATTCGATGCACATAAAGCTTATCCGGATATGTGTGTTTGATCCTTAAAATCTCGTCAATACAATGGTGCGAATTAAAGAGTACTACATCGGCATTCTCGATTTCCGAATAAACTCCCTGTTTAATAAATTCGTTTTTGAGGCATCTGATAAACTGATTGCCGCCACCTGTCGGATCATTAGTGATAGAAAAAACTATACTTACTTTCAAAATAACCTCCAAGTATCTTTATACGATTCTGTTATGACTATTTTTGAACAAAACGCATTAATCTTTTACGTACAATTCGTTTTCATATCTTTCCGCAATTTTTTTTAGTTCATAGTTTTTGGCGGTAGAAAGACCATTCTTAATTATTTTTTCGCGAAGTACCAGATCATTGATTATTTTATTAAATGCATCCGTTATTGCCGAAACATCCTCAATGTCAACGATAAAACCGTTTTCGCCATTAGTCATCATATCTACTGCCTGTCCGACTTTCGTAGATATAACAGGTACGCCGCTTGCCATAGATTCTAATATTGCCTTGGGTCCTCCCTCTTCACGCGATGCCACAATATATATGTCGATCATTCTATATAATTTTGCAATGTCACCGGCATTTTCCATGTATATATGTTTATAAGGAATTTGCGCCTGCTCGAGACGCTTTTTGACATATCCCCGGGCCGGTCCTGACAATAGCACAAAAATATCATGTTCATGAGACAGCATCTCAACGGCATCGCAAAAAATGTCAGGTCCCTTTATAAGTTTAGGTTCCAATCCTTCGTCCCAGCCGTTTCCGTCCTTTTGGAATGAACCTATAACGATCTGCCCTTTCTTTATTCCAATTTTGCTTCGTTGTTTTTCTCTTTCTTCAAGAGATATGGCAGGGAAATATATATTGGTATCTATTCCCAACGGGATAACACAAATCTTATCACTATTTACGCCATAGCTAATAAGCTTATTTTTCGTAATATTGCAGGAAGTGTGCCATTTCCCGACATATTTGTCAACAGAAGCTATCATACTTGCTCTTGGATCTCCATCGACAATATGAAAGCATGTAACGATTATTTTGTTACCTTTGCGCTTTTTATATCTTGCAGGAGCTGCCATAAATACATTGAATGAACCGTAATGTATATATGAATCGTTTGAAATATATTTGGCACTGGAAGTAACTTCCCCAATTATATTTTTTACGTTACCCACAATATTCTTCCCATCTTCAGCAATAGACCAATTTGTATTTTCGACAATGTAGTACAAATCTGTTTTTTTTGAACTTAGCTTGCGCCTTATCAACAGATCGATATTGTCTGTAACATAATTAAAAATTTTATTCAAAGCTTAGTTCTCCTATCCGGCTCCAACTCATCTTTCAACAATATAAATCTGCTCAAGGCCTTTGCTGACTCGTCTTTTGAAATCTTACGGAACATTACGACTTTATAGCTTTCCAACGACTAATAACGTATTTGCAAAAATATTTCCTTTAACAATTTTGGAAAGTATAGAATAATCACAAAAATGTAATGAAAGGATTTCAATTTCTGCTAATGTAACTATTTTTAACAGTGTATAAGGTGAAAAACACCATTTATGATCTGAATTGATTTTTTCCATATTTGATTTGATAGCTCCTGATAACACCCATGAACCAAAACAATTAGGCACATCGATCATGATATATGCTCCTGCATAACTTTTTTTGATCATTTTGAGAAAAGCAAGCGGATCTTCCATGTGTTCAAGTACTTCCGGCACAATGATCGCTGTTTCTTTATCTTTTACAAATCCGGTATAAAGTTCTTTCCACAATGCATCGCTTTCATAAGCAGCGTCTTTATCATATATCCTTTTACAGCCTCTCTCCAACAAATAATCTACTGATTTTTTATCTATGTCCGTACCGATCACATTTTTAAAATTGTCACATAACATTCCATGAAGCCATCCACCATTTTTAAGATAATCATTCAGATTTTTATAATGTCCGCAGCATCCAACATGAATTATATTTTCTACATTATATTCTTTTAATAAAAGAATCAATTCAGATTTCCTATCTTTTCCTTCACGCGATCTGGGTATCTCAAACTTTACAAGACCACCACCCGTTTTTAAAAGTTTTTCTCTCATAGAATCATCTATTTTCATTTTTCTTATATGATGTTTATAGTGTAAACACCGTATTCCTTTCTTTTAATCATTCATCATAATCAATACATTTATTCTTTGGCGTTGGATTTTAAATAATAGGATTACCAAATCATTGTAAACTATTTATACTTTACATATAAAAGCCCGAAGTGTCAAGATTTTTCATTTTATTTTTTGCATTTTTTACGTAATCAGCTTTTTCACAATCAAAAACAGAAAAAACATATAAGATCAGGGATCAGATCAGGGATCAGGGGATTGCTTTTCGTAAAAATATCGTGTAGACTAATATAGAGAATAGTTGATTGGAGAATATTCCTGTAAATGAATAAGATTTTATTGATCGTTATGGAAAAAACGGATTATTTTTTTCCATATATTAACAATCCAAACATTATAATAGATACCTGTTGGAATAACGAATACTTAAAAAATCATACCAGCTTATTTAAGGTATGCTCAGTATTGCATTTTCCATTGCCAATATTTTTCGGAACATGGGTAAAGAAAATCAAAGACTTTTCCAAAATCATCATTTTCGACAGATGCTTTAACGCTCTTTTAAAATTATATTTAGACGCAATAGTTCCTGATACACCAAAGTTTATTTTCTGTTGGAATTCAAGGGAGCGTTGGGACTGGATACTTCCGGATATAAATTGCATGGGAAAAAACAAATATCCTATGTTCAGCTATAGCCTGAAAGACAGCAAAGAGCTTGGTATTAATTATCTGCATACATTTTATACTGATAATATCAAGTTGGAAGAGAAAAAAACTGAATATGATCTAGTATTTATCGGCAGATCCAAAAAAAGGACAGAATTAATAAATAAAATATATCATTACAGTCATGATAATAATTTATCATTGTTTTTGCATGTATATGATTCAGAGAAAAGGTCATTTCCAACAAGCGATACTTTGATCCGGTATGATGATTATCTTGAAATAATAAGCAAAAGTAAAGCAATAATAGATATTACCGACCAAAACCATGACGGTCTGTCATTAAGGGTAATGGAATCTTTATTTTTTAATAAAAAGCTTATTACAGACAATGAATTTGTACTCAACTGTGACTTTTATAGAGCAGAAAACATATTTATATTAAAAAAAGGCGAAACATGGCAGGGGCTGATAGAATTTCTTGATATACCCTATGCAGAAATACCAAATGACATTAAAATGCAATATACGATCGAACATTGGGTCGAAGAGTTTCTATGACCGACCAAGAAATTTACTACCTACTCTAATAAAAAATAATTTACATTTATGGTTTAAAGTATCAAAGGCATTCAAAACACTCAGGGCAAGCACAGAGATCCGCATTTCTACCCGAAGTTTTCTTTCTATAAATGCGTGATCTCCCATAAGCCACTTTACCATTTCTAAATTATAGTCCTCTACAGCCCCCTTCCACAATTCCCAATCCATATCATTTGGAATCGTTGTTTTATTTCTATATACATACAGGATATCCCTGCGATTCCTCCATATAAGCCTGAAATGAAAATCCTTATATCGCTTTATGTCTAAATTAAGTGTTATAACCGTCCGAATCGCATGTTCCGCCGCGCTTTTTCCATTCCGCATACTGCTCGGCAACACACGATACATAAAATCATATTCCGGCATAACATAAAGTTTTCCATAATGCATAATAAAATAAAAAATAGTTTGATCGGTTCCATCAAATCTGAAAGTATCTAAATCCGCATACTTTAATACTGAACTTCTGAAAACACAACTTGCAATATGGAAATACTGCCTGTGTTTTGAAAAATAGACATCATATAAAGTCGATTTTTTATCAATCAATGAACGGTGAAGTTCATAGTTTTTTTCCTCGTTCCCTCTTTTTTTGATCATACCCGATGCACATGCAACACAGTCATTGTTTTTCTCCTGATCCAAAAAACTTATTTTTCTTTTAAAACCATCTGTGCCGCAGTAATGATCGTCCCCGTCCAAAACCGAAATGTATTCTCCTCTGGATTTGCTCAACAAAAACCAAATAAGCCTTGCATGCCGCCAGTCCGGATATTCTTTTTTTGAATCATCTCTTGGCATCCTAAACAATTTTATATTATCATTCTTACCATACTTACTCTGCAAAAGTTCCCATGAACCATCGTTAGAACCGTCATCACCTATTAATATTTCATATTCATATCCTATATCCTGCCGCAAAATAGAATCTACCGCTTCTTCTATATATTGCTTTTGATTATAATTAGTTATCGTAACCGTCAGCTTAACATCCGCGTTTTTCATACTTGTCCCCCATTTTGTATAAGATCGTTTCTAACTTATTATGTCTTGATTTAACGCTTATATATATACACCGTATATTCATACAGCCCATAGTCATTCCGTATTATAAAATCCCGCGTTAGATCCTGTACGATAAATTTACTGAGTACATTTAACGGCAGATGAAACAAATCGTCCCTTTCCCAGGCTACATCCTTTGACATGACATTAAACGCAATCCCACAATTGCATTTTTCGTAAACTTTTATTACAAGTTTCTGAAAATATGCAAGCATATCTTCATAGCTCATTGTTAATTTCTCTGTAAAAACTCCATTCATTACAATGTAATCATAATTTGGGACCACATTCTCAGGATCATCACTTAATAAATCGCAATGATAAAATTTTGACATCGGAAATTTCTGCTTACATTTATTTATAAATATTTCAGAAGCGTCGAGACCTTCATAGCCGACATTTACATGATTATCCTGAATATACTGAAGCAGATGCCCAAGACCACATCCAAAATCAAGCAGCGACGGCGTTCTCCCTTCCCAAGACCGTCTTGAATCAAAATTTACCACATCCAGCATAACCTTGTATCTGGCTTGCACATCTGATTCATTTGGCCAATCGACCCCTTTGTTGTTATCCCCATATGCTTTAAAACATTCCTCATAGTGTTTAACAATATCCATATATGCCATTTTTTATTCTCCATCGATCAGGTTTTGTTATATCACATTTATTCTACAAAATAAAGTGTAAAACGTCAATGGATTTTTCTTGGGTTTTATTGTATTTAAACACTAAATCTGATATACTATAGCTATCGATAATCAGTTCAGGAAGGATTTTATTATGGATCTCAACAACAAAGTATATGCACCGGTAATGATCATAACATGCAACAGATATGCTCATTTTAAGGCATGTATAGAGTCTCTGCGTAAAAATACACTTGCGGCAGAAACGGAAATTTTTATAGGTCTGGATTATCCGCCATCTGCTGAATATGAAGACGGATATAATAAAATAAAAGATTATATAGCATCGGGAATTGACGGTTTTAAACAGGTCAACATAATAAAGCGGGAATATAATTTTGGTTCGCAGGAGAACTATTTTGATTTAGAAACAAATATAGTAATGCCAAAGTATGATCGATGGATCTTTACTGAAGATGATAATGTATTTTCAATAGATTTTTTAGATTATATGAATTATTATCTCGAGTTATATAAAAATGATGATAAGATTTTTTCGATATGCGGACATACCTATCCCCGGGAAGAAGCTTTTTTTAGCGGAAAAGAGGGCTATAATTTTGCCCGATGCGGATTTAATGCATGGGGGTATGGTGTTTGGCGCGATAAATGGCAAGATGCACTAAATACCTTTTCCGGAGAATGGATAGAGACTATGGTTAAAAAAACAAGTTATATCGATTCATTTAAAATCCCCAAACGGATCAAGCATAATTTAGTTTATTGTTTTTGTAAAGATTCATGGAAAATATATGATAGAACTCTCACATTTTATTTATGGTTTTGTCAAAAATACCAGCTCTTTCCACATAGCACCTTTGTAAAAAACAATGGGCTTGATGGTTCGGGAGAATGTTTGGTTAATGATGCAAGCCGAAATGAAGGCACATTTGAGAATGAGACCCCAAAATCCGAAACATATAAAAATCATTCCAAGTTCAGCGTAGTAGGAAAGGATTATTATTCTTCGTTTTATCCCTATGGCTTTGATCGCAATGCTGAAATCATATATTTGGCAATGCATCTGCTTGGTTTTAAAAGAGCTAAAACTGTACTACAGCGTTTAAAAATAATTTGATCTAATGTCTAAGCTTATCGATCAGATCCCACTCTTTTAAAGTAACATTTTGAAGCGAATTATTACTATAGATCTGATGCACTGCATTATCAGTCAACATTTCAAAACTATCTTCATTAATTCCATTCTTTATTGTTTCTTTAATGCTCTGTATCGACGTATCAGGAATAAGATAGCCATTGATCTTATCTTGTATAACTTCTTTTATACCTGCAACATTTGTGCCAAAACATAAAGCTCCGCATGCCATTGCCTCCAATAATGTTTTGGGCATTCCTTCATATTCAGATGCTAAAATATAATATTTAAAGTCATTATATATCTTGGGTAGCTCTTTATTATCTACAAAACCATGGAATACTACATCATAACCTCTTTTGTGCGCAAACATCTCCAATTCGTTTCTCATAGACCCGTTTCCAACTATATCTAACCCAAAATTACATTCAGCTATAGCCTGAATGGTATTATACAGATTTTTTTGCTTATCCAGCCTTCCAACAAATAAAAACCTGTTTTTCCTATCGTTTTTATTGATTTTGCAAAACATATCACAGTCTATATAATTAGTCAGAACCGTTACTTTATTATCAGGCACATTATAATTACTGCAAATATATTCTTTATCATCTGAACTTGAAACAGTAGCTATATCACATATATCATACATCTCTTTTTCTATTTTTTTATACTTATGATATCTTCTCACAGTGAGTCTTTTGTTTTTTGCTGTATCAGCCTCATTTATTTTTTTATTTAAAAACAACGAATACGTATATCCTGTCCTGAGCAAAAACAATTTTTTGTATTTTTTTTGTATGATTGCCGCCGTCCATGCCCCACCCATCTGATTAGTTTTTATTATATCGATCTCTTTACAATATTTTTTCTGAATATACGGCAGTAAATATGAATATAAATGTGTCAGATGACCTCCGATAAAAATTTTCGGCATCGGAACCACGATTATTCTCTCGTCAATTTTTTTCTCCGCCAATAACTTTTCATATACTGCCCTGTCATTACGACCGTAAGTAAACCATATTATTTTTTCAAAATGCCCCATTTTCAAATGTTCTTCATATATCTGCTTTTCACGTGAAAACAAACCTTGAGACACCCATGTCTCTAACGATATTCCTTCTGTAAATAATAGTCCTAAAGAACTCAATATGTTTTCCTCCTGAACTTACATTTTTCCACGTTCACTTTTTCAGTTCTATACGCAGCTTATTATAGCTTTTTGTACACAAAAGACATCTTATTATAATGCTCGCCAAAAACATCGGTGAAAAGACCCAACTGTACATCCGAATGTCTTTGACCCGCAGATCTCTCATACTCATCATTCTCTGAATCCTGTACAGACACAGCTCATTTTTTAAAGAAACCTGTGAATATATACGTGTCTCTCTGTTTCTGTCCAACAGAACTTTAAAAATCGTATCAAACTTATCTATGCTATAACTATAGTCTTTCTCCCCAATTTTAAAAAAGGCTTCCTCCTCTGCGTCAGATAAACAAACATCCATCTTTTTAAGAAATCTTTTCCTTATCATCCGGGCATACATTTTTTGGCTGTCTGCATTGCCTTGATCCATTCTGGTGATTTGACCTTCATGTTCTCTATAATACAAAAGTTCCTCCGGATATGCCATCAAATCTGTCCATTCCATGCATCGCGTCCACAAGTCATAATCCTGCGCCTTTTTACAGGCTGCATCGTATGACAGATCATGCTCCAAAAGAAACGCCTTTCGCATCATAGCACTGGGGTGACAGATGCCGGCATTATAAAACAACATTTTTGCTTTCCGCATCTGCCGGCTCATATTGCCTCCAAACTTATGGACACCGCTGTCCGCCTTAACAAAACATCCCAAAACATGAACGTTTGGATGATTTTCCATATAATTAAACTGCTTTTCCAAACGCTCCGGCAGTGATATGTCGTCTGCATCCATCCTTGCAATATATTTTCCCCTCGACTGCTCAAGCATATAGTTTAGATTATCAGTTAAACCCTTGTTTTTTTTGTTTTGTATAAACAAAATCCGATCATCATGATATGACTTTATAATTTCCGCCACATTAACGTTATCTGAAGCGTCATCTGCTATCAGAAACTCAAAATCCCTATATGTCTGATTCAGGATACTCTCCACGGAACTCCGTAAATACTCGATAGGTGTATTGTATACTGACATAATTACGCTGATCAAAGGTTTATACATAATGTCTCATACCCCTGTCCAAAACTTTCCCAGCCGTCTGAGAATAAAACCCTTTATTTCTCTTGTCATTATCTTTATCGTCTTTCCGGCAGGTACAGTGTCTATCATAAATGATATTTTTCCTATGTCTTTATTATGATATTTTTCATAATACCCGCATAATGTTTCCTCATCCTTATCTATAATGTAGCACATATTCGATACGAACATTGTTTCTGCATGTTTAGTTCCGTTAAAAAGGAAAGCATACACACACCCAAACGACTGACTGCTTAAATATTGTTTATAGTCCATTTCAAAATGGGAAGGGACAAAATAAAATATCTTTCCTTTATATTCACTTAGCATACTTGTCAAATCATTGTACTTACTGTCTGAATTGATATAATATTGCCCGGAAAAGTTTAAGACATACTCTGCATTTAATTTTATCCCGGAAAGTACTGCCATATACCCTCCCGATGAACTTCCGACAGTGATCACGCGATATCCCTTCGTTAAACGCGCGAGCAGATCCAATGTTTTATCCGCATTATTAACAGTACTGTTTATACCTCTTTGATAATGGCATTTCCATATATCTCTCACAAAAATGACACGACCGGCACGCTTATAAACTGACGAATTTTTTGCCACCCACTTCCATTCATATCTGTCCTTTTCTATGATCTCATTGCGAAACACTTCTGCCGTTTCCGGGTAATACAAACCATTACTTGAGAAAAAAACATAACAAATATCGGAATCCGCACCGGTATCGTATATTATATAATTATCTTGCTCATAGACTTTCAGTATCAGTTTATTCTGAGGATCCCTGTAATTAAATTCAATTTGCGGATCATTCAATTCAATCCCCCCCATAAAACCAACTACCTCATATAGTAGTAGCTACCGCTTTTCCGTTATTTACTTCATATATTTTATCGCAGTTTTTTAATGTAGACAGCCTATGGGCTACAATGATCAATGTCTTTTCGCCCTGCAGCATATCGATCGCCTCCATAACAGCACTTTCAGTTTCATTGTCAAGCGCGGAAGTGGCTTCATCCAAAACCAATATATCAGGATCATAATATAAAGCTCTTGCAATAGCGATCCTTTGTCTTTGTCCGCCCGAAAACCTGATTCCGCGCTCACCGACAAATGTATCCAATCCTTTTGGAAGGCTGCTGACGACTTCAAAAAGTTGAGCCTGCTTCAATGCCGACCACACTTTTTCATCATCGATCATAGACTCATCTGTTCCAAACGCAATATTATTTCGTATAGTATCATCAGCCAAATATACACTCTGAGGTACATATCCTACAATAGATGACCACTCCTGCGGAATCGTATATATGTCTATTCCATCCATTAGTATACTGCCCTGCTGTGGCTGAAACAATCCAAGGATCAGATCCGAAAGAGTTGTCTTTCCCGCCCCTGAAGGACCTATAAGACCAATTGCCTCTCCCCTGTTGATTGTGAGATTCAAATCACAAAGTACATTATTGTCCGCATTGGGATATTTCCACCTGATATTTCTAATTTCCAGGTTGTTTTCAAACCGGATATTTGTATCCGGATCGCTATGCTTATGTTCCTTAATATACTTTTTCGTCAGAGCTTCATATTCTTCCACTTCAATCATTTGATCATATACTGCTTCGAGCATAGGGCGATGATAGATCAGACCATTAATAAGCCCCACAAATCGTGATATTGCCGGAAGTATACGAAACGCCGCAACTGCAAACGCGGACAGCGTAGGAACAAATTCTTTCAGATCAACGCCCATAGATATGCGCAAACATAAAGTTATGATCATGCCCGCCACACAGCTTGTTTCAATAAACTTCTCCGGACAACTGCCTAACATACGGTATCTTCTTTCCAATTTACTCTTTTGTTTGTTAGCTTCATCATACTTCCGGATAAAAAACTCATTTTTCTTCAATACATAGATTTCTTTAATTCCATTCACAGCCTGATACGCATATTTACTAGCCAAAAAATCCGCTTCTCTTTTTTTCTCTCCGACGCCATGCAGCAACAATCTGAATACAAATGTAAAGCAGACAACACACGTAAGGGAAATTGTCAAGATCCCAACTGCCATAAAAAAATCAACGTAGAACAAAAGTCCCCCCGTAAACAATATTGTCAACACTTCCGACAGCATTTTAGTAATAAACTCATATATGGCAAATACCCCTTTCGTATCTCCTTCAACGCATCTTAGTACTTGATTACTATTGACATTTAAGAAATATTCATAAGGTCTTCGCATATAACATGCAAGCATCCTGCTAGATAATTCCGTCTGAAATTCATACTGAAACTTATATTGAAGATTCAATGACCACAATAAATACGTATTTTTCAAGATATAAACCACAACGATCAAAAATGCTATAACAAAAATTACATTATTCGCATTTTTTAAATGGAACAAATTTATTATTAATACAGCATACCCCTTTTTACAGAACGCCTCTAAATCCGTCAAAGCCTGTACAAAAGGCAGCAAAGCCGCCACACCGATCATCTCGCACAGTCCCCCGACAAAAACCACAACAACCAAAAACACACTCATCCATTTCTGACGCGTTGTCATAATGTAAAATTCCTGTTTTACCATTGTGATAAAAGTTTTAATATTCTGCATTGTAAGTCCTTTCTAATATGATACAATCAGTTTGGTGCATCAAATACTTCTTTACAAATCATCTCATATTGCTTTCCGATCATATCATACCCGTTGAGCTCTATGACACGTTCCCTTGCTTTTTCTCCCAGTTCTTTACTGTTTGTACAGCAAAAACGTATTCCTTCCGCCAAATCCGCTATATTTTTAAACTCCGCTATATAACCGTTTTTTTTATGCTCTATAAGTTCAGGCATTCCTCCAATGTTGAATGCTGTTACCGGGATGCCGCACGACAATGCTTCCAATACCGAATTCGGATAATTATCCTGTTCTGACGGTGCCACAAAAACATCTGCCATATTATATATTTGTATCAATTCCTCTTCTTTCTCTACAAATCCCAATAATCTCGTTTCCAATTTTAATCCGATTTTATCAGAAGTTTCTTTGTTGCCAAATATTAAAATCAAATATTCTTCTTCTGATAACAGTTCTAACGCCTTCATTAAATACTTATACCCTTTATGCTCATCATCAAGGGAGTTGACCGCACCAAACAAAATGATTTTTTTCCCGGAATGTATACCATATTTTTCACGTATTTCATTTTTATTTGTTATAGGTTTGTATAAAAATGTATTTATAGGGTTCGGAATATTAACCAAATATTTGCCGGTTAATATCCTGCTTTTTTTTGCTTCTTTAAGAATATAGTTGCTTGGGCTCAAAAATATTATGTTTTTTCCAAGCATTCTTAATTTCCTCCTAAAATTGTTCCCGGCAATATTTTTCCCGATTTTGGTTCTAAGCATAGGGCATTGTATACACCCACGTTCATATCCACCACAATACTTATCGTAATGACAGCCGCCTGTGAACAACCACATGTCATGCATGACCCATACGGCAGGTTTCCCGCTATTGACTATTTTTTCAACAACATGATATGGTATAAAAGAGTTTACCCAATGTAATATAACCACATCCGCATCATCAAAAAACTTAGTTTTCGTTATATCAGTACCAAAATAATCACTAATGACTTCGCCTTTGGAACACATTAAATTACCAAGGTTTTTTAACTTTGATATAAATCTTTCATAATTTGTGGAAAAAATCTCTTCGCAATGGCTGTCTTCTTTTGTCTTAGTCCTGACAACCACCTTTGATTCCACCCCGGCACTTTCCATACTTTCGCTGATACGGCTCGCAGCCTTAAAAGCTCCGCCATAATCTGTCGTTGAAAAATGTATCACTTTCATTAAGTCATTCCTCGTTTTTTCTGATATAAAGCATCCTGTAAACCGTATGAAGTACATTTTGCAATATGCGGTTACTCCTCATAAATGAAAACATCCAATAAACAGGATATCCCATACGGAAATGTCTGATAATGCACATTTTCGCTTCTTTGTCAGACTGTGCCTTATTCCGGATGCTCGCGCTGTTTTCGTCTAACGAATAATTACATACCATCATATCCGCTGCCGCAAAGCTGCTGCCCTTTTTGCATATCCGCATCATCCATTCCCTGTCCGCGCAGATCTTATACGCAGTGTCAAACAGTTCGTTTTCATAACAGGTCTTTCTTGTGAACATTGCCTGATGATTAATGCAGTCGCCTGTCAGATAGTATATTTTTTTAGCGCATGACTGACCGTATTTTCTGATTTCTTTCCTGCCGTCGGGATGAATGTAACATATATCTCCATAAATAACATCCGCTTTTGTATTGACAATATGCTTAACAGCATTCTGCACCACATATCTGTCATATAACGTATCGCCTGCATTCAGAAAATAAATGTAATCTCCATGGGCGAGCTTTATTCCTTTGTTCATCGCGTCATAGATACCCTCATCCGGCTCTGATACAACATTTATGTGGCGGACGCTCTGACTGTCACTCTGTGCCTCTTTGATAGCTGACAGCGTATTGTCCGCAGACGCTCCGTCTATAATAATGTACTCTATATTCGAATATGTCTGTGTCACAACCGATCTTACGGTATCCCGAATCACTTTTTCCGCATTACGGCATACCGTTATAACAGATACCTGTATTTGTTCTGAGGTCATTTTTAACCTTTCTTTTATACCGCAGTCGATATCTCCGCCCTCTTTTGCGTATATATGCTGTGGAAGAGGCTGAAGATCATTAAAAAGATACTCTTGGGCAGTATACGAAACAGTATTCTTTCTATCTTCATGGCGATTCCGCCCTCGCTTTTTTGTTTTTGATAATCTTTCCAGGGCGAAAGTGCCAAATATTTGTCAAATATATCATTATCGGGATGCAGATTTCCTTTATGCCATGGGAACTCACCCAAAAAACGGAAAAAATGGTAAACCACCACATGTTTTACCGCATTGTCGATCTGTTCCCGCGAATAATACGCTTCCCGGGGATAATGGCGAAAATAGTCTTTCGTACTAAAGACCAGATGAACCGGCTGCATATTATATTTTAGGTCTATACATTTAATATTTCCTTTGCAGACCACATTCAAAAGATCCTGATCCGGTGAACCGTAAGCTGTGTTTCCGTCTTTTATATGTTCGATGATCTTTTCCGTCCATTCGTTCTTACGCCAGTTATTCAAGTCAAATAAAATAACGCCCGAGTTGTAATATCTGTCACATTCTTCGAATCCGATAGACAATTTATATTTATGCCCCAGCGAATCTATCACCATTCCAAGTGCCGACTCTCCCATATCGATTCCGTATAATTCGTCAAGCGTCGTATTTATGACTGTATCAGAATCCAAGTACAGTATGCGTTCCACATCATCTTCCAAAAAAAACGGCAAAAGCAATCTCAGATTGGCTGCATAAGACCCTCTGTATGCCGGAATACCCCATTGTTTCATCCTGTCAATGACTTCTGACGTCTCTTTAAATATGATCGTCCTTTTGTATTTATCTCCCAAACCTGCAAGCTTGTCCTTTGAGTCGTCTGACAGCTCTTCACCAAGGATATATACCGTGATGCCTTGTGCATTTTTATTATTCTCAAACAATGATGTTATCGATACGCCCGCGTACGGCGCGTATTTCTCATTAAACTGGTACAAAACATTGAACATCATATAAACTATTACCGATCCCGTTAATCAAAATTTATCCGCTTCTCCTCTACCACGATAGGACGATGGATCACTCTTGTGTTAATATTAAGGATATACTCTCCCATAAATCCGATAAATAACAGCTGTACTCCTCCCAAAAAGAATACGCCTATCGTCAGAGGGATTATACCTGCCGGGAAGTTGTCCCAGTACAACAGTTTTAATACAGTGTAGACAACCGCAACAACAAAACTGAGCCCCGCGCAGATACCGCCCAAAAACGTGGCAAGACGCAGTCCCACCTTTGTGTATGACGTGAAACTCAGCATCGCGGCATCATACAGACTGTAAAAGTTATTGTGTGTCTTACCGGCACGGCGCTGCGGCTGCTCATACTCAATTTCCGTTAAATTAAAACCTGAACCATACTCCCCCACTATACCGCGGATAAACGGTATAGGATCGTTCAACTGCCTTAAAATATCTATAAACGTCTTATCATACAGTCCGAATCCCGTGAAATGCTCTATCATCTGCACGGACGACATATTTTTGATCATTTTGTAATAAACGGTCCTCAAAAAATATATAAATCCGTTTTCTTTGCTTGAAGTCTTGACTCCGCTGACGATCCTGTGCCCTTTCTCCCATTCTCTCACAAATACAGGAATAAGCTCCACAGGATCCTGAAAATCACAGCATAATGTTATTGTACAGTCTCCTGTAGTCTGGCACATTCCATAAAAAGGGGAATTAAACTGCCCGAAATTTGTCGCGTTAAATATCGCTTTTATTTTTTTATTTCCTGCACAGATCTCTTCTAATTTTTCCCTTGTGCCGTCTGTGGAATGATTGTCGATAAACAATATCTCATAATCGTATTCCGGCAGTTTATCGGTAAGTGTCCCGACTACCGCCTCACTGATGGGAACTACATTCTCTACCTCGTTATAGCAGGGGATCATTACACTGATCTTTTTCATAAATATTTCCTTCTTATGGCAATTATTTATATAGTAATTACTTATACCATTGTACACTTTTCATTGTTTTATGTCAATTTTTACCCGTTCAATTGTTTATAATACTTTATTGTTTCCACAATTCCTTTGCTAAATTCCGTCCGGGGCACATAATCGCAGTCTTCCCTTATCAGTTCTATGTCAGCCTCCAAATGCATTACCTGTTTATCTCTGTATGGAATGTCGCCAATGCCAAGACTCCCCGAAAATCCTAGTGTTTCCGCCAGAATTTCTATGTACTCCCGCAGCGGTCTTGCGCTTCCGTTTCCTATTACGTAAGTCTTATCCGGCTTTCCATGCAGCCCAAGCAGGTAAAAGATGTCGGCGGCATCGCCCGAATACAGATAATCCCAAAGCTGCTCTCCCTTAGTAAAATGCGTCTGTTCACCATTAAGCAGACTTCGTATTGCCGATGCGATCATTGTATTATCGCCGTCATACGGTCCGTACACGCTCAAAATCCTTGTCCATATATGGCGGATCCCCAACTGCCCGCAAAGCTGTCTGCTCATCTGTCCCGCACATAGCTTTGCCATACCATATCCGTTTTCCGGATATGTTGGCGTATCAGCCTGCAGTACGCCTTCATATCTGCCGTATTCCGCCTGTGAGCCCGCGCCTATGAAAGTATTGCATCCGATTCTGTGCGCCAGTCTGACCGCATCAAGTGTATATCTGATATTGTTGACCTGACAGTCAAGGTCGTTTCGCGCATCCCCAAAAGTCCCGCCCCATGCAAGATGATAAAATATATCCCAATTATGATCCGGAAGCGTTATATCCGCCAGTTCATCCAGATCCGCTTCCAAAATCTGAAGCTTAGGGTGTTCGGGAATGTTATTTATTCTGCGCGAACCGCGATGTACGATTGCTAAGACCTCCACATCTTCCTGCAGCAGCTTTTTTATCAGCGCTATGCCGATTGCACCTGTAGGACCTGTTATCACAGCACATTTCATATATTTAAAGCGCTCCTTTTTACCTGTTCGTACTCCTCCCTTGGCAGGAACGGAAACATATCATCGATTTCCGGCGAGACAATGGTTCCGTCAGGCATTACTTTTGACGACAGTTTAGGTTCAAAATTCTGTTTATCATCCAAAATCACTTCGCACAATGCAGGACCATCTTCTGACAGCATATCCCGCATCGTCCCATGTATCTGATCAACATCTTCGATCCTGTAAAATTTTATCCCATACGCATATGCTATTTTTTCCATATCCGGAAAGCTGATGCCGTTATCTGCCGATACGCCTATAAGCGGCGCTTTAAACAGGTTTGTCTGAGTCTGTCGGATCGAATGATAACCGTTGTTGTTTAATATTATGATTTTTAAATTCATCCTGTTATACACTACTGTCTGAAGTTCCTGTATATTCATTTGAAAACTTCCGTCGCCGTCGATGCAGATCACTCTCTTGCCGCCTCTTGCCACACAGCATCCTATCGCCGCGGGAAATCCATAGCCCATTGCCGCGCAGCCTGAGTTTGTAAACAGCCTTTGCCTGTCTTTTATCCTCATAGCCTGAAAAGTAACGACACATGCGCCGCCGTTTCCGCAGATGATATCTTCATCCTCCGATGCGTCTTTGCTAAACTCCTCGATAAACACGTAAGGATTGACCGGTGTCTTTTGCTCATAATATTCAGGCAATGCGGCAGGGTATTTTGCGTTTATGCCGCGGCACCAGTCAAGCCAATTTTCATGCCCCTGCATCGGCTCTTTAAGTTCTGATATCACAGAAAGCAAAACATCCTTTACATCCGCGTGGACAGGATAGTCAATGTTTATTGTAGGTTTGCGAAGCTCAGCTTCATCAATATCAACCATTATTTTATATGCGTTATGGGCAAATTCTTTATAATTATAGCTGATCTGACGGATGTTAAGACGACATCCCAGCACTAAAAGCAGGTCGCATCCCTGAACTATAAAGTTGCCTCCGCGCGTGCCTACGCTTCCCGGTCTGCCGCAATACAGCGGATGTTCGTCAGGCATCAGGTCATGAGCATTCCATGCCGTAAGCACAGGTATGTTCAGCAATTTTACCGCATCAAGAAATTCCCTGTGCGCTCCTGCAAGTCGTATTGCTGTTCCAGCCAAAATCACAGGACGCCTTGCGTTTTTTATTTTTTCCAATATTTCTTTCGTTTTTGCTGTATCATATTCGGGATTTTCTTTTTTCTCCAATTCCGAAACGTCAAATCCCTTAAGGCTTTCTGTTTCTACCAATGCTGCCTGAACGTCAAGGGGGATATCAAGCCATACAGGTCCTTTTCGTCCGTTCATACATAAATACCATGCTTTTTCAAGGTGGTATCGTATTTCATTCGGGTCTGTCACCATTACCGCATATTTAGTCATATTTTTTGCGCAGTCGGCGATCTGAAATTCCTGATCGCCAAGCTGTCTGAGCGGCACATCCGTTGACCATGTCAGCGTTTCGCGTTTTGCCTGTCCTGACACTACGAACATAGGTATCGAATCCTGATATGCGCCTACCACGCCTGTAATGGCATTTGTACCACCCGGTCCGCTCGTAACGCACACTGCCGCTATTTTTCCGGTCAATCGCGCGTAGCCTTCCGCTGCTATTGAACATGCCTGCTCATGGTGGTTATATATGCAATGCAGCTTGGGATGGTGCCCCAAAGCGTCATTCAAATGCATTGCGCCTCCGCCTGTTATAGTAAAAATATGCTCCACATTTTTTTTTGCAAGAAAATCCGCTATATATTCCGCAAGTTTTACTTTCATCAGAATGTACCTCCTATCGCATGCTTAAGATCAGTTCCCCTAATTCTTTTGCCGAAGCTGCACAGCCTTTACATTCCGCCAAGGCAGGCTCAGAGCTGTCGTGAAAACCAAAACCGTATAAGACACCTATAAAATCAATTCCCGCTTTTTTGGCTCCTATGCTGTCATTTACCGTATCGCCTACCATAACTGCCCTGCCGTCTGTCAGGCTTACGCATTTTTTTATGATGTCTGCCTTCTTAAGTTTATTTTCATGGTCAGCGCCGTATATTGCCGCCATATATTTGTCAAATCCAAAATGACGCATTATGTCAACAGCATAATCCTCCCGCTTATAAGTCGCCACGGCAAGCATCAGTCCAAAGTCCCTTAACTGTTCACAGGTTTCATATATTCCGTCATACGGTTCTGCCTTGTACAGCTCATGTTCCTTATATCTGCTGCGGAATATACCTGCAAGCTCCTGCAGTCTGTCGGGGTCCTTTATTCCATATGCCATACTAAACGAATCCTGTATCGGCGGTCCGATGAATGATCTGAGACACTCCTGTGAAAGTCGGGGAAGTCCGCATTTACTGATAGTATACTGCACAGCGTTCAATACGCCCTCCGTTGTATCAAGCAATGTGCCGTCCAAATCAAAAATAACCAGCTTATATCCCGCCATAATTTCATCCTCTTTTCAAATATAACGCGTTTTCGTCAAAAACTCATATGGAACTCTCATATGCAGCCTTTTCAGGCTTTTTATCACATCGGCGTTTATCTCCTCCGCCTTTTCTTTGCTGAATGTATGTTCCATATTCGGGTTCACATAGTTTGCGCTCTCGGATCTTTCGTATCCGTCAAACCCCGCAAGGACTATCTTTTTGACAGATATTTCATTCAAAAGCTTCATGAGCATTATCATAGGGTTGTCCACGATAAACGCTTCTTCATCTATGAGTCTGCCATAGCTGAATACGTATGAAGTCTCCTCTTTTACATTTGTGATATTGGATGTCACCATAATACCTGTACTTGCGCCTAAAGCTTTAAGCTTTGAGGTCATCTGTACGTACCGCTTGGCATTGCTTATAAAAATATAGTCTGTTTTTTTAATATCGGGAATAAAATTGATAGCGATCGTCACAGCTTTTCTGTCGTTGATATACTTTTGTATCGTTTCTTTCTGCTGCTCTATGCTTTTTCCCGGTCCAAGAAGCACTATCTCCTTATCTTCAAACAGCCGCTTTATATTTTCGACAGCTTCTGCATCATCGCAGACGATCTGCTGATGGGCGACATATAACCGCTCTATCAGCCCTGCATCATAGCTTAATTTCTTATCCTGTGGGATAAGTCTTAAAATCTCATTGATAGACTTAGCCGGAAGCTTTTTCTTGTCAAGCAGATATGATACGTAATTGGGGTGACAGTCGTTTGACGCCGACAGGAAAAATTTATACGAATATCCCCAAGGGATCTCTCTGTATATATCAAGTATCGTTACATCTATGGCTTCAAGCAGATGATACGCCTGATATCTGCCCGCTTCCCTGTTATTGAGATAATCTGTCAAAAGCTCTATAGGCGTATTGCCGGCGCTTTTTCCCATACCGTAAAGCGAACCGTCTATAATGAGCAGACGTTCTATCTCCTGCTCGATAAGTTCTATACAGTTGGCATATCCCAATTGAAAATTATTATGGCTGTGATATCCTATACCTATACCGGGCTTGAGGCGCTCATTCGCAAAAGTAAAGTAATGCATCAGTTGTTTCCTGTGCAGCAAGCCGTATGTGTCAACAAGCGAAAAGGCATATGGTTTCAGTTCATTGACAAGCCCTATCAGATCTTCAAGTTCGTCATCGTTATAACTCGTGATCGAAACAGCCTGCGCAAACACCTTATATCCTAACTTTTTGACTTGTGCGCAAAAGTTAAGCGCATCCCTGCGCTTTTCTTTTTTGAAGATGACTCTGATGCCATCCATAAAGCTTTGTCCGCACGGTTGGATATTTTCTATTGCGCATGTGCCGTAATCTATCATACCCACAACCATTGAACCGCCTTTGTCGAGTCCTTTATATATTGCGTCAAGTGCCTTTCCGCACGGCTGTATTGTATGTTCCGCGTCGGCAGTTCTGCGTTCATCCAAAAAGCCGATCTCTATGATATCGATCCCCGCTCCCGCCAAATGCCCGAATATACTGGTTATGTTGTCATATCCGAAATTCCAGTCATTCAGGTATCCGCCGTCACGAAGCGTACAGTCCAAAAGCTGTATTTTTCCGCTCATTTCTTTTATATCCTTTTCTTCTTTATTCAGCCGTCAATCTTCCAAAAGATATATCCCCATATCGGGAACATACCGATAAACACAGCTACAGCAACACGCAAATAAGTGTATAGCCTGATCTTTGCAAAATCCGGTTCCTCACTCTGCGCTTTTTCCCTTGGATAGTTCATATACAAAAATAATAAAATAGAGGCAACAAATAATGCTCCAAATATGCCCGCCACATTATTTGATGATATTCCTGTCATACTTGCTAATTTAACTATCACCTTATTGATACCATACGTATAAACAGGATGATCCTCCGTCCATTTATAGTCGATCAATTCCTTTGGCTGCAGCATAGAATATATTTCTCCAAGGGAACCACATCCATAGTAGTACACAGCTGTTCGGCAGACAAACCCCACAGATATAAGTATATCCAATATAGCATTTTTATCATAATTATCTAAATCAAATGATATAAGCAACGCAATATAAGGTGCAATCAATACTATCCAATACGGATGAAGCACCGCAGCTAAAACAAATACAGACATCGCAACTGCACACACATAAATAACCTGTTTTTCTGATATTGCTTTTTTGTGGAAATAACATAATATCCATATGATAAACATTCCCACAAACACTAATGGCAGAGTCTTTGAACCGACAAATGGAGATATGTTATCATTATCAAACAAAGCCCTGTCAATTATATTGCTATGCGAAATTATATCCGTACTGCCAAGTGTTGTTGGCAATATAGGACCTGAACGTGATGGAACTGATTCATGTGCCAAAATGGCATGCACCTTGGGTGCTATGATAAAATATATCTTAGGCACTACAATAAACGAGAATGCTCCCACGGCATTCAACATCAGTCTGCTGATCCTCTTTTCCCGCAATAACAGCAGCGGAATAAAAAGCCAAACAGCAAACAATTTACATGCCATAGCTATTCCGAACGAAACTATAAAACATTTATTATTTTTATTAAGAAACCCATATATGCCCAATAGTGAAAATGCCACAGATATGATATCGTATCCTCCAACAGCCACTTCAGAGTATACGAACAACCCTGACGACAGGAAGATAAATGCGCTCCATTTGGCTTTGTTTTTATCCAGACCGCAGCGCATTGCTATCTTATACACCATATATCCCGCAAATGCCGAAAACAGCCATGTAATGCCCTTTATATAGAGTCGCGTCGGATAGAACGAAAATACACTGAGTCCTGTGATCTTTTCCCACACCCATGCCGGGAGATCATACAACGCAAATATAAAATATATGATAAAATCATATGCCCCGCCAATGATCGGTACAGAAGCAATAATCGAATCTTCCACCGCGGGATATGGATAAAGATAATAGTTACTTAATTCTCCGGCAAAAAGACTCGACCAGAAAGCCAGACCTCTTGCTGATGTATGGACAATATCATTATACATATACAACGAAGAAAACAGGATCATCACTCCTGCCAATACGATCCATTCCCACTTTTTTAAAGATCTACTCTGCATAAATCCTTTAATCTTTTTTATCATACCGTATACTCCTCCATTGCTTATATCATATATTTTTTATATATATCCCTTATATTCCTCTTTGCTGTAATGTCCTAGATCAAATATATAGCTGTACTGATACCCTTTAGTAAACAGCATAGCCCCAATGGTTCCTGAGGTCAGACCTGCGACTAAGCAGTCACATCTGGAAAGTATGATGATCTGGCTTAAATATTCCAAGCCTTCTAAGTACTTTTCCTTTTTGTCATCGCTGTAAACCACTTTGCCTATCGGTCCCTTTTCGTAATGTACATATTCTTTCTTATTTGTAACCACTGCGTCTTTAAAATGGGCACTGAACTTATCATACACCGTCCCATCCTCGGTAGCAAGGAATATTTTATTACACCCCTGCTGTACCATTACCTCCTGCGCCTTTTGAATCATCTGATCTATCTCCGGCTGTCTTGGATGACCTTCAGGTTTTGCACGCAGATAATCAGTACCACGGCACTTAACGCCAAGTATCTTGTCTCCGGGTGAAAAAAGCTGTGCTTCCAATTCCTTAATGTAATTCTCCGTTTTCTCGTTGAGCCGTATATACTTCTGCGCGATCTCCTGCCAATAACGTATCCTGCCATCCTCGCCGCTTGCAAACTTAACGTCATTATATGGGAATGTTTCCGGCACTTTCCCCGAGCCCAAAAGAATATTCCTGCTTTTTTTGATATCCTGCAGTCCGTAATTCATCGGCTGCTCAAAATAATATTCCCATGCATTCTCTTTTCCTATAAGTTCCTCGGGAAGGTATACATTAAAATTATTCTGCATATCAACCACGGGAATGCAGCCTCGCTTAACCGCTTCATCGATCCGCACAAGATGCGTCATAAGCAGCGAAAGCAGACCGCTGTATGTGGATTCGCGTCTGACTATAAAAAAGGTTTTGTCTTGGTTTTGCTCTCCCCAATGCTCCATATGCTCACTCCAATACTTTTTTTCCCTATATGCCTTGTAAGCTCTGTATGCCTTCAAGAACGTATTCCGCCATATATAAGAAGCACATTGATATATATCTTTTTTTATCTTTATCATTTAATAACCTCTTTTTTATCTCTCTCCACTGCTATGCCATCAACAATTTCATATATTTTATCACATTTTTGTATAGTAGACAATCTGTGTGCTACAATGACAAGTGTTTTTTGACCATGCAGGGCATCGATTGCCTCCATAACAGCTGCTTCCGTATCATTATCCAACGCTGCCGTTGCCTCGTCCAGAACGAGAATATCAGGGTCATTGTAAAGTGCCCTTGCAATTGCGACACGCTGTTTCTGCCCACCTGAAAAACGTATTCCTCTCTCTCCCATATAAGTATTCACGCCATCAGGCAGTTCATTGACCACGTCTTCAAGCTGCGCCTGCCGCAGCGCCCTCATAACCTTTTCATCATCTATCTGTTCTTCCTTTATACCGAACGCAATGTTGTTGCGGATCGTGTCGTCCCGTATAAATACGCTCTGAGGCACATAGCTGATCGTGTTGCGCCACTCATCCAAATGGGTTAGAATATCAACACCGTCGATTGTGAGCTTTCCTTTCTGAGGCACCAAAAGTCCAAGAAGAATATCAGCCAGTGTAGACTTCCCGGCACCTGACTGACCGATAAGTCCGATCGCCACACCCTTTGGAATAGTCAGATTCAAATTGTCCAGTATGATCTTATCTGAATTTTCATATTTCCAGCACAAGCCTTCGATCCGTATCTCGGATTTAAACGGAAGGCATTCTGTCATATTTTCATTCATTTCCAATCCTTTTGCCGCCTGTTCATACTGCTCAAAAGTTTTCAGATTGTCATACACAGCCGTCACAGTCGGACATATAAATACAAACTGGTTAAAGCAGCTTGTTATCCTGCCGATGGACGGAAGTACCCTGAACGCCGCCATAGCAAACGCTGCAAGCTGTGGAATGAATGCATCGGCATCAGTTCCCGTCAATAGTTTTAAACATACTATCAATATAAGTCCTGTAATACTGGTCGCTTCTATAAAATAGGAAGGACTTTCCGATGCTACCATCTTATTCGCATCTATCCTCTGCTGCTCACTGTAATATTTAGCATATTGATCCACATAATATTTGCGCCCCTTAAAGATAAAGACATCCTTGATCCCTTGAAAAGCCTCAAACAGGTATCTGTTAGACTCACTTGAGCAGACTCTCGCCCTGTCGCCAAGTATTTTCATCTTTCTTCTGAATGCAGCTATCAGTGTGACTAGCGACAGACCAAGAAGCAGAATAACGCCAAATGCCATAGCTGCGTCAGTATAAATTATAAAGGCGCAGATACCTGTGAGCGTCAGACATTCCGTTAATATTTTAAGTACTTGGAATATCACCTCATACACTCCCGAGCAGTCATATCCAACGCCCCTTATAATATCCGCCGTCTTCAGATTGATGAAATACGAATAGTTTCTTTTCATATACAATCCCATGACGCGGACAGACAATTCACGTCGTATATAACTTGCGTATCTTACACGCACTACAGACAGAAGAATAAGATACGCATTTTTTATAACATACAACAGAACAACACCTGCCGAAACCACAACGATCAGCTGATTACCCGTAGTAATATTCAATTTCTGTGCGATCACGGACACTGTCTCATCATGCAAAAGCTCATCTGCGGATACCATCGCTTTTACAAGAGGTATAATGATCGACACACCCAGCGTCTCCAACACAGCTCCTATCAATATCATTCCAAAAACCAGAATGCTGAGTTTTTTCTGTTTTGATGTCAGAATGTACATCATCTTATTCCAGACATCCTTCACACTTCGTAAATCTCTAAACATATATCTTTTACCTCGCGTCTGCTTTTAATAATACCGTATACAGAACCCTTTCCCTGCTAACGTGCTTTACCCTTTCAATCAATTCGTATGATCTCCTTGTATTGATTTGCATTCCACATGATTGCCACATTAGTAATATTAGAATGTCCGCACATCAGATAATCGCATTTATGCAAAAACCACGCGTCCTGCAATACTTCCTTACCAAGCAGGTATTTATGCAGCGGTCTCGGATCTTCTATTTCAAGTTCATGGACTCCGGTCTTTTTTTCCTCATTAGTGTCCCAAGCCCTGAAAGCCTCATTTGTAAAAAGCCTGTACTTTGTACTACAAAACGCCTTTTCAAACTCTTCCTTTACATTATTTTCGTCTGTCGCAAGAAAGATCTTATTTACATCGGAATGTGACTCCAAAAACTCTTTTGTCCTTTTTAAATATGTCTGCGCGTCTGCAGGCATCGGATGCCCCAGATTGTTTTTCATATCTGTTCCGCGGATATGAATGCCCAGCGTCTGTTCACCGCCTGACACATTCTTTTCCCATGCCGCGTTAAATTCCTTAATCAAGTCTTCACGTATTCTCAAATATTTTCCAATCAGCGGCTCATAATATGACACTGTCCTGTGTGTAGGGAAACGATATATCCGCTCACAATACTTCTCCGCATACTTGCTCAAAGACTTGTCTTTACCCATCACATAGTTTCCCTTTTTGTACACTTCATGCAGTGATATTCCCGCCACATCATCAAAATAGTAATTCCATGCGTTGGCGGTTCCGTTTACCGGCTCATCCTCGCTATACAATGTCGGATAATTCTCCATATCCACGACCGGAATATAGCCAAGCTTTACCGCAAATGCCACATGCCCCATCACCCATAAGTAATTTGAAAAAAAACCGGCGCCTCCCGCGGAACGGTATATCACATAATATTTTGCCCTCGTCCGCGATATCGCATACCGCCCCTCCAAAGACATCCACTCTTTCAGCCTCTGCAACATAACCGTTTATCTCCTTCCCCGCTGCTTTATCATAGACAATCTGCGGATAAGCACAGCCGCTAGCAGTGAAATAAGTAATCCGCCCAACAGGCACAAATAAAAAACAATACCTTGTTTCATCAAAATACCCGCGACAAGCATGAAAAAAACATAAATCATCATAGCGGCAGCAAGTATATTGCGATATGTTATATTCTTTTTTAACAGCTCTATCTCCCCGGCTCTGCGGTCGTAAGTTTTCCACTGCTCTACAAAATATTCCTTATAATACGGGCTGTCCTGCGCATACTTCCACCATTCGCCAAACCCCGGCATAATACATACGGGATTCCAAGGTTTGCCTTTATCCTTAAACGATGAAAAATGAAGGATCTTGCAAGTTTCTTCACATTTTTTCAGATAGTCATAGCCCATTTCGGACATCGACTGCCTGTTTTCCTCAATGCACAGATTTTCGGCAGGTAAAAACTTTATTTTATCCCGAAACAATATGCCAAAGGTCAGCTCCTGCTGTGAATGTCCGAATTCCTTAACAACATATTCATCAACATGCAGTATATCATCCAATGAAAAATCTCTGCGTATAGCCTTCACATCATACAAAGACACAACAAAAGAAAGCACATCGCCATTTAACCGCTCCATAAGTCTGCGGTGGCTTTCGGGCTTGTGCTGCGGATCCGGACACGCTGCATAGCAGCCTTCCATATCGGAATCATAAAATTCCCTGAGCGAACCTGTCACTACCGTATCCGACTCCAGTGCCATGATCCTGTCCACATCGTCAGGCAGCAATTCGTGAAACATCCAATAACATCCCAATGTGCCTAAAGGCCAATGCTCCAAATTTCCGCATACGATCCTGCCACGCGCCGTTTCTTCATCAAAACGCAGTATTATGATATGGTTTCCGTACATATCGGCGAGTTTTCGCTCTTCCGCTATATCCTTGTCCTCTAAATCCTCAGATACGATATACAAATATATCTCTGAATCCTGATTGTTCACAAACAGCGACTTTATAGCCGGATACGAATATAAAAGTACTTTTCTCGCTGTTGTAAGGTATACATTCATTCTTGGTTTCATTACCTTAGCTCCTATACGACTGTGTGCACTTGCTTACCACGATAGTTCATGCCAAGCAGCAAGATCATTCCTAAAACCGTACTGCACAGTCCCAGTTTATTCCACGGCGCGTCATATTTCAGAACAATATTATGTCTTCCTTCTGTCAGCTTCACCGCCATAAAACCAACGTTTGCTTTCACAAGTTCTTCCCGTTTTCCATTGTCATATACTTTCCAGCCTGTATTATATGGAATACTGAAAAACATCCATCCTTCATCCTCTGCGTCAATATCCCCTTCTATCCGATCAGATGAAAACTTTAAATTCTGAAGCGCATTGCTCTTAAGCTTATTTATCTGTTCCTGCGTATTTTCATTTCCGCACCAAAACAGTTCGATCTTATCCAGGGAAAAAACAGCTTCATTAAATTTAATGCTCACAATATCATTATCCGAAGACACGTTTACCAGATAATCATTTACTCCCCAAAAATTCTGCCATTTAGGACTTGTTACATTTATATACTTATTGTCTCCCACCACGATATCAGCCACTTCGCCGTTCTTTAACTCAAAGTCGTTCAAATACACATACAATTCACCGCTGCCTGTTATCTGTCCTTTATTTATTTTAAGTAATATCTCTCCGTCATTTTGGGTCGTCAGCTCACCGTCAGCCATTGAAGCGTTTACATACTCTGTTTCAAATCGTATCTGCTTTACATTTTCGCTAACATCAATGCCGCTGTCATACGAGTTGTTGTAAATACCCCCCCCCCAGTATTATATGGCTTAGTGGAACACGCTGCCGCTCGACAGCAGATAATTTAAGAAAATCCTGATAGCCCACAGCGTCAGTATACATTACTCCAAAAGGTAACACTTTTGAGGAAGCCAAAACAGCCTCTACAGCTATTCTGTCATCTGTTCCATGCAGCGAATACGACATCCCCCATATTCCCGATGATATAAGAAAATCCTTATAAAACTGCGATATATTTCCGTTAATAAGACTTAAATATACATTTGTCTCCATATACCCCCTTATCAGCCCGTCATTTGCGGTTCTGGGATATATATTCAAACGATTCCATGATCTGTCATTCTCAGACTCAAAATCTGTGTCGGAAATATTGACTATCATATCTTTATCTCTAAACCACTTATATAATTCATCGCCACATATTTCCCATCCGGCATATAGAATAAATATATTTGTCCACACTCCACCGGCAATTATAAACAGTGCTTTCTTTCTGTTGAGCGAATTTCTTAACCCGCAAACGACAAATACCACCCCATAGATAACAGACGCAGCACATATTATGCCATCCTGATAAAAATGATAATGACATGCCGCCAAAGCGACAGTGAGAAGCAATGTATATACATATATTGTCTTTTTCACTCTGTCATTTATACAAAACTGCATAAATCTGACCGTTATATACGCAGCCCAAAAATATATTACATATACCCATCTGTTAGCGGGGTACGAAAAACCGTTCATAACACGCCAAAACGCGGGGCTTATATACATCAACCCTAAAACAATAGTCGGAATTTCCAATTCTTTTCTTATCTCTTTTTGCAGCATACTGCCAATAACCGCAGCCATACATACAGCCGGCAGCGCCAGGTTAAACTCGTCCATAGAACCCACCGGCACCATCAGATTACTGATCAGCCGACGAAGATGCCCATAATTTCTCCCCATACAAGCTGCCAGCCAAAATCTCCTCCTAACGTTCTTGACGATTCCAAAAACGCATGTAATGCCGGAAATAAAAATATTCCCGAGATCATTAAACCGATCAGATAACATCCCAAAATCTGCAGCATTTTCTTCAGAAACTTTGAAGAAAATATTTTTTTATATTCATTAAAGTATACCCAAACTGCGTATAAAGCCAAAAATATTGACTGAATATATAAAAAGTAAAATCCTCCCGTACATGGTATCAATGCAGTCAGCAATACAAACTTTACATCTGCATGTTCTTTATTGTCATTCTTTATAAGTTTTTCCAAATTGGTAAGCGCATACGGAAGTATCCACACAGCACTTAGAAACACATAAAAGTGCATCCCCTGTATCAGCGAATACATCGAAAAAGCATATGCCGCCGCCCCACCGGCACTAAGCATATCATCACAGTCATGATACTTCAAAAATCTCATCATTCCTGCGCCTGACAGATAAAGCTTAATAAATATCACTACCGAAAAAAATATATATCCGTTATCCTGAGTTGCAAAAACCGCCAGCAGATTTAGCGGATCGCCAAATCCATAGTAGTTGAGAGCGCCGATAATATCCTCGCCAAAACCTATTGTAAAATCATACAAATGAAAGTTTCCGGTCAGTAGACCGCGCAGGTATCTTCCCATATACAGAAAAACCGGATAATACTGGGCATATGTGTCTCCACCGCCAACAAATGTTTTTCCGTTAATGATATGAAACACCAGCATAGTCGCCAAAACAACTGCAAACAATACAGTATACAGAACCTTTCCACCGCTGATGCGCTTTAATATTTTAAGCATTCCTTTGATGCCCGCCTTCCGTTGTTTCTATTCCCCAGACCTGTTATATATTGAGTCTGTCAAAAACTCAACTTTGATCTGTTTGCGTATATCCCTCACGTATCCGCTGTTTTTAATATTTTCTTCCACGCCCTTAGTATGCTGGCTTGCCATATACGACGTCACATAATTATTTTCATCAGGGCTGTATCCGTCAAAGCCCGCTATAAACACCTTGGATATCTCAAGCCTGATCAACAGCCTCAAAAGCATAATGACGCAGTTATCGCAGATACCCTTGTCGTCAAAGCACAGATCCGCATAATTAAGCACATCCTTTTCCCCGCACACGTCCAACAGGTTTGAAGTAACCAATACGCGGCAGTCAGGATCCACATTCTCAAGCGCGCTGTATCTCATTGCGTTTGAGCAGAAAATATAATCAGTCCTGTAGTCTTTTGCCGCAAAATTAGCCGATATTATCAAAGGATCTTCATTCTGTATAAAGCGATCTATTTTGGCGCGCTCTTTTATGAGGCTTGACCCCGGCGCCAGTATCAATATGTTTTTACCGCGCAGCTCTTCTTTCAGCCTTTTTATCAGCTGAGTGTCATCAGTCTCATGATTTTGATATCTTTGGTATATCCCCTCGATGTAAGCCTCGTCATATGCAGTCTTTTTATTGTCTTCGATACTTGCCAGTATCTGATTTATCTGTTTTGCGCGCAGACGTCCTTTATTCAGCAAAAACTCCGCATAATTCCGGTGCAGGTTGTATTTTGCGGATAACGCATATGCGGTGCTGTAACCCCACGGTTCTATCTCTTTCAATTTGATAATATAGTCGTCTATTCCGTCCAGTACAGGATTTACATCATATATCCCGCCTTGTGTCCTGTTCATATAGTCCATTATAAGCTCTAAGCACAGGTTGCCCGGCACACGCCCCATGCCAAGCATTGAACCGTCTATGACACTTTTTCTTGTGCTTGATTTCATACTTATGAACTCCTGCGCAAGTGAATAGGACAACGCAAGATTCTCATGAAGATGAAGACCTATCACTATTGCCGGATCCAGGTTATGTTCTATCAGGGAATATATCCTAAGCAGATCGGCTTTCATCATAGAGCCGAACGTATCGACTATGGAAAAAGCATACGGCTGTATGCGGTTCACCTTCTTCAACAGATCAAGTATCTGTTCGTCAGAATATCCCATAATATTGATCGGATTGCAGAATACCTTATATCCCTTTTCTTTTGCCTTGCTGATAAACGCAAGCCCTTCGTCTATATCATAATCATGAAAAGTGACGCGTATTGCCTCTATAGTCTTTCCGTCATACGGTTCAAGTTTGTCAATGTTGTATTTATTGTGCAGTGCCATAGCGGTAAACATCGTATTCCCATGCGTTTCGGGCAGTATAGGGCGCATCTCGCTGCAGTTGTTATACAGTGTCTTATCCCTGTCATATTCGCAGTCACGCAGAAAACCGATCTCCACATAATCGACTTGTGAAGCTGTCAACTGTCTGATTATATTTTTGATAGTATAGTATCCAAAATTCCAGTCATTGATATATCCGCCGTCACGCAATGTACAATCTAATAATTTAATACCTGCCATAGCACCACCTGTTTCCCGGATCATGTGATATTTATATCGTTGGTTTCGGATCTTTCATAGCATATAACGCTTTTGCTATCTCATAGTCGTAAACATCATCGATATCCGCTGCCTCTCTTTTATTCACCAGCAGCCTGTATGCGTTTGGACCGTAATTATAATGCCATTCTTTCAATTTCACTTTTGGTGCAAGATCAATGCCATTAGTAAAATGATACAGCATTGGCAGCTGCTCGGAATTTTTATGGGCAAGTCCCATGCTAAAATTTAACGGACCGTTTTCATCCATTAAGTATGTCTGATATGGACAGCATGTGATCAAAGAGTCATAGCCTTCATTAAGCTTTTCAAAATAAGTTTTTATAGCCTTCTTATATAAATATGGCTCTACAAGAGGCGAAGTTGCACAAGCCCACATAATATGCTCATTTGGCATTGTGTCGCTAATGTATTCCAAAAACATTCCAAACGGCACAGATTCATCAGCATATTGAGTGGGACGCTTAACCGCAGTAACGCCTTCATCGATTCCCATTTGAAGCATCTCGTCCGAATCCGATGACACAATGATATCAGTTATCTCCTCCACTTGTTTTAGCTGCCTGATCTTATGTACCAACAGATTTGAGCCGCCAAATGGCAAAATATTTTTATTGGGGAGGCGCGTGCTGTTCCCCTTGACCGGTATGATTGCTGTGATTGTCTTGTCCATTATTTTTTCCTCCTATTTCTTTTCTAATTCATTTGCGATTTTATTGATGATCATTTCTATCTCCTCATCGCTTGTCTTCTCAAAATCATTCGCAGTACTTTCAAGCTTTTTCCGCTCAAGTCTTTTGCTTTCGATCCATTTCCAATGTATATCATTATTTTCCAGCATAAGCAGATACAAATCATAAAGCGGTGTTATTTTTACCAATAACGATACAGCTTTTTCACCCACGCTCATTTTATGGTAATAGCTCTTTAACTGCTGCCTTGTAAGATCGTAATATGAATCGTTGAGCACCTCTTCTGCCATATCAGCAAACTTAATGTAACTCGGCTTTTGCCAGTCTATCGTATATACTTCATCTATGAGCTTTTCGCTGACCGGAAACGGTCTGTTATCGTTATATATCGTATCCTTAAACTCATCAAAAGTTTTTATTTTATCAGCATCTTTAAAAAAGGCTAATTCGTAATCTCGTGGTACAGGCACCGGAAACAACAAATAACACATCTTTTTCGCAAAAAATGCTTCAACAAATGTAGAGCTGTTGCCTGTATAGATCTTATCACTGATCAAAATCCACTGCCGCACAGAGAGCCCGCCTATAAACTTAAAATTAGGATACTGCTCTTCCAAATTTTTTGCGGTTTGGCTTTCCTCCCCGGGATGCGGTCTGTAAATAAAAACTATATCGTCCCTCTCCTTACAGATCTTCCCTATCCAGTCGAGTATGATCTCCTTAGATGGCAGCATACAATCCTTATAATAGTATCTCCACCCCTCACCAAAACGTCTGCACATTTCCTTCAAATATTCCTCTGTATGGTTGTCAGAAAAGTAGGGCGAAACAAACAAAAAGATTTTCTTATCATTTGGAATATTATACTGCTGCAGCACTTCCTTCTTCGATAAATAATATCCCCTCATATCATCACGCAGAAAATCCATTCCCACATGACCTACCATTTTCACCTTTTTGGGATCCATCTTCACCACTTCAAGCATTCTTTTCTTATTCATATCCCCCCATGATACTCTGACTACATCTTTTGCCACTCCTGAATAATTTTTGTATGCTTTTTTATCTTTTTCATCCCGTGGAAAGACAATATTCTCCCATTGCATATCAATTATCTTGTCAAATTTGACAAACCTTTTTGTATGCCATTCAATAGATGAATTTTGATAACATGCCATAGTCACTACTACTTTGGCATAATATATCGGGCGCATCGCTTTTAAAGCCTGCGCATCTTCTATGTGAACGATTTTTACCTTATATCCTCTGCGGTCTAATTCATATTTGAGCAGACATAAATTTTCCAATTCACGAACCTTATGCTCATATATAAATAAAAAGTCCAGTTTTTCAGCTTTCATGTTCTCCCCTATATCCCTTTCAGCATTGTCTGCAGCTAGATCTGCTCCAAATCTTTTATAAATCTTTGACAGTTTACTTCCGCGTTATAAAGCCGACAGTATATATCATACGAATTTTTTCTTAAATCTGCATAATGTTCATTATCCATACAGGCAATTTTTAATACAGCATCTGCTATTTCATTCCCTGAAGGATCTTCCGAAAGCAATATTCCATTTTTGTCGATCATATAATGTATGTCACCGACATTAACGGCAATTACCGGTATTCCAAAGGAAAGTGCTTCCTGAATCGAGACAGGATTGCCGCCTTCTGTTGATGTAGTCGTAATAAAACAGTTGACATTATTTTCTCTATAATACTTTATGACTTCACGATTTGAATATTCACCGACAAAATCATAATCTATATTTCTGCCAAGTTTTTTTTCCGCGCTTATTTTTAGATTCTCAAGTTCGCTTCCATCGCCTATATGCACCCATTTGATCTCAGTGTCTTTTATAAGGCTCAATCCATCAATTATTAAATCTATACGCTTTAAAGCGATTGCACTTGAGCAACTTAAAATATGAAAGATCTTTTCTTTACCGACACTTAGATCCGGTTTTTGATCCGCTACTCCCAACAAACGCACAGGATACTTTGGGCTGTCGTTTAACTTATATCTCTTTAAATAATAATCTTTACTATATTGTGCAGCAAAGATAAGCCGTTCCAGTTCACGATCCATCTGTGGCTTAAAATACTGCCTTCCATACAATTCCCTTGCGTCAAACAGATCATATCCGTGATTTCTGGCAATGATCTTTATTTGGGGATATTTTTTTCTGTGCATTGTTAAACCTAAGCATTTACGATCCCACCAGAAAAAATAGAATAACGCTTTTGTATCTTTGGACAAGTTTATTTTTCTCCTCAGCCTGTAAAAAAATATTTCAGCATATGTCCCATACATAACGGCTCTTGCTAAATTTTTTAAAACATTTTTCCTCTCAGAACAAATCGATATTATTTCGATCCATGCGTCTTTTTCCACCAAAAACCTTAATGCATATAATATTTTTTTACAAAAAGAAACTTTTAAATCAATTATACCATGATTTTTTTCTTCATTAAAATCTGTATTTTCCCCTAGTTCAGTCGCCAATGTAAAAACATCATACGTGTCCAAAAGGGCTCTGTACTCATTATCAATAAATGAGGTCTCCGAATTTCCAAACGGATAGTCTTGAGTAATAAGATAAATTTTCTTTTTCATACCGTTTCACCGGGCTTTATCACAGATCATATCATCGGGAAACATTTTTTTGCCATAGCCAGTACCGTAACAGCCATGCTTTTCTCTGTAATATTGCCTTTATTAAACAAAGTTTCCAAGTCTCTTTTCAATTCTTTATCCAATACATCATTCTTTATATTATCAGTATAGTATTGATTTATAAACTTATTGACTTTTTCATTATTATCATACCACAAATCTGATGGAGACATTATATCCTTGTTAGTAAGTTTAAATATTTTGCAGAAATATATGTTTAGCAATCTCTGGGTAGTCTTTATCTTCCTAAAAAAAATATGGCTCTCCTTAGGCTTTATGCCTCCCCATTTTTCCCATCCGAATTCGGCAGCCTGCGGATATTTAGCCTTTATCCACTTCAAATATATATGGTGTTGTTTTCTATACTCAAAAGGAATGGAAAAAACTGTGTCAAGAAAATCTACATCCATAAACGGAGACGCGGTTTCTACATATTGCTGTCTTATCATATAGGATGTCTGTGCACTGAATATTCCTCTTGTATATATTGCAAACATTTCCTGACATGGGTATTCTTTCAAAACAGAATTGTCAAAATCGTACCTCAGCATTTCAGAATACCTATGCATTTCAAATCGCGGAGCACTGTAATTGAATTCCTTATCCTTATAAAAGGTCGATAATATTGCATCTCCGGTCATTCCGGTATGTTCAATCCCAAACATATCTTTATTAAGTGTGTCGAGCATCCTGTCGCCGCCCGAAATACCGTCATACAGCGCTGAACCATTGTTCTCTGACACTATTTTGTCCACATCCATCATCCATTGCGCATCATCCAATGATTTGAAAATATATTCATGTCTAAGTTTTTCAGCTATTTTTTTTGAGATTTTTTCATCCCTATATCCGTTTTGACAGTATGTGACATTGACCTGATCAGTATAACCCATATCATGCGCTACCCATGATACCATACGGCTGTCCAAACCTCCGCTCAAATCGACCAAATGTCTATACCCATATTCCTTATCCTTGTCAAATTCTCTTGCCACAGCCTTCCTGAAGGCAGCATCTACCTTTTCTATGGCTTCTTCTTCTGTTACCCGAATTTCTTTATTATTAATAAAATAATATCGTGTACTTTCAGATATTCCATCTTTGATTTTGACAAAACTTCCCGGCTTGACCCTGCGGATCTGCCTTATAAAAGTACTGTCGTCTATCATATATCCATATGTCATCATATATTTTGCCGCACGTGCGCTAAAATCATATGAAATTCCATTATCGCGCATAAGTTCAACCATATAGTCAAAGTGATTTGACACTATCCATCTGTTGTCATCAACATAATAATAAAGAGCTCTTACAGATGTATGGTCAACATATATTGTCAATTCCTCCAAAGACTTGTCATAAACATACCCGCAAAATCCACCGCGCATCTTTGCCAATGTCTGCTTTAAATCGCTTCCTACAGCATCATAAAAAGCTTTCTGCCATTCCGAGGCAGTATTATTGACGAAATACTCCTTGTTATGCACATATCCGTCTAAAAAGCATACTTTGTCTCCACCGTCCATAAACACCTGGTCTTGGGGGAATTTATTTAAAAGCTTATTGTACTGTAAATATCCATCCATATCCAGATATTCACCCAAACAGCTGATATTTATATTTTTCGCTATGACCCATCCATACATATGCTTCTCCAATATATCTATAATTTATTTCTTAACTTTCAAAATGGTCTGTGCCACCTTATCGATTTCATCAGCACTCATATATGGGTGCATTGGTAATGATAAGACCGTTTGACTTAGCATACTTGCCGTATTAAGATCTGTATACATTTTATTATTGGTCATAAGTACTTTCTGTTCATGCAGCGGCTTGGGGTAATATACCATACTCGGGATATCATTTTGAGCCAAAATATCTTTTAGCCTGTCTCTCACGCCCGGCATCTTTATAGTGTATTGTGCCCAGCTTGAAACAAAATTTTGTTTTACTGCCGGAATATCTATCACTTCTGACAGATATTTTGAATAAAGACAGGCAGTTTCATTGACCGCATCTATTTCTTCATTTACAAAAACACCAAACTTTGCCAGTAAAATCGCTGCCTGAATAGTATCAAGCCTCGAATTTAACCCTATGCGTACATTATCATATTTATTATCACCTTTTCCATGTACTTTATAAGACTCTATCAATTCCGCCCATTCGTCATTATTGGTAAATACAGCGCCTCCATCGCCATAACATCCGAGAGGCTTTGCCGGAAAGAATGATGTGGTGGAAATATCGCCGAAGCTGCATGCCATTTTATCACCTATTTTCCCACCAAATCCCTGTGCGCCATCTTCTAACAACAACATATCATACTTTTGTGTTATCGCCCTGATAGCAGGGAAATCCGCAGGCTGCCCGAATAAATCCACTGCAATCACTGCTTTTGGCACAAGTCTGCCTTCGTCTGTCACCGCAAGAATCGCTTCCTCCAATGACTTGGCGGACATATTGAATGTATCGGCATCGACATCAACAAATACAGGCACTGCTCTTACCCATGGCACGACCTCTGCTGTGGAAAAAAACGTAAAGTCAGGGACAAATACCGCGTCGTTTTCTCCTATTCCCCATGCCATTAACGCAAGCTGCAGGGCATCCGTACCGTTAGCGCAGGTAATGCAGTGTCTAACTCCCACATATTCGGCAAGCTTCTCTTCAAGCTGTCTGACAGGCTCGCCGCCGATAAAACGACTTTCCAGCAGAACGCTCTGTATTGCATTGTCGATCGCTGTCCTGTTATTTAAGTATTGTGCTTTTAAATCCCTGAATTCCATTATTCATTCTCCTTTTTTACTTTGACGGATCCCCCGTCCTTCGGTGTGCTCATACTTCCTGCCGCAATCGGGACAGCACAAGTCTTCCCCTAAAACCTGTCCGCATTGACACACCCATCCAGTCTGTCTCGCGGGAACTCCCATCATCAGTGCATGCGGCAGTACATCTGTTGTTACGACTGCTCCTGCGGCAATAGTGCAGTAGCTGCCCAGTTCATGATCACAGACTATCGTTGCGTTTGCACCGATAGTCGCTCCCTTACGGACCAAAGTATGTTTATACCCGGTCTTTCCTTTTGGAAACTGAGCACGCGGTGTCAAATCATTGGTAAACACCATGGACGGACCGCAGAATACGCCTTCCTCCAATTCCACGCCCTCATATACCGCAACATTGTTTTGGATCTTACAGTTGTTACCGATACGCACATTATTGGATATATTCACATTCTGCCCTATCGTACAGTTGGATCCTATTCTTGCGCCGCTTTGTATATGGCAGAAATGCCATATCTTTGTTCCGCTGCCGATCTGCACATCATCGTCCACATAACTGCTTTCATGAACATAATATCCATCCATTTTGAATTTCTCCATCAGTTATTGTCAAACCTGCCCGCAAAATCTGTTGTTGCACACGCTGTTAGCGGCAGTTTTACAATACTCCTGCTGTAAGCAGATCTATATATTGCAAGTACCAGTTCCAATGCACGTTTTCCTGCTTCAGCGTCAACATATGGTTTCGTATTATTCTCAATCGACCTGATCACATCCGCATACAGGGGGGTATGACCATATCCGTACACATTGGGGGGATTTTCATGAAACTGCCTCTTTACTTCATCAGGGTCATCAAGCATATCAGAAAACCGCCATTCTTCAATGACGTTGACCGACTGCCCCCCTGCCTTGACGGTTCCTTTCTCTCCAAAAAGGTATAATGTTTCTTCAAGATTCTTTGGATAAATATCAGTAGTTCCTTCTACTATCCCATATGCTCCGTTCTTAAACTTTATCAGTGCGATCCCCAGATCTTCTGCCTCGATGTAATCGTGATGAAGCCTGTCTGTCATTCCCACTACTTCTTCGATCTCATCACCCATCATCCAGCGCAGCAGGTCGATATTATGAATACACTGGTTCATCAGCGCACCACCGTCCTGTTCCCAAGTTCCGCGCCAATTGGCGCGTGCGTAATATTCGTAGTCCCTGCACCATCTTATATGCGCTGTACCGTAAAACATCCTGCCAAATCTGTTCTTATCCACCGCTTCTCTTATTTTCTGTATTGATTTGTTGAATCTGTTCTGATGGCAGGCACATACCTTTAAATTTAACCTGTTTGATTTTTCAATGATCTTATCCGCATCCTCTATGGACAGCGCAATAGGCTTTTCAATGATCAAATTGCATCCGTAATCCATACAGTCCAATGCAATCTGTGCATGTTTCCCGCTTTCCGTAGCGATTGCTGCCAGTACAGGCTTTTCTTTTTCAAGCATTTCATGATGATCAGTATATTGCCTGACCTCATCGCCTAAATCGAATTTTAACTTTTTGTCTCTCATATTCGCGGCTGATGTATCGCATATTGCCGCTATTTCAAGACCATTAGCTTTTGCCGCCGCAATATGGTTAGGTGATATTCTTCCGCAGCCTATCAATGCATATTTCATGTTCAACTCCTCAATTTTATATAAATCTATGTTCTTCAAGCAGATCTGCTATTTTTCTTGCGGCATGACCATCACCGTAAAATTTAGGTCTTTTACATTCATCGACCCTGACTGCTTCTTTTGCAAATGTTAATGCCGCTTCAACGCTTTTACTATCTTCAGGATTTAATTTCAGAATCCAGTTATCTTTAACCAAATCGTCCCAAATATCTAAGTCGATCATAAAAATACATTTTGCCCCGGCAAAAGACGACTCCTTGGAAACTCCACCCGAATCAGTGACAATAAGTCGTGCGCTGTTCATCAGCGAAATCATCTCCATATATCCGACCGGCTCAATTATCTGCAGGTTGCCAATAGACTTTAATTCATCCCATAATCCAAAACTTTTCAGACATTTTTGCGTTCTCGGATGCATTGGACACACAATTTTCCCATCAAGCTTTTTAATAAATTCAATAATGCTTAACATCCTCGCTCTGCTTTCCGTATTTTCCTGTCTGTGCCACGTCATTAAGATAATTTCTTCCGATACTTTTTTGTTTTCTGTATTCATTGACATAAATGTATCGTACATGATATCGCCCGTCAAAAACGCTTTGTCTTTCATTCCTTCTTTGCCGGCATCTTCCATAGATACTTTATCCGAGCAAAATAATATATCCGACAAATGATCTGCCACGATCCGATTACATTCTTCCGGATTTTCCTTGTGATAAGTCCTTACTCCGCCTTCGACATGCGCCATAGGTATATTCAATTTTGACGCCGTCAACGCGCCTGCCAAAGTAGTATCCGTATCGCCATATATTATTACCAAGCCGGGTCTTAACTTATCCAATTCCTTTTCTAACCCGAGCATCACATTCGATGTTATTTCGGCATGACTTCCGCTCCCTGCTTTCAAATTTAAATCAGGCTGCGGAATATTCAATTCCCGAAAAAAAACCTCTGACATATTTGTATCATAATGCTGCCCGCTGTGGATAATACATTGTTCGTAATTTCTTTTTTTTAATTCATGATAAAGCGGGGCTAATTTAATAAACTGTGGTCTGTTACCAACTACATGTACGATCATATCAATCTCAGCTTTCTATATAATCTATAATCGGGGCTAACGCTGACTTCATACTGACATTATCAATCGCATATCCCCTGATCCTCTTTGCTACGTCTTTTTTTTCAATATTGTTCTCAGTTATTCTCTCATAAAAGTCTATGATTTCTGAAATATCCACCGTCCGCGGACTGTTTTCGAAAACTTTTGCATATTTATATTTATTATCCAATACGTCTATCTCGCACCCTGTTATAAGAGGCATACCCTTAGCTAAACATTCTCTTGTTTTTAAAGCTCCAAGTTTACCATAGTAACCCAATTTGTACATTCCAAATGAAGCCAGTGCGATATCACTCTCATCGTACAGTTTATCCAGTGCTTCTCCTGACATTGTCGGATAAAATCTGACGGTGTCCTCCAACCTGTACTTGTTAACCGACTCCTGATATTTCTCCTTTTCAGGACCATTACCTACCAAAAGCAGTCTGATCTCATATGCTCTCTCATTTTTGGTACAGTAATCATGCAATCCTTCTATAATACGCTCATAGCCGTGATGCCTCTGCATATATGCAACACCTATCAGAGTTATTTTATTTTTTTTATATTCTCCTTTTACTATAGGAATATTATCAACATTTATACCGTTTATAGTGCATATCGCAGGAACTCCAAATATTTCTTTATCGTCCGTATACGTGACAAACCGATCAACATATTTTTTTAATTTTCTCCTATATATAAGTTCCTTCAGGTAAAAGGGCCACGCGTTCCATTTGCCAAAATCATCCTTATCATACGGATATGTGAAAATTTCTATTATGATCCTGCAAGAAGGGTATTTTTCCTTAATTTGCCGCATAAAACCAACATATGCCCGATCCGCAACCGTTCTGCGGATATAAAGAAAATCCGGAGCATCTATCATTTCAAGTGCTTGCTTATAGTTCCGTTTTATCGAGCAAAATGGAAACAATCCTATTATCCTTTCCGGCAGCGATCTTGTGGGTGTTTCTATCTCCGCTTCCGTTATATCACAAAACTTCGCAAATTCTTCCATCTGCATATCGATTTTTTTGCTCACACCAATTGATGCGCGACCTTGGAAATGAACATAATAACCCTTTTTCATTAAATTACCTCTAATGTCAAAATTTACCCAAACACTTTATAAATTATATCATAATTGCATCATCATTGCAAATCAATAGTTCTTCTCTTGAGCCTTTTTGAGCTTCCAAAATTCGTTTTTTCAACCGGCATTAGCAGAATACTTTGCAATATAAGCTTGGCGGTTAATAGTGCAAAAATTGAAAAAAGTCAAAAAAGTTAAAATTGTAAAATCTTTCAGTATATGATATATATAATATTGTAGATTGTTTTCGTTTTATCATTTTTGCGGTCAAATTTTTCGTTTATAGAGAATGAGAGGTGTATTATGATGGGATATCAGATATGCAGCTGCTGCGTTATGGATACGTCAGATCCCGATATCATATTTGATGATCAAGGAGTCTGTAACCACTGCAAAGGGGCTAAGAAAAAACTGCGTAAAATAGAAGTTCAAAGACGTAATTTTGACATCGATGCTTTCAGCGCTAAAGTGAAGACGGCGGGAAAGGGCAAAAAATATGACTGTATTGTCGGCATCAGCGGCGGCGTGGACAGCTGCTATGTCATGTATCTGGTCAAAAAAATGGGACTGCGTCCTCTGGCGGTTCATATTGATAATGGATGGGATTCTGAACTTGCTGTACAAAATATAAAAAATCTGCTCGAAAAACTGGAAATAGATTTGTATACCTATGTCGTAGACTGGCAGGAATTCCGTTCATTGCAGCTGGCTTTTTTCAGAGCCTCTACTCCGGACTGTGAAATTCCCACAGATCATATGATCTTCCCTGTCATGGGCATGATGGCACATAAATACAAATGCAAATATATCATTATGGGACACAATAATGCATCAGAAAGTATACTGCCGCACAGTTGGTCTCAAGGACATTTCGATTGGCACTATATCCGTTCCGTATATAAAATGTATGGGGATAATTCTCACGGATTAAAGAGCTTCCCATATTTCAGCCGACCGGATTACGATTATTTTACGCGAAAATTTATTTGGTTTGACATCCTTGATTACATTGACTATAACAAAGAAAACGCCAAAAAATTTTTACAGGAGAATTATGAGTGGAGAGATTATGGCGGCAAGCATTATGAGTCTTTTTATACCAGATTTTATCAAACCTATATATTACCTGTAAAATTTGGGTATGATAAGCGCAGAATGCATCTGTCCAGTCTGATCGCGGCAGGTCAGATGAGCCGGAGCGAAGCACTCGAAGTCCTTAAGACACCTCCATACGATGACAGCACAATAGAACGTGACATTGAATATTTCCTTGAAAAAATGCAGATCACCAGAGAAGAATTTGATAAGATTATGAGCAGCAAACCGCTGCATTATGAGGACTATCCCAATAACGAGAATGATCTGACAGGAAAAATCATCAAAAAGCTCTCAAAAATGTTTGGCGGGGGGAACGATCAATGAAAAAGATCATTAAAAAGGTTATATTCGGCTGCATATATTTGGTGGAGGACATCGTTCATATATGGCACTTTCATATTCATAAACAATGGAGATCCTAGAGCATGATAGCAATAGTAGATTACGGAATGGGAAATCTTAACTCTGTAAAAAATATGCTGAAATATCTTGGATATGACAGTAAAGTGACCGGAGACATATCCGGGATAGAGTCGGCGGATAAATTGATCCTGCCGGGAGTCGGCAATTTCGGCAGGGCAATGGAGATCATCAGACACTCCGGGCTGACAGATGTTTTGAATTATAAGGTTCTGGAGAAAAAAACGCCGATCTTGGGAATCTGTCTTGGCATGCAGCTTTTGATGGAATACAGCGAAGAGGGGGAATGCGAGGGTCTTTGCTGGATCCCGGGAACGGTGAAAAAATTCGCATTTCCCGATCAACCGGAACTTAAAATACCACATATGGGATGGGACTATATTGAAAAGCAGAAGGATTCACCGCTGCTTGCCGATTCTGCAGACGACGGGAGATATTATTTCGTTCATTCTTATTATGTGACGTGTACGGAACGGAACGATGCGGCAGCGATGACGGAATACGGTATCCGTTTTGATTCCGTCGTGCAGAGAGACAATATTATGGGAACGCAGTTCCATCCGGAAAAAAGCCACCGTTTTGGTATGAAGATCCTCGATAATTTTGCGAAAGGATGAAACATTTATGTATCATAACAGATTGATCCCTTGCTTACTTTTGGATAATGGAAAATTAGTAAAGACTGAGCGTTTTCGCAAACCTGTATATATAGGGGATCCGATAAACGCGGTCAAAATATTCAACGACAAAGAAGTAGACGAGCTGATATTTTTGGATATCAATGCGACACGTTCTCACAAGGGACCGAATTTTGAGTATCTGAAAAAAATCACAGAACAGTGTTTTATGCCGCTGTGCTATGGCGGGGGGGTCTCTTCACCGGATGATATCGGCACATTGTTCCGCATAGGTTTTGAAAAGGTCGCGATCAATACGGCTGCCATAGAACATCCTGAATTGATCGAAGATGCAGCCGGAATATATGGAAGCCAAAGCATTGTAGGCGCCATGGATGTCGGTAAAAATATATTTGGTAAGATGGTCGTAAAAGCAGAAAACGGAAGCCGAAGCACCAAATACACTCCGGTAGAATATGCCAAAAGACTTGAAGACTCAGGCGCCGGTGAGATATTCCTAAATGTCATAACACGCGACGGTACTATGGCAGGGTACGATTACGAACTGATCAGCGAAGTATCCGGTCATGTGAAGGTACCTGTTATCGTATGCGGCGGTGCCGGAAGTCTCAAAGACTGCAGACGCGCGATCGACAGCGGCGCAAGTGCGGCGGCTGCCGGAAGTATTTTTGTATTTTGGGGCACCAACAAGGCAGTGCTGATCAATTATCCGGACAGTAAAGAAATTACCGCATTATTCCAAATTTCCCATTTCTAAAATCACTCACTCCCCGGCATAGCGCTGATACCATACTGCGTTTCCCACCACAAATCCATATAAGCGCCCATGTAAAGCGATTTAGCGCAAAATATACGCTAAACAGCAAACTTATCCTGCCATAACTTAATTTGTTGCACAACAGCCAGTTCCGTGTGATATAATATGCGTTGTCAGGATTATCATTTCCCTTGGTGGATCCGTTCACTTTATGATACACAACAGCCTCTGCACAATACCAAATCCTGATGCCGCCCTTCGCCGCCCTAAGACTGTACTCGGTATCTTCATAATAAAGGAAAAACCGCTCATCCAAAAATCCGATCTTATCCACTATATCTTTGCTAAGCATCATACAGCAGCCGTTTGCAAAATCACAGTATTTACTGCGCTGAAATTCAGCCATATCTTTCTGTTCAAAACCTGTTTGTATAGGTTTTCTTATTATCTTCGAGAACTCGCCGCCTGCGCACCATACAGTATCAGGTTTATCCGCAAAAAACACCTTTGGTACCACTATTGCTCCTGTCCTGTCCTGACTTTCTGCCATTCTTTCTATTGTGTACGGCTCTATTTCAGTATCATTATTCAATAACAGGAATTTATTTATCCCCTTATCTATAGCCGCTTTAATTCCTTCATTGTTTGCCCTTGAAAAACCATAATTGTCATTCAGCGCGATCATCTGCACCTTGGCATTATCTCCCCAGTGTTTTATAAGATTTTTCAAAGAGGCATCGGTAGAAGCATTATCCACAATAATAATATGGAGCTGTTCATTGATCGTGCTGTTCAGAATAGAGTTGATGCACTTATCATTATATTTATCGCCATTATAATTGACAAGTATAACTCCTATCTTCTCTTTCACTTGCCTTCCTCCCATAAACCGATGCATAGCCTGCGTTTCTACGCTCTATACAGCCAATATTTATAATAAAAACATTTCAATGTGTAGACAAATGCATTCCATATTTTAGCACATAGGATCTCAACTTTCTCTGATAACATCAATTTACGCCCATGCGAATCCAACCACTTTTTCAGAGATTTAGTAACGCCAATATAAAACGGTCCCACATCATGACTTAATGGAAAACCTTTATATGGTTCATAATATACATTTATATATTCAGGAACTATTCCCTTTATTCCGTCAAACGCGATCTGTCTCGTATTGTCATAATCCTGCTTGCGCAGAATTATATGCTCAACTCCCCGCGGCGCAAACATAATATTATGCGAAGTAGTTCCTTCAATTGATGCAAAGGATCTACAATGACTGAACACAAAAACCTGCTCCTCAACCGACAGTTTCTCCGGCGCAATAACATGATACCCCATACTCTGAAAAACTGCCTCTATTTCCCTTTCTCCCAATTCTTTGCAGGAACTCATTTGACGTCTGGTCAAATATATCTTATCATATACTTTTATTGATGCGGCACTTTCCGCTCCGGTCACTGCCTTGTCAAATACGGCAGTATAACCGTCGGTATAAAATGTTCCGGGAAATCCTGCTAGTTCCGGTATTATCACCTTTTCAAACTGCGTCGGTCTTCTTATGTCCAAAAAGCGTCCCATATCAATTCCAAGAAGCCGCATAAATTCGCCATACCGTGTACTGCTGTCCCCAAGCACATTTTCTGTTTCATGTTCACCACAATACACTATCTTATATGTCCGAGACTCCTGCAAAACATACCACATACGAGCCATACAGTCAAAAACGAAATTGCCCCAATGTTTCTGCATCCAACCAATATAAATCACTGTTTCCGGTATCTGCTCAACATTTTCGCTGCAGTCATAGCTCCCCCCCCAAAGCGTCAGTTCTCCGTATTTATACAACGATTCCTCTACCAATATATGATTTTGATCAACGACACCGCCAAGCCTTCCATTTGCAGGCAGGATAATTGCATTCTCTACCTCTTTTGTTTGTAAACTCTTATTTATAATCATAGCATCTCCAGTATATTCAAGTACTGCCTTGAGATCCTGCCCGGCGAGTACATCCCAAAATCCATATCTTTTCCCATCTCACCGCAAATTATTTTTTCGATCCATTCTTCCGCATCATACGGGTCGTCTACATATATCGCCTTCCCCTGCGTGACCTCGGGAATAGATGCGCATTTAGTAGTTACTACTCTTGCGCCAAGATACATCGCCTCTACAGGCGGCATTCCAAAGCCTTCAAAAATACTCGGAAATAAAAAAGTATGGCAGTTCATATATAGGGCATTTCTCTCTGCATTTCCGATAAATCCTGTCAATATTATATTATTATGCAGCTTCTTTTCCTGTATCAACTGCCTTAATTCATCCTCAGCATGCCCGTTTACTCCGCTTATGACTAACTTCTTCGGAAGCTGTACAGCGTCCCGGGCAATTTTTTCCATCACTTTTATCAATGTGGACAGATTTTTGTGGGGGATCATCTGGCTTACCGTATAAAAATATTTTCCCTCTTCAATGTTATATTTGTCCCTGAGCACATTGAAATCAACCGTTTCATCTTTTTTTACCAATATCGGATTGTAAATTACCCCGATATCATCTCTTTTATATTTTAATTCAATATCTTTTTTCACCCAGTTTGATATGGTCAATATCCTCGCCGCGTTTAAAGCATCCATTCTCCAACATAACCTGGAATAAACTATCTCATGCAAAGGGTGGTACTGTGGATAATGATATGCCTGAAGATCATGTATCACACATGTATAGCTGATACCTCCATTAAGCCATGGCTTGCAGTAAACCGGTTCAAAGCAATACTTAAATCCGTTTTTTTTCAACAGTCGGTTCTGATGAAGGTTCTGCCATATAATACGTTTTGCAATATTCTCGGAATCCACATCAGCAGTAAGCATGCCATACCGCTTATCCGAAATATATTTTTGGAAAGAATAAGCATTATCACGCGATACCAACAGCGTAAAGTCAAAATCATCTTCCAAATCCATAAAACCATCCAGCAGATTTCTTATAAATGATTCCGTGCCGCCGACTTTTCCGGGTCTTAGCCAGAGCAAATCGATCGCGATCCTTTCCATTGTATCTCATCTCCCCTACTGCAAATGGCACACTTTACCGCTTAAACTATTTATACATATGAGCTCTCACAAACTGCATATATACCCTGAATGTACGTTGCAAATCGATCCACATCGCCCGCCTGACTCCGTTGCTGACCAGCGCCCTATGTCCCTCCTTCAACGAAATCAGATAATTGCTCAGTCCCTGATTGCTTGTACCGCCATAAAACATTTTTATGATCACGGCAGGAACATAAGCAAGCTTTATCTCATCTTCTTTTAATATGCGCACCATAAATTCATAATCGGCAGCGCACTTATAACTTATATCATACAATCCATATTTTTCATATACTTCACGTTTCAAATATAAAGTAGGATGTCCCGGCATCCATCCTTGCCTGATATTCCCGTTTCCCATATGCCAATATCTTTTGATCCTGTCACCCACGGCATATACCAAGTCCGCATGCGCGCCATCCGCATTCTCATTTACTATAGCATCGACCATCAGGCTTACGGCATTATCTTTCAAAAACAGGTCATTGAAAAAGGCAATAATGTCGCCATGCGATAATTTATATCCTTTATTCATCGCGTCATAAATACCTTCGTCTTTTTGAGAGATCCATTTGCAGTCAAATCTTGTTTTTTCCGCATAGCTTTTTATGATCTCCACAGTACCGTCCGCAGACCCACCGTCCACAACGATGACCTCTATACGCGGATAGTCCTGCTCTTCAATACTTCTCAGAGTATATCCGATATTTTCTTTACAGTTATAGCTTGTCAGTATCAGTGATACCATCGGATATGTTTTCATACTTCTGTTACCACTCTCTTCCACTGCCATTTATATGTGCATCTTTATATTCGCCTTTGATCCTGAATCCCTGCTTAAGGCTTTCTCCTCTAAGTTCTATCTTGCTCAGGATATCGGCTCCCGGCACAAACGGAAAGTTGTCATAGCCGCCCAGTCCGTCATAGTCCGGTATCCATACACAGACATCCTCTGACAGATACACAGGAGCCACATCCCGCTCAATATAATCAGCCTGCTCATATATTGAATACGATTCCGTTTCACAGTTTTCCATATAAATATGCCACATCATACAAAACATAAATATTGCTGCATATCTCACGCCATATTGAAGCCATTTACCTAATCCCTTAGATCCTAACAACAGCCATAAAGCCACGCATATGGGTATATACAGGTAGACTCTTCCATATCTTATATTCGGTGACGAAAAAAACCATGAAAAAAGCGCAGCGATACTATATATAAACAGTATTTCTTTCCTTACATCAATCACTTTTTTTGATACTACACGGTATAACATATATACCACTATGATCATGACCGATATAGCGCATATGATCACAAGACATTTAGGTGCGTTTTCAAACCATATGGGAAACCATTTTCCAATAGACCAATCGTACATCTCAGGGCTGGTCAATCCTCTGCCCCACGCCTTGATTTCCATTGCGTCATAATCTGCCACCGATGCCGGCATTTCCCAGTCAAAATTAAAGAGATCAAGTTTGGAATATGGATACAGCAGATATCCGGAAATGATCACATTCCTTATCAGCCACGGTACCGCAACAGTCAATCCTGCAGCTACATTTACGACTATTTTCTTATATTGTTTCTGCTTTATAAATAGTATGAGCGGATATATTGCAAGTATCACACAGGCAGCGGCAGACAACTTCAGAGTAACCGCCCATACACTTAACACGCACAGACAGGTATACGGCTGCGCATCTTCCACATCACGTTCAACAAATTCACTCCATTTAAAGCATATATACAGCACAAGCAGCATTACCAAAGTATCTGAATTGGGCGATGACATCAAAAGCCGATCCTTATATACATATATCATAGCCGCTAGTTTTAACAGATCCGACAGCCTCAAATCTTCATTTCGAAAAAGGCGGTTTGTCCAAAGCGAATATACCACAACGCAGCAACAGGCAAATCCGTTCATAGTATGCAGAGACCCCGGATATGTCCATTTAAAGCTGAATAGCGCCTGTAACGGCATAAACGCACTGTTATACGCAAATCTAAAATGAATATTTCCCAGTCCGGGAACTATTCCATAGTCCTCAACCCATCTTATCGCCTGTGCATGATATAAAGCTGTGTCCGTATGTACCGGGGGCAATGACGTAAAGACTGCCATTGCCAGGACACCAAATACAGTCAGTATAACGATCCACGCTCTGTCAGGTCTCACTATTTTTATATTATCGTTATCTTTTATTGAGGCGCGCTCAACACCTTTCGTGGATCTTTTATCAAAAAAGATAAAAACCATTCCTGCTATGGTCATCGCAAACATTATAAGACATGACATTGCCCCTGTCTTATAAAACAGGCTGAACACCTGCGCATAAACATTCCAAAACATCAGCCCACAGACAATGCATATGTCCGGACGACATATATCCATATCACACTTGCCATATAATACCCTGATAACAATATATCCTGCTACTAATGATACGATCAAAATAACAGCCCACGTCTCAAATACCGATATCATATGCTTTCCTCCTAAATATTCTCTTTGCAATTACAGATTTTCGGTATCAGTGATACCATCGGATATACTTTCGTATTTATCAACCTTTTTTTCTGCCTCTCGAAGCCTTTTTTCAAGCATGGCATTTTCCTGCACAAGCGTCCTTATTTTTACCATCTGTTTTGACACTATGGACGTAAGCGCCATAAGAATGATTATAATAAACCCTATACATAATACATATAATCCATTCATAGGGGATTCGATCCCCAACAGGCGGATCATATACAGCAAAAGCTGCGGGAATACCACAAAAAACCCCATAACCACGCCGGCAAGGATCCACAGAAGCGTATATCTAAGTTCCAATGCTTTTTTCTTTAAGAATATAAGTATCAATATAAAATAGAAGATTATTGCAATAATCAGGGTAATCCTTAAATTTGTCGGCAGCATAATTATCTATCATCCTTCTTTACACAATTATTGACGTCTTATTCCCAGACTGATCCTGCATATAATAATAGCAAGCGTCACTTTTATCATATAGTAAACAGATTTCCACGCTCGTATCGAACTTGTTCCCGATTTTCTCTCGTTCATTATGATCGGAACTTCTTTTACCTTGCCTCCATTTATCGCGGCAACCACAAGCGCCTCGGGCTCCGGATAGTCATTAGGATAGTTTTCTGCATATATGTGGATAAATCTGCTGTTGACAGCTCTGTATCCGCTTGTCACATCAAATACTTTTTTCCCTGTACAGATATGGATAAGCCCGCTCAAAAACTTGATCCCTGCCCGTCTGGCTTTCGATGACTGAAAACCTGCCTTTGTTATAAACCTTGAGCCTATAACTATATCAGCTTCACCGTTTTTAATAGGCGCGATCACTTTCTCAAGCTGGGAAACATCATGCTGCCCGTCGCCGTCGATCTGCACCGCTATGTCATAACCGTTTCTCTCCGCATATTTATAGCCCGTCTGTACCGCTCCGCCTATGCCCAGATTTATTGGCAGATCGCAAAAATTGTAGTTCCTTTCCCTGCATATCTTTGCCGTATTATCTTTAGAGCCGTCATTTACAATGATATAGTCATACTGCGGATAATTGTTTATTATATTATCTGCCACAAATTCTATATTCGCCTCTTCCTTATACGCAGGAATTATTATTAACGGTTTCTTACTTTCCATAAGCAAATCCTCTTTTTACTGTTTTACCTTTGCGATAAAGCCATATCCGTTATCTGATACTTTTTCAAAAGTTTCAAAATACTCCTCATTATCTTCATACGCATCGCTGTCGTAAAAAACCAGTATATAATCGGGCTTCTCCTCTTCAAGATACGCTTTAATGTCCTCGCGTGTCAAAGGACTATGCCAGAATATCGGCATATTTGTTATGCCATTGTACCACACACACATACCTTTGTGGGTATTTGTGCCTATCATTGCAACCCTCATATTATTCTTTGCGTAATTATAGTAAATATCATCTATCATATCCATTGTTTCTTTGTTGAAAAAAGAATTTCTGAAATCATACTGCATAACCATGGCATTGTTTCTCCATATGCTGTTGTCGATTCCATAAAAAGCCGCATCACCCTCTTTTTGAGGAGCATAACTAAACATCAGAAATGCAGCCGCCACGATCAGATAATTTACCGTATATGTCCTTACCTTACCTTTAAACCTCCAACTGTCGCAAAGGATGATCATCCATATCAGCGACCAGAATATAAAATACGGCTTAAACAAATAATAAGACGACATTTTATTTACCGATGCCAACAGTGTGAACCCTGTCTGCACGGCAAGAAAACCGAATAAAGTCATTAAATACGCGTTTATACGCTTCTCCCTTATCCGGCAGTTGACTATATAAAATATTATCGGAATGGAAATAACTATTTCCAAACTCTTATTCTCATTGGTTCCCAGCATAAGCACTTCAAATATATCGAGATTCTGCGGTTTAAATATAAAATGATATCCTGTCACGGCACATACCGCAAGCAATATTGCCAATGATGCAAGTATTATCTGAACGTTTTTATCCAATTGAAAACTATTCTCTCTGTAACGTGTATATATGATCATTGCAGCTACAGTCAAAATAACCGCCGGTAAAAATTCAATATAGCAGACCGTAACGCCATAGCATCCAAGCATCACAAGCATTAAGCATATCCGCCGTAGTTCAATGTTGTTTTCATATATGCTAAGCATAAAAATCACATATTGGACAAGCACGGCACCCATCCCCCAATATATATACGCACCATCCGCAAAACTGTAAAACGGATATCCGCACCAGTATAAAAATGTCACTATGACAGGCAGCCATTTGTTCCGATCTTTATTAATATGCAGCATAAAACCATAAAAGAAGAAAAGTTCCATCAGATTATGATAGCAGTCTGAAAGGATAAATAATTTGTAACTCCACGTCTCAGGTACTAAAGGCCATAAGATTTCTATAAAAAGAGCATGAAACAAAGCAGTAAAATACATACCTCCAATACCCTTGTCACGCACTGCTTCCATTGTCATACAAAAATGATTTCCCGAATCGGGCATATTGGCATAATTTATGTTTACATGCCTTGAAAAAATATAAACAGCCAGCCTGCCAAACAGAAGGATCGCCGCTATGATCACCCACAGATCGAACATACGGAACAAATATTTCTGAACGCTGTGTTTTTTTATGGTCATGCTTAAAAGTATAGCACCTCCGGCAAAATATAATGCAGACATGCTTACAAGATAGACCGGTATATGCGCGAAAGTAAACAATAGCGCTCCAACCGCACCATAACACAGTGCCGTTACATAGCTAAGCATAAAACCTGTGACAAAATTAATCTTATTATCAGTTTTAGGATACAACAGACATCCTGTAATAAATAGCCCAAATGCACATAAGTATAAAACCGAATCAATCATTGTTTTCTCCTATTGGGACATTCGCCCTGTCAATTCATATATGCCACGGCACAATAATCAAATATTTCTATGTCGTAACCTCTCTGCTCATATTCTTCAAGTTCCGACCGCAGGATAACATAGATTCCCGAATCGTCAAAACTCTCTCCGGTGTCCCATAAAAAATTTCCAAAGCTGTAAGCCTCAAGATATTTGTCCGGATAATTTTTCCATTTTACCTCATCTATATAATCCAAAGTAGGATATTCAGTATAAAAAAGGACTTGTGAATGCCTTAACTGAGCGGTTATATATATTTTGCCGCCATCATGCAGTCTGCTTTTTTCCATTGCAGACTCCAATGCCTTGTCCGCTCCTGCAAGCTGCCGCTCGCTGATGATATCCTGATAAGCGGTAAAATAGTATCCCTCAAAAAATCCAAAACACAAAATATATACAAATATAATAATATAGTATACATTATGTTTAGCCTTATCGCAACACCATATCAGCCCATTCGCCAATAGTATGAACATCGCGGGCAGTACCGCATTTATCCGATTAAAATTTGTTCTTTGCAGGACAGCAGATGCAAACGCTATAATAATCCATATCATCAGCAGAACGTCAAAAGAAAACTCTCTGCGTTTTAACGCCCTGACAGCATTTTTTGCGGAAACTGCCGCACCGATGATCACAAACGGCGTTGAAAACAGATAATATAGTCCAAAATACGGAATAGCATTCCATATATTATAGTCATATTGTTTAATAAAAATCTTAAGGGCAAGTATCAGATTTGACGGCAGATCTCTTAACTCTAATTCATCACCGCGAAATTCGATTAGTTTAGGAACCGATATGACAGCGCTTTTTATCTCAGGAACGATCCTTAAATTGACCGCCACAAATATCAGAAGCGGCAATGCCATCGCAAGCAATACTACAGCTGACAAAACAGTCTGCAGCGATAATTTTATACTGCGCACATATACACAGTACACTATTGATACCGCCAAAAATACAGGCACAAATATCCATACCGCGGCGTATGCGTACAGCCCGAGTCCCCAAAACATTGCGGATATGACAAAATATCTGTTCTGCTCTAATCCGACGACAAAAAAATAAATTCCCAATAACACAAACGCGGGCGCAAGATTGGCGTCCATACCATATCTTGAAACCATAATATGCCATGGACTCACAGCGAGCAAAAATGACCCCAAAAGGGCAGTCTTTGTGGAATAAGTTTTCTTCAACAGGCAATATAAAACATATACGCTCAATATTCCAAGAAGCATCTGCGGAATTCTTACGGTCAGTGTGTTCAAACCGAACAGTTTTATAAATGGCAGCATTAAATATGAATTTAATACACTCATGCCGCCTCCCCACACAGTAAGGTATACCGGATTATGATAACCCCACGAATCAACCCCGTAATTCAGAAGAGACCATGCCTCATAACCCGAAAACGCCTCATCAGCATGTACACCGCCCGGAAATGTTCTTATCGCTATTACCCTGCTAAGTACGGCAATAGACATAATCCCTATAATTATCATCTTATCACTGCAAATCTTTTGCTTCATTTCCAATAGCATCCTTTTTCTACCACTTTGGCATTTTGAGGTGTCTCGCTGCTGTCAGGGTACACCCATGCATCATTAAACCACGCTGCTATCTTTGACGGATAGTTTTCTTCCCATCTGCGCCCTTTTATTCCAAACATAAGCTGTGTCGCTCCTCCCAGATGTACCGCCTGCTTACCTGCCTTTTTTATTTTGCCGCCGAGCGGCATTCCATAAGCACCGCATCCTATTATCGCAATATCAAAATCAATATCCATTGCCGCGTTATACATATAGTCCAGTGCGTCAAACCATGTATTAAATCTGTCGTCACGCTCTCCTGCAATTGTCTGTACTGCTTTCAGGGTTTTTAATTCAAACTCAGGCAGAATATCTGTATTTGGAAATATTCGTTCTCTTTTCCTGTATTGTGACTGTATGGTTTTCTCAAACGGATGGATGACTAAAACTTTCTTCCCCAAAAGCGCCTTAGTCCATGGTCTGCCATTATACAGCCACGGCTCAAGCCTGAATAAAAAGGTCAGATCCGCCTCGGGTAAATATTCTTCGATCACAAAGTCCTCCATATTTAAATGCCACATCGCCAACAGATCCACTTCTTTGCATGTTTCCAGCATACAGTCTGTGTAAGACGCAAGCAGCTTCCTGTCATTTGGGAAAAAACCCGCTCCTTCGCACAAACGGTTAAACCATTTGGTGGTACGCGCCTCATTTTCTTCCGAATAACCTACTATCCTGTTTTTAAGTTCGCCAACCATTGTCTGAAGCTCCGTATTGCCAAACCGACAGGCGTAAAACGGTTCTTTACTGATTATCTTATCATAAAGATAATCATTCGTTTTTTTCTTTGACATTACCCATTTATGCGCATAATGCGGCATTACAGGCTCTCTGTGAAAATATTTCACTATCCCATGCCTGCGCATGATCTTATTAAAATAAAAATCACGGAATTCCCATCGCTTTTCATACATCTGCCATTTTTTCTGCAAATTTTTATCCATCTTTCCTCTTTCCGCATCAATTACTACTTAAATAATTCCTGTCTATATCGTTCTCCTGTTTTTTGCCAGCTAAACCGCTCTATATTAGCTTTTCCCTTATCACATAATTCCTCTGCTTTTTTCGTATCGTTTATAAGTTTTGCTATGCTTCGTGCCGTCTGCACGTAATCACAAGGATCTACATATACTGCCGCGTCAGCCGCCACCTCAGGCAGAGAGCTTGTATTTGAACATATGACAGGTGTTCCCAGCTGCATAGCTTCTATAGGCGGAAAGCCGAAACCTTCTATAAATGACAGAAACAAAAATACCTTTGCCCCATGTATAAGCCGATGAAGTTCCCTGTCGTCCTCGATATATTTTATACAGGTCATATTTCGGGCGGCTTTATCTGTCGGTGCAAATCGTGCAGCATCATCTATTCCGATTATTGTCAGCGGCAGCGGCTCTGCCTCCATCTCACAATATTTCTCATAGCTGCGTATGATACCCTCAGCATTTTTATGCGGCAGCATTGAAGTTACCGCTATGATATAGCTTTCACCTTGCTTTTCGTCAGTTATGCTGTCAATGGCATTACAGCCATTATGAATTACCGCAACTTTTTTCTCATCAGTTTCAGAGTATTTTATAATATCACGTTTTGACGCCTCCGATATGGTGATCACCTTGTCAGCATGGCGTGCGGAAGCCTTTAACCGCCACATTATATAAAAATTTTCAAGCTTATTAAAGTAACCGGGATAATGTTCATGATAGTAAAACGGTATCATATCATGTATAATAACATACTCTTTTGTCAAGTGAAGCATTGAGGCATATCCGCGCGGGAACAGGATCTTATCCGCCTTTAATTTTTTAGCCGCCACGGATACACCAAAAAGTTCCCATATAATTAAGTTCAGCTTATTCAGAGGATTTTTGCCGTTCATACAAAATGTAATGCCTTCTATATCAAAATCATGCTTATTATATGAATTTCCAAACACTATGATCTCATTTCCCATGCTGTCCTTAGCCAGCTCCCGTACGAGATTAAGAGCCAGATTATATATGCCTATGCTTTTTCCCTCACCCTTTACAAGCTTAAAGCAGTCTATTATTATCCTCATATTATTTTTGATCCTCAATATTCTTCAGACAGTTTTATGACGATCACGCCGTCTACCACCTTAATTGAGCCTTCCAACGGGTAACATGGCATTTTATCTGCCTCTTTCCTGTTTATTTCATCAACAGTCACATAATCCGGTGCAAATCCGCAATAATATGCCAGCATATTCTCCCTGCTATATACATACGCAAGCACATCATCCCTGCCGCTCATGTCAAAAACATCCATAATATCATTTTCATACAGCATCCTGTCCTCGACATTATCCCCCGCAAAAGCAACAGGAAGTTCATCTGAATACCCGTCAGTACTCTTGATCTGGGTTATCATAGTGGTAAAATAGCTCACCGCCTGTCTAAGGCTCAAATCCATGCTTAGATATTGGGCATTAGCAAAATGACAGTAAGTCAATACCATAACGATCCCTGATATTTTACAGATATATTCTATAATAACATATTTATCAGCCATTATCATATCCAAAAGACAAAGCGGCAATATAAGGATAAACACATATGAGTACGTCATAATAGAATATACCGCATCTTTTTCGGGACTCATAATGTAGATTGAATTTACCGCCAAATAAAAAAGGCACAGCATGATCACAAGAAATATGCCTCTTAATTTTTCCTTATCTTTAACGAACCTGATGACTTTGACAAATACGCAAAACAAAATAACCAGGTTCGAGATCAGATAACCTGCTTTTAACACGATATTATAGCTTATCTCTATATTATTATTCCATATCGCGCCAAAACAGTTAAACACTATCGCCCTGAGCACACTTTTTATGCTTTCAGCTGAGAAGAATCCCATCCGGCTCACACCTTTATAATCAGCAAGCTGTTGGTGCGTTATCATAAGGGACAGTTTCATTATAATATAATACAGCACGACTCCTGCTGCCAGTGTGCACAAATACTTTAAAGCCTTTTTTAGTGATTCCTGAATATCCGTACTCGTATTTAAAATATCAATTATCAACAGTGTTACGCACAAAGATGCCGCAAACGGAAGATATGCCTGATAAATTCCCAATGAACAGGCAAGCAGTATTACCCCTGTAATGCAGCCCTTTCTGAAACGTACTGTCAAAAAGACTGACAACACCGACATCAGAAGCGCCAGTGCATAGTACGGTGCAGTAAACATAAAAAAATATGTTGCTGTCCATGACGGAAATACTACAAGCAAACCGCTTATTATCACTATAGTAACATTCTGTTTCAGATTTAACAAATATACTATTATTGCAGCTGAAGCAGAAAGCAGAAGCAGAGAAACAATACCATTTATCCATGGCAGGCTGTATGATATGTCCAAATGATAAGATATTGCCCCCAAGATCCACAAAAACCATCTGCCAAGCCTGAAAGTCGCGCCCACTCCCCTTATTGCCATATCGTCATAATTTGGTAGTTTATTGGTAAACATATACATATGCGCAACCAACCCTGACACCAAAGCCGACGCAAATGCCAGTCTGCACTTTTGCGGTATCTTCCTGTAATATTCTTCCAATAATGAATCAAAGCTTTTCACATTACCCTCCTAACGCAACCGTAGTTCCTATTATATAGCCGTCCGCCTCATATAAGTTAAGTCCATATTTTTCTATTCCTTCCGTTTGATCCGGCAGGAATACATATACGCAGTCATCACTCAGATTTTCCATGCTTTTTTTTGTATTTTCTTTTACATCCATGCCTCGCGCAAAATAAAAATTGTTTAATGTCAGATCATTGTCACAGGCGAATTTTGCAATAGGCAGAATATCCCACGCCTCAAAGTCATCAGACACCCATATCACATGTTCAAAATCCTGCCTGTCCGCTATCGCGTCCCAAACATCACTGCCAAACCCATACGAATATTCGTTTTTGGCACTGTAGCCGTTATGCGTATCAATGAGTTTATCACTCATATCCCATATTTGGGCAGACACAGCTATCACCACAATTACCGCCGGAACGGCTGTTTTGTTATATTTACCCCAAAAACGGGCATTCAGCACTATTACACCCACAAATACAAAATAATACACCGGCCAGATCAGTCTTCCCGATGAACGGAAGATACTCCAGTAATGAAATAATGTGCTGCTGTATGGTATTTCAAATATCAGCTTATCATTCAGTGAAATATACGGCGATGCCGCCAATATCACCAATCCAATCGAGATCATCAGATATATAAAAGCATATATCAAAAAATCTCTGCTCAATTTAAAACTTCTGCATACACAGCCGACTGATACATATATTAAGGACATTATGAGCAATAAGATCATTCCCAGCCCAAGATATGAAAAGCCCTCATATTGTCCGTCTGTATACAATTCTAATCTGTGAAAGATCTTTGAGTAACCTTGCGCATTAAAAAATCCATTGAGATTAAAGCTGAAATATCCCAGTTCACCGCCGCCCGTCTGTACTTTGCCATAAAAACCCCCAAGCAGAAAAGTATTTCCCAATAGCCCTGTCAAAAATGTAATTCCCGGCATCAGATATTTTACTTTTGCCTTTTTCCCCATTATCAGACTGCATAATACATATCCGCACAAAACCGCGCCGCACATAGGCAGATAATACATATGTATGCCTGCCACAAGCACTCCTATCATCCCCCAGCACGCAGATGTCATTTTTATATTGTCATAATCTTTTTTGTGTCTGACAAACATATATATAGCGGCTAAAATGATCCAGTGTCCGCCAAGAGCGGTATGGTAGAACATTTTTTCAATGACTACAGGCGACAAAATAAATAAAATACTTCCAATGTATGCCTGTATCTTCCCAACAGAACACTCTTTTAAAATATTTACCGCAAACAGGCCCTGCAGCATGAAGCTTACAGCGCCCCATATACCAAAATATTGAAAGGTATCCGGCAATATCGGGGACAACATCTTGAACAGTACCGCAAACAACGGTATGGAATCTGTGTAAATTACTGACGAATAATCAGGATACGCCAGATTGTCCGTCAACCCAAACGGAAACAGCCATTCGCTTTTTCTGTAAAACCGCCATCCCAAATAATGTTGCATAAGGTCGCCTTTTTGCATCAGCCATGCGTCAAACGCAGGATTTAATACATCACATCCGTATACGATCATAAATACAGCTAAGCCGATAAACATTGCTATGAAATTTGACACTTTGTTTTTCATTATGCCATTATGTCCTCAAAAAATATTATAAGTGTTTTACATATGTCTTGTTGACACCAAACTCCGTTCCAAATCCCTCTTTAAACTCAGCAAGCTTTTTATTAAGCACTTTTCCATGCTCACGCGTGCTTGTTCCGAAAGAGCAAAATTTAAATCCGCTTTTATACGCGGTCTCAATTAAATTTGCATCAAGAAAATTCATCGGATACAGCTGCAGACATTCCTGATCGGCAGCAAGATACTGAGTATGGAACACAGCATTTCCAAACAAAAAGACCATACTGCCCGCTACTATATCCTCTCCGTTAAAAACTCCATAAAATCTTACGATGTCAGCCAGCCGTTCATTTTTAAACTCCAAAAGTTCGGCGAGCGAATGTACCGGTTCGGCATTAAATTTCTGAAGATTGCCGCACAATACATCATAGAATTTCTCTACTTCGCTATCTTCACTTAATTGCGCAAAACGCAGATCATTTCTAAGCGAGTGCTTGTATCCCCGCCGCCTGCTGGCACTAAAATTGGAAATTATATCTTCATTATAGTTCTTAAAATCTACATAACAGCTTAATTCATCATATGGCGTATACCCTTTTTGAAACAGAAAATAATACAGCAGATTTGTATTGTGTCGCGAAAATATGTCACTCGTACATTTCAGCACGACTTCCTTATATCCGTTATCATATAAATACTTTTCCAAAGTATCGATCATTGCCTCTACATGCTCAATATCATAAAATTCCTCAGCGATCACTATACCTCCAAATGTACTGCCGCAGTGCGAGGAAAACACTCTCCTGCCCTCATCATACAATGTACATGCAGGAACCACTGCGACTATGGTATTACTACCCTTATATATGAACAGTGAGCAGTCGTCAAAACGCCCGTTATGATAATCCAAAAAATTTTTCGTCTGAAGGAATGTACCGTTTATTGACGACAATAAGACAAATTCATCCCATTTATCCTTTAAACTGCTGTCATATTCCTTGATTTTCAGTTCAACCATATTTCAATCCCTCTTTAATCCGTATTCCCAAATATTTCCTGATGTTTTTTCTCCTGTATTTTCATGTCATTCACTTCGTATATAACATCACAATTTTTTATTGTCGTAAGACGGTGTGCTATTATGATAACTGTCCTCTGACCATGCAGCCCGTCTATAGCCGCCATTACTTCCTGCTCAGTCTCATTGTCCAGAGCCGAAGTTGCCTCATCAAGTATAAGTAACTGAGGGTTGCGGTATAAAGCTCTTGCTATCCCTATTCTTTGGCGCTGTCCGCCCGACAGTTTCACTCCCTGTTCTCCTACCTGTGTATTAAGTCCGTCAGGAAGCGTACTGACAAATTTCTCAAGCTGCGCCTCCCTAAGCGCCTTCATAAGCGCTTTTTCATCTGTTTTTTCTTCTTCTACCCCAAACGCTATGTTGGCTTTTATCGTATCATCAAGCAGATAAATAGACTGAGGTATATACCCTATGCTCTTATGCCACGATGACATATGCTCCCTTATATCTGCGCCATCGACCTGAATACAACCGTCCTGCGGCTCTAAAAGCCCGAGTATTATATCGACAAGCGTGGTCTTTCCGGCGCCCGATGCCCCTATAAGACCTATTGACTTATTCTTTTGTATTTCAATATCCGCATCTTTCAATATCCACTTGTCAGATTCGGGATAATGAAAAGATAATTTATTTATTCTTATGCTGTCCTTGAGCTCGATCTGCTCAGAAATGTTTTCCCGTTCTTTTCTATGACGTTCAAGTTCTTCTATCTCGATTAGATCATCATATATCGCATTCACGGCAGGAAGATCAAACATTATTCCGCCAAGGCAGCCGGTAATGCGGTTAAATGAAGGCAGCAGTCTGAACGCAGCCACCGCAAACAGCGACAATGTTGAAATAAATGAATTTATATCGGCATCGCTAAACTGCAGCTTGATTATAAAAGCGATCAGCAATCCGCCAATACACACAACTTCCATAAGCGGACGCGGGATAAATTTTAGGATCGACTGCTGCCTCTGCAGCGCCGAATACTGCTTATAGTTGCCTTCATAATTACGGACAAAAAAGTTTTCATTATTTGCTACCTTTATCTCCTTTATGCCCGAAAACGCCTGAAGAAGCCATTTGCTTGTCTGAACATTTATTTCCCTGTTGCGCTCGCCTTTCTTTACCAAAATCTTCTTGTATATCACAGTCAGAAATGTACCAAAGAAAAGTGCCAGCACAGCAACCGCCAGCGTCGTCATCATATCCTGCACAAAAAGAAACGCTACAAGCACTACGCACACACTCAGTTCCGCAACAAGCTGCAGTGAATTCAGCACAAGCGTAAAAAAGCCGTTTACATCGTTTGTTATATTTCTTTGCAGCTCCGCGACATTTTTGGACACATGAAACAGGTAGTCCTGACTCATATAGCATTTCATCATCTTTACCGAAAGGCGTCTCTGATTATCAAAAACCAGCCTGTACTGCATATCGTACATCATAGTGATATATATATTTTTGACAATATATGTCACTATAAGGACAACCGCCAAAAATACCAGCATCTGCCTTGCATTGCTAAAGCCCATATAATTTTTGACAGCCGCGTAATACCATTTACTGTCGATGCACTCAGGTTCAAGAGCGACATTAACTAAGGGCAGAATAAGCGATACGCCCAAAAATTCCAAAAATGCCCCAAAGAACATTATTATCAGAAGAATCCCAATATTTATTTTCTGTTTCCGCTCCAGTACATAGCTAATCTTTTTTAACATATTGTGTCCTCATTACAGATCTGTTCTTAATCCGGCATATAAAACCGGATTATTTCATTCCGCGTTCTTTCGGTCTTTCTTTTATATAAGTCATAATCTTTTAACAAATGTCCTATATCCCATACTTTATATCCGTTCTTATACAGATCGCAGGCAAGCGGTTTTGCCGTCGAACCTGCCGACAGGCATATAAGCCGGCTTTTGTCTATTGTTAAAGCCTTTTTTAATATCTCATCATACTCTGAATATGCTTCCGTCACCGGTACATATTGATATTCGACCGAGGCACACACATCAAGCAGCTTATTTTGAAGCTTGTCAAATATCCCATAGCCGCATATCACAGTTATGTCTCTTCCTGCGAAAAGCTTGGCGGCATCCTTATAATATCCTTCAAAATCATATTCCTGATAAATGTGATATGCCTGCGTTACACAGGAATCCAAGTAAGTAATGTCTTTCACGCAATGTTTCATCAGGAAACGGCGTTTATCCGCAATAGACATCGATAAGACTTCTATATAGGGATTTAGATTTTTCTGCGGATATATATAGTAATACGGAACTGCAACTTTCAGTTTTTTATCGTTTATTTTCAGTATTTCACGCAGACGCCTGTCAAGTTTCTCATCGTACTGCTGAGCCGGGGTTGAGCGCCCCTGCATGATCGAGATCTCGTCGCCGCCTATCCTGATAAAACTTACATCATTATTCCGCAGTATGTCAAGTGTCCTGCGGGTATTTTCAATTGACAGTTTCTTTTCAAATCCGCCGCTTCTGTATACCCGCCTTTCTATATAATTATAGCATTTTTTTGTAAACGCTTTTATCTTCTTTTCAATATTTTTATATTTTTTGCGGCGAAGCCTTTGCGCGGAATATCCTTTGTCCGCTTTGCGAAGGATAAAATATTCAGCGCCTACGTGTACCTGATCATTCTCAAGTTCGGCTATCTTATCGATATCAAGAGAGTTGTCTTCGTCATTATATTGTTTATCAAGCGAATATATGTCCGTAAGCATACTGTCGTCAAATCCGTTTTGATACGAATCCTGCACTCTGTTCACTGTTATGACTATCGCGCTGCTGTGAGCTTTATCTGCCGCCATATGCTTTCTGCTTATCAGACGGCTTTTATTGTCCTCATTTACTATCGCTTCGAGATAATTGGGGTTTTTTATTGTCTTCTCTTCCTGTCCGATCAATCCGGCGACATCATCTTTTCTATACAAAGTACAGTCTAATTCCCACGGATAATTAAAATGTCTTTCCCGTGACTGCTCCCAATCCCATTCCATTATACCGTCATTGCAGACTGCATTTTCGGGAAAAGGCATAATATTCTCACCAAGCCTGACACTAAACCCGAAAACATCCGGATTCGCCCGCAAATATCCGGCGGCACTGTCAAGGCTGAATTTTCTTGTAAACACAACATCATCACAGCCAAACATAATATATTCGCCCGCGTCTGCAACCGCCCTTTTCAGATCATTCTCAAAATTCTGTTCAGTCTGCCATTTTACACCGGGAAATCTCTCCCTGACTTTGCCGTACCTTATCCCTTTCGTTTCGCAGCATAATACCGTTATATTATCAGCCTCAGCGTCCGAAAATTTAAGCAGGCTCTCAAGATATGCATGAAGCTGCATCGGTCTTCCCTTAGAAAACACTATTACCGAAACTTTATTATCCATCAGTTATCTCCTTAGTTGTAAGTCAATCAGGCTTAAAAAAATCAGCAATGCTTTTTTCATCTCTGTCCGCTCTTTTACAGTAAGCATCATAATCCTTAATAAAATGTCCGATATCCCACGCCTGATACCCGTTCTTATAAAGATCGTAGGCAAGCGGCTTAGCCGTAGGTCCCAGCACGATGCACACAAGCGAGTCTTTCGGCGTTTTCAGCGCGCGCTCTAAAATATCATCATAAGATGAAAAGGCATTTTTGCTCGGTGCTTCCAAATATTCTATTGAGGCACAATCGTCCATCAGATTATATTTTATATTTTTAAATATGCCCTGCCCGCATATAAGCGTTATCTTTCTTCCGTCAAAGAGTTTTTTCACCCTTTTAAAATAGTTTTCAAAGTCATAACTTTCATAGCTTTGGTATATCTGTGAAATCGAAGTGTCAAGGTATATCTGCTCTTTATTACAGCTTTTTATCAAAAATCTGCGCTGGCACTTCATAGCATACGCGAAGCTTTCGACAATATCTATAAGCCCATGTTCATAATTAAAATAGTAATAAGGTATCGCCGCTTTTATTCCTTTCTCGTCCGTCACAAGCAGCTCAATAAGACGCCGCGCAAGTTTCTCATCTGCCTGCTGAAAGGGTATTCCCTCCCCCATCATCAGGGCAATCTCACCATCGCCGTAACGGTAAAAACTTATATCATTCTCCTCAATATAACTTAACGACTCGTCAACGTTCAGTATCTTAAGTTTGTTTGAATACATCCCTTTCCTGTACTTAAAAGCCTCTACCTCGCGCTCTATTCTTTTCGGGATCCTTTTAATCTTTTTGATTTCCATCTGACCTTACAACCTTTAAATAGTCTTCATAGTTTCTTATATATTCTTTGTCATCATAATGCTCACTTGAAAGCACAAGCAATACCGAATCCGGTGAGAAATCGTACATGTCTTTCCAGATAAGCTTTGGAAGATATATTCCTGTATGGGGTCTGTCAAGGTCAAATATTTTTTGGTTTACCCCGTCGTCTACTTTCACTTTTGAAGTTCCCGATACATTTATAAGGATAAATTCCGAATTATAATTTGCATGACGTCCACGTACGACATCTCTGTCCGAGCCGTAAATATAAAATACTCTTTTTATGTCAAACGGTATGTCCTGACTGCCTTCAATCACAACAAGATGTCCTCTCTCGTCGCCTCTTTGCTCAAACGACAGCAGTCTGCACTTTTCTATCATGAATGTTCCTCCTCTTTTTTCAGCCTCAGACCGTATCCTGCAATTACAGGTACGCACATCGCTATCGGATATGTGAATCTGTGGTAAATATTCCCATTACATGGACCCGCAAGTATCGTAAGCATCAGCATCAGCATAGGAATAACGAGCATAAGCAGTCTTTTATCTTTTTTTACTATGCTGTGAACCCATGTGAAAATAAGAAGCCATACATATACAGCACTGGTACATATCAGATTAATTACGGGGATTTTCATTAAAACACTGTCATAAATCATACAAAGGTAACGCAGTGCAGCCGAAACTTTATTGTCGGCTTCCTTAAAATTAAAATATCCTTCTGAATTAACGCTTGCTATCCCGCCTGAATTTGCCCTTTCAAACTCATGCATATCAATAACGACGGGATAAAAATATCCGTAATAATTATTTGCCGTTGCGGCAACATATGTGAGAGGATGCTTCAAAAACATTTTTCCCCATACTGTAAAATAATTTTTTATGTCATCCGACAACGCCTCTTTGCGCCATGCCGCTTTTGCCCAGTCTGATCGATCCGCCCAATATGTCGTTGACAACTCCTCATAATCGGCAACCGCGTCAATTGCCGCTTTTTCCTCCTCTGTAACCTCACCGCCATAATACTTTAAATAGCGCGATGTCTGCTGCAGCGGTATCGACAGTGCCGCACTTATACTTCCATCAGGTATCTGAGCCTTAGGAAGTATTATATCAGAATATACAAATTTTGCCAAAAATATCAACACCAACATAAAAAATACCGGTTTTATCCACTTTTTATTCATCATCAAGAGGAATGGAAGCGAAAGTATCACAACATATATTCCGTTTTTCCTTAAAAGAAAAATCAGTACAGCATACACAACACCCCGCACCACCTGATCCATCCTTATTTTATCCGAATGCTCTTCAACCATATCCATCACAAGCAGAAGATACAGCATCAGAAAATCAGCAAACATGGTATCCTTTGCTGCTCTGACAGCATATTTAGGTATCCATGGAAAAAAGGCAAAAAACAACAGGATAATATTTCTCATTCCGGGACTGACATTATATATCTTAAGCTTGTACAGACTGTAAGCCAATACCCACGCAGTAAATATGAGCTGTAATACAGTGTAAACAAACATTCCCAAATTTTCAGACCCAAGCATGCCTCTGCCCATTTTGACAAAAAATCCTAATATCAACGTATACAGAACAGAATGGTGATCGACCATCTGAACGTCCTGCGATATCAGTTGCACCGTATCTGCAATTCCTGTGTGATAGTTATACGCCATATATATAATGTCTTCGGTATCTCCCGTAAACATCCCGGGATAATAAGCTACCGCCCAGATCCCCCATATCACAATAAGCAGAAGCCACACCATCCGCCTGTATCTTGCCGGGTCATTGATATCAAAGCTTCTGTTAAGCATCTCATTATGCTTGTAAATTTCACCGCTTACAAGATCTTTGACGACACATACGCATCTCGGGAAAAATAAAATATATCCCGAAGCCGCTATCACCGTCTTGGCGATCTGTGAAGCAGAAGCGGCTAAAACAGCCGTAGAACCAAACTCATCAAAAGCCCTGCCAAACAGACATGTAAGCGCCATCAGCACTCCCAGTATCTTATCTCCTGTTTTAAGCTGCCTGAACGATGGCGCATATTTATATACCGCAAATACGACAACGGCAAGAACTATATTCAGTATTCCCTTGTCTTCCACAGAATACAGGATCCTCAATATCATACGCAGCACATTGCTTCCGGAATCGGTTACGTAATTTATTATTTCTTCGCTGACAATGCCGAAATCCATCAAAAAAGCGACTGTCGTAAGCATTACTTTCATTATGGTACATCCAAACTGTTTCATTGCCTCTTCCACCCGTTAAAACTCATTTATCTTATCTATCACATATTGCTGTTCTTCGCTCGTCATTCCGTTATAGATCGGAATGCTTAAGACTTCGTCCGCATACATTTCCGTTATCGGGAACTCACCTTTTTTATGCCCTAAACGTTTATAGCATTCTGCACGATGAGGCGGAACAGGATAGTGTATCTCTGTCTGTATACCTTTTTCCGACAAAAAAGCCTGTAACTGCTTTCTGTCTTTGCAGCGTATAACGTACTGATGATATATACTGTCTGCTTTTTCCCTTATTTGGGGCAGTTTTATTTTGTCATTTTTTATTTCCGTATCATATTTTAATGCAAGTTTACGCCGCTCATCGTTAAGTTCATCTATATGTGAAAGCTTTACTCGCAAAAGAGCAGCCTGAATTTCATCCAGTCTTGAATTTAATCCCTCTATTTCATTATAATACCGTATTTTGCTGCCATAATTGCGCATCATACGTATATTACAGGCAAATTCCTCATCATCTGTGACAACCGCACCGGCATCGCCAAAAGCGCCAAGGTTTTTAGTAGGGTAAAAGCTAAAGCAGCCTGATATTCCAAATGCACCCGTCATTTTTCCGTCAAAACATGCGCCATGCGACTGAGCGCAGTCCTCTATTATCATAAGACCATGCTTCTTCGCCACATCAACTATCCGTTTCATATTACCTGCCTGTCCATAAAGATGAACGACCATAATAGCCTTTGTCCGTTCTGTTATGGCTGCTTCTATCTTATCCGCATCAATATTAAAAAAATCATCCGGTTCAACAAATACAGGTGTCGCTCCGTTTTCAGTAATTCCAAGTACTGTGGCTATATAAGTGTTTGCCTGCACTATTACTTCATCACCGCTGCCTATCCCAAGCGCACGCACAGACATTATCAGCGCATCCAGTCCTGAGTTTAATCCTACGCAGTATTTCCTTCCGGTATATCGGGCAAATTCCTCTTCAAACTGCTTTACCTCATTTCCAAGCACATACCAGCCTGAGCGCAGAACGCGCAGCGCAGCAGCTTCATATTCCTTTTGATACATAAAAAATTGCCTGTCAAGCACGTTGCTCTTTATCTGCATATTTTATCACTTCCCGATTCTTAGTTATGTCAGTTTATTTATTACGGCAAGTATTTCATCAGCCGATCTTTCCCACATAAAATGCTCCAAAACACGTTTTTTCGCCGCTTTGCCGACTTTTTGCGTCTTTTCCCCCATAATTTTCACCGCAGCCGCGTCATCAGTGTCGCATATATAACCCGACACCCCGTTTTCTATAATAAGCAGCGGTCCCGGCGCGCTCAGCGCGATGACTGTATTCTCATAATACATAGCCTCCAGTATCGCCATACCGAATATTTCATGTGTGTTCAGATTTACGCTGCACTCTGACAAGCGATAAAGCTCCCACATTTTTTCGTTTGAAACTCTTTTGTGAAGGCTGACCACACTGCTTAATCCTTTAGCGCTTATTGCTTTCTCCACACTTGCGTACAGTTCCCCGTCTCCTACCATAAGCAGCCGGTAATTACTGTCGCGTCTATATACCTGCTCAAAAATTTCCACCATTTTAAGGGGCTGCTTTTCCTGTGTCATACGTCCTACAAACAGTATGACTTTCTCGCTCCCGTCATAACCCCATTCATGCTTTAGCGGCAGAATATCATAATCAGAATAGTCTTTTTTTAAAAGTTCCGCGTCAAGTCCCACAGGAACGGTATATATATTGTCTCCCGCACCTTTACTCTTTAAATAATCGGCAAGCGCGGGGGTTTTTACTATTGTCGGCACTTTCTTATAATATTGCATGTTATTGCATATAATGTCAACTATTCTTTTTTTAAGCATCGATGAATTATTGCTTCGCACAACACCTATATATGGCAGACATAAAATATTATTTTTTTCACACCACTTATAAAAGCCTCCAAACGCGATATAATTGTCAGAGGCTGTGATATAGCAGCTCCTCAGCCTGTCAAGTTTATCATAATCGGCTAACGCATGCTTTCCTATATGTCTGCATTTGCGGTATTCTACAGTGATGCCGCTCCTTGTCAGTGTTTCTGACTCTTTGTCCAAATCAGGTATCAAATGGTATACCAATACATCATTTCCTTTACGCGCGAGCGCTTTTGCAAGCCCCTCTGCCTGTGAATTGTAATACCTGTTTATATTTTTTGCTTCTATATTAAGTGATATAATACCGATCTTCAAAACCATACCTCATAACGTAACGTTCTGTCTTCTACCTGTGAAGCAATTGATTAACGCAGCTTTTCAGTACAACAAAGCAGTATCGTCTTTTTGATATGCAGCCATACTTATAACGTATTTGTGCCGTCTCACGTACACCGATCTGACTGCCTGACATTCCTCCAAGCTGAAAATTTGCCAAAATTTTCAAAACCGGCGTAAAGGTGATCTTCTTTGTCTCATAAAAACGCAGCATCAGGTCAAGATCTGCCGATGAACGATACTTCAGGTCAAAGACTCCAAAATCCTCATATGCCGATTTTGTGACAAAACATGTAGAATGTGTTATCATTTGTTTTGGAAGAAACTCATGATTATTTATGAATATCGACTTTTCCCTGCCGTTTTCATATGTTCTCTGCATTCCGTAAATTACCTGATACTTTTCGTTGTTATAATTTTTGACGACCTGCTCCACTGTATCATATTCATACCAGTCGTCGCTGTTTATGATACCGATCAGTTGTCCTTTGGCAAGACATATCCCTTTGTTCATAGCATCGTATATTCCACTGTCACTTTCCGATATAAGCCTGAACTTTTCAGGCAGTTTATTCCTATGACGTTCAATGATCTCCAAAGTACCGTCTGACGAGCCGCCGTCTATGATTATATATTCAATATTTGCATATGTCTGATTCTCTACACATTCCAGTGTTTTTTCTATTGTCTTTTCACTATTATAACATGGCGTTATTATTGAAACCATAATTTCACACATAATCTGCCCCGCTTTGTCGATCAATTATACTCTTATACAGCCGATCAAGCTTTAATGCTATAGCTTCTCCGGAAAAATTTTCTTTGGCATATTCCGCGATCTTCTCCGCCTGATACACATTCTCTCCGTTTTCATAAATATCCGCGATCCTTCTTATCGCCGCTGCCAGTTCCCACTTATTATCCGGTTCTATGAGAATTCCGTTAAAATCTTTAACAAAGTCATCAGGTCCTCCGTTTGCCGCCGCTATGACAGGTTTCCCGCATGCCATTGCCTCAATGTATACAACGCCAAAAGTTTCATATCGGCTGGGTAATACAAAACAGTCACACCTTTGCATCTGTTCTGCCACCCTATCCCTTTCCAGCGGTCCGATAAGTTCCACACTGTCGGAAATACCGTATTTATCTATCCACTCCACAACTTTTTTTGATGCTTTTCCGCCGCCGCCAATGGTTAATCTGACGTTTTTATTTTCCGAAACGATACCAGCCCATACTTCCAGTAATATGTCTATACCCTTTTTGTACAACTGCGCTTCCTCTTCCATATAACATATTGTAAGGAAAGAACACTTGTTATCTTTATCAGTCTTACTGCCCTTACGCGGCAGGCAAAATCTATCGCAGTCTGTCACATTGCCAATCACCTCGATATTTGCCGTATAGCTGCCAAGCAGCTTTCTGAATGCCCCACTGACACATATGACTTTTGAGGCATTTCTAAACGCATCGGCTATATAAGCGTCGTTTTTTTTGCTGATCTTATCTCTGTGAAGCTGAAAGATCGTGGCATGCTCAGTGATAACATATGGTATTTTTGTTTTCCGTGACAGCTGCATCGCGGAATATCCCGCCCATATGCAGCAGTGCGCATGAATAATTTCTATATTTTTTTTATCCGATAAATATTTATCGTACAATTCCAAAACAGCTTTCGCAAATGCTTCCCTGTGTCCTTCTATTCCATGTTTCAAAGGGCATAACACACGTTTACGATATATATTTATACCCTGCAGATCTTCTATCTCTTTCTCACTGTAATTAATGTACTCTTTAATACATTTCACAGAATAAGTATCACAATATATGACAGTTACATCATGACCTGCATTTTTCAATGCTTCCGCCTGTTCCCAAAAGAAGCTTCCGAGCGTCGGACGCTGTGTTGTCCTGAAAAACGCAGGAATTATTAAAATATTCATCGGTCATATCCTTTTTTTAACAATATTTTTATCCAATATCTTGACTGCTTCAGAGCTTCCCATCCCATCTTATTTTGGAACATATACCAAAATTTTAGCCGGAAGAACATTTTCGCTTCTGTCATTTTAAGCAGCGGCATGGATGACCCTGTGACAGAATTGCTTGAAATCCTATAATATATTAGCTTTTTATCCAGTAATCCAAACTTGAAGCCTTTTGTCAGTATTTTCAGATTTATCGGATAATCCTCCATTAATCTGTACGCTTCATCAAATCCTTTGCACTTTTTTAACACCTCTATAGGGTAAAAAGACGCGGCAGGCGCAACTATCCTGTTTTTTATCAATAATTGCTTTAACTGCTCTTTAGGTTCAAGCAGGGCAAACTTATAACACTCCTCACAATAATTGTTCACTGGTGAAAGGTCACATATGTCATCTGAAAACAGTTCAACACGGGCAATAGGCACAGTATCTGCATTATCCTCGCAATATTTGACATACTCCTGTGCCGCGTCCGGTGTCATGCAGTCATCTGCCGCCAAAAAACAGGCATATTGTCCTGTAACCTCCTTTAAAGCCCTATTGTTACTTCCCGATATTCCGGTATTTATATCCGATGCGATCAATTTCGCACGCAAAAATTTATGCCCGTTTTCTTTGAGCCACTCTTTACATATGCTGACCGTATCATCACTTGACTTATCATCGCTGATTATAAGTTCTATGTCAGGATAAGTCTGTTCTTTAACACTGTTAAGCGTCTGTTCAATCGTAGCGGATGAATTATATGCCTGAATTATAATACTTACTAATTTACATTCTTTACTCACTTAACATCACCCTTTGTTGTCAGGGGCTGAAAACAATAATACCCTAACCATATCAGCAGATAATTTCTAAGCAGGTATATTGAGATCAAATGTGCCTCCATCAATGAAAATACCGCATATCCCACTACTATCACCAACAGACAGTAATCTTTTTTCTGCCGGCTCTGATATATAAGGTATAAATTACCCACAACATAAAGCAGCCCGGGAATGATCCCATACCAATAAAACAAACGGATAAATCCCTGATCAAAAAATTCCCCGTTCTCAGGCAGGGCAAACAGCCGCCAGTTCTCTATACGCGCATTTTCGATCTGATGCGAATACTGAAAACGCCCGTTTAAAATCTGATCCAAATCGTACATAAACGGGGTATCCCTGCCTGTATGAGAGCCTATCGCGGATATTACCACTATCGCTATGACCAGCAGGGCGCCTGAAATATAAACTAAATCGTTATCCCTTAACTGACGGATGTATTTAAGGATCATGATCCCGAAAACAACTGCCAGCAAAACGAGCATCGCAGTATTGGAATCAGTAAAAATGAACACAATATAATTAACAGCGATAACCGCCGCAAAATGATACCATTTCATCTTATCTGCCCATAAATACAGCACTACCGTACTCATCATAAACAGCATGCACTGAAACGCATTCGGATGCCCCATCCCAAAACAGTATCTCGTTTCGACCACGCCTGGAAACGGTCCTCTTCCAAAATTGGCAGTCATTGTAAGATTTCCATAAATTCCCGTTACGGCAAGACCAAAGAGTATAAGTGTGCCAATGAGCGTTATTGCCAGAACGACCTTAAGAATTTTTTTAAGGTCTATGTCTTTGCAGGCGATCACAAATACTGCTGCCCGTACTGCCTCGTCACGCGTATTCACAAAATACGATATGCTCACTATCAGTCCGACCGCAATTATACAGATCCATTCGCTGCGTGAATACTTGGTTGATATGACTTTTAAGCCAAACAGCAAAAAAGTCAACCGGAAAATCATTCCTTCATACGGATTTATATATGCACTTTTATCAATTATCACGACTATCAGTTCTGTGACAATAGCGATCCAAAAACAGACATTGCCTGCCAACCTTATACGGTCATTCACACTATCCCTCCGCTTCTGCCGATTTGCAGTCTGTAGATTCAACTTATCAATCCAAGCGCCTGCCTCAATTTTTTAAATCTCCTTGGGCGGTTATCATATTTATACTGTATGTACTCACTACACTTTGGAAGTATTGCCGCAAATGCTTCCTCATCATTCATCCAATCGTTTACCTCCCCAAACGAAGTAAATATAATCGGAAGCAGCCGCTCGATCTGATGTGCCTCAGACGGAAAGTCAGGCGCAATTCCATAATTCATGATCTTGTTTAAGTTCCGATAAAATTCTCTTGGATGACGCAATATCTGTTCACGCCTTACTATAAAGCAGGCACCCGGAGAAAACATATAATACTGCGGTATCATTGGTTTCTTATATATAAATCTGAGCAGATCATCCGTATCATTAAAATACCGTTTAGGATGATTGGGTGACTCAACATACCATGAGTTGTTTTTTTCCACATAAATATTTTCCATTGCCAAAAAGGTATTTCCTATGTCATTTCTTTGATTGTCTGAATCAAACTTTGCATATTTGTCCCAATATTGTTTTTCATCGTATAAAAATGTAAAGCTCTTATTATCATAAACTTCATTAAAAAATTCCTTTGAGCAGTGGCGCCCTATGATATTACCTTTCAGCAATGCTATTACTTCAGGTAAATTGTCATAATTCTCATCAAAATAGGAAAAATATGTAGTTATATTATGACCGGTATTATCGATTTCTTTAACATTAAGGTTCTTACTATGAAGTTTTTCTTTAACCGATTCATCGGACGAGCAGTCGTATATAATATAATTTTCACAATATTCCAATAGATCCGTAGGTACAGTATTAAAATTGTGTATTACAAAATAGTTTTTTGTCTTATCCATCTTATCAACATCCTTTATTTGTCAAAAATCTATGCCTTACAAAACACCTGACGCTCTCAATCAAGCTGCCAAAATATTTCTTCAGATAAATATCTGTCTCTATATCAAGCGCTTTTGCCTCTTTTAAGCCTTTCTTATATTTAACAATAAATTCCTCTGCAAAATATTCCCTGCATTCACGCGATCTGTTCAATCCATATTTTGTATACATATATTTATAATCATTATAGATCCTCTCATCCTTTTGGGAAAAGCTCTCTGTATACTGGTTTTCATGTACGCCTATTGCTATCAGCGGTTTGCGTGTATATACAAAATTGCTGTTTTTCTCAAGCAGATCAAAATACAGGAACATATCAGACGCCCAGTTGCTCTGTTCATCAAAAAGCGTGGGAAATCTGCCTTTCCGATAAATAGTCGCGCTCGGTGCACCTATCTGATTACTTAAAAAAAGCCGCCTGTAGTCTTTCTTCAGTCCCTCAATATAATCATCGGGGGCAAATCTGTCATATGATGCAAGCTTATGTTCTCCTGTCACATGCTGCATATTGTCAGTGCTCTGACCATTCGGCATTACCTGTCTGCTTCCCGAAAACGCGATCGACGCTTCCGGCGCATTGTCCAGCATATCCGCAAATCCGCCAAGACTATGACGGTCCACAAACCAGTCATCGCTGAACATTATCTTAATGTATTCGCCCTGTGCCATTCTGATCGCCGCATTCCAGTTAAAAATATGTCCAAGCGGTTTTGAGTTGTGAATATATTTTATATTAAGTTTCTGATATCCGTCTACAAGTTTTTCAATCTCATCATTTGTAGAGTCATCGGATATATTTACCTCGTAATCCTTATATTCCTGTATAACTATTGACTCCAAAAGCCGCCTGACTTCATCGGCATTGTTGTATGACGGCACACAGATCGATATCTTTACCGGCTTTTTTACTTCCATGCCTTTTACATTACCTTTCTTATTTTTTCAGCAGTTTAAGTATCAGTCGTTTGACGGCGACCGCTATATCATAACATGTGTTTTTTAATGTCACTTTTATATGGCGCAAAACCTTTGACGCCAAGCTTTCTTCATGCATTATAAGAAAATCCAGTTCATCCTGATGCTCCCTTATATATTGTGGAAATGTATCGTCTATCTTACATCTGACAAACTGCGCGTTTCTGCCAAATATATCTTTGCCATCCTTTATCTGGTCAGTGACCTGTGACAGTACATGGCGTGAATTATATTCCTGATGAGCCGCGGATATTACCTTTTCCTGTACGCGCTTTCGTATGTCCTTTTCTCCATGCCCTCCCATATAACCAAAGTGCCAGCCGCCATCATCCACACGGATGCCTATTTCTTTGCGTTCCGGAAAACGAAGTTCGCCTAAAAGCAGATTTTGCTCTCGCAAAAGTTTATAACTGAGCATTTTCGTACCTATCCATTTTCTATGCTCTACGCCCTCAAACTCTCCCGCATATGACAATAAATTTCCCGAGACTTCTTCCATATTTAGATAACAGTAAAACAGGCGCTGGGCAAAGTGGTAGATCCTGTCCTCCTGAAAGTCATCCAAAATCTCACGTATCTTATCGGGATTTGGTATCTCGTCCAAATCACTGAAAATTATTATATCATCATCAGTACAGCCTGCGAGTCCTCTCGTCACAGCATTTTTTTGAAATGTATCACGCTCGTGAGTGCCACCCTCCGGCGTATCGTCCACGACCACATGTATGATCTTATCCGCAAACTCAGCAAACATATCCTTATTTTCTTCATAATAAAGCGGCTTCCTGATACCTGAAAATGTCTCCGTCGCCTCACTTATCACAAATCTGTCAACAACCGGATTTAGCACATTCAGCCGGATCTTCAACATATCAAGTTCATTGAAAAATTGAAAACAATCGTATACCATTTTTCTCTCCATAAGTTTAAATGCTTAATCTGCGTTTTTTTCTGCGCTCATCGAACACAATTCCAAATATGACGCCCACCGCTGTTATAGCGGACAAAACATATGATATTTTCCATAGTACCGGCATAACATACCTTACCTCTACCGAACCTTCATATCCGGGGGATATTACGACACCCAAACGTGCATTGTCGCAATGAACGATCTTAAATTCTTCACCGCCGGTCGGATCGTAGGCATGATAATTATCATAATTCCATAAAGGGAGTTCAACCGTTTTTTCCGTATCGGAACTGTTCTTGACACTAAATGTCGTAATACCGTCCTCATAATTGTAATCGTCAACCGTAACGAATTTTTCATCGGTTATAATAGTTCTGTCAGGCAGATCCCACGTAGAATCATCTAATAAATATAATGCATCTACTCCTCCCGGAACTCCTACCGGACTTTGAAAAATTTCATTTCCCCCAACACTGTTAGCATACTGCATATAAAATAATCCTACATTTATTAAAGCAAAAATAGAGATGACGCCTGCTGCTTTATTCCTGTAATACACATTCTCATTTCCAATAAGCTTAACTCCGATAGCTGTGACAAATACACAAAATACCGTCCCCATTGACAGATAACGCCATGGAAATTGCACCATAACTAAAACCTTTGCTAATCTTTCACTTATTTTTTCGATCTCATTCCAAGGAAACACTTCCAATGACAGTATAATACTTATAGCAGCCAGTCCTGTCAGGAATATACCTATTCTCAGCAACCTTGGATCTGTTTTCCATTGATTTCTTTTCATATAGCATATAATAAATACCCCTACACCTATTATCAATGAAAATCCTATTGAGATCGGCATATCTCCCATTGTTGTTCCATTCACCACGCCACCATATGATGTCATAAAAATTCCCATTACCTGAATCAAGTATGCCCCCATAGCCTGAATCCTATCATTGCCGCCGTTAACCGTCTGTTTAAATATTAAATCCATTTGCAGCGACTCCAAAAAGGGGATCAGGAAGTACAAGTTGATTCCAAGAGTTAATAATGCTACTTTTATGAGTGCCATAAGTCTTCTAATTCTCAATGTCTTTTTAATAAGCAAAATACAGGTAGCACCAATAAACAGCACCTCCATTTCGCAGGACAATGTATGACACCCTATAATACCTGTCGTTCCAATCACTATCGGAATATATTCTTTCCACGTAATTTTATCCTCATCCTCGGAATAGACTTTTATAAACCCGTATACTACCAATGGCAGAAAAACCATCGCAGTGTATTCACCCACTGCTGCTCTGACGTACACATTCATAATCCTATATGCAGACAGTGTATACAACATTGCCGCAAAAACAGCAACATATTTATCTTTAACCAACTTCTTGACACATAAATATGTTATCATACACGTTGCGGCATTGATGAGAAAAACATATACCTGATAACATCTGTATAACGGCACAGCCATACAGTATAATACTGCAGGTATGTATAAAAACAATTGATTATAAAATAAAGGAGTCACATATCCGTAACCATTCCATAGATCCGGTTGTAACAACACTACCCAATGCCCATTTTTGATTCCCTCTCCCAGTTCATATATTCGTGTCAAATGATATATTAAATCATGTCCATCATAAATATAATCCGCAAACAAAGGCAGACTTGAAAAAAATATTATTGACACCAGAAGCGCTGCAACGATCTTATTCTTATAATTATTTTCTCTGAAAAAATACCAATATCCAAGATCCACAGACGCAAAAAGCCAAAATGCAGCAATAATTTCTATCCATTTTCCTACATTTTTTACCTCAATGGCGGAAATACGTAAATCTCCTACTCCCTCACCACCAAAATTCACAACACATTTAATGTCATCAATGCCTAACAACGATTTTATCCACAACGACTTCTTAACTTCTGTTTCCCGAGCATTCATTGAAATATCATCTTCACTCTTTAATATACTATCTTCATATTTATCTGAATCGATAGATATGCTGCATATTTCATCGTCTAAATTAAATTCTGCACTGTTTGGTTCATAACATTCAAACGAATATTTTATCTCTATCTCATACGCTCCTCGCAGCAACTTAAGCCCTTCATACACAGCAACATACTTTGAGCCAATACCTCTATACTCCCCACCATGTATCATTATGGCATTTTCATCATCCGTAGTAATCTCATAGTCTTCCGTGTTCAGAGGCATGTTGGTACCATCAAGGGTATAAACAACTGTAGGCCTCATCATCAATATAATCACTATCACTATCTGCAGCACAACAGCCAGCGAAAAGCTCCTGTATCTTGTTACCAATTCACGCAAAACTTTTAAGCAATTCATTATTTTTCCCCCATATAATTCTTTATTTTACCAATGATTTTACTACAAAACTTTTCACTGGAAAAATCAGGGTACTGTGCATTAGTACCTTCCCATTTATGAAACGCAAACGGCGTTATCCCCTCTATCTCAGGTATCATCTTCTCATGGCTGTAATACTTTGCAACATCAAGAGGCGCTATCTTCATGCCCTGGGCCTCCAACAGATGACGTATTTTACAGCAGATAAAACCATCTTCATAATACCACATTCTACCATATGCAAACTCACCCGTCCATGGTATATTCGCTTTTTGGGGGAAATCCATAAGGCGCTTGCTCCTTATACCCACACTGTTTCCCACACGGCAGATATTTCCATTGATATCACGGTAAGTTGTCGTATCGCCTTCAGGTGGCAGAGGCCACGGAGCGCCTATATAATCATAGTCCAAAAATTCATCACGCCACATATCAGGATTGACCACAAATCCGTCAGCATGGACAATAAGCGCAAATTCTGTATTTATATGTGAACCAAGTTCATAAACCATCTTATAGTTAAAATCATCTATATTTTTTAACCTGGTTGTGTGTGAATAACGTATGTTTTTTGGAAGTCCGAACGGTTTTTTATGTGTTATCAGCACGGCATCGCCAAATTCGATCCCGCGCATACTGTATTCCATAGCTTCTATAGTCTCCCGCATATTTACGCTCGACATTGCCGCAAGTGTAACATTGGGAAGTTTTAACTTTGTACTATTACTTTTCAAAATTCCGTGCCTCCATCCCTACTTCCCTGCTTTGCATCTGCGTTTAACAGAGCGCAGCATTCTGACAAACAGATCTGCATATATAAGATATCTGCTCCTGACTTTAGCCGCCAAAAGGCCCGCACCCGAAAGCCTGATACCAATCTTTTGATATTTCGCCGATGTTTTTTTATACTCTGCCAGCTCACGCCTGCACTGCTGTGCTGTAAACAGCCTGCCTTTTCTGTCCATATACATAAAGTCTGAATATATATTCTGCTCTGATGCCCAGTAGCCGTCTGACACATTATGTCTTGCCCAGTATTTAGGAGCTATTATATATTTTACTGTAGTGCTTGTAAACGCAGGAAAAAAAGCGAATGTAGAGTTCGACAGTATAAGATAACTTGCGTTTTTTATTGTAACATAATCTCCTGCCAAGTCAAAGTGAAATGCCTGAACCTCAGGCAGTATCCTACGCGCCGCCGCCAAATCATCCGTTACTACCATAAATTCCATATCGACGCGTATTTTTTTCATAGCCTTCATCGCATCCAGCCAATACTTTCTACGCAGAAAAAGTTCAGGATCACTTGTGTATTCTCCGCCGCGAATATTTATAATACAAAGATTTTCCCGCGAATACTTATAGCTGTCATATTCCGGTTTAACCCTGAGCCATTCGCATATTTCTTTCTTATATCGTCCGAAGTACGCCTCAGCCTGCATATTTCCGTAAATAATAGCCGAACCTGTAACAGAGAGCATTTTAGCATCCGCTCCCGATACATAACAGCCATGTTCTATATCATGCCTGGAATTGCCCAGATAAATTCTATCCTCATGCTCATGATAAACCGCCGGGAACTCTTCTTTATCTATATCAATACCACAATCTATATCCATAAAATACATCCCTTTATTACTATGGATATTATTGGCAAATATTTCTCTGTTTAATATTGAAAAATCACACTCGTTTTTTAATGCTATGCACCTTGTCGTGACATAGCAGAAAAGCTGATTTCCCAACCCTTGTCCCTTTAGCAGTTCAGTTGCTATAATTGGCTTCTGTTCCATTTCCCCTCTTCCCTTATCAGGCAATATCACATTACAAAGAAGTCCGCGTAATCTTCCCACCATCCACTTTATATATAATATCGCATTTCTCTATTGTATTTAATCTGTGTGCGATAATTATCATAGTCTTTCTTCCATGGAAGCTGTTGATCGCCTCCATAACAGCCTGCTCCGTCTCATTGTCAAGCGCAGAAGTTGCCTCGTCAAATACGAGTATCTCCGGATCGTGATAAAGCGCTCTTGCTATGCCAAGACGCTGGCGCTGACCGCCGGAAAGTCTTATCCCTCTGTCTCCGATAGCAGTATCCAAGCCTTCAGGCAGAGTCTTGATAAATTCCTTTAACTGTGCTTCTTCAAGCACTTCCCAAATCCTTTCATCATCAATCTCATCATCCGCTATGCCAAAGGCTATATTATTCCTGACAGGCTCGTCCACCAGATAAATCGACTGTGGAATATATCCAATCTGCGCAAGCCATGCCGGATAATTGTCAAATACATCTACTCCATCACAGGTTATTTTTCCCGAACGTACTTTAAGTAATCCGAGAAGTATATCTACTATTGTTGATTTTCCTGCGCCAGAAGGCCCCATAATACCAACCGATCTGCCATATGGCACGACCATATCGGCATTATCAAATATCAGCGTGTCTGTATTGGGATAAGCATATACAATGCCTCTAAGCTCGATCTTATCGTGAAGTTCCATCGTCTTTGACGTATCAACCGCAAGAAGTGTCTGATTTGTTTTTTTGCTTATCTCATCGATATTCATATTCTCGTATACATAATCAAGACATGGTCTGAAATAAGAAATGTCTGTCATATACGTATTGATCCTGTTCACCGACGGCATGAGCCTCATCGCCGCAACCGCAAATGCTGTAAGTGTTTCTATTATATTCGATGTATCATTACCCGTATTGATATAAAATATGATATAAAGCAGAATGCTGGTCATAAATACCGTTTCTATCAAAAGCCTCGGGATATTGTTTATCACCGAGTATCTGCGGCTGTACGAAGCCCCCGTTTTTCCGCTTTCTTCATAATTGTCGGCAAAAAACGCCTCTCTATGCAGTACCTTTACATCCTTTATGCCGTATATCGCCTGTATCCTCCATTTTGCTATCCTTGACTGTATTGCCTGATTTTTAGCGCCTAATTTAGACAGCCCCGGCTTAAGTACCTTTACCATGATGATCGTGACAATTCCAAAAATGATCACTATAAATGTTGTCAGAACAGGGTCAAGAATAAAAAGGGTAGCGCTGAGAAGCACAAAGACGACCGCCTCAGACGTAAGCGAGATAAGCGACATAAGCACATTGAACACATTAGGGATATCACTGTCTGTCAGCCTGAACACAGTCGGTATATCGGCATCAAGATAAAATTCATACGGTCTGTTAAGGAATTCTCTGAGCACTTGGCTTATAAGCTTATTTCTGTTAAAGGCTATAAATCTGTTCTGCTCATTTACAAGGCAGAGCAGGAACAGGTTTTTTACAATATATATGACAATAAGCGCACCAAGGAATATCGTGGTCAGACCGTTGATATCCTTAACATTAAGCGTCTCCATTACCAATCTGATATATTTATTCTGCAGCGCATTTTCCCTGTTCAGTATGGTAGATATTACAGGAAGAACAGCCGATACGCTTATCGTCTCTAAAAAGCCGCCTATAAATATCATTATCCCCAAAAAGAATATATGCAATTTCTGTTTTTTATTAAGTATATAACCAAGCTTTTTTACAATGTCCTTAATATCCATAGGTTAATGCTCCTGTTTAAAAATACTCTCATAATCGTAATTAAGATAATGCTCTTTTTCTTTTTCAAGAAGTTCCTGATAATTATCCTTAGTAACAAGCCCGTCGCCCACCGCCATCCATTCAAGTATCCGTGAATTTATCCAGGGACCGTAATGCTCTTTATCCCTATAATTATCCAAGTTGTTAATTATATCATATTTATCGTTAAAATTAAACAGCTTCACATTAGGGCATTCAAGTAAAAGCCCGGTAGCAATACGTTCCGCGTCAAACTGCATATTCATCATGCCCTCCTGATTCATAAAATCCCACCAGATGATACTGTATGGAGTATAAAAAATATAAAAAGTTGTATTTGGAAAACGGTTTATAAGTTCTATAAAATTTTGTCTGACATTCTCCTCTACCATTATCTTATCATCATCATTAAGCCCCTGCGTCATCTCTGCCTTTTCTTCCCACCGATTATACGTCGCCATAATATGTTCATATCCCGTTTCCTTTTCCCATGAGGAATATTCATCAAACGTGGTACTTGGCTGACCTGTCAATGTCATATACAGACTTGTAAGCACTCCATGATACCATATAGATTTATTAAACACATATGACGCGTCATTAAACAGACTGTCATCATATAAATATATCGGATAATCATCATATGCTTTATAATCCTTGTCGCGCATCAGAGCATTAAAATCCATCGCCCATATGATAACTTTCAAATCATCATTATATTTCAACGCCCTTCCAAGATTATCCGAAAGTTCACTGTAATCAGCTCCGGAAAATGTTTCTTTAACAGCCTTTACTCCAAAAAGGCGATCCGCCTCACTTGTCTTAAAATTCTGCGCCATAGATGTGCCCGTAATGACCGCGTCATAGTCAAAATGCCTTGAAATGCCATCATTGGTATAACGTTCATCGTACAACCTGTATGAAACAAAATCAAACGGCTTATGGAAATGAAAATACGGATCTATTACCCAGAACAATATAAATGATCCGATCACTGATATGAGCAATGTCGTTATACAATTTTTAAACCATTTACGGCAGACTTTTTCTTTGTCGTCCATTAAACCACCATCTGTAATATTAAAAATTAAAATACAAAAATTCGCTTACATCCGACAGCGACATTATACTCCACATGATCAAAACCACCACTACGATCAGTTTCCGCGTGTTAAACCTCATATTTTCAACTTTTTCCTGTGTATTTTTCATAAAAAAGCATGCAGACAAAGTAATAACTATAAACATCATCAGCGGCACGAACGGAAATTTTTCCACTAACCCACCGATGCCTATCCTGCAGAGTATCTTAACTTCCAAAATATCATTGAATATATCTGTAATAGGCTGATAAAGCGCGTTATTTCCTCTCTTGAGCATATGTTTCCACAGAAATTCAGCATCGTTTACTGAATCAGCCCTGAAAAGACTCCACGCAAAAGTAGAAAAGCCAAACGTAAGCGCCACTCCCACGGCATGAGGCACCCATTTAAAAAATCTGCCGAAAATTTTATCGAAAATGTTTCCTATACCGTTTATTATACCCCATAAAATAAATGTCCAGTTAGCGCCATGCCATATACCGCTGACCAAAAATACGATCATGACATTTATATATGTCCTCAGCCTGCCCTTTCTGCTGCCTCCAAGTGGTATATAGACATACTTTGTAAAAAAACGCGTCAGCGTCATATGCCATCTGTCCCAAAATTCCGAAATCGATGCCGCCTTATACGGCGAGTTAAAATTTATCGGAAGCCTGACATTAAACATGTATCCTATGCCATACGCCATATCACAATAACCGCTGAAATCAAAATATATCTGCATCGAGTAACAGATCATTACAGTAAGAACGCTCACCGTATTTAAGTCATTCATGCTGTCGTACCCTATAGCCACTACCTTTGAAAAAGTATCGGCTATAAGCACCTTTTTGGCAAGTCCCAGCGCGAACGCGTATATCCCGCGGCTTAAATTCTCATAATCAGGTCTGTGGTTTGCCTTATCTTTAAGCGCGGGTATCAGTTCGTTGTGATACACTATCGGTCCGGCTATAAGCTGCGGGAAAAACGATACATATGAAGCATATTCCAAAAAACTGTAATTTTCACATTCTCCTCTGTACGAATCTATGACATACGATAACTGCTGAAAAGTATAAAAACTTATACCGAGGGGAAGCATAATCCCCATCAGCTTTAAGTCGGTTTTGAATACCGCATTTACATTTTCGATAAAAAAGTCATAGTACTTAAAATAAAACAATATCCCGATGTTGACCGCTATCCCTGCCGCAAGCAGGAAACGCCTTTTCCACAATTCCTGTGACTTTGTCATCTGTTGCACTGCCGCATAATTCAATATAATGCTTACAGCCAGCAGCAACAGGTATTCCACACTGTTATAACCGTAAAACCACATTGACATCAGTAGCAGAAAGCCAAGAGCCATCCTCGGCTTTTCAAGCTTATGCAGCCAATAATATCCTATTACTACCAATGGCAAAAATACAAAAACAAATATATACGAATTAAAAAGCAACTTGATCCTCCTTGATGCGTCTTCTGACCGGGATCACCACATTGTCATAGACGCTTACCGTCTTAGCATAAAGCATGGGACTCAACATAAAAAGCTTCATTCTCGCCTTGTCGCCTCCTGACACTACGCCGCTTTTATATATGCGGTCGATCTCTGTTTTATCGGATTTTATCTCATCTATAAGTTTTCGGGCATACTTTTCATTTTCTCCACCCGCTTTTTTCATATCTATATAATAAAACAGCAGTCTTCTCCAAAAATGATATGCGGCAAGATCAGCCATTTCTTCTGATACCATATCGCGTATACATGCGATGTGCTCGCGCCAGAACGGGATCTCATCATCAAACATCCGCTCTCCCCTTGCCACGTTCATAATACTGTCCTTGCGGTCAAGTACATAGTGGTACAGTGCCTTGTCTATATATACCGCCTTGTTCAGCCGGCAGAACGCACGGGTAGTATACATTATGTCCTCAGAATTTCTTCCTTTGGGAAAAACCATATCCTCTATCAGATCGCGTCTGTACAGTTTACTCCATGCGGAATTATATATTATATACCTGTCATGTCCGCCGATATATATCCTCAGCAAGCTGTCTCTCGAAAGCAGAACGGTGTCATACGCAGAGTCTTCGCAGTCATTGCTATTGCAGACTTTACTATCGTCTGTCTCGCAAAAATACCTGCATACCGCAAGTTCCGCGTCGTTTTCCACGCATGCATAGTACATCTTCTCGTACATGTCAGGCTCTATCCAGTCATCACTGTCCACATAACCGATATAACTTCCTGTCGCCACGGCAAATCCTGCGTTCCTCGCGTCCGAAAGCCCTCCGTTCAACTTATGCACCACTTTTATACGCTCGTCTTTTCGGGCATAGTGATCACACATGGAAGACGAATTATCTGTAGATCCGTCGTCAACAAGTATTATCTCTATTTTATCATAAGTCTGTGAAATAATGGAATCAACGCACCTTGATAAATACTTTTCCATATTATAGACAGGCACAATGATCGATATCAGTTCATTATTCAGTAAATCGGACATTTTTATCCTCCACTGTGCATCGCATTCCCTCAGGATCGATAAGGAACCAGTTTTTCCAATGATCCTGTATCTGTGCGATATCGGATGTCTCATAGTTATCATGATGAAGCGGACGTATCATGATCTTGTTTTCATTTTTATTCAGTCTGGCGCCCCATATGCTGAAAGTACTGTTAGCGCATATATTGTGTTTACAACAGCTCATAAGTTTCATGTCATACAAACTGTCTTCTTCTTTATTCCAGTCAACTATTTTCATATTTGCACAGTTAAAATGTTCCCTTACATACTCCGCATCATCCGAGAAAATATAGTATACAGGATTTTTAACCTTTTCATCTATATACGCCATCGCCGATCTATAGTATTCATCGGTACAAATTCCCATATAACGTCTTCCGCCGGCCACTGTAAGATAATCTCTGCGCCTGATATGAAGGCTTACGGACTCCTCCCCTGCCATATCATCAGCTGTTTTTATATTTTTCGGATCATCGCTTTCGGGAAAATTTATCTTTTGCTGCAGCAATGGGATAATGTCCTCATAATACTTCTCACATCCCCAAAAGCCGTACAGATATACATCGTCCATCTGATATATCTCAGGCATATAGTCGCCGTTTTCATTTACAGTCCTGTCATGTCTGCCAAACAGCTTCCTGCGCACTCTGTCTGTAAGTTTCATACTGCTGTCTCTGTACAGAATGTGTTCTTTTAGGGTACATTCTTCATACTCAAGTCCCTCAAGGCGGTCCAGTTCAAGTTTCCGCCATTCCTTTTCATCGCCCTGCGCATACTTATAAGCATAAAAATCCAATTTTACTTCTTTTCCGAGCGCTTTCAGCTTTTCAGACAACGCATATTGATAAAGCTGATTTCCAAGCCCGCCCATTACATGAATGATGACCATATTTTACCCTTTATTCAAATTCCAACACTTGAGGTTTGTCAGGATCAAATACCATATGATACAGTTTTGCCGTCGTATCTACCTCTGCTGTAACATCGTATCCGAATTCTTCAAAAGCTTTAACAAAGACATTATATTGTCCTGTTACCAAATAAAGCTCATCGGGAAGCTCTCCCCCATATATTTCATATATATATTTCTGCCAAATTCCTGCCAGATTTGTTGAATATGTCTCGATTTCTTCATTCCATTTGATTTTTTCCCACAGTTGCTCATCATACTGCTCATTATGAGTGAAATAGTAAACAAACGCATACCGTTGATGGAAATCAAGCAGAGTAGGCACATTATACCCTTCTTCCCCATACCATTTGTTTACGACAGTCCGCAGATCCATTTTCCACCAATGATTGCTTACTCTGTAATCTCCGTAAGCACAGTATAATACACATGCCAAAATCATCCCCGCCTGAATGATATATGCTGCCTTAAACACCGCTTTTTTATCCGAACGCTTCAGAATAACCGCAAATTCATACAAAGATACCGCTATCAGCACAAACCATAATGGAAAGATAAACATATTATAACGATTACCATACCAGCCATACGCGTACAGGTTAAGCTTAGTTATAACATAGTAAATCGTAAACACAGCAATGTTGCACCATAAAAATGAGCGGAGAACTTTTTTACCCGTCTTAACGGCGACAAATATAATAACTGCCAAAATCACCAATCCTGCCAGATCCACCAAAAAGCCTATTTTTTCCGTATCCCTGTCAATATCAAGCACGCACCACCTGAATACGCTTGATATGCTGAAAATAATGTCACCGATAATATTTCCGTTCTCGATAATTATTTCTCTTTCGCCAAACAGTGTCGAAACCTGATTAGCAGACTGCGGTATCAAAAAGAACCGCACCAAGGGAATACCGCCAAATATGACCGCGGAAACATCCAAAAGCAAAGCTGCCTTAAGATTTCTCCACTCCTTCTGCCTGAACATCATAATGACAACGCTTAACGCCATAGGCACAACGGCAAATACCGCGCCGTAATGCGTATACACCGAGAGCACGCACAATACAGTAAATGCCACGATCCTTTTCACAGTAACATTCTCACAGATAAGCACATACGCATAAATAAGCCAGAACAAAAACATCAAAAGCAGAGCATACTCAGAAGCTTCTTTAACATAGTACATTATTATATAAATACTGGAAAATATTATAACGCAAAAAGCCGCTAAATAGCGGTTGCATAATCTTCTTATTATAAAATACAGCCCCACAGCCGCCCCAAACACCATAAGCACACTCGAAAAACGGTACCACCATTCGTCTTCGCTTATTTGAAGCCACAAGCACATAAGCCAGTTATAAAGCGGCGGCTGCTGCTGTATCTTTGCCATTCTCTCATACATTGTCGCATACTGAGTGACGCCGCGTATAGCTCCTTTTACAGGCAGTGAACAATAAAACTCCATAGCTTCATCCTGCCATATTGGGGTCTGCGTCAGCTTGTAAAGTGCCATTATAAAATAATATGCGAACGCGGCACCTGCCGTCAGCCATTCGGGCAGATGTATTTTTTTAATGTAACTCATATTTTTCCTTTACTTAAACAGGTTGACAACCAGCTTTATCCCGTACTTCACATACTGGACAAAAACTCCCGGCTGTGTGACGCACTCTTTCATTTTTCTCAAAATATACTTAGGTCTTAAATAAAAGCTGAGCAATATATTCTTGCGTAACTTCATAACTTCATCTATGGAAAGGTACATTGTCCCCTTCGCGCTTGAGTGGAAAAAGTCACTGCCAAGCACTGACTTCTCAAGAAGATTTTCCTGTTTACAGATTTCATACATCGGTGTCCCGTAAAAAGGAAGCGCTATCGTTACCTCGATAAAATCAGGATCTGTTTCCATAACAAGCTTTTTGGTAAGGAGTATGTCCTCTTTTGTCTCCCACGGAAATCCAATAACAAAATATCCCCAAAACGGAAGTCCTATTTCCTTGCACCACCGTGCCGCCTGTCTGTTTTCTTCTACCGTGGTGCCCTTCTGCATTTTTTGAAGTATCTCGTCGCTTCCCGATTCAAACCCGAAAGCCACAAGGAAGCATCCCGCCTTTTTCATAAGTTCAAGCGTTTCTTTTTTTAACGGGCGGACGCGCGAATTGGCAGTAAACTGAATTTTTCCGTAAAGCTTTGAGTTTATGATAAGCTCACACATTTCCTTTACCCAGTCAGGATTTATCGTAAATGTATCCGCCTTAAAGAAAAAATTCCTTATCCCGAATTTTTCATAGCACTCTATCATTTCTTCAAGCACATTCTGCGGGCTTCTAAACCTCACCTTTTTTCCCGATATCTCGGGGGTAAGGCAGAACACGCATCTGCTCGGGCAGCCGCGCGCAGTCTGTATCGTAGCCATAGGCTCCTTGGTATCGGGTCTTATATAAAGCGAATTGTTCATAAGCTGTCTTGCCGGAAAAGGCTGTGCGTCAAGATCATCGTCCCAAATGTGGAACATGGTCGGTATCATCCTGCCTTCTTCATTCTTATAAAGAATATTGTTTATTTCACCCGGCGTTCCCACACCTTTAAAGCAATAGTCCGCGATTTTGCCTATACAGAAGTCTATCTCTCCGCCGATAAGATAATCGACATTTGTAAGATCCAGCATGTCAAGCAACGCCTGTTCAGGAGCAAAAAACAGCGCTCCTTTTAATACTACGATCGGGTCATGCCTTTTCTTTATCTCATTTATCACCTTTATATCATCAAATATCGTGGTGTTTGTAATGCTCATCATTATCATATCAGGCTTGAAGCTATCCAAATCTTTACAAAGCGCATTAAAATCATCGCCCTGTGTCTGATAGTCCTGAAGCTTTACCTCATATCCGCCTTTTAGCAGAATTGCCGCGGCATATCCCAGATCGTTGCATGCGCGCATTGCCTGAGCCGAACCGTCGTCGATGTTCTGCTGGCATCTGTCCTCTCCTCTTTGAAAAAGCGCTCCCGGCGGATAAAATAATAAAATTCTTTTCTTGTCCATTTGTTTTTCCTTTCTTTTACCGCTATGCTGTATTATATCAGTCTGTACAGATATATACTGTACGGGACTTTATCATCGCTGTATCTGCCTGCAAAATCAAGTTTCATCTCATCGGCGTTTGTAATTTCAAATCTCGAAAAAATATAACTGCACCCAAGCTCCGAAAGTTTCTGCTCATCTATAAGTATCTCCTGCGCGGGAGCTTCGGCATTTGCTCCAAAGTCATATGTATTTTCTCCCGAAGCCGAAAATATATATGCCCTGCATCCCCAGTCATCATAATATGACCGCCAGTTATCATCAGTATCAAGCACAGGCGCTATCGCCTCCCTGAAACGCTCTTTATATTCCTCGCTGTAATAACCGCAGTAACCATCAACAGTCGATATACCGTTATATGAAAGCAGTGCGGGATGAAGTCCGTATGCTGCAGCCATCTGATCAGGAGTGTAATCTATATCATCCTTTATTTTGTCCATCAGGCTGCTGCCGTAAAATTCACCATAACTTAACTGATTTACCTCTGTATGTTTTACAAGCTTGTACACATTGCAGTATACCGTATTAAAGAAGTCACTGTACTCACATTGTGAAGCGCCGACAATAACAACCGCTATTATTCCAAATAAACATGCTATATGCCGCTTTCGTTCATATATTGTCCTCAAAACTATAAAAAACGCAAAATACCATGCAAACGCGTTAAAAAATACCGTCCTGCCATACTGAAATCCTTTAAGCGGCGGAAGCAGTGTTTCTACGAGATTTCTCAGAGGTTCCCAGTAATAAAGCGCATAGACCGCACAGTTAAATACAATGAACATCATTGTCAGGTTAAAAGTATCCGCAGCAATTTCAGAATATGCCTTGTCTTTTATATAGCGTATGTTATTCCAAATAAAATATACAATGCAGACAGGAAGCACAAAATAAGTGTGAAGAGTCCTTGCATGCGAGACACCATTTAAGAACGCGTCGGCAAAGCTTTTCCAAATCCCCGAAGCATCATAAGATGCCACCACCATAGTACTCCTTATGGTTTCAGTATCTGAAAAGAACATTATTCCAAAAAGCCTGTATTCAAAACACACATATCCTGCCGCAAGTACTATAAAAGCTCCCAACATGCGCGTGCATATTTTTTTATCCTTTATTGACAGCGCTGCCGCCGCTATCAATATATATCCCAAAATAAACGCGCCGAAAAATGAAAAATACGAAACAAGCGGATAAAAAAATAATGCCGCAAATAACTGCCATTTAGATTCTCTGTATATCTTTATCAAAAGATACAATACAAGCGGCATCGAAGCAAAACACAGGGAATACGCCGGGTAAAGCGGCAGAAGCGAAAATGCAAGTGCGGCAAGTGCCAAGGGCTTCTCATACTTTGCATAGCTTTCTTTAAGCAGATACTTTGCCAGTAATACCGATGAAGCCACCGAAAGCGCGATCTTGAGCAGATACCCGGTAATATACGCGTACAGATCCGGCAAAATAAAATACAATATGTTATAAATTGAAAACTCTGATGGGAAGTAATCCCTGTCTATCCCATTTAACATCGGCATAGACACACTGCGTCCAAAAGTGAAGAAAGCGTCATTATCGCTAAGCATCTTGAGCTGCGCTATGAACAGATCAAGATTATCACATACCGCCGCATATATATTGTCACCAAGCACAAGCAATATTATTGCCTCTCCGAAGAAAATACAGCAAACCAACAGCCAATGCCAGTAATTTTTGACAAATTTCATAAAAATCCCGCCTGTATAAAATTAATAGTATGCCGATACAATAAGGTTTTGATATACCTGCTGAAGGGGCATCGCGGCATCGACTTCAAATCCCGGCTTGCTGACAAGCACAGAGCCGTCCGGCAATACAAAACTGCCGTTTTTTATCAACCCGGGCAGTGCCGCGGTCTCAAATACTATCCCATTTATATTTACGTATTCAGGAACATAACAGTTTAAATCCTGCATTATAAATTTATATATCTTCCGCGCAAGGAGATTATATCCTGCATCATTAAGATGGCATCCGTCACACAGATATTGTCCGTATTTTTCAAGAGCCTCGCGATTGTCAACAGTGTTAAGTTCATAGTCAGCATACAGATCAAGAACAGGTACGCCATAATACTGGCATCTGTCAAGTATAGCTTTCCTGTAATCACTCATCGTCCCTGTTCCGAAATTTCCATAGGTGCTTCTCTTATATGAATGCGTCTCGTCAGCATCCTTGCTCTGCTGATATGAAGTTAGAAAGACTATATCGGCATTAGGATACGCACTTTTCAGATATTTTATCATCGTATTTAAAGCACCGTAAAAAGTATCTGTCTGAGTATCCGAACTGCTGCCTATGGGACAGTCGCCAAACCAAAAATCATTTGCAGAGCCAAAAACTATTATCAAATCGGCATATTTACTCATATTATACATTCTGTCTATAAATGAGGCAGGATTTGAATTATCGGAAACTATATCAGTGATCCTTGAGCATGAAAGACCGTAATTATTTACTTTCGCACCTGTAAGTCTGGCTATCACCGACGGATATGCCTTATCAATAGAACTTGCTCCTATGCCTTCAGTGATCGAATCACCCAGAATATTTATGATATGGTACTTGTGAAGCGGCAGTCCCTGCTGAACGATTTCCATCTGCGCCTGCTGCAGCAGAGCCGTCTCATAATCAACCGGAGGAACGATAACAGCCTGATCCTCTACAGCAGTTGCCGGTGCTGCCGGAAGAGTCTCTGCTGCCATAACAGGTTTTAAATTAAATAACACTCCGCAAAAGATCAAAGCAGCTCCTAAATTTTTATATATAAACCTTTTTTTCATCTTAATATCCCCCCTTGCCGCTTTTGTACGCTTCAAATAAATATAATGAATTATAATAAATGCTTTATCTTTTATTGTATACGATTTTCGCTTTCGTGTATAGATTACATAATGCACATATTTTTCTTGTTTTTCTATTAAAAACATCACAATTTTGTGGTATACTATTAACATTGCAGTAAATCTGACAGCACTGTATGAATGGAGACAGTTATGAATAACAGACTTAAATCACTGGATGTTTTAAAGGGTATCGGCATTATAATGATAATCATCGTACACAACAGGCACTTCATAATGAAAGATATGGAAGGATGCAGAGGGATCATAAATTATGGTCAGATGGGATGCCAGATTTTTTTCCTCGTGTCGGGCATGGCGCTGTGCTGCTCATGGTTTTGCCAGCTTGCCCAAACTCCGCAACAGGCTTTTTTCAAAAATTATATTATCTTTACCGCACGGCGGTATTTTCGTCTTGCCCCGGGATTTTTGATAATGCTCGCATTAAATTTTATTCTCAACACAATAATAATTGATATTTTTCATTTCGTACCCGGTTTTGTCATGAACAGGACGCTGCCCGCAATCATTACAAACATCTTTTTTATACATGGATTTTTCCCCGAATATATCAACGATGTCTTCCCCGGCGGCTGGTATATAGGCACTGCATTCATATTGTACCTTATATTTCCCTTTTTAGTGTCTCTGTGCAGGAAGCTTTGCCAAATAAACCTGCGTTTGTTATATGTGCTCCCTTTAATTTTTCTCATCGCAAATATTTTCTTACTGCGGTATATAATTAAAATCTCCGGCGGTGATCTTTATCCGGGAAACAATTCGTTCCTATATTATTTTTTTACAAACCAACTTCCCTGCTTTACGCTAGGCATTATACTTTATTTTCAGGAAAACGACCGTGACTCCCAAAGCTTCAGCAAACGCTGTCCGTTAATTGTTTCCGTTACATTGTTTATAGTGATATGTCTGCTTTCACTGAGGCTTTTTCTGCTTCCCGAAAATGGCAGTTATCTCTATACGGTTATGCCTTCTCTTACGGGGATATCTTTTTACTGGCTCGCGGTCAGTCTGATCCATATGGAATTAAAAACACCTCATAACAAGGTGCTGTCATTTTTTGCAGATATTACTTCCAAATGCGGTCGGGTCTCGTACGGAATGTATCTGGTACACAGCCTGATCTGTTGGTATGGCATGAAGGCAATTACCTCAGCACTCACCGCCTATGGTTACGATTATAACGATCTGCGCCTATATATACTGGTTCTCCTTCCGTCTATATTAGCAGTTTATATCCTGGGATCATATATGGAAGCATTTCTTAATAAGCTTAAACGGTAATATTCAGACTTTCACGCTCTTTTTTTAAAGACGAAACAATTATATAATCCATATTGTTAGCTTTTGCAGCCAGCCCATCCTTTTCATATCTGTCACCTATCATTACAGCCTCGCCCGCGCCTATACCAAGCGTATCAAGTATTACCCTTATCCCTTTTGGATCAGGCTTCATACAGCCTATCCCTGCATCAGCCGATGTAAAGCAAAAATCAGCCGTTATCCCAAGTGCCTTCAGTTTATCTTCAACAGGATAGTCAGAATATATAACTATAGTTATTTTTTTCTCACGCAGCTGCTCGATTATCGAATATATAACTTCATCTCTATATTGCGGCAAAAGCTTTAAAGGCGCCTCAAGCATAAAAAAACTGACTGCTTTTTTCACCCTTTCAGGTGTCGTCCCTTTAATCTTTGCCACATATAAATATTGCCTGTTATTTAAGTCCATATCGGACGGATATTCACATTCCGTCTCGTGTAACGCCCAATTTTCACGAACTTCCCTGTATTTTTTGATGATAAGTATGTCTTTAATGCATGACGGATGAGAAAGTGCACGGCATACCAGATAACACATCATTTTTATTCTGAACGGTTTTTGATAATACAATGTGCCGTCAAGGTCAAATATAACTGCTTTATAATCGGAAAGCCTGTTTTTTGTCATTTTAATATCATTCATATTATAATATCTCTCGCTGTTGTTTCCTGTTTGCTCATTAAATTTTCTTTCAACATATTTTACGATTTCTTACTATCATTATGCTATTTTATCACATAATTTAAAAATATTAAATATTTTGTTACAAGAAGTTTGTATAACACCATATACACGATATTAAGACTTGCAGGAAACAGTATTTATGATATAATATAATTCGTGCGTTATATATGCAATCCGTGCATAAATAAGTATACATAATATTTATTATAAACTTTACATTTTTTACTCATACATAAATATTCATCAAGGATAAAATAAAAAAATGATTTTTAACTCTACACAATTTATCATATTTTTCCCAATAGTGGTTCTGGTGTATTATACACTTCCCAATAAAGTGAGATATATATGGCTTTTGGCGGCAAGCTATTACTTTTATATGAGTTGGAATCCAATCTATATCCTTCTGCTTTTTTCATGTACGGTTATTACATATGCGGCAGGGCTTATATTGGAAAAACTGCAAAATATAAACAGTCGGAAATTATGCCTCGCTGCCTGCCTGATGATCAACCTTTGTATACTGGGATTTTTTAAATATTTTAATTTTGCGGTAATAAATATAAACAGGATATTGTCAGCCGTACATATAGGGCAGGTCACATGGGAGCATAATATAATACTGCCTGTTGGGATTTCTTTTTATACTTTGCAGGCGCTTGGGTATCTTATCGATGTGTACAGGGGCGATATATATGCTGAGAAAAATTTTTTCAGATATGCTTTGTTTATATCATTTTTTCCGCAGCTGGTTGCAGGTCCTATTGAACGTTCAAAAAATTTACTGGTTCAGCTTTATACTGCAAAAAAGTTTGACTGGGAAAATTTCAGAAGAGGCTTCGTGCTTATGCTGTGGGGATTTTTCCTGAAAGTAGTTATCGCGGACAGAGCGGCTGTCATTGTAAATACTGTATATGGAAATCCTGACGAGTATAAGGGATTTTTGGTGATGGCGGCGACATTTTTCTTTGCGATACAGATTTATTGTGATTTTTACGGGTATTCGGTCATCGCAAGAGGCGCCGCGTATTTCTTTGGAATAAAACTGACAGATAATTTCAATGCGCCTTATTTTTCACAGAGTGTAAAAGAGTTTTGGCGCAGGTGGCATATCTCGTTATCAGGATGGTTCAGGGATTATCTGTATATACCGCTTGGAGGCAATCGTAAAGGTGCGTTAAGGAGAAGGATAAATCTGCTGATCGTGTTTACTGTCAGCGGATTGTGGCATGGTGCGTCAATGGCATTTGTTGTATGGGGATTTTTGAACGGGGCATATCAGATAGCAGGGGAATTTATAAGGGAATTAAGGAGTACGCTGTATACGTATAAAGACAGCTTTGGGGCGAGGCTTACAAAGAGGCTTGCCACATTTGTGCTTGTCTGTATTGCCTGGGTGTTTTTCAGGGCAGGTCAGCTTTCAAGTGCGGTCGATATGTTCAGGAGCATGGTGCAGTTTGACCTGATTTCAATGTTTAATGGAGCGATATATGGATTAGGGGTAAGCAAAGAATATCTTAACGTGCTGCTCACTGCAATTTTTGTGCTTGGATATATCGATTTTCAAAAATATAAGGGAACGGATGCCGTTTCTGCCGTATTGAAACAGAAATGGTATCTGAGAATCGTTATTGAAACGGGATTATTGTTTACGATCTTGCTGTTCGGATGTTATGGAGTAGAGTATGACACAAGTGAGTTTATTTATTTCCAATTTTAAAGCACTTCTTCATAAAAAAATAGTTAAAACAATCGGATATTTGGCGCTTATGGTATTTGTGATCCTGTTTGTGGCAAATTGTCTGAATTATATTTATACGGACGCAGAGGACAGTTTTAACCAATGGTCAAGAATACTGTGGCATAACTACTATTCATATAAGGATAATATCGACTGTCTGTATATCGGCTCATCACATATATATGAGGATATTGATCCGTATATACTTGATGAGTTGAACGGAAAAAATAATTTTGATTTTGCTACTCCGGGACAGAGACTAAACGCATCATATTACATTTTAAAAGAGATAGACAAAAAACATGATTTGGAACATGTATATTTGGAACTGTACTATGATCTGTCTACACGGAGGGGAGATTTCTCAAGCCGTGACAGTATGATAGACAACTGGAGAAATATTGACGAAATGAAATTTTCATTAAATAAGCTCCGGTATATCTTCGATGTATATGAGCCTGAATATTATTTGGATACATTCTTTCCGTTTATACGATACAAAAGCATGCTTTTTGACAATGAATATGTTGACAGACAGGTTCGTATAAAGCGTAGTGAGGACTACAGGAAGTATCGTTATCGGATAACAGATGATGCCGGGAATACAATAATAGAATTTACGGATAAGGGATATGATTATACGACTGAAAAGCTGACGGATGGGGATCTTTTATATCAATATGAGTTAAAGATAAAAGAGCAGCCGATCACACCTGACGCGGAAAAGTATTTAAGGAAAATCCTTGAATACTGCCGTGAAAATAACATAGCAATAACTTTGTTCAGTTCTCCTGTCTATGAATTGCATCTACTGGCTACCGATGATTACGATGCCTATATTGACAAGATCAATTCTATCGCGTGGGAATATGATGTAGAATATTATGACTTTAATATATGCCGGGAAGAATATATGGATATTCAGTCAGTTGATAATTTTAAGGATGTGCAGCATTTGAACACTGAAGGCGCGACAGTATTTACTGATGTGTTTTGGAAAGTGATGTCGCAGCCATATGAAGAAAGCAGCAGATATTTTTATGCTTCGTACGCCGACAAACGGCAGAGTATGGAACCTTGCATATATGGCATATATCGGACAGATCCTGAACGCACGGATAGAGAAACGGATACTGCCGCTTATAGGGTGGCTTCAAACCGCCCACAGGATATGGAATACAGAATACTTCTCACTCCCGCAGGCGAAGACACCGAAATGTATCAGGATTTTTCACCAAATACATATTTTTCCGTACCTGACAGCGAACACGGCATATGCACGATTGTTGCCAAAGTAACAGGACAGTCCGACAAAGTTCAGACCTTGGAAATAAATTACTGACAACGCGGCTTACTATATTCCCGTAGGTATAAAGAACGCCGTCTCCCACATTTTCATTATCGGTATATCTACCAGTGTCAGTACCGCAAACAACACCACAAGCAAACCCACAAGCATCATAAGCTTTTTCTCCCTGAAAAGTTTCTCGGGTTTCTGTGCCGCCGAATCAGGCTTATGGGCGATATAAAGATAATAACAGAACAACAGAAACAGAAAGGGTATCGCCACTATATATTCAATTCTGTACTTTAGCAAAAATATCCCTATTAAAAATGTGGCGCACAGTGCATAAAAGAACGATGAACATAGAAGCGACGCTTCTGTATATTTTGCAAATGATTTACGATATGAACCTGCCGTCTTCGGATCACCGATCATCCTGTATTCAGCGTAGCGCTTTACTGCCATTAAAAACGCACCCGCCATCCAGTACCCTACAAGGATGCTTGAAGGGGGATATACATTCTCACAGATAATGAACCATCCAAGCAGCAGCCTTATCATATTGTTGATCGATTCCGAGAGCACATCCAAATAAACTATGTCCTTTGTTCGGATCGGTTTAACATTGTACAGGATACCCATGACAAGAAGCCATACTTCCGTCAGGATGAATGGCAGATTTACCAAAAATGAAAGTCCTATACCTATGACAATACATATAAAATACTCTACCATAACCCATGAAAATTTCATATTCTGACTTACCACAGGGCGGTATTTCTTAGTCGGATGATACTTGTCAAATTCTGCATCAAGCCACTCATTTATAACATAATTTGCCGACGCAATAAAGCATGTGGCAAAGAAACCCGCCAAAAGCTTTATTATGAATTGCACAATATCCTCCGGTCTGCCAATAAGGATCACCGCGAGAACAAGCCCCGGCATTATAAATATATTTTTTATCCAGTGGTCAGGTCTTGCTATTTTAACGTAATTCATTATCTGCGCGTTTTTTTCCTGTTTGCTCATTAAACTTTCTCCTAACATATTTTTATGATTTATTGTTATTATTATTTTGTTTTATTATTTTATCACATAATTACAAAATATTAAATATATTGTTTCAAGAATTGTGCGCGGAATTACATATCCATACCTGAATTTGTCAGAGTTGACAGAAAAATGGCATGGCGATATAATGTTTTTAAAAATGTGCATTTCGGATGCAGAAATGAGGTTTTTATGCCGGTAAGGATTCATAATTTTGCTGGAATAATTGGTTGGAACGCCCGTAAGTACCTGCCGCGGCTGGCAAGCGAGAGTTATTTAAAGCTGCAGTTCATAACACGAAGGAAATTGCAGAAAAAATATATCGATTACTTTTTGCAAAACAATGAAATACCACAGCCGAACATAATAAATATCGAGACGATCAATCGCTGTAATTCAACCTGCGAATTCTGCACGGCAAATAAAAACGCCGAAAAACGTCCTTACAAGCGTATGGAGGACAAGCTCTATTATAATATAATCGATCAGATCGCCGAATGGGACTACCGTGGTCATCTGACACTTTACGGCAATAACGAACCATGGCTTGACACCAGAATCGTGGATTTTCACAAGTATGCAAGGGAAAAACTGCCAAACGCATTTATATTTATGTCAACAAATGGTCTGCTTCTTGATATAGAAAAGACAAAATCAATCATTCCGTATATAAACCAGCTTATCATTAACAATTACTGTCTTGATATGAAATTGCACGATAATGTAAAGGAAATCTACGATTATGTAAAATCGCATCCGGATGAATTTAAGGATGTAGACATTCTCATACAAATGCGTTATTTGAAAGAAGTACTCACCAACCGCGCAGGTTCGGCGCCCAACAAACAGGAATCACGAAAGATCATAAAGGAGACCTGTCTTATGCCGTTCACTGATATGTGGATAATGCCTAACGGAAAACTGGGTATCTGCTGCTGTGATAATTTTGAGGTGACGGATTTTGGCGATCTGTCTGAAATGACCGTCAAAGATGCATGGAACAGCCTTAAATATCAGGAACTCAGAAACCTGATCAAAGACGGAAGGCAAAATTATCCTTTTTGCAAATATTGTGATTTTATCGACGCGGGGCTTAGAATGGACGCGGTAAATGACATCCTTTCAAACAGCAGCACATTACATGGTGCGCGGCAGTCAATATTAAAATAAAGAGAGCGGGCATATAATGAAAAAAGTATTGATAATAGGCGCCGGTCCTGCCGGACTGACAGCAGCTTATGAATTATTGCATAGAGCAAAAGATGAATATGAAGTGATCGTATTTGAAGAAAGCAGAGACATGGGCGGTATCTCTAAGACCGTAAATTACAAGGGAAACCGCATGGATATGGGCGGGCATCGTTTCTTTTCAAAAGTTTCCAGAGTAAATGACTGGTGGGAAATGATGATGCCTATGCAGGGCGCACCGTCTATAGACGATATTGCATTGGAGCGCCATATCCCTCTTGCCGCCGGAGGTCCCGACCCTGAAAAAACCGACCGTGTTATGCTGTACAGGAACCGCGTATCGCGCATTTTCTTCGACAACAAGTTTTTTGATTATCCAATTCAATTAAAGCCGGAACTTTTCATTAATATGGGATTTAAAAACACTTTTCAGGCAATGCTCAGCTATTTGGCAAGTCTTCTTCATAAACGCGAAGAAAAGTCCTTGGAAGATTTCTATATTAATCGTTTTGGCAAAAAGCTTTATTCTATGTTCTTTGAAAATTATACTGAAAGTTTATGGGGACGCCATCCAAGTGAGATCGATCCGAGCTGGGGCGCACAGCGTGCCAAGGGACTCTCTGTTATGGCTATTATCAAGGATGTGTTCAGCAAAATGCTGCCACAGAAAAAATCAGACCGCGATGTAGAGACCTCTTTGATCGAAGCCTTTCATTACCCAAAGCTTGGTCCGGGGCAGCTTTGGGATATAACCGCGTCTGAAGTCGAAAAACTGGGCGGCACTATTCTTACAAATGCCAAAGTTATAAAACTTCATAAAAATGACCGCCAGACGATCACAAGTCTTAGTTATTTAGAAAACGGCGAAGAAAAAAGCATAGAAGGTGATATCATTATCTCATCTATGCCTCTGAAAGATTTAATCGAAGGCATGAATGATGTGCCGGAAGAACCTTTGCGCATAGCAAAAGGACTTCCTTACAGAGATTACAGGACTTTGGGTGTCCTTATTCCCAAACTCGACCTGAAAAACAAAACAAAGATCAAAACAATAGGAAATATCGTACCCGATAACTGGATATATGTGCATGACCCGGCTGTCCGGATGGGACGTCTCCAAATTTATAATAACTGGTCACCATATATGGTCAACGATTCGAAACATACTATTTGGATAGGACTGGAATATTTTTGCACGGAAGACGATGATTTTTGGAACATGACTGATGATGAATTTACGGAATTAGGCATAAACGAAATGGTAAAGATCGGTCTGATAAGCGACAAAAATGCCGTGATCGATGCCCATGCCGAAAGAGTAAAAAAAGCATATCCCGCATATTTTGACACATATGGCGAAATAGACGATCTGATAGAATACGTAAATACAATAGACAATCTATATTGTGTCGGGCGTAACGGACAGCATAGGTATAATAACATCGATCATTCTATGATGACCTCTTTTGAGACAGTCGATAATATATTGGCACACAAAAAAGACAAATCAAATATATGGAACGTAAACACTGAAAAAGAATATCATGAAGGAAAATCATAAAAAATAGCGAAGTTATCTTCGCTATTTTTTTTGTTCCAGCATCCAGCTTTGGAACATCAATATATACCATATCTGTATTCGCCAGTTATTATTTTCAATAAAGTCATCCCATATACGCCTTACCTCGTCCGCGTTCAATATCCCCTGACTCTCGATCAGCTTTCTGTCAAGCAGAGTTTCCGCCCATTCTCTCAGTTCAGGTTCTTTAAGCCATCTTGTGATCGGAATGGCAAAACCTGTCTTAGGTCTGTCCATCATTTCCTTTGGCACATATCTGTAAAGCACATCTTTCAGCACAAGCTTGCCTTCATTTCCCTGCTTTTTATAATCTATCGGCAGAGTCCATGCAAACTCCACCACGTCTTTGTCAAGCATCGGAACACGCGTTTCCAGTGACACTGCCATCGCCGTCCTGTCCACTTTTACAAGTATGTCGTCAGGATGGTATACTTCCATATCCATCAGCATTATACGGCTTTGGGTATCTTTCAGATCACCGTAGGGGTGCTGATTATGTTTGTACGGGTACACTGACCGCTCAAGCGCGATATTTAGATTTGACGCCTCCTGCGCATTTGACAATTCATACAAATGCTCCGGCGACTTTGCCCCAAGCAGATACGATTTAGTCTGCAATATCTGATTATTTCTGATCAGGGGGCATCCTGTCAAAAGAGCACTGCAGATTTTTCTTATACCATAAGGATACCCTTTCATTTTGTTCCAAATACGCCCGATCGACGAATATGACATATAACCGCAGAACAGTTCATCCCCCGCGTCTCCGCTGAGCGATACCGTAACATGGCTGCGTGTCATTTTGCTGACAAGATATGTCGGTATCTGTGACGAATCGGCAAAAGGTTCTCCGAACATCCATGAGAGCTTCGGTATGACCTCTTTAGCGTCTTTTGCCGATATATAAAGTTCTGTATGTTGAGTACCTAAATGTTTTGCTATCTGCGCCGCGTACACAGCTTCGTTATGTTTCTCATCATCCATTCCTATAGTAAAACTGCGTACCTTGGACATAGATTGCGCCTGCATAAGTGCAACGATCGTGCTGCTGTCGATCCCCGCTGACAGAAAAGCTCCTACAGGCACATCTGCCGACATCTGCTCACTTATTGCCTCCTTTAAAAGCCTTTCAAGTTCATCAGCCGCTTCTTTCCTTGTACCCTTGAACGGATTGCTTTCTCCGTATTTTGCCGCTTCCCGCACTGACCAATATGTGCTTATCTTTGGATCGTCATATGGCGCGTCTATCTCGAGCATGCAGCCTGCATCAAGTTTATATATATCCTTATATATCGAATAAGGTGCGGGAATATAGCCATGGATAAAATATAATTGCAGTACTTTCGTATCTATCCCGTTATTAAATCCCTCCAATACGCTGATACTGCCTATATCCGACGCAAAGACAAAACCTCCGTTTACAAATCCATAATACAGAGGTTTCTCACCTATCCTGTCGCGTATGAGCGTGATCTTTTTAGTATCTCTGTCATACAGCGCTATGGCAAACATCCCTTTGCAAATAGATATAGTTTCCCTTACGCCGTACGCTTCAAACGCTTCCAAAAGCACCTCTGTGTCGGATGTGCCGCGAAACGCCGTTACTCTTTTTTCTGTTATGAGCTTATCTTTTATCTTTTTATAATTGTATATCTCCCCGTTAAATACGCAGACATATCGTCCCGACGACGAAAGCATCGGCTGGGCGCCTGACTCCGACAGATCTACTATTGAAAGCCTCCTGTGTCCGAATACCACATCCGCGTTCTCATTCGCCCATACGCCGCCCGCATCCGGTCCTCTGTGGTACATACGCTCATTCATTTTTTCTATATTCTGCTGCCAGTTTTGAGGTCTGTTACAAAACCCTGCAATTCCACACATATATTTACCTTCCTATAATTTCATCAAAAAGCTTTCCCATTCCTTATCGACCTTTACAGGCTCAAATTTTTCAGATGCTTTATACGCATTATCGCTAAGCTTTTTGGCAAACTCCGTGTCTGACAGTATCAGCCTGAAAGCATCCGAAAGCGCATACGCATCGCCTACAGGCACCAATATCCCGGTTACTTTATCTTCAATGAGCATCGCAGGTCCCCCGCATGGGCAGTCGGTTGACACGACCGGAATACCAAGCGCCATTGCTTCGACTATTGAATTTGGCATCCCTTCCGTGTTGGAAGTCAATGCAAAAATTTTCGCATTGCATATTTTATCGGCAAGATCAGACACGCTGCCGGCAAGCGTTACCCTGTCGGAAAGTCCTTTTTCGTTGATGAGCGCCTGAAGGCTTGCCTTTAGTCCGCCGTCTCCGTATATCACAAGCCTGACATTTGGAAATTCCTCAGCTATTTTTTCAAATGCGCATATGAGCATAGCATGATTTTTATTTTCGTCAAGCCGCCCCGCCGCCGCTATGATGTCATCACGTTCACCCAAATAGCGGCGGTTTATAAACTGCTCATTAAGAGGATTTGGCAATATTACCGACTTTTTCCGCACAGCTTTTGGAAAAAAATCAAGTGCCTGTTTTGTCTGAAATATCACTCCGTCCGAAAATCTGAAAACAAATCCGGCAATAAACTGCATTAATCGTCCTTCATACTCCATCGTCGGTTCGCCCCGTACCGATACTGCCGTTTTAACCGGCAGAAATGCAGCCGTCGCTATAGCCATTAAATTGTTTTTACCCAAAAATGATAAGATCACATCCGGCTTATATTTTTTCCATATATTCCGCAGTTTTTTATACCTTGTTATAAAATTTTTTATTCTGCTCCCGCTAAGTTCAGTCTGTTCGGGTTCGGAATACACGCGCTCTATATCTGAGGTCATATCATACTCGTCCTCGCGTTTATACTGTGTCACAAGTATGACTTCATATCCGCGGCTGTGGAAATATTCCGCCAGATTTACCATGACACGCTCTGAACCGCCCTTTTGCAGAGAACTTATGAATAATGCCATCCGCTTCATACCGTCGCTCCGTCACATATACTTATTATACCATTGTTGGAACACTAAAATAGCCCATACTATTCCTGAATAGTTTTCACCGCTTCCTGAACCGGCATCTCCGTTTTTAACATAATCCCTCACAAAATCAGACGTATATCGGGCATTAAACAATCCTTGGCGTTCAAGATAGTTTTTATCTGTGTAATCCAAAAGCATTGACTTTAATGTACCTCGCAGCCATTTATCAATTGGAACTGAAAATCCTGTCTTTGGTCTGTCTAAAAGCTGTCGTGGAATATATTCATACGCCAGCTCTTTAAGAATATGTTTTTTCACTCCACGTTTGTACTTAAACTCATGTGGTATGCTGAACGCAAACTCCACAACATTTGTGTCAAGTATAGGACACCTTGCCTCAAGCGAATATTTCATAGACGCCCTGTCAACTTTGCACAATATATCATTTGGAAGATATGTTTCCATATCAAGCAGCATACGCCGTTCCTGCCAGTTGGCTTCATTATATTTGCTCTCCCAGTCATAAAAGCACATATATGAATCCGGCATATCAGCTATTGCCTTTGCGATACTGATATAATTTCCCGATATGAACTGTGTCTTTGCCGCCTTATTTCTGTTCTCGGATATCACACGCATTTTAAACGGATAATATTTCCCGATCTTTAAGATTTTCCCCACAGTATACGCAGCCGCTCCTATCATATCAAGCTTTTGAGCCTGCTCCACGCGCTTATATATATTATACCCGCAGAAAAGTTCATCTCCTCCGTCACCTGAAAGAGCTACCGTAACTTCCTTTCTGGCAAGCTGCGATACCAACATAGTCGCTATCTGTGAACTGTCAGCGAAAGGTTCGTCATAGTATTGAGGAATGCTTTCCACAAGCTTCAGCATATCGTTTTCATTAATATACATTTCCGTATGTGCTGTGCCGATCTGCTTTGATACCTCTTTTGCATACTGAGCTTCATTATATCTTATATCATCAAATCCAATACAATATGTTTTAACCGGTTCGTTTGAAATACTCTGCGCTATCGCTGTAACTAAAGACGAATCATATCCTCCGCTTAAGAATGTTCCCACCGGTACATCCGCCGTCATTCTTTCTTTAACTGCTTTAGTGAGTATATTCTTAAGCTCTGCTTTTGCTTCATCAAAGTTTTGGGGACCTCTTCCTTTTTTGTTATGATATGTCCCATTTAAGTCCCAATATTTCCAGCTTTTTACAGACGCATCACCAAGCGTTACCTTTACTACCGCTCCCGATTCTGTCTTATATATATTCTCAAATACCGTCTGCGGAGCCGTGATGTATTTTTGATACAAATAACGGCTTAATATTTTTCTGTTTACCACATATGGACACCCTATGTATTCAAGTGCCTTCATAATCGGTTTCAGTTCTGACGCAAATACGATACCATCGCCATTATGCCAATAATATAGAGGTTTTTTACCAATTCTGTCACGCACAAGATATACAGTCTGCTCCTCTTTATCATATATTGCAAAGGCAAACATACCGTTAAGCCTGTCAACGCACTTAATTCCCCATTTCAGATAAGCCGCAAGAATAACTTCCGTATCGCAGGATGATCTAAACGGATAATCCGAAAGCTCCTGTCTTAACTCTTCATAATTATATATCTCACCATTAAAAACAATTATGACACGTTTATCTGCCGACTCCATAGGTTGATGGCCCAATGGCGACAAGTCCATGATTGCGAGACGCCTTTGAGCCATTCCAACAAAATAGCCGTTCTTTGCCTGATATATCTCCTCACCGCTGTCATCAGGTCCCCTATGATACATTGTGTCATTCATCGCTTTTAACTGTTCAAGCCTGATACTTTTTTTTGTAATAAACCCACAAATGCCGCACATAGCTGCCTCCCGCTTTTCATCAATGTTTTTTCGCTAAAATACCGTCAATAAATTCCAACCACTTGGCAACTATCTTATGCGGCTCGACTCTCGCGGCAAGCTTTCCCGCTTCCGCACCCATGCGGGCTGCTTCGTCTTCATGTGAAAGCATATAATCGATCGCGTCAGCCAATTGGACCACACTGCCTGTCGGCACAAGCAGCCCTGATATTTTATCTTCTATAAGCATTGCCGCACCACCGCATGGACAATCAGTTGCTATGCACGCAAGCCCCAAAGACATAGCCTCGATAAGCGCATTGGGCATTCCTTCATAATCAGAGGGTAATACAAACAGTGCACTCTGAGAAATATCGTCCGGAATCCTGTCGCTTACGCCCATAAACATAACCCTGTCATTTAGGAAATTGTCGTTTATATACGCTTCCATTTCAGAAAATATGTTTTTTTGTTCAATACCGCCGTATATCTTCAATATATGATCGGGATATTTTTCCTTTATCTCATTAAAAGCTTTTACAAGCAGTATTTGGTTTTTCTGTTCTGTGATCCTGCCTACTGTTACAATTTCTTTTCTGCGCCCGCCTGCACACGACAGAACGGATCTGTTAAAATATTGTTCGGAAAGCGGATTTAAAATGATCCTGCCTTTCTTTTGAAGCTCTTTTGAAAAAAAGTTCATAGCATCGGGCGTCTGGAAAACACAGCCTGAAGCCTTATGCCCCATATACCATGTGGACAGCTTGTATGGTCGGTAATCTTTGTTCGGGTCATTCCTGACAGATACAAGCAGCGGTATTTTTATTCCAAACAGTGCATATGCACTCCTGAAATTCGCTTTATTGCAGAACGAGATAACCAAATCGGGTTTTTCGTTTTTTATACATTTCCTTAACTTTGCAAATCTTGCCCATATCCTATAGAGTCTGCCCTTACTGCTCTCGTCATCCGTAAGCCCTACGTTGACGCGCCGCACTCTCTTGTCTGTTTCATATTCATCATCAGAATACCATAATGTGGTCAGAACAACTTCATGCCCGTTATCGGCAAACCCGGCGCTCAAAATGCTTACTACCCTTTCAGCCCCTCCATGCCCTATGCTATTTATGTGAAACAGAATTTTCATAATAAAACTCACTCATTTTCTTTGCCTGTTCTTTTATATCAAAGCCGGCGTTTCTTACATCATCGCTTCTCGATCTTCTGCCTGATATATCAGTGTTGAATATCTCATCCGCCCATTCGCGGGCGGGAACGTCTATACTCTTAAATTTGATCAGATCCGTAACTGCCGCCTGCCGCGTTATCCTGTCGGATAAAATACCATGCAGACCGCTTGCCTGCGCTTCTATGGCAGTTCCCGGAAGCCCTTCATAAAATGACGGAAATATAAAAAAGTCAAAAGCCTGATAATAATTATATACATCTTTGCGGATGCCTGCAAATATCACGTGTCCACCCAATCCCAACTTATCAGCTTTGAGCCTTATCTCATCCCTAAGAGGACCATCGCCCACGAAAAAAAGCTTGACTGATCTATTTCTTTTTACGCATTCTCTCAATATTTCAATCATATATGCATGATTTTTTACCTCATCAAAGCGTCCCACATGACCTAATACAAGATCTGTTTCCGATATTCCCCAGTCTTTCCTTATCAAACTGCGGATATTAGGATCATAGCTAAACTTATCCACATCTATTGCATTCGGAATAAACTTTACCTTTTCAATGTTTTTTTTCCCAAAAACCGCTTCTGATGCCAAATCCGAACAGGAAAAACAACTATCGCATTTATCGGCAAGCCGCTTTCTAATAAGCTTAGTGACATAACCCTTTATGCCTTTAGATACTCCCGCATTTCTGGCGTGAGCTATAGTATAAGCATTGCAATACTTTTTTGCAATCGGAAGATAAATAGAAGCCGTACTTGTCATATGACCTTGGACTATTTGTATCTCTTGGTGCTCCTTGAAGAATTTTTCCCAGCTCTTCTTGTAGCTGAAATAATTATACAAACGAAAACGCGGCATGCAATATACATGTCCCCCAAGACTCTCTATCTCTTCCTGATATGCGCCTCGTTTTGTCATATGATGCACAAAATCAAACTGTATCCTATCTCTGTCGATATTTCTATATAAATCCATTATTCGGCTTTCAGCCCCGCCTACATTCAATCTTCCTAACACATGTAAAACCCTGACTGTCTGAAGCATCGCTATCTCCTTTCTGCTGCCTGTTTGAAAAAATCTTCATACCACTTAGACAGGCTTTTTATATCATACCCGTTTTCCTTAATATTTTCATACTGGCATGTACGGTCAGGGTCTTTTGCCATTTCCACAGCTTTTTCCGCCCATATTTTAGGAGATCTTCTAATACTTTCCATCTCAACAAGCCCATTTGTCACTATGACTTCATCAGTAATAGTATCAGATATAAGACATGGAAGTCCTGAAACTTGCGCTTCTATCAACGTAAGAGGAAGCCCCTCATAAATAGATGGAAAAATAAGCACATCAAAAAATGACATAAGATCAGAAACATCTTTTCGCACACCTGTAAGTATGAGTTTATCCTGTATTCCCAGTTCAACTGCCTGTCTTTCGATCTCAGTTCTTAAATCTCCTTCTCCAACACAGAAAAATGCTGCATTGCTATCGATCTCTGCAATTTCAGCATATATCTTCAAGAGAAATTTATGATTTTTTGTTGCCGAAAAATTTCCTATATGACAATATATATTTTTACCATACATGCCAAATTCCCTGCGTATCCTCTCACTTGCCTGAGTATTATACGTAAACTTTTCTATATCTACAGCATTCCTGACTATCCTGTAATTTCCATTCTTAAACATCCATTTGCCTGCGTTATCAGAGCAGGCAAAACGTTCATCAACACATTTGTTTATAAACATCCTTCCTATTCTGTGAGGCAGCAATTTAGGATCTGTTTCAGTATGAGAATGACATACCACCATAGCTCCCGCCATTTTAGCAGCCCATAACTGCGGTGCCACTAATGCGTTTGATGTATGCCTTATCACTATTTTATACCTATTATCTTTAACTATTTTATACAACTCACATATATTCTTTAATGGGTTATTCATCAATCTGGGAAGTATATACACACTGCCGCCCATTTCCTTTATTTTTTCCGTATAATCATTTTCTTTTATCATATGGACAGCAAAATCAAATTGTATGAGATTTCTGTCTATATTCTCATACAGATTCATAATAAAATTTTCCATTCCTCCAGGATACATCGTTCCTATTACATGCAACACTCTGATTTGATCTGACATATACTTTATCCCTTCACCATTATTCCAATTCTCATAAATTCACTTTATACCAGTCTATCGCCAAAGCGATACCCTTTTCAAAGTCATACTCCGGATCATAGCCCAAAAGTTCGCGTGCCTTGGATATATCCGCGTTTGAATGTTTTATGTCGCCTGCGCGGTCCGGACCGAAATCAGGCTCCACTTCCTTTCCTAATGCCTTGCACAGATTATAATATATATCTATCAGATATTCCCTGCCGCCGTAAGCAATATTAAATGCCTCTCCCGCGGCTTCGCCCGGGGCAAGGCAGGCTTTAAGATTTGCCTCAATAACATTGTCGATATACGTAAAATCCCTCGACTGTCTGCCATCCCCGTTTATCGTCGGCACTTCTCCGTTAAGAAGCTGCTTTATAAACTTTGGGATCACAGCGGCATACGCGCCGTTTGGATCCTGTCTGCGTCCAAATACATTAAAATATCTAAGTCCGTATGTGTCAAGCCCATATAACTTTTTGTAAAGTCTTCCATATTCCTCATTTGTACGTTTGGTCAGCGCGTATGGTGAGAGCAGATGCCCCTCCTGTCCTTCCTTTTTCGGAAGCACAGGATAATCGCCGTATACAGAAGAACTTGACGCATATACAAATTTCTTTACGCCGTTTCGCCTTGCCGCCTCCATCATATTAAGCGTACCCATAATATTATTCTGTTCGTAAAACAGCGGCATCTCAATGCTTCTGGGCACAGACCCCCACGCTGCCTGATTTAACACATAATCGACACCCTCACATGCTTTCATGCATGTGTCTAAATCTTTGATGTCGCCCTTAATAAATTTATAGTTTTTTCTGTCAGACAAAAAACTGACATTTTCCTCTTTGCCCGTAGACAGATCATCAAGGCACTTTACATTATATCCCATATCAGTAAGCGCTTCACAGAGATTGGAACCGATAAAACCTGCCCCTCCCGTTATCAGAAATACACTGCCATCATCAAACTTCAGATTTTTGTATCCCATTTTCCCCTCCATTTTTGCCGCGTTCTTCCGTAGCCATTCATATATTGCCTTTACGTGATCCTGCCAGCTCTATAAGTTCAAGCAGTCCTGCTATATAGAACAGCGGCATATTATAGATCATATATCTCGAAATACATTGTATCATCAACGCCGTAGCGCATACATTACCCACGATTGTGAGTAGAACAACAGCCATAAATGACGCCGCCTTGCTTTTCGGGTCTTTCCGCCATAATAATATCGTAAGCGCGACCGCCGCAATATATACGACCGCTGAATACCACACAAGCACCGGATGTTCATACGCTACAGTCCTCACAAAACCAAGAGCGATCACACTAATATAGTTTTTGATATATTTAAAGATCACTCTCGGCATAAGATATGACGAAAGTTCCTTTGCCACATCGTCAAGCGCGATCATCAGTTCTTCATACCTGTCCGCGTATAAGCCTTTAGTCTCACCGATATACTCTCTCGAAATCTCATTGAAGTAGTCAAAGTTTAATTCGTCATGGCAGCGTTCATGATATTCTGCACGATTTATTATGCCCTTTGCCGCATATTTGTAATTCATTTTGCCGGCATCGGCAGCATCGTATATTTTATAAAAAAGCTCTCTCAGCCCTTCATCTTTTATTGCCTGCGCGTCTTCCCTGTCCGCCACATACAGTACATTTGCAAATGACATTGCCTTTCCCGACGCAGTGTCCGCAAAAAGCCCGCTTTCACAATAATTATATACCCGCACAACAGCAGTCCTTACCATAAAAACTGACGCAAAAATCATAAAAAGCCCAACCGCACGCTTTATCCCACCATGTTTAAATAACAGGATGCCAAACATTACAATGAACCACACGACAAGCAATACCATCATCTGACCGCGTATCAGCGATATCATCAAAAATAAGGTCAATGTGACGATACTTTCTTTCCCAAAAACCTTTCCCGACCACAAGGCACAAATCAGACTTGTAAAGGTCAGCGGATATATTGAAAACAGAATACCTTCTGTCATAAGTGAATTGGTTATCACCATATGTGTACTCGCAAACACCGGAGTCATTATATGCGGAGCAAGCTGCATCAGCACACATATAAGCGATACAGAAAAATTTAACGAAAATTTTTTCCTTATGATGACAATAAATGCCGTATTTGCTGCAACAGCCAGAACATTTTGAAATATTATCAAAGTCCGATAATAATTATCCGGCGATATAAACCGAAATATTTGAATGAGCAGAGCATAAACAGGTTCACGAGTCACCATCTGATTTTCATATTGAAATGTATCGCCTACGTAAATCGGCTCGCCCGTTATGAGCAGAAAACCGAAAAAAAGCGTAAATATTCCAAATATCAGAATATTGGATATGTTTCTTTTACAAACGCCAATAAATGTATCCAGCATTTAAATATTCCTTCTTATCAAGTATGCCCTTTAAATCCGTAAGCACCTTTGTATGCTTATTGCTGTACAGGGCATCAATATCCGCCATTTTAAGCGTTTTATACCCCTCATGCGCTACCGCAAGTATCACAGCATCGCAATCCCTGATATCCTTAAACGGCGTGAACTCAATGCCGTACAGCCGCTTAGCTTCGGCGGCATCAGCATTATCATCCGTTACCTGCGCCGTAATGCCATATTCTTTCAGTTCATTATAGATATCAATGATCTTTGTATTTCTCGTGTCAGGGCAGTTTTCCTTAAATGTAAAGCCAAGTATTGCTACTTTGGCGCTCTTTACGGGTATATCCGCCTTGATAAGATTTTTTACAAGATTTTCGGCAACGTATTTACCCATATCGTCGTTTATGCGGCGTCCCGAAAGGATGATCTGTGAATGATATCCCAGCTCTTCCGCCTTATAAGTAAGATAATACGGATCAACGCCAATGCAGTGTCCTCCTACAAGACCGGGCTGGAAATTAAGGAAATTCCACTTTGTTCCTGCCGCCGCAAGCACTGATTTCGTGTCTATCCCCATCTTGTTAAATATTATTGAAAGTTCATTCATAAACGCTATATTTATGTCTCTCTGGCTGTTCTCTATGACTTTTGCCGCCTCTGCCACCTTTATTGATTCCGCCCGATATACTCCCGCCTCAACAACCAGTTCATATATTTTAGCCACCTCATCAAGCGTTTCCTCGTCCATTCCCGAAACGATCTTTGTGATCGTTTCAAGCCGATGAACTTTATCGCCGGGATTTATACGCTCGGGGGAATAACCGATCTTAAAATCAACTCCGCATTTTAAACCCGATTCTTTCTCAAGGATCGGTACGCATATATCCTCCGTGACCCCCGGATATACCGTTGACTCAAATACTACTATTGAACCTCTTGTGAGATTTTGTCCCAAAATGCGGCTCGCACCCTCTACCGGTGTCAAATCGGGCGTGTGGTCATCATTTACCGGTGTAGGTACGGCTACTATATGAAATTTTGCCTCCTTAAGCCTTGACGGATCTGATGTAAAATCGACCGTTGTATTTTTTATTACCTCATCGCCGACTTCGTTTGTAGGGTCTACGCCTGATCTGTACAGATCTATCTTAGCGGCGTTAAGGTCAAATCCCACAACGCTGATCTTTCTCGCAAAAGCCACGGCTATAGGCATTCCGACATATCCAAGCCCGACAAGTGAAAGCTTCTCTTTTTTACTTACAATATCATCATATAAACTCATTTTTTCTTCTCTCCTTAACTTTGCTTTTATTCTTCATATCCCGCATACAGCACTATGTCACTGAATACGGGTCTTACGGGATTATATGCAAGACCGTCTTTTATTTCCCAACCGGAACATTCAAATTGCTCTTTCATACTTTCGATTATATCTTCAGATATTTTTTCTCCACGCTTTATATAGACATTTCTGCTTATATTTTCAGCATCCGTAAATGTAACCGTACTCATTGAAGCACTATCATTTATGAGATCGTCAATCAACTCGTATCTTTTTTCACAGTAATACTTCAAATACTCAAATTCATCATCAACAGACAGATACGATCCTCCAACATCTTCTTCTTCACTTCCCACATACTCCCAACGTGCTTTATCCAGCTCCAAAGATCTATAAATATTCCGAATATTATCGCTCCACCAGTCATCCGGTTGATCTTCATGCAATATTTTCATCCTGTCATTAAAGATATCTTTTACGTTTTCCTTAAATTCAGTATTCTGATACAGTTTTTCACACCATCCGTTCTGAAAACAGTTGGCATTTGTGTATGTCCCTCTGATATCATTCCCTAACGCTCTGTCAAAATCCCATACAGGTCCCGCGTACAATCTCGCTGCACCTTCGCCATAAGGCTTAATATAAAAATAAGTGCTCCTAAAATTTTCATCAGGTTCGTTAGCCAAAATATCCATAATATATTTTACTGCAAATGAATCGACATCTATATATTGCTTTAGTTCATCATAATTTCGGCTGTCGCCGCATTCATCTATCAGTGTATTTATCGTCGATATATAATCAACGAGATGATCGATTTCAGCTTTTGACACTTTTTGCGGGCTTCTTATCTCATACATTCTATTGCATGCAGTAAAATAGCATTTATCATCGTCTACATTAGTCTGTAATTCCAACAAATATCCCGTGTCGTAATCAAGTTTTTCCATAAAACTGTAATACCTGCAGTCATCCTCATTTACCATTTCTGCCATATCCCAGATTTCACGGGATCTCTCATCATTATCAAAGTTCGGGAACGGTATATCTACACGACCGGCACCTGCCTCGATCTTTTCACAGACAAGATAATTTCCTGCATACTCCCCATTAAAATATATGTCCGCAAACTTAGAGTCAACAGCATACATAAGTCCCATTTGCCCTGCCATATCGTATATAAGTTTATTTCTTAGACGTGACGCATCATACGCGTTTGCCTGCAGTATCCATGTCACGGCACTGTCCATTGACAATAGCTCTTTATTTTCGCTGAATTTTAACTGATATGACTTTTTTGACACATCTCCATAAAAACTGCTCTTTCCTCTTGCCTTAATTGCGTCTATTGAACCGTTACAGTCTATGCTTCCATCTGAATTTATACAGACCAATGTTCCCGGTTCTTTTACATCCTTATCAGCATTTATATAATCCATTGTTTTATTCGCAGTTGATATAAATATGGCAGGAAGCCTGTCCGATTTCATGATGTGGAGCGTGTATGCGCTCTCCTGACCCTCACCTGCCACACTTAAATCATATTGAGCATTATCATATGCTCTTATTTCTGCCCCGCTTGACAACTTTTTTTTATTCAAAAAAACACTGTACTTATTTTCATCATATTCTATTATAATATCATCCAGATCGCAATACGCGGGCATAAAGAAATAACATTCATTGTTACGCGCATAAAGCTTTACTTTCTGAGCAGAAGCTCCACTTGCTGATGCCGCATATGCCTCAATGTCAAGATAACCCTCCTGAATGTTCTCAAGCGCCGCGCTGCCACCGTCTGTGTTTTCTGCAAGATCCACAGCTTCTTCCACATTAGCGTCATCACTTCCGTCCGTTTTTTCTTTGGGTCTTTTTATAAGTTCCTTTATGCAAAACAAAACCAAAACCGCAAAAAGAAAAATAAATATAGCATTGCATAAATATTTCTTCCAATACTTTTTAATCATTATTACCTTCACCCGAAAACATGTAATACTCATCAAGGCATTTCATCCGCCGGACTATATATTCTTCAAGCCTTTCGTAATGATAGCCAAATTTATTTCCCTTAACGCATCTTGCGTGCAGTCCGCCGTCTATAATAAAATCTCTGTACTCATTTATCATTCTTAATACATTATCATCAGCGAATTCATCCTCTCTGAGTTCTTCCCACAATCTGCTGCATGCAGGAAATATCTCTTCTTCATAATAGCCACGCTCAAGCCCCATGTTCTCCGGCTCGAACAGCAAACCGCTTATGCCGCTGACTTCCCCAAGACTCATATAATTTAACCTATTATTGAACCCGCCAAAAGCATATTCTATTTTATCAGGCACGATCATACTTTCCCGTATATTATTTCCAAGTCCATTATACACAATTATATAATCATCCGCAACATTGGCATAAGCATACGATATCTGTAAAAATAAAGCATACCTGCTCATGCTGTCCGGATCTATACTGTTATACAATTCATTTTTTTCTTTTTCTCCCATATCCTCAGACCGGGCAAGTTCCCATCCGCTGTCAAGTCCTAAATATGGCGCCGTCCATTTAGGCGCCATTAAATATACTCCTTTATAGCTGTCATTCACTACCAGTTCAACCAGTCTGTATATCCTTATCCGATTTGTGTCTTTATTTATCATATTCCAAACATCCGATGCCAGCAGTGCCTTCATCAAAGTACCGTCATTTTCGGAAACCTTATAAAGCTTCCAGTTATTATTACTGCCTGTTCCGAGAAAAGACAGTTTTTTTTCATCATCATAGGATCTACTCATTAATTTCACGGAATATGTTTCGGAATTCGGATTATGTTTGATAAGAGCATTGGAATTTTTAACGCTTAACCCATGTACATCCTCGTCTTCCGGGTCAAAAAGCGTTATCTCACCTTTTCCATATTCGGCAGACATAATGTCGTCAGTATATAAAGCTATAGTCGGAGCACCCGTAAATATCATATTGCATATCGTATATGTGTCAAAGTCCGTTATCCATACGCGCAGTGGTCGTCCTTCATACATAGCATCGTCTAAATCTCCAAAACCATCATCCTCAATATAGTACCGGAAATCCCTGTCAGTCTGAAATACCGCTTCAAAGTCTTCGCTTCCCACAGTCTGTGAAATATAATAAACCTGACCGTCTGAGTCGAATGCGGGATTCTGACCCTGAAGTTTTATGAGTTCACCTGCGTTCGGAGTTTTTCCCATATAACTCAGCCCTTGCGTAAGCTCGTTCAGCTTCTGAGTTGAGACTATTCTTATTCCTCCGATCTCTGTATTCTCTGAATATTTAAAAAAGACATATGAAAATCCCAAAATAATTACCAGAAAACCCAGCCAAATGTATTTTCTTTTCATCAACCAATGTGCTCCCCCATTTCCAAGAGCCAGTTTACGCTTTGTACATTATCAATACTGCGCAGTTCATCAATAAGTTTGGCATCGATCTCATGCTTTGCCGATACTTCAAATATCAGTTCTGAATATTCAATACCATAATTAGCTGCTTTTAACAACGCTTTTTTATTCTTCCCCCGCTTAAGGCAGTTTAAAATGTCATCCGTATTTATTTTGGAATTGCCTCTCACTATTATCAAAAACTTCTTTTTTGAGTTATAATAAAAACTTGCCGCTACCATGATAATGGCAATAACAACTGTAGATATTATCGCAAGTTTGTATATCTGCGCCCCGACGCACAATCCTTCAACTATCGACCAGAAAATATACACAGTATCCTGTGCATCCTTAACCGCTGTGCGAAATCTCACGATAGATAATGCACCTACCATGCCCATTGAAATAACTATGTTGCTGCTGATCATAAGCATAACAACTGCGGCAATAAGAAGCATAACCGCATTTCCAACATTAAATCTTGCGTTATAACATACACCCGAATATGTTATTCTGTATGTAACAAATATAATCAATGCCGTTATGATCCCTATTCCCAATACAAGAAGGATCTTATTCGCATAAAGCGTTTCATTATTTACCGTGAACCAATCCAATATATCATTTTTAGTCATTATATTTCCTCCTTCAAAGCAGACATACCATCAATAAAAATATCGTTTATAAGATATAACGCGCTGCAAGAGGTCTGCTTGACCCGTATTTACCTAATGAGACATTCGTAAGATCATACTTTCCCAATATGTTTTTAACAGACTCAATAAGCGCTGTGTTAAATTTTACTTCCAATATGACATAATCGCTAAAGACCGGAATATATGGTATGTCATCTCTGTATATATCATAACAGCATTCACAGCTCTTTACATATCTGTCAAAGGTAATTCTTGTATTAAATTCATCATATGTGAAAGCTCTTCGTTCATATTCAACGATAGCCGCCGGTCTGTATGCTCCCAGTGTCAAAAGGCTGTACAGTCTGCATGCCGTATTATCTGAGTCATTATATTCAAGCAGTCTGCCGTATCCGCCATTTATGATGTCTAAAGCGGCATCTTTGTCAACTATAAGACTATGCTTTTTTTGGTACGCCCCTCTTTTTTCCTTGAGCTCCAATTTGGCATTCTGCTGTTTTGAAGAGTATATCCTCAGTCTTATCTTTTTCCGGTTTTCCGTCCCATCATATTTTTGGGAAAAGTCAATATTTTTAAACGAATCAAAATACAGGCTTCTGACATTATAATACCCGTTTTGCGAATAAATGTCTGTCCTTAGTAATCTTCCCAGTTCATCCTGAAGTTCCAGACTTTTTTCATAGCTTATAAGATATTTCAGTTCCCTTCTGGATACCGATAGCATATTGGTATTTATATCCATACCCTGTCCCTTCTTATAATCTGTTGATCTCATCCATATACGCCTTTATAATAATATTCCTGTCAAAGTTTTCCTCGACCCATGCCCGTCCTGCTATTCCCATTGATCTTCGCTGTTTAGGTGAAAGAGCTATTATTTTTTCCATAGCATCCACAAGCGCATTTGTGCTTTTTGCCTCAAATGCAAAGCCGCTCTCACCCTCGGCAAATGTTTCTATACAGCCGTTAATATCGCTCGCAAGCACAGGTCTGCCGCACGCCGCCGCCTCAAGCAGCACGTTTGAAAGTCCCTCATGATACGACGGGTGGACAATTATATGACTCTTTGCCATAACCTTTGCCACATTATCAATATGACCGAGATATTTTATTATCTTTCTGCTATGCAGTTCTTCTATGCGCGGTTCATAAACAGCCCTTGTTTCCTCCTCATATTCTCCGGCAAGATAAAATTTGAGCCCTTTATGCCTGCTTTTCATGATCTGCGCTGCTTCAAGATATTCGTCAATTCCCTTGTCCTTCATAATGCGTATGACTGCAAGAAAACGTATATGCTTGTCCTCCGGCGGATAATCCTCAAACGGATGCTCTTTAAGATTAACGCCTGAGCCCGGAAGAAGTCTGCTGTTCTTTTCCGCTATCTTATGTTTATTCATAAAATCACGGTTTCCTTTATTCTGAAAAAACACACAAACAGCTTTCCCCACGGCTACTCGATAAAATCCAAGCAGTATGTCGCTCAATTTTCCACCATTTTCAATTGCTGTCCCCAATCCTGTAATGTTGCAAAAATACGGCACTTTTAATATGCGGCATGCGAGTCCTCCGTACAGATTAGGCTTTATGGTATAGGTCAATACCGCATTAGGTCTTATTTTCTTTAAAAGCCGTATATATGCCGTAAAAAGCTTAAGATCCTTTATCGGATCATTTCCTCTGCGTTCAAATGATGTTTCTATAATTTCCGCTTTCTTATCATTATAACTAAGCCTTCTCAACTTGTCTATATTTTCATCCGGAGGAACAGATATGGTCACATCATACCCACTCTCCATGAATGCCAACAACAGCTCTTTTCTAAAAAGATAGAGTCCATTGGCATAATTGGTAAATATCAAGATTTTCATATGCTTTTCACACTGCTTTTTATATCATCAAGCTTTTTGATAACCACACTATCGTACATCATCATTACCACCTCATCGTCATATTTACCGATGTTATCCACATTTTCTTCCTTATTACAAACATTATTATAAATAAATGAAGGGAAATCAACACCTGCACCATATGCATGAAGATAAGCTCCACCAAATCTCGGATTTATTTCCGATAAATAATATCGTCCATCCTGATAAAACAAATCCATATCCAAAGGACCATTAAACCTGAGCGTTTTCAGTACATTTTTCACAAATTCAAAAAGATTTTCATCCTTAAAAGAAATTGTTTTATTTGCTCCGCCTATTGTTGTCGAAATCTTCTTCTTTGAAAATATTGCTACAGGCTTATGACTTATAGTATCCACATATATGTCAGCATCCATATCTTCGCCTGTCATAAGCTCCTGAATAATAAGAGACTCATCCTGCGCAGTTACGTCTTTTAAAATCTCTAAGCTGTCTATCCGCCTTGCTCCAACGCTTCCACTTCCTGTACGCGGCTTAACAAATACAGGTAATGATATTTCATTATTATCATATGCGCCTTTGAATTCATCATAAGAGCCAAATGTTTTTATAGTAGGTATATTATTGCGGGTAAGATGTCTGTACATTTCATATTTGTCAAAACACAATCCTGCCGTCTCCAAATATGGCACAAGCACTGTAATACCAAGTCCTTCAAATTTATCCCTATGTTCCGCAAGTATAGCTATCTCGGGGTCAATTAGCGTTGTTATGGCATTTACATTTTCTTTTTTGCAAATTTCCAAAATCGTAGGTATATATGTTTCGTCATTAATAAGAGGTACCATATAGCTTATATCCGCAAATTCAAGCGCCGGAGCATAAGGACTGTTATCTGTTACGATGATCCTCACTTTTTCGCCCAGTGTTCTGCGAAAATCTTTTAAAAGCTCACATCTTCTGCCTACACTGCAAAATAGAATATTCAACTTTGATCCTCCATTTCCGCTTTATTATTTTGAGGCGGCGTTCCTTTAAACGCTTCCATAGTAGCATCTGTAGCGCTATTTATATCACTATGCCTAAACACAACTGCCACTGTCTGAAACAATATTTTTAAATCAAATAAAAAAGAAATATTATTTACATAATAAACATCAAATTCAAAACGCTGCTCCCAGCTTATAGCATTTCGCCCATTTACCTGCGCCCACCCTGTAAGCCCGGGCTTTACATTATGTCTTTGCTTTTGAAAATCATTATAAAGCGGCAGATATTTTACAAGCAAAGGTCGGGGACCTATAAGACTCATATCCCCTTTTAGTATGTTCCAAAGTTCAGGTAATTCATCAAGGCTTGTCGCTCTCAGCACTTTTCCAAACTTTGTAAGCCTGATCTCATCAGGAAGAAGCTCGCCATTTTCATCGCGTGCATCTGTCATTGAACGAAATTTATACAGATTAAATATTTTTTCGTGATACCCCGGTCTTCGCTGGCAAAATATCACGGGACTTCCAAGTTTTACGCGCACAAGTACAGCCACTATTAACAATACGGGACTTAATATCACGAGTGCGCATAAAGATATCATTATGTCTAATAGACGTTTAACATATTTTGGGTACATGCTTCTCTCCCCGGTCATTATTACTTATTAAAAAGAGCCTTGATCATTCCCGTGATCTTCGCCATATCTTCATCGGTATTCTTTATATCGCTCGGAAGGCACACCCCTCTGTTAAATATATCCTCGCTGACACTGATGCCGCTGTCATTATGGTTAACAAAATCGCAGCCTGCAAACACAGGTTGAAGGTGCATAGGCTTCCATATCGGGCGCGTCTCTATATTTTCCGCTTCAAGCGCGTCCATTATCTCATATGGCGTTACCCTGCAGCCTTCACGCAGCAAAATACATGAAAGCCAGTTATTCGCGTCACCTTTTGGATTCATTGGGTTCATTGATATATCGTCAATCTCCGAAAAAGCCTGCTCATATTCCCGGTAAATTTTCTTTTTAGCGGCTTTATGCTCCTCCAGATGAATGAGCTGACCTCTTCCGACACCGGCATCTATATTGCTCATTCTATAATTATATCCTATTTTTGAATGTTGGTAATGCCTTGCCGCATCCCGCGCCTGCGTAGCGAGTACCCGCGCCTCTTTTACAAGCGACTCCTCTTCTGACACAAGCATGCCTCCGCCCGACGTCGTTATGATCTTATTGCCGTTAAACGAATATATACCGATACGTCCAAATGTTCCTGTATGTTTGCCTTTATATGTCGAAGAGAGCGCTTCCGCCGCATCCTCCAACACAGGAACATTATGTCTGCTGCATATATCCATTATCTCATCAATTTTGGCAGGAGTTCCGTAAAGATGAACCAACACCACAGCTTTAGGATTCGGATACTTTTCAAATGCTTTCTCCAAGGCTTGGGGCGACATATTCCATGTATCGGGTTCTGAATCTATAAATACAGGAATTGCTTTCTCGTATACGATCGGATTGCAGCTTGCCGAAAAAGTGAGAGACGATGCGAATACAATATCGCCCTGTTTCACGCCCAAGAGCTTTAATCCAAGGTGGATAGCCGCCGTGCCGGAACTTAACGCCGCCGCATATCCGCACTTTGTGTAATCTTCTATCTCACTTTCAAAATTATTCACGTTGGGTCCAAGCGGCGCTACCCAGTTTGTTTCAAACGCTTCATTTACGAAACGCTGTTCATCCCCATGCATAGTGGGTGACGACAAATAAATCCTCTTTTTTTCTTCCATAACGATCCTCCTTGCCCTTTAGGCACCCAAAACTACATCTCGATATCTTCATCATATCTTGGAACATATGTCGGCACGATCTCCTTTATGAGCGGGCGCACATCCTCGCACTCAGCTTCCACCGCGCGCTTAAGATCATCGAGCTGCACATAAAATTTGGCTTCGTCAAATTCTATTGGTTTTCCTATGTGTATAAGCTTATTCTCTGTATCAGTAAGCCCTTCTTCATTCATTAGAAGCTCTTCATAAAGCTTTTCTCCGGGACGAAGTCCCGTAAATTCGATCTTAATGTCCTCATCTACCTTATATCCCGAAAGCCGGATGAGATTTTTCGCAAGGTCAAGTATTCTTACAGGTTCCCCCATGTCAAGCACAAATATCTCTCCGCCATGGGCATATACCCCCGCCTGAAGCACAAGCGAAACAGCTTCGGGAATAGTCATAAAATATCTTATTATATCAGGATGTGTCACGGTTACAGGTCCCCCTGCCGCTATCTGTTTTTTAAACAAAGGTATGACGCTTCCGTTGCTTCCAAGCACATTGCCAAATCTCACTGCTACAAACTCTGTATCGTACTGCCTGTTGTAAGTCTGTATGATCATCTCACAGATACGTTTGCTCGCTCCCATTATATTAGTCGGATTTACAGCTTTATCCGTAGAGATGAGCACAAATTTTTTTACACCGTTCTGTACTGCCGCCTGTGCCGTTTTCCATGTGCCAAATACGTTATTCTTGATTGCCTCGTTAGGACTCACTTCCATAAGCGGTACATGCTTGTGCGCCGCGGCATGGTAAACTATATCCGGATGATATTCCTTCATTATTGTATTCATCCTGTTCGTATTGCGCACTGATGCTATGAGCACTACAAGATCCATATGAGGATACTTATGCCTGAGCTCCTGCTGTATCTCATATGCGTTATTCTCATATATATCAACTATTATCAGACGTCCGGGCTGATGACCCGCTATCTGCCTGCATAACTCACTGCCTATTGACCCGCCACCGCCTGTCACCATAATAGTTTTGCCCCTGACATAGTTAAAAATCGATTCCATGTCAACTTTTATAGGATCTCTTCCAAGCAAGTCCTCAACATCGACATCCCTGAGCTTGCTTACGCTCACTTCTCCGTTTACAAGCTGATATATGCCGGGAAGCGTCCTTAACTTGCAGCTTGTTTCTTTGCAGATCTCAACAAGCGCTTTCATCGTGGCGCGGTTTGCGGACGGTATCGCTATGACTATCTCATCAATACCGTAAAGCGCCGCATACTCCACGATCTTATCCCTGCCGCCGACAATCTTTATTCCTTGTATATATCTTCCCCACTTACCTGAATTGTCATCAATTATGCACTTTATGGTCATGGTGCTGTAGCTGCTGTTTGTAATCTCCTTTATAACAGTATTGCCTGCATCTCCCGCACCTATTATCATCACTCTCGTACCGTTTCGCTTATTCCGGCTTTTATGCCTTACACCTCTTATTATCCTGTACGAAAACCTGCTTGCCGTAATAATACATGTAAGTATCAGCACATACATAAAATAATAGCTTCTCGGGATAGGATAATCAAGAATCCGCATACCGATAAAATTTAATATTGTACACAAAAAGCATGCCGCTATGATGTTTTGTGCCTCCGCCGTCCCCGCAAACGCCCACAGGCTGTGATAGAGTCTGAAAAAATAAAAGACTGTCAACGCGATGACCACGTTTATAAACATAAAATGCCATGCTGAACTTAAGTATATTTTCGGAATATCTTTGTAATTCAATTCAAATCTGATCCACAGAGGCATTATACTCGCTATACACACCGCCATTATGTCAAGCAGCACTAACACGATCCTTCTGTGTAAAAGCTGTGTATTCATAAACTTTTTCTCCAATTCATTCGCACATCAGAGGTATCTGAAGTACAAGAAAACAGAAACCTGCCGGAATACAAGGGTGAAAAGCCCATTCCGTAAGGCTCACAAACCCGAATACTACTATGAGTGCAAACGGCACCATATATATGGGGTATTTTCTTCCCTGCGTATACATAAGTCTGACCGAATACCAAAAAGCACATATACATATCAACAGGAATACTACTCCTGCTATAATACCAAAATTATAAGCAATCTGCAAATATGAATTATGGGCATGGCTGTATTTTTCTACACCATTTTCATCATTGATCCCCATATAGGGATGTCCGCCAAACGAAAGCGCTTTAAAATATTCTCTGAAAATATCAAATCTCCCATTTGATACATCTTTTTTCTTATCTGTCATACCATCTTCTGACAAATCATCATCAGAATATGCGGGCATATATGATCCCAAAGGAAGTCCCGCACTATAAGCGACCAGCTCAGTCCCTTTTATGCTCAGACTGCTTTGTACCGACGTTTCACCGTTACCCAGCCTTCCAAACAGAACAGAGAAAAAACGTTCAACCGTCATATATTTGTCAGAATCTATAGGATCGCCTTCACAAATCATAAAGCTGTCGTCCTGAAATTCTATGTCATATCGGACCGGATCATTGATCAATGCCGGAACCGTTCTTACCGCAGAATATATCATAGGAAAGCTGAGCATTGATGCTGCCAGAAGCATCCCTGTTTCCTGCAATATCCTTTTTGGCGTTTTACGATACGTAACTGCCGCAAGGACAGTTACAGTGCCAATTGTCACAGCAGATGTCATAAAAGCTGTCCTTGACATAGTAAGGACAATAAAAGCCACTACTGCCGCTGCCGTAAAATACTCATTATAACATCTTATAAACATTCTATCGGTACTTTTAAGCCTGCCATATAACTGCCCGACAGCCGCTCCCAATACAACAGCAAGATACATTCCAGTGCATGCGACAGTGTGAAAGAGTCCCGAATATCTGTACAGCCTCCAATAATGATGGGGTCTGTGCATAAGGCAAAACAATGTGACAAGCCAAAAACTAAGCAATATCCCGTCTGTCAGATTTTTTAAAAACCTGCTTTTTGACGAGGGGCTAAAGTCCATAAAAAACATTACGGCAAACGGAAATACCGCTGTAAACACCCAAGTCTTTTCATATCTGTACACTAACATAAAAGCCGCAAATACGACCCACAATATGCCATATACAGCCTGTCCGCGTGTAAGATTTTTAATTTTATCTTTTATTAATGAAGCTCTTGTATGAAGCAATATATTTATAACCAAAAGCCCCCATGATACCACAACGCCGCAGGTCAGCCGCGCCAGCACAAGTTCGCTTTCGTCTTCCTTAAACCCATTACAGTAAAAACATGAACAGACAAATGACAAAATAACCCATATACAGCTTATCTTGTTCAGCAGCTGCTTCTCATTATACACCATAAGCAGCGCCAATGCTATAAAAATCAGCGCCCATCTCGTATTTGTATAATGATGATATTCCCTCTCCGCATTTACATATTGGCACAGAGAATAAAACAGCAGTCCAAAGCTTACTGTCTGGATATAATTCCTCCAAATCCTGAAGATCTGCTTTCCTGCACTGATCTTTGTCTGCTTTTTCTTCATCGGATAAAAACAGGGGATCCATATAGCTGCCTCCGCCCACAATACTGCCATTATTATACCGACCGCAAAAAAGATCCTGTCAGGTATTGGTGTTCCGAATTTATTCAATACTACGGAAAAAACAAACGAAAAAACTGCAGCCGCTGCCAAAACCACGCTTGACGCTATTCTGACATATCTTATGATCATGTCATTGTACTTTAAATACCTGCTGTCATAAATTCCAAGCACGCACATAATTAATATATATGACACTGCCGCTATAATTATTATAAGCAGATAATAACCTGCTATACCAACTGCCGTAAGCGGTACACAATAGTTAAAATCCGCGATAAGGCATGATTCGTCATTGACAATACCGTCTATATAGAGCGAACTGTTTTCCGGCTGTGAAAGTGCGCTTTTAAACGCGATCGGAAGCATAACTTCCGCTGTCACGTTTTCAGGAACAACTATCTCATAATAATATGCCTTATCAGTGGCAACATCTATGTCAGGCACTGCCCTTAACTGTCCGTCCCTGTGAATATCGGCACAATTGTACTCGGTCTCATATACGCATCCAAAACCCTCATCGTACAGTCTGAACAATATATTCTCATCTTCCGATGTTCCTTCTGATAAAGTGCAATCCAGATACAAAACTATACTGTACAAATGGCTGTGTGAAAAATACACAGTCTGAAGTTTTTTATCAGAAGACGTAAATCGCTCACCGTTCAGATCTGTGCGTGTTGATGCTTTAAAAGCTTTCTGACCGGAACAAATGTGTTTCTCATACATCTGCATAGGATAGACACGCATCATCATAATAAAAGCAATCGTAACTATACATATCTGTATTGCCGCGTTACGTCTGATGTGATTTTTGTCTGACAAAGTCTTTATTATATTATCCCTGATCACCCTTACAAATCTCAAGACCGGTCAACCTGCACTTTCTTCATCATTCATCTTCCCTGCCGATTATCTCCCTCACCACATACTGCGGGGAATTATTGATGCTTATATATATGCGCCCTATATACTCTCCTATAAATCCAAGCATTATCATAAGCATCCCGCCTATAAACACTATTGCCGCCATCACTGAACTAAACCCCAAAGGTACATTGGGATTGACAAACTTTTTGATAATAGTATATATTCCATATAAAAAACCGCCACCTGCACACACAACGCCTGTCAGTGTTGCTATACGAAGCGGAAGTATGGAAAATGCGGTAAAGCCGTTAAACCAAAGTGCCAGCAGTTTTTTCATCGTATAGCCTGACGTGCCGACCTCACGGCTTCTGTGCGTTACCGACACATTTACGATGTTTCTTGTCGAGCGCAGTACAAGTCCTATTATATATGGATAACAATTCTCATATTCAAGCATACTGTCTACGACAAAACGACGCGCCGCAAAATAACTTGTCACCTGCAGCTCCTTTGGTTTACCTAACATGACCCGCGTCATTATGTCGTTCATAAATGTACCAAAATTTCTAAAAGCATTGTGCTTTTTATTGTCATAGCTTGCATAAACCACATCATGTCCGCTTTCTATGCCGCTTATCAGCTTTCCCACCTCACTTGCGGGCGTCTGACCATCATCGTCAAGGCATACTATAATATCACCGTCAGACATACGAAGTCCTGCCATAAGAGCCGCGTGCTGTCCAAAATTTTTCGCCAAGTCTATGCCCGTTATATTATCATAACGGCTGCATAACTTTCTTATGACATTGATAGTTCCATCCTGCGAACAATCATTAACAAGAAATATATCATATTCATATGCCGTCAATCCCTGCATAGCACTTCTTATTTCATCTATTACAAACTCAAGTGTTTTTTCACTTCTATAGCATGGAATGACAAAACTGATCTTGCTCATCATGCGGTTCCTTTCTCATCAAACATTTTCATCATTTCCCGACAAAACATATGGATTTACTGCCCCAAACAACACTACATCCTCATATTTGCCATCAATATAAAGTTCATCCTTCAAATATGCTTCCTGTACATATCCTGCCCTTTCATTCATTTTCAGGCTCGCCTTGTTGAAAGCCAGCACCCGGGTAACAACTTTATGCACATTAAGCTGCTCAAAACAGTAATCCAACACCATTTTCATAGCTTCGGCTCCAATTCCCCTTGGACGGTTTTTATTGTCGCCTAAAAAGATCCCGCATTCCGCCTTATTATTTTCATCGTCAAAATGCGGTATATATACGCATCCGTACGGCGTGTCCCCAACATTGTCGCATATGATAAACTGATGCACCAGTCCCTTGTCCACTTTATTTTTAAGCCATTCCAGATGCTCGCTTTTTGTTATTTGCTTTCTATATATGAAGTTTTTTACAACATTTTCGGAATTGCGCCATTCAAGGACCATATCCGTATCATCCTCAACGATAGGGCGCAGGTATATTCTCTCTCCATATATTCTGTAATCTTTATCCACAGGTCTCATAGTAAAATCTCCGTAATCTCAGTTTACCGCATAAACAGTATACGCGGCGTCACCGCTGTCTGTCGTTATTATGTCTACAGGCTTTGGCAAAACAGTGATCCCGCGTCCCGCATAATAATCCTTAAGCCATTGTATGTCCCTTTTGCAGTCCGATATAAAATACGCTCTCGTATCTTCGAACTGTTCCGAATGCAGCGCACTTTGTATATCCTTAAATCCTTCCCTATCAAGCTTTTGCCGATACAGAGGGCTTTTTGCCACCCAGCCGCCGCATATATCATAATTTTTGTAATCATTATCTACATCTGTAAATATTTTTTCCGAATAAGGCGCTCCCTCATACGAGGTTGCCGAATACACATCTATAATATAATAATTATTGTTATGATATTTACAATAATCAGTCAAAGCTTCCCATCTTTCCCCTGCACGTTCCCTTGCGTCATACTCAAGCGACAATGCCCGATAGTTGTTCACAAACGCCGCGCCCATAAACAGTACACATAAAATACACACCACTGCATTGGCTGCATTTCTAAAAAACGGTACGCCCTTGATGTCCGTCAGTATAAATCCCGCAAGCATGGCAAGCTCAGTCATCAAAATCGGTACAAAAACCCTGTCCAACACTCTGTCTACCATATATAAATATAGCCACAAAACACTCCGGATAAGCACTAAACCCAAAATTTTAAAAAGCATATGTCTCTTTACCCTGCCGCTTTGCGGAATAAAGCAGAACAAAATATATATCACATATGCCGCGGCCACGGCATAACTGCACATTACGCTTCCCGACAGACCGGCGGCATTTTTATCATCGGAAAAAAACGATATCAATTGTTCTTTATACAGCCATAGTGCCTCTTTAAATGTATTTCTGCTCACAAATCCAAATGTATAGCTTAAATCACCGCCTGCTTTTGCCTGAGCTTCACGGTACTCGGCTATCGAATTTAAAACCCGCGAATCTATTGACTCGTCAAGTGAAAAATTATAGTTTTCAAGCAATCCATATGACTCTCGCGACAGCCCGATAGACGTATAAAACGCCTCATTATTCCCCTCATCATATTGTGCAAGCCCGTAAAAATCATATATCTTTGTACGTGCGTCAAATAAACTTCTAAAACTGTTCCACTCTCCGCTTCCGTATGCGGCTCTGTCAATACCCCGGACAGCAGCCATAACAAGCAGCAAATATCCTGCGAAAATCAGATATTTACGAAAATTTTCAGCCGCAAGTATTTTTTCCTCCATTCCCCACCTGATAAGAACAGCAAGCATTAAAAACGGGAACAGCATAAGACATACTTCACTGCGGATCATAAACGCCATCACAGTCAAAAAAGCAGAAAGAGAAAAACTGCCGCTTTTTTTTTCGGTAGCAAAAACAAAGCATGCGCCTGACATACAAATTCCCGCTGTAACACTGTACTGCACGATTGCAAGCTGACGCATAAAAAGCCCTGATACAATGACTTCAAGCACCACAACAGCAGTTACTCCCGACAGCTTATTCGGGAAAATATCCAAAAGCCGCCATGCGATGAGAGTGATCGTTCCAAACTGGCATATACACAGAAACAAGCCGTACCATGGCAGCGCCGGAACGGCTGTATAACAGCAGGCAATAAGCCACGAAAGCGGAAAAAGCATTTGTATGCAATGCCCGTCGGGCGTTCCTGTATATGCCCCCGACAATATATCCCGTATTGCCATATCATCATTTAAATCATAGTAAAAATCAAATCCAAGTGCGGGAATAAGTACAAGCACAAGCGCAAATATAAATACCACGCACAATTTTCCCGCTGTTTTTCTTGTGCGGCTGCTTATCATACTTTGTAAAACTCCTTAACTTTGCCTGTAATATAGTCAACTTCAGACTCCTTAAGAGAATAAAACATCGGAAGCCTGAACAGTCTTTCACTGTCAGCTGTCGTATACCTGTCCTCTCCCCTAAATTCGCCAAAACGTATTCCGGCAGGCGAACTGTGAAGCGGTATATAATGAAATACCGACCATATTCCGTTTTCTTTCAAAAAATCGAGCAGCCGTGTGCGCTCTTCAATATCCTTTGCCTTCGCATAATACATATGTCCGTTGTGTACACAGCCTTCGGGTATATGCGGAAGCTCAAGCAGTCCTCTTTCTTTTAACGGCTGCAGTTGTTCATTATACTGCTCCCATCTTTCAAGCCTTGCATCTGTTATCTCATTGGCAAGTTCAAGCTGCGCCCATAAATAGGCGGCATTCATGTCGCTTGGAAGATATGATGAACCATAATTCAGCCATCTGTATTTGTCAACCTGTCCGCGATAATATTGTGAACGGTTTGTTCCTTTCTCCCTTATTATCTCGGCATCTTCAATATATTTTCCGTCCTTTATAAGAATTGCTCCGCCCTCGCCCATACTCAGGTTCTTTGTCTCATGAAACGAATAACAGCCGAAATCGCCGATCGTTCCAAGCGCCTTGCCTTTATAGCTTGCCATAATACATTGTGCCGCATCCTCTATCACCATAAGCGAATGTGCCTTGGCAATACGCATTATCTCATCCATCTCACAGGCAACGCCCGCATAATGCATCGGTACGATCGCTTTTGTCCTTGGCGTTACAGCCGCTTCGATCAGTTTTTCATCAATGTTCATGGTATCAGGTCTTATATCTACAAATACAGCCTTTGCACCGCGCAGCACAAAAGCATCCGCGGTAGATACAAATGTATACGAGGGCATGATAACTTCATCGCCTTCATGGATATCCGCAAGAAGGGCGGCAAGCTCAGTTGCATGCGTACATGATGTCGTAAGCAGGCATTTTGCGGTGCCCGTTTTTTGCTCTATCCATTCACTGCACATTTTAGTATATGGACCGTCGCCGCATATCTTTTGATTTTCGACTGCCTGTCTGACATAATCTATCTCTTTTCCTGTAAACGGCGGAACATTAAAATTGATCATACCAACCTCCATTATTAATACCGATCATCAATTAATTTTACATATTTTGTCAATGTTTTTCAAGGCTTTTTTGCTAAAAGCCCACTGATGTGTATACCTGAAACAAAGAACTTAAATATACACACTCATATCCGTTAAGATCAATGAATTTTTCCAATGTATTCAGTTTTTCGTACATCATCCCGTCAGTTTTTTCCAGTCCCTTAACATATTCAGTTCCGATAATGACTACCGGATAATCATCTTTTATACTTTCCAATTCCTCCTCAAACCTTGAAAGCGGGTTTGACTCAAGATCCACCCACGTAGTATAAACTGCGGGCTGCATATCAAATATATAACTTAACGCCGGTACATAACCGAATGTGATCAGTCTTTTTTCATTTAAATCATTATCTGCAAGAAATTTATCAAGCGCTTCAAGTTCATATTTTTTATCAGACGTCGTTATAAGACCGTCGGAATTATCAGTACATTCAAGCCGCAGAGGTTCCGCACTGCCGCCTCTGACATCTTCATCGTGAAATACAAAAGTAATTCCAAACAAAACGCTTTGCACACAGGCACAAACCATCACAAACGCCATAACCGCCCTAAAAGGAAAGCTTTTAACCGCACCGAAAACTTCCTTTATAAGGAAGACGGAAAACGGCGCCACGATAAAGAGATTGTTGATTATCGGATAAAGTCCGTTATTGCTTCCAAGAGGCGTGATAAATATCGTCACAAAGACAAAGACTGCCCCTAATTTAAGGTTAATGTCCGCCTTTTTATATGCCAAAGCCCAAATACACATAAATATAACAATAAGCAAATATACGGCAAGCCACTTATATATACTGAAATAATCCCTATAATCAACTCCAAACATGCCTCTGCCATAGCAGAAGCGAAGCAGTACCAACAATCCGAGCGTATATACCGCCTTGAAAACGCGGCAGAACATTTTATGACTTTTTCCCGAAAATATACGTCCTATCACATGCAGAGCAATAACTCCAATTAACATATATGCCAAAAACATCGCAAGCCACGCACTGTATCTTGCGTAGTCTCCAAACATCGATGCAAGCATTGATACAGGCTTATAATCGGTTGCTGTCTCTGTCATTCCAAAAAGTGACGAAATCATTTTTGGATATGAAGTTATCCCGTATCGTGCCGAAATTATCACAAGAGGGATGACTGATCCCGCAAAGTAACCCTCGACACAGTAAAGAGTGCGGTTAAAAAGGATCCGCATATCTTTCTTCTCTCCGAAAGCATAATAATACCAAAGCGGAAGAATAAGAGCCATATATGTGATATTAGGCATCCGTACCGCGACTGAGAGTCCCAAAATAACTCCCGATATTATAAAATTTTTCTTTTTGTCACTTATTATGGCATTATATAAAATTACGGATGCTGCCGTCATCATTATATATCCCATATAATGATATAAAATAACAGTTGGTGCCCAACAAAGCGAAACTGCCGCAAATTCCGCCGCGAACAACGCACATCTAAAAATACGGCTTGTACCTTTATACTTATCCGCAAAAAACAGATATACTATGGATGCCGTAATACCGACAAATAATCCCGTATATACATTCATGCCTATCCAAGTACCGCCAAACGGCAGTTTCATAAGAAACGTTCCCACAACATTGGCAAGGTACGTGGCGATCTTCCATGTTTCGTTCATCGTGTCAAAAAAGCGGTAATTGCCAAGCGCGTATCCCGCGTCCATAATATCAACTCCCGCCGTCGCCTTGCGAAGCGGATATATGAGCAGAATAAGGGCGGCTAAATATGTTATGCCTTTTTCTGAAAGCTTAATCCTTATCATCTCTATAAATGAACAGATGAGATATACCGACAGTACCGTAACAAGCATTTTTAACAGAAAAACACCAACCGGACCGTTTATATGCTCATCACAGTGAAGCAAATCTTTCCACATACCTCTCAATTCCATATGCTCATGTATCAGATACACGCCAAAAGTCGCACCCGAGAAAAGCTCTATAGTTTTTCTCATCCTTTCTGCCTTAACCTGACTTCCTTCAGACTTGAAAGCAAGGAACAGTCCTATAGCGCCCGTATAACAGAATAAATAATTGTACGAATATGAATAATCAACCAGGCTGTCAAACATCCCTGTCCTTAAATATATCATTCTTAGTGCGGCAAATACCGCAAACATCGCAGTCACGCTAAGCAGATACATCACCGCCGCGCGCAGCCTGTTCACTATAATGGGGATTTTATACCGTCTTAAATAACCGCCTGTCAAATACAGAACGATAAACCAGTATGCGTCATAACCATACTTATCCCACGGCAGCTGCATCGGAATAACTGTTTTGGATACGCTGAACATTACAAGCATCAGGACGATCACTATCTGCATTCCCTTTTTTCCAAGATGATCAAACCCTAAATTCAAAAACGGCATCAAAAAGCAAAGTACGATATATGCAGTTGCAAACCAATAATGCTCAGTCACTATTGGAAATATATACCCGAAAACATGATATATATCAGGTGTATTTCCGCTTATAAAGTAAGCCGCCGCCCCAATTAGAGCAGAGTAAAAAAACACCTGTTTCCAAATTTTAAACGGGCGCTCGAATATTTTACGCGTATTCAACGGCTGTTCTTTCTCACCAACGCCAAAATACCCGCTTATCAACACATAAACATTCACGGCGACAAGGCATAGCGCCTCTATAAACCACACGACATATCCCGAAGTACCCATATCAGCACTTTTAGGATCGCCGAGCAGACCTCCTTTTCCCAGATAATGGAGGCATACGATCATAAACATCGCGAGTATTCTAAGCAGTTCATAGTTAAGCTGTCTTTCCTTTTTTGCTCCCATATAGATCCTCCGTATCGTTTTTACTTCAGGCCGCAGACTGCCTTGGCAATTCTGGCGGCGCCGCCGCCGTCAACAATGCTTCTTTCCTGACGACAGAGTTTTTCTCTGTATGCTTTATCCTCAGCGCATTTTTGAAGCGCGCTCACTATGTTTTCTGCGACCTGTGCTTTATTATCCGTGAAACAGCCTGCGTTTTTTATGTCAGTAAGCCGCTCAAGTGCCAAAGCGCCCTGCTTTTGGTTCTGCACAAAATAAAAGCACATCATCGGAACTCCTGTTGCGCATATCTCATATATAGTGCTCCCTGCCGCACATATGGCGGCATCGCACTGTTCTATAAGCGGTTTCAGATCATTAAGCCCCTCATAGATGATTACATTTCCGCGGCTGCTGTATTCCCGCTTCAGTCTGTCCGCAAAAATGTTAAACGGACCGCTTACAACATGATAAGTAATATCATACTCTGAAAGCTTTTTATCGTTAAGCACCGCCTCAAGCACAGTCCCTGCCGCAAAATACGGGTCACTTCCTCCCGTTGTAATAATAACATTGGTTATTTGTTCTTTTACCCGACATCCGGCACTGCCCGAATATACCTTGCGCAGCGGCACATATTCCGCGCCAAGCAGCACACGTTCCGGTGCGTTTTCCTTTTTATAGTTTTCACCCAGATCAGACGCATATATATTGTAGTTGATAAGCAGATCAACCGGATATGCCGTTCCCATATCTTCGATGCATGCTGTCCTGCAGATCTTCCCAAGCTCTGTATAATATCCGGCATCTGCATAATAACTGTCTACCAGTATTATATCCCCGCCTTTAACAATTTTCTCCAATTGTGGGATCTCTCTTCCCATTTCTTTATAATCCGTGTTAAGTGTTATGACGGAAAATCCCCTTTCTGTGATAAGCTTTTCTCCATCATTATCCGCGGTTATAAAAACAGGTTTATATCCGATCTGAACTGCTGCCTCCGCAATTGCCATGCAGCGCATTACATGTCCCATTCCGACATTCATATTTGCATCCGCACGAATATAAAACATATAAGCCTCCCGTCATATGCTCTTTCTCGAAATATCAAACGTATATTCAATATAATCTTCCATGAGCTTCTTGGTAAAACCACAGTTTTCAAAAGTTTTTGCAGACGCATGATTGTTATGTTTGACCAAAGCCACAAGTTGGGTGACGTTCGTTATTTTATTTAAGACTTCATCTGCAGCGAGTTTTACCATTTCCCTTCCTAAGCCCCTGCCCCGTACTCTCGCATCGACGCTATAGCTTATGACTGCCTTTTCTCCTTCAATATTAAGTCTTATCTGACCTATATCATCATTACCGTCACATAAAATATACTGATATACATTGTCATTTTTCATCATACCGTCAAACCATTTTACATGGTCTTCATATGGTATCTGTGTCGTGTTAAAAGCATTCTGACGCACAATGGGATCGTTTGCCCACTTAAACAGCAAATCCATATCTTCCTGTACGGCATTTCTTAATTTCAACTCCATAGCTGCTTTTATCCTTCAACATCATCAAATGTGAGCGGCATTCCTCTTTTCAGATCACGTGCTGCCCTTTTTCCCAATATTTCTTTATAATATTTTGGTTTTAATCCATATGCCGGACGGATACTGCGTATGTTTTCACAAGTGAATTGTCCGCCTTTTGGTATGTCATCTACAACAAAGAGTGAACGCCTGAATTTAGCGTTCGTTTCCTCCTGATGCGATACTCCGTATGATACTATGCCAAGCGCTTTTTCTACCTCGCGTACCTGATGCACCATATCTTTAAATTCCTGCGGCTCCATTGAAAATGTCGAATCAGGATTTTTAATCTCACGACTGATGCAAAAGTGTTTCTCTATGACATTTGCACCGAGCGCGGCAGCAGTCGCCGCACTGAACGGTCCCATAGAATGATCCGAAAGTCCTACAGGCACACCGAACCTTTTTTTAAGGTCAGTGATAGTCCTTAGGTTCATTTCTTCGCTTTTGGCAGGATATGCGCTTGAACATTTCATCAACACAAGCTGATGATTGCCCGCTGAATAGACCGCCTCAACAGCTTCTGTTATTTCTTCCAAAGTTCCCATTCCCGTTGACATTATTATCGGCTTATTCTTTGAAGCCACATATTCTAAAAGCGGTATATCAACCAGCTCAAACGACGCTATCTTATAAAAACTTACCCCCAGCTTTTCCAAAAAATCTACGGCAGTATTGTCAAACGGGGTTGACAGAAAATCTATTCCGGCTTTTTCCGCCTCAGCTCTGAGCTCCTCATGCCATTCCCATGGCGTATATCCTTTTTGGTACAAAGAATACAGGTTTTCGCCTTCCCATGTTCCGTCGGCAATATTAAAGTACCTGTTATTACAGTCTATCGTCAACGTATCAGGCGTATATGTCTGTATCTTTATACAATCTGCGCCGCTTTCTTTAGCTGCCCTGATGATCTCTTTGGCACGCTCAATACTTCCGGCATGATTTGCCGACATCTCCGCTATAACATATGCGGGATACCCATCGCCTATAAGCCTGCCGTTAATGTTTATTGTATCCATCTTTACTCCTTCCCGTTTTCCTGATGCAGAATTTTGTATTTCATCTCCGCTATATTCCAGTCCTCAATAGTATCGATATCCTGCACATTAATATCATCCTGAATAAACGCAGCCGCATTTTCCATCCATACTGTCTTTTGTTTCTTAAAACTGTCAACATTAATACAATAAAACTGACCGCAGTCATGATAAAGTGGTTCCAGATCCTGTGAGCGTTTATTCATATTTTCACGCCATTTCGGTTCCAGTCTGCCGTTGTTGATCATCACGCTTCTTTGCGGCGGAAAAGAGTATTTTACCACAGGTATGACGCAATCTGTATTTTCTTTCTCTAACATCATCATTGCAGTCCTTATTGCATCAGGCGTTATAAATGGCGCAGTGGGATAAATACAACAAAGTCCGTCAAATTTTATTCCCATTTTTTCATATGATCCTATCACTTCCCAAATCACATCTTCCGTTGTCGCAAAATCGTTAGAAGTCGCATCGCTGCGCATAAAAGGCACTTTAGCACCTGCCTGCTCTGCTATCCGCGCTATCTCGCCGTCATCGGTAGACACCATGACCTCGCAGAATATCCCCGCCTGCAATGCAGCTTCGATACTATATTCCAAAATGGGTCTTCCTAAAAAAGGTTTTATATTTTTTCGGGGAATCCGCTTGCTTCCTCCTCTTGCGGTTATAACGGCAACACTTTTCATGGAAATCCTCCGTTTCTACAAAACAAAGCCCAGTTTGAGACTGAGCTTATAATACTATTTTTTATAATAATTTACTATTTTTTTAACAGCCTCTATCACATCATCGACATCATCATCAGTGAGTGAATAGTAAAGCGGAAGACTGATGATCTCCTGATAAAGTTTCTCAGCGTTCGGACAAAGTCCCTTTTCATATCCCAATTTTTGATAATAGGGATGCCAATACACAGGAATATAATGCACATTACCGCATATATTCTCCGCTCCAAGCGCCTCAAAAAATCCTTTTCTGTCGATATTGAGCATTTCAGGCTTTATTCTTAATATATAAAGATGCCTTACCGTATCCGACTCGGGTATCTCCTCCTGAACAAAAAGCTGCGGAATCTGCGAAAACGCTTTGTTGTATCTTTCCACAATTTCCCTGCGCCTTGCCGCAAACCTTTCAAGCTTATCAAGCTGGCTTAAGATAAGCGCGCACTGGATGTCCGTGAGTCTGTAATTGTAACCCAGCGCGATCTGCTCATGATACCATGGTCCATGAGACTCATTTTCAAAGAGCGCACTATCTTTGGTAATGCCATGTGTGCGGAAATAAACAAGCCTTTCATAACGCTTTGCATCATTTGTGAGCACAGCGCCACCCTCACCGCCTGTAACAGTCTTTACCGGGTGAAAGCTAAAAGTCGTCATATCAGCAATGTTGCCGACATACCGTCCTTTATATTTAGTGCCTATGGAATGCGCCCCGTCCTCTATGAGCAGAATCCCCTTTTCACGGCACATCTTTATAAGCTCATCAAGCTCCACAGCCTGCCCCGTAAAATCCACAGCCACCACAGCCTTGGTCTTATCCGTGATTTTTTCCGCAACGCTCAGCGGATCAATGTTATATGTTCTTGGATTTATGTCCGCAAACACGGGTCTTGCTCCACAGTACAGCGCACAGTTAGCAGATGCCGCAAATGTTATCGGTGTAGTGATCATCTCATCACCCTCGCCCAGTCCCGCCGCAAGCGCCGCGATATGAAGCGCCGCTGTACCGTTGCTGCATACTACGGCATACTTCGCACCTGTCAGCCCGCATAGCCTTTTTTCAAGCTCTGTCACTTTTGGACCGCAAGTCAAAAAATCACTTCTCAACACTTCGCAGACTGCATTTATATCCGCTTCGTCAATATACTGATGTCCGTAAGACAACTTTGTCTCCCTCACAGGCACGCCGCCCGCTATCGCCGGCTTATCCATCACTAATACACTTCCTTAATCATAAAATAATTATTTTACAATATCACAGGCTCAGATCCGTCTTTAACAGCTCCCTTATCTTCTCCACTCCAAGCCACTCGGTATTGTTTCCTGACGAATAATAAAAACCGTCCTCAACCTTTTTGCCGTTCGGAGTAGGGCATTTTGAAGTCTGCCAAAACATCTGAGGATAAATGATAAAATGTTTGTCATACTCATATGTGGTAGGCGAGTCTTCAACCGTTATCATAACCTCATGAAGCTTTTCGCCCGGGCGTATTCCTATCTCTTTTGTTTTCATACCGGGAGCCATAGCCTCGGCAAGGTCAGTAATTTTAAATGACGGGATCCTGCTTATAAAAGTCTCTCCGCCTTTTGCCTCTTCCAGCGCTTTTATGACAAGTTCCACGCCCTGTGTAAGACTTATCCAAAAGCGAGTCATGCGATAGTCTGTAATGGGAAGCTCATCCGCACCTTCCTCAATAAGTTTTTGAAACAGCGGAATTATAGAGCCTCTGCTGCCCGCTACATTTCCATATCTCACAATGGAAAAATTCAAATCCTTATTGCCACAGTACGCATTCGCCGCAATAAAGAGCTTATCTGACACAAGCTTAGTACCACCGTAAAGATTAACGGGATTAACAGCCTTATCCGTTGAAAGCGCCACTACCTTTTTGATACCCATATTAAGCGACGCGTCAATGACATTCTGTGCCCCCACCACATTTGTCTTGATTGCCTCGTTGGGATTGTACTCGCATGCAGGCACCTGTTTCATAGCCGCCGCATGAATAACGTAATCCACACCCTCAAAAGCGCGCTTCATCCTCTCATAATCACGCACATCACCGATAAAAAATCTGAGCTTTTCCTTATATTCCTCGAATTCGCTTGCCATCAGCCACTGCTTAAATTCATCCCTTGAATAAATAATGATCTTCTTCGGATCGTAATGCGTAAGTACATACTTCGTAAAGCACTTGCCAAACGAACCAGTGCCTCCGGTTATAAGTATTGTCTTATCATCCAATAACATCTTAGTCTCCCTCTCTTCCGATATGTTCACATATATTGATCATTTTCATAATTCTATCATATTATTACCACTACGTCAAAACAGATCATGTTACCTTCTTCATTATCCTTCTATAAAAATACAGCAGCTTAAAATATATCAGGAAAATAACCGGTGACTTCATATGGAGCGCGGCAAGACGTTTCTGCTCATCGTCAAACTCTTCCTGAAAAAACGGATTATCCTGAAAATTAGGGAACTCACGCCTTATCCCATCCGCGATCTGCCTTAAAAACGCAACTTTAGGATGTTTCACGCCCAGCATATATGAAAAAAGAGTATTCATATAATAAAGCTTCGAAAAAGCAAATTCAAGCTGAGGTATATACTCATCATAAAATCCAGCGGTCCTGCTCTCATCTATAAGCCTTTTTCCCATATCAAGACGCGCCTTGCACTTCTCCACACTTATCTCGTGAACCGTTGAGTCATCATGCTGATAATAATAATAAAGTGCTTCCGGAACTCTCTCAAAATGCGTAAACCTCATAAGCCATATAGGGGCGGCGCAATTATCTTCATAAAAAGTCCTCTCCGGAAAACGCAGATGATATTTGTCAATTACCGTTTTTAAATATATCTTTATCACCATGCTTGAGGGGTTCATTATAAGAAGAGCATATTTATCATGATCAAGTATGCCTGTCTGCTGCTGTGTGTTTGTCGTCACCGTTTTCCCCACAGTCATAGTATGCTGCGTAACAAGGCTGTAATCACATCCGACTACGTCAGCTTTTGTCTGTTCCGCTTTTTTTAACAGTTTTTCATACATATCAGGCGCTACCCAGTCGTCTGAATCAACAAAGCCGATCCATTCACCGCATGCAGCCTCTATACCTTTATTCCTTGCACCGCCCTGACGAAGATTTTCATCCGACTGTATCAATTTGAATTTTAAAGGATATCCGGCTTCATATTCCCTTAATATATCAAGCGACCCGTCAGTTGACGCATCGTCTACCGCGATTATCTCATAATCGGATATGGTTTGATTTACAAGAGAATCAAGACAATATCTCAATTTATTATCCGCTGCCATATTATAAACAGGCACTATTATGCTTAATTTCATTCTTACTCTCTTTCAATATTTATCCTGCCATCCTCCACTCTGAACACTATATCGCACTTTTCGATAGTCTGAAGCCTGTGCGCTATGATTATCAGGGTCTTTCTGCCATGAAGCCTGTTGATCGACTCCATGATCGCTGCTTCCGTGTCATTGTCAAGGGCAGACGTCGCCTCATCCAGTATCAGCACCTCAGGATCATTATAAAGCGCCCTTGCAATGCCTATTCTCTGCCGCTGACCTCCTGACAGACGGATTCCGCGCTCGCCTATACCTGTATTTAATCCCTCCGGAAGCCCTCTCACAAACTCGTCAAGCTGAGCTTCCTTTAGTGCGTACCAAAGTCTCTCGTCGTCGATTTCTTCATCGGGTATTCCAAAAGCGACATTCTTCCTTATATCGGCATCAAGCAGAAATATCATCTGCGGGATATAGCCTACATTGGCAAGCCACTCCCTGTAATGCGTCTGAATATCCGTGTCGTCCGCAAGCACACTGCCGCCTTTAAGTTTGAGCAGTCCAAGCAGAATATCTATGATCGTAGTCTTCCCCGCACCGCTTGTTCCGACCACGCCGATCGATTTACCGATTGGGAACACAGCACTTGCATGGTCAAAAATAAGCTTGTCTGAATTAGGATAATGGTACGTTATGTCCTCAAGCCTTATCTCTCTAGTTACAGGAAGCTTTTCTTTTGCCGCGACCGCATACGAAATGTCCGTGTTCTCTTCATTCGTCTCTTCAACAAGATTATCGCTGACATTGAAGAAAAACGGCTCGTTAAATGCCATACCCGTCATTTGATTGTTTATCCTGCTCGCAGCAGGAAGAAGCCGCATCGCCGCTATCCCAAATGCCGCAAAAAGTGAGACCATTCCCGCTATGTCAGCCCCGGACAGTATAAGAAACATTATATATCCCAAAAGCCCGGCGATACATACTGTTTCTATAAGAAGCTTTGGCGTATTGTTAAAAAGGTTATAACGCTCCATAGCTTTCACATAACCTTCGCCCACTTTGCTGTACTCCCCGATAAAGTACTGTTCACGCCCCGCTACTTTTATCTCCTTTATCCCCTGAATAGTCTCGGCTATCCGCTCAAACATCGAAGCGCCGTAATCCTGATTTTCCTTTCCTGTGCGGTTCATTATCGGTTTTATTATATTTTTGATAACGCCCAGCGTAACTACCAACAGCACAGCGATTATAAATGTCATAACAGGATCCTGAAGCGCAAGCGCAACGACAAGGAACAAAGCCACGATCGCTTCGGACGCTATCTGCAGGACTGCCATTATAAGCGCGTACATATTGCTTACATCCGCAGTTATGCTTCTTTGGATAACAGATGTTTCCGCGTCAAGATAGTATTCATAATCACGCCTTACAAAATTTTTCATAAGGCTCTGCGCAGTTTTAAACTGGTTCGTAAACACAAATCTGTAGAGACTTTTTTGAAGTATAAATTGGAAACTGTTCTTGGCTATATAAAGCGCTATGAGAAATAATATCGCAATGACCGAAAACTCGACCGTACCGTTTATATGGAATACAGCGCATATCCTTTTATACGTATCGCCCCGTTCAAGCACTGACGGATTGATAATGAGCTGTACCACGGTCATTACCATCATGACCGCACCTGTCTCAAGTCCTGCCGAAACCACCATCATAACCAAAAGACGCGCCATAGCGCATTTCTGCTTTTTGTCCATTAATATATTTATCTTTTTTAATATCTTAAGCATACAGATCTCCCAATATTTTTCTATTCGTCCTCCAGAGAAAGCCCCACTTTCTTATTAAATGCATGCTTTTCCGGATCTTCATACGCATCCCAGAAAGAAGCGCCCAAATTAATCTTCTCTTCGACAAAATCCATATTATCCATCGCTGTGGTAATGATAGAGACCGCCCGCTTCACATGAAGCCCCTCGAAAAAGTTCAATACTTCCACCGGAAAACGCCCTTTTAATACCACAACGCCGGGGCAGAGCTTTTCATAATCTATAAGATCCCTTGGATGCGGTTTGATTATCACTCTGTAGCCTTTGCAATATTTTTCCAATACGTCGATACATACCCTTTTACGCGCCTCTTCGTCCCATGGATGAGGTTCCGTAAGGAAGATCGCATACTCTTCGCCTTTAAAACGTGGTCTAAGCTGTTTGATGAGACTATCCGCATCCTCTATAAAAATTTCAATCATAAGCTTTTTCTGTTCAGCCGTCAGTGCCTGTTCGAGAGGTTTTCTGGGAACTTCGACAAAACGCGGACAGTCCATATGAGGCTTACTCCTGTCATTTATCTCCATATCAAGACAATACTTCCCCCAGCCGTTCGTAACTAATATTAAGTTTAAGCGCGAAAAAAGCAGTTTTAACCTGGTATGTCCGTAATTATCCACATAGGCGTCATCGTAATTTTTGAGGCAGTCCAACCCATCTTCGACCGCATGGTAATAAATATGCTTGTAGTTAAGATAATACCCTATAGGATCAGCATCGCAGAACACATATATATCCTCATACGCCTTAAAGTCGATTTCAGCCATATACGGTTCCTGATATTTTGCGAGCAGCTTTGTAAATATAATACGGTTTACTGCATGCCTGAGAATATTGTGATAATTTTTTCTGTATTTGGCAAGCTGCGGAAAAAAATCTTCGCGTTTTTCGTCCAGCGCGTATACATTATCAAAAATGCCCGAGCGCTTTATACGTTCGCCAAGATTTTCAAAATCAGTTGACATCGCACTCAGCGCGATATCGGCTTTTTTATACTCAGTCGGAATCGTGTCGCGCACGAGTTTCATCTCTTTTAATACTGAGACATATACGTGATAATAAGTATGGCAGACATAAATCCGGCTCTTATCTTTAATCTTTTTCACAAAACGACCGTATCCTTTCCAAAAATATCAGTGCCGTGTATACATATATCCTCCAAGCGGCCAGATCATCGGCGCACGGCTTAGCGGACCGCTCCTGCAAATTCTCGTCTCACCTTCCATAAGCCCCTCACAGAAGTTATAAAGTCTTTTAGCTGCCTCTATCGGATTCCACTCTTTCTCGATAGTCAGATACGCGTTTTTCCCAAGCCTTTTTCTCAGCTCATCATCGCGGCAGAGCGTAAGCAGTTGTTTCTTGAGTTCTCTTCTATTGCCGTTGCGGTATACAAGTCCATTGTACCCATGCTTTAATAAAAACGGAACCGCGCCGATACCGTTGTCTGCAGCCACAGCGCACCCACTGTTCATAGCTTCGTTAAGTACTACTCCCCATCCCTCATCATAATTACTTGTAAAAAGGAATATATCCGCGCGTTCCATAAATTTTCTTACTTCTTTGGGCTTCTTGTACCCATGGAAAGTCACCTCATCCAAAAGCCCTAAATGCTGTACCATTGAGTGAAGCTGTCCTTCAAGCTCTCCGCCGCCAACCATGTCAAGGTGAAAACATACACCTTTATCTTTAAGATATTTTACCGATTTAATAGCATCCTGAGGTTGTTTAAATTTTATAAACCTCCCTGACCATAATATCCGTACCTGCCTTTTACCATCGCTGTCAAAATGTTTTTTTTGTTCGATCAGGCTGTCAATATCATAAGTTTTCAGTTCAGGGAAATAACCCCAGACATATTTTTTGTCCGGATATGCTCCTACCAGCGCAAAATCCGAGGCTACATATGCGCCATGACAGAGCAGATACACAGAGGCATCCGCATATTGGGTGTGATCCTCATGTTTCTTCTTTCTGCCGCGAGGAGAAATCGTTTTCCACTGTCCTCCCCTGTACAGCCGCTCACTGTAGCGGATAACGGTTTTTCCTGCCGCAAGACGAGGTTTTATATAACTTTCGTCCTCTACGCCGCCGAATATAACAATATCGCTGTCCATAATCAGAGCCGCGCATCCTTTTTCATCTTCGCCGTAAAGTTTCAGATACGGAATATCGCCGACCTCACTCCCCCAGCCCATCCTCACTCTGTCTGCTTCCATTTCCTCCGTCTGTATAAAAGTATAATCCGCGCCAAGAATTTTAAACAATTCGTTTGACATTGGTATCTGATGATGATTTATATAATTTGACACCATTGTTAAAGTCATAGCCTCTCCATTTCCGCGCTAAGACTATGCGCAGTCACACAATTTCATTGTAAATCTCTATCAGCCTTTTGTAGTTTTTCTCCGGATCATGGGTATCGAGCGCATGCTGTCTGGCATTTGAAGACATAGACACGGCAAGTTTATCATCTGCAAATATCCTTAATATAGCCTCCTGCATCTCAACAGGCTTATCCGGTCTGTACAAAAATCCTTCACTGCGGTTATTCAGCAGGTTGTGTATGCCTCCTACATCTGCCGCCACAACAGGCACTCCGAGGATCATCGCCTCTCCCACGGAATTAGGGGAATTTTCAATTGCCGACGGGCATAAAAATACATGTGTTTTTAAAAGTCGTGCGCACATCTTATCAGCACTGAGACGCCCCGTAAACTTCACATGCTTTTCGAGTTTATTGCGCTTTATCTGACCGAGCAGATACTTTCCATATCCTGAAAGCTTGATCTTATCCTTAATGCTGCTGTTTGCCGTGATCACATCGCCCGCCACATAAAGCATCGTATCTTCATACTCCTCCACAATATCAGACAAAATGTCAAGCACATAATGAAGTCCCTTGATCGGGTAATTACCCTGACTTAAAAATAACGAGTGCTGTTCAATGCGATCTATATCCCATGTATCTGTATAAAATTCAGAGCGCAGCGTTTCGTTCATAAAATGGTATACCGCCTTTGGGGCAAGCTGTTTTGTCATTTCCCTGTCAAAATCTGTTCTGCCCGTGACATGTCCTACCAAAGCAAGCGCCTGTTTTTCATACTCGCCGCGCTTAACAAATTTTGCCTGCTGTTCAAAAAGACCGTCTTTTTTCAGTATATCCCTGAGAGTTTTTTTCCTTTGCGCCTCAAGAGGAAGATCCGCCATATAGACTTCCGCCCACACACTGCACAAACCCTGTATGCCTACCAAAGTCCTGTCATATCTGTTGAACGCTTTAACACACGCAAGCGTATGCGGATATTCCGTGCCGAATATATGAATAACATCCGGTGTGAAATCTTTTATTACTGCGCTTAACCTCTCTTCAACGCCTTCATCATAAATCTCGGGATGGACTGTGTCCTCTCTGAAAATATAATAATCGATTCCTTTTGCCTTATTCTTTACGAACAAAGAATTATCGGACTCGGCTTTTTCAATGTGCTTTGCGCTTGGAAAACATATAGCAAGCGTTATGTTATTTTGTTCCTGATTTTCTATAAGCTTATCCGCAAGCCCCGAAAGCCATCCTTCCTTTACTACCGCCTTATATCCCAGACTTTTGGCAATAAACGGAAGCATGATATTACACAGCCACAGAACCTTCATAGCACGCTCCCCCCTTTCCTGCCATATAAATATGTTTTAATTTTATTATAAAATCCCGAAAAATATCTGCTGCCCGCCAACGCGCTCCTAAGCGGCGCAAGCGTAAAAAGCATAACGGCTCTATATTTAAATGCTTTTTTCTTTCCCATATAGTATGCTGTTATCGCTCTGTGCTGTACAGCCGAAAGCTTTCTGTTTTCTTTTGTCTCCGAATATCCTCCGCCTTCGTATGCCGCAACCATATCCGGAAAATAACGTATGTCAGCTTTTTTTTCGTAAAAGCACCAGAGAAAATGTTCGTAATCGGCTCTTACATTATATTCCTGCCTGTAGCCTCTTTCATCAAACATTACTCTATTATAAAAACACGTCTGATGGCATGGCACATTTCTGTAACATGTAAAATCATTTATCTGAGGCGCCGGATATATCACTGTATCCAATGTTTTATGATACATATCCCCGTATATGATGTCCGGCAGTTTCTTATTTTTTGCTTTATCGCCAAGTATAAAGCGTGTGACTTTACCAAGCACCGAGCTGTCATAAAGGCTGTCGCCTGCGTTTAAAAAAAGGAAATAATCTCCGTCCGCCAACTCGATCGCCTGATTCATTGCATCATATATGCCTTTATCATTTTTACGGCAAAGCTTTAACTTTGGTTCGTTATAATATTTTTTTTCCAGAGTTTCAACCGAACCGTCATCCGATCCTCCGTCCTTGACTATCACTTCGTACCCGCCATATTCCTGCGCAAATACACTTTCCACAGTGTTGATAAGCTTATTGCCCGCATTCAGACACACTATAATGATACTATAAAACACCTGACGATCCACTCTTACCCTCCGGACGGCTTATCCGCCAATAAACTATCTGTATCCGCGCGCTGCTATGCTGTCAAGTTTCCTTCACTGAACGGATGCCCCTTTTCATAAGACGAAGCGCCGCCTTGGGCGGTATCTCCTCACACATTTCGCTTCCATGCACCGCGATAAAACGCGCAGCCATAGGATATGCCAAAGCCCCATAAAGGAAATGATAAAGAACTCCCCTGTCCAAAAAGAATTTTTCCGTGTAGCCTTCAAACCACGTTGATTCCCGCTCCTTCTCATATCCGAGTTCAACAGGAACAGCATACACTTTCATCCCACAGCTCAGACAGTCTTTTAAAAACAGGCTGTCTTCACCATTGCTGTACTTTGCTCCACCGCCAAATAAAAGCGAAAATGTAATATTTGCCGCCTCAAGCTTTTCACGCTTTACGGCAAACGAATATGTCGGATAGCGCCCTGCATTCCAAATATGGACCCTGTGATATTTCCTTGTATAATATGTCGCCCTTTTCTGAGAAACTCTCATATTAAACAGTAAAAAATCTGCCTCCGGATGTTCCTTAAACTGATTTAATATTTTTTCTTCATACCCACTGTTATATACGATATCCTCATCGGCAAAAAGCAGTATATCACCCGTAGCACGCATAAGCGCGTTGTTTCTGCTAAGTCCTACGCCTCTTTCCGCAAAGCTGTAGCACTTGACCTGTTTTCTTCCGTTTTTGCAGCTGCGTTCATATTCCCTGTAGCCAAAGTGATCCGTCTGATTGATTATGATCGCATCACTCTCAAGCCCCATACGCTCTGCCAATGTAAAAATATCCTCATTAACAGCAGATATCAATACCTGTAATTTCATCTGCACACCCCGCTTTCCTGCCTATAGTCCTTGTTATCTCTCATTCTTAATCGCCGTGATCTGATTTTCTTCGACTCCCTCCGTACTCTCAGGCTGGAATAAAATCTTAAATGTCAGAAGCATCAGCTTCAAGTCAAGCCTGATGCTGTAATTTTCTATATAAAACAAGTCAAGCTTCAGCTTATCATAAGGCGTAGTATTATATTTGCCATATATCTGCGCATAGCCTGCAAGCCCTGCTTTGACCTTTGTCCTGAATACAAACTCAGGCATATCGTCCTGATACTTTCGTATGATCTCGGGTCTTTCAGGTCTGGGACCTATAAATGACATATCGCCTTTAAGAATGTTGAACAACTGAGGCAGCTCATCGATCCTCACTTTGCGTATAAATCTTCCCACAGGCGTAATGCGGTCGTCATTTTTTGAGGCAAGCCTTGCTATTCCGTCTTTTTCCGCGTCTGTCCGCATGCTTCTGAATTTAAGTATCTTAAATTCTCTCATATCACGCGTACACCGCACCTGCTTATATAATACAGGTCCTTTGTCGTACAGCTTTATCGCAACCGCCGTTATGATCATAAATGGCGCAGTTACCACTATAAGTATGATTGAAAAGACAATATCAATAAGCCTTTTTAAAACCCGCTGCTCGATAGTCATCGCATATTCTCTTGTAAGAAGTATAGGCGTATCAAACAGATTAAGCTGATCCGCTCCCTGTATCATTATATCGGGAAGCTTAGGCATCATATATATCCTGATGCTCCTGCTGTAGCAGAATTTCAAAAGTTTATTGCGCAGCCTTGTGTCTATATCCCAAAGCACTATTCCATCATATTTTTTTACTATTTCATTTTCAAGTGCCGCTTCACCTTCATCCTCGCTTAGGCATCTCACAATATTATATTTATCTTTCCTGCTTGAAAATTTATTTAAAATGTCATCTATTGAACGCTCTCCGCTTATCAGAAGCAGGTTCCTTGGCGGGAAAAACTGCTGATAGAGCCTGTTATTTATAAAAATCCACACCGCCGATATTAAGATTTGGGCGAGCGTCATCAAAATCAAGGGATATACCGTGACAAAACCAAGCGACAGAAGCGCGATCTGAAAATATGAGATAATGTTTACAAATACAAGCGACAAAACCTGTGAAAAAAATACATCCATTGCTTTCAGATATCCGACCTTCATACCGCCGTATGTCCCCATAAAAAACAACAGCAGCAGAAAATAGACAGCCGCCAGCAGAATAAAACCATTCCTGTAAAAACTTCTCCACATATGAAGCTGCATAATGTTGTTATAGACGTTCATCCACACATACACATAAACCGCAGTATGAAATATCAGACCTATCAACGACATCTGTAATATAATTACCCTCTTCGCCGCTTCTAAATGTTTCACACAAAGCCTCCAAATCTATCTCGATCTTTTGTCTAAATCCTTCTTATAACTGCCCGTAATGCCCAAAAGCACATACAGTATGCACTTTTTAACAGCGAAAGTCCCTCGACATTCCGGTATAAATTCCAGATACGTCTTATCGCTCTTGCTTTATTTGACGAAAGAGTCCCCGCGCTGCGCCTGTATTTCACAAGGTTACAGTCAAGACCATATGCCGCGCCGTAGCGTTTTAACAGATGCCACCACGTGGCAGTATCTTCGCTTTCAACATCAGGCATATATATATCATCCTTTTGTATTATCCCTGTATCGATCATAACGGTAGACGTAAAGATCGTCGTATTTTTCAATGCCTGTCCATAAGTGATCATCTGCGGTACATGAACTACTTTACCCAATCCGCATCCGTTTTCATCGGCAAATTCATATCCCGTGAACACAAAACCCACCTTTTTTTCACGGATAAACTCAAGTTCAAGCAAAAGCTTATCCTTATCCCATATATCATCAGCGTCGAGGAAGCATATATATCTTCCCTTTGCATTCCGCACCCCTTCGTTACGTGCCCAAGCGGCTCCCCGGTTTTGTTCACGGCTTATCAGTCTGATGCGGGGCTCTTCACTCATAATGCTTTTTATGATATCACAGCTGTCGTCCGCAGAGCAGTCGTCAACAAATATAAGCTCCCACTCCGAAAAGCTCTGTCTCCTGACCGAATCTATCGTCTCTCTGATAAAACCCGCCGCATTAAATACAGGAACTATTATACTTACAAGGCATTTAACATCTTCCATTATCCAAACCTAAAATTCTTCTTTCACAAGATACTTTGGTCTGTCTTTGACCTCCATATACAACTTGCTCATATACTGCCCCATTATGCCAATGCACAAAAGCTGTACACCGCCTATGAGCGATATGATACACATCATTGAAGGCCATCCTGCCACAGGATCGCCATACATCATTGCCCTGACAAAAATAAATATCATAAATATAAAAGCTATAAAACAGAAGAATATTCCAAAAAAGGACGCTATCGAAAGCGGCATCGTGGAAAATGCCATGATACCGTCAAGCGAATACAAAAACAGCTTCCAGAATGACCATTTCGTCTCTCCTGCCGCCCTCTGAACATTCTCGTATTCTATCCATTTTGTCTTATATCCTACCCAGCCGAATATTCCCTTTGAAAAGCGGTTGTATTCATGCATTGACAATATAGCGTCAGTCACCTGCCTTGTCATAAGGCGGTAATCTCTTGCGCCGTCAACTATTTCCGTCTTTGATATTTTTCTCATAAGACCGTAAAAACGCCTCGCAAAAAATGAACGTATCGGCGGTTCACCTTTCCTGTTCACACGCCTTGTCGCGACTGAATCATACCCTTCCTCAATATATCCGTACATTTCAGGAAGGATAGACGGCGGATCCTGAAGGTCGGCGTCCATAAGGACAGTAAAATCACCTATAGACTTTTCAAGCCCCGCAATGATCGCAGATTCCTTGCCGAAATTTCTTGAAAACGACACCAAATGCACCCGCTCATCCTTATCATGAAGCGCTCTTACCTGTTCAACCGTTTTGTCCCTAGAACCGTCATCAACAAATATAAATTCAAACTCAACGCCTTTTTCTTTAAAAAAAGGTTCCTGTTTGACAGTCTCTGCATAAAAAAGGGGCACACTTTCCTCCTCGTTATAGCAAGGAACAATAATACTTAATGTTTTCACGATATCCTCGTTTCCGCACCATATGCTTTTTACTTAATAAATCATCACATTTCTTACCAGTGCTTCAATAACCTCGGTGTTTGTCGGTCTTTCATCCGTACCGCAGTATATACTCCCGAAAACGATCTCCATAGCGTCCTTATTGCCCCTTGACCATGCAGTCTCTATAGAGTTCCTTATAGCCCTTTCTACCTGTTTATCGGTTGTATCAAATCTGTGCGCAAGTTCAGGATATAAAAGCTTTGTCACCGACTCAAGCATCTCATGGTTCTGACACGATATCAGTACCGCTTCCCTAAGATAGCGATAACCTCTCTGCCTTGCCTGAAATCCAAGACGCAGCATCAGGTATGTTGAATTCGTAAGAATTTTGACTCGTGAGCTTTCGCTTTCCATCAAAAGCCTCCCCGTAAAGTTACAACTACATCCTCCCGCCTACAGACGGGCATCTTTAATATTCTCCTTAAACCAGTCATAAGCAAGCTTTATTCCTTCCTCAAGTTCCACTTTATGTGTCCAGCCAAGCTTATGAATCTTAGTCACATCAGTAAGTTTTCTCGGCATACCGTCAGGCATATCCTTATTCCATATGATATCGCCTTCAAATCCTACAACACGCCTTACCGCCTCAGCAAGCTCCTTTATGGTAACTTCCTTTCCCGTACCTATATTTACATGCTGTTCTCCGTCATAATTTTCAAGCAAAAATACACATGCATCAGCCATATCGTCAACATACAGAAATTCCCTGAGCGGAGCGCCTGTTCCCCAAAGCTCCACGTTCCTGCTGTTATTTTGCTTCGCATCATGAAACTTTCTGATCATCGCAGGCATTACATGGGAACCTGACAGATCATAATTATCATGCGGTCCGTACAGATTTGTCGGCATACAGCTTATAAAATTATCACCATACTGCCTCTTAAAAAATTTGCACATTTCCAAACCTGAGATCTTGGCTATCGCATACGCCTCGTTAGTTTCCTCAAGCGGTCCCGTAAGCAGTGCGTCCTCCGGTATCGGCTGCGGCGCAAGCCTTGGATATATACATGTGCTTCCCAAAAACAGAAGTTTCTTAACTTTATAGTCATGGGCACATTTTATCACGTTGCACTGAATCTGCATATTTTCATACGCAAACTCTGCAGGCGTTGTATTATTGGCATTTATGCCGCCGACTTTAGCTGCCGCAAGTATTACGATATCGGGACGTTCATTTTCAAAAAACTCCCGAACCGACTGTTGGTTCGTTAAGTCCAGTTCTTTGTGAGTCTTACCGATAATATTTGTATATCCCTTTTCTTTAAGGTTTCTGACGATCGCAGAGCCTACCAGTCCCCTGTGCCCTGCCACATAGATCTTATCTGACTTATCCATTATTTTCCTCGTTTCTGTTCTTTTTATAATCCGCGCTTGATATTCCCGCAACTGCTTTCATATCAGCATCCATCATCATTGATACAAGTTCCCTGAAACCTACTTTGCGCTTCCATCCAAGCTCTTTTTCAGCCTTAGCCGGATTTCCCCAAAGAAATTCAACCTCAGCCGGACGGTAAAATTCAGGATTTACGTCAACAAGCAGTCTGCCGCTGTCCGAATCATATCCCTTTTCCGATACTCCTTCGCCTTCCCAGCGTATTCTGATGCCAAGTTCTTCAAATGCCGCTTCAACAAACTGACGCACAGTATGCGTTTCATTTGTCGCCAGAACATAATCTCCGGGCGCCGGCTGTTGAAGCATAAGCCACATTCCTTCAACATAGTCTCCGGCAAATCCCCAGTCCCTCTTGGCATTCATATTACCAAGTGAAAGTTTGTCCTGCTTTCCTGCCGCTATATTTGCAATGGCAAGCGTGATCTTTCTTGTAACGAAATTTTCTCCGCGTCTGGGCGACTCATGATTGAAAAGAATACCGTTGCAGGCAAACATATTATATGATTCCCTGTAATTCACCGTTATCCAGTAAGAATACAGCTTTGCCACTCCATAAGGACTCTTTGGATAAAACGGGGTCGCTTCACTTTGGGGCGCCGTCTCAGGCAGCCCTCCGAACAGCTCTGATGTCGATGCCTGATAATATCTGCAGTTTCCGCCATTTACCCTTATTGCCTCCAGCAATTTAAGAGTGCTGACACCCGTGGCATCCGCCGTATACTCCGGAACTTCAAAAGACACACCTACATGCGACTGCGCCGCCAGATTGTAAACTTCTGTAGGTCTTATCTCTCCTATGATACGCATCAGATTTGATGAATCGGTCGTATCCGCAAAATGCAGAAAAAACTTTACCTTATAATAGTCCGAATTTATCAAATGGTCTATGCGCATAGTATTTGATATACTGTGTCTTCTTATAAGCCCATGCACCTCGTAACCTTTAGCAAGCAGGAACTCGGCAAGATATGAGCCGTCCTGACCTGTTATACCTGTTATTAATGCAACATTGTTCATTTTGATCCTCCGTTTATAGTGTGTCCGCGGATTTAAGAGCAGACACAGATTTTCATATGGCAGTATGGAATTTCAAGCCTTGTACCTGCGTTAAATCCAGTATACACACACTCCGTGATTATTACAACAAAAAAATTCCATACCGCTTCCCACAAGCCTTTATATGCAGTTATCGTTAATATACTCTGCGATCGCTTTCTCCCACTGAGCAAACATAAAATCAGTCGTAAGCCTGAACATATAATTGTCAAGTATTGAATATGCAGGTCTGGGGGCAATCACGCCGGACGCATTTTTATTGTACTGCTGCGTAGTGACGGTTTCCACAGCCGTCGATTTTCCCGCAAGTTTGTATATCTCACGCGCAAAATCCGCCCAGTTGGTAGAACCTTCGCAAGTTCCATGAAACAGTCCGTAATTGTCTGTCGGAAGCAGATAAGCTATTGCCTTGGCAAGCTCGTCCGCGCTTGTGGGCGAGCCGAACTGATCGCCCACCACGGTGACCTTATCATGGTTTTGAGACAAGCCAAGCATTGTTTTTACAAAGTTTTTACCGTCGCCGTACAGCCATGCTGTTCGTACTATAAAATATTCTTTTGCAAACTCTTTCACAAAATTTTCACCCGCAAGTTTCGTCTTGCCATAGACTGCCTGCGGATTTGGCGTGTCAAATTCCGTATACGGTATATTTGAGTTACCGTCAAAAACGTAATCGGTTGAAATATGCACAAGCTTTGCCCCATATTTTGAAGCTGCTATGCTCAGATTTCTCGGACCGATCGCATTTATCCTGTAAGCATTATCAATGTCCGTCTCACACCCGTTGACGTTAGTATGCGCCGCGCAGTTAATTATGGCATATGGTCTTATATCACCGACAAGCCTGTTCACGTCATCAATATCCGTAATGTCAAGCTGCGCCACGTCGGTGTTCACACACTCATATTCCCTGCTGTTTTCATAAATCTTATTAACGGCATGCCCAAGCTGACCGTTACACCCTGTTACTATTATTTTTTTCACACTGACCTCCATATATTCAGTTTGGCAGCTCAAATATGATCATTCTCCCAAACCGCCCTCTACCAATTGAACAAGCCTGTTCAAAGCTTCCGTTTCATCTTTGCCCTCGCAGATAAGTTCGATTTCATCGCCGCTCTTTACGCAGGCTCCAAGTACACTCAGAACACTCTTTGCATTAGCTGTGATGTCGCCAAATGTAAATGTGATACGCGATTCAAACTGCATTGCCTCCTTACAAAGCATACCCGCAGGACGAAGATGCAGCCCTGTAGGATTATTGATTACTACCTTTTGGCTTACCATGTTTATCCTCCATTCTCTCGTTCCCTACAACACACGAATCCATGTTAAAGCATGACATTCTGAATAAGCTCCGCAAGCTGTTTTGCCTCTTTTTCTATCAATTCCTTATCTTTTCCTTCTATCATAACACGTACAAGCGGCTCTGTCCCGGAAGGTCTTATGAGTACTCTCCCTTCTCCCTCAAATTTTTTGCTTACGCGTTCTATCGCTTCCGCTATCTCTGTATATTCCATATAGCTGTCTTTTTTATGGTTGGGAACCTTTGCCCCGACAAGCGCCTGCGGCAGTACTGTCATCACTTTTGAAAGTTCAGAAAGCTTCTCGCCCGTATCTACCATCACATCAAGCAGGTGAAGCGCGCTCAAAAGTCCGTCCCCCGTAGTATTTTCATCGAGGAAAATAATATGCCCCGACTGCTCCCCGCCAAGGTTTGCCCCTATCTCAAGCATCCGCTCAAGCACATATCTGTCGCCGACCTTGGTCTGCTCCATATGTATGCCCTGCTTCTCTCCCATCTGGAAAAATCCGAGGTTGCTCATTACAGTGGCTACAATGGTATTATCCTTTAATTTGCCGTTTTTCTTCATGTGGCATCCGATTATCGACATTATCACATCGCCGTCTATCTCTTTGCCGTTCTCATCGACCGCGAGAAGCCTGTCGGCATCACCGTCAAACGCAAGCCCCACATCAGCATGCTCATAAACTACTCTTGCCATCAATTCCTGCATATGTGTCGAGCCGCAATTGGCATTGATATTTGTCCCGTCAGGCGAATTGTGGATCGCCACCACATCAGCCCCAAGCTCTTTGAGCGTCTCGACCGACGTATAATATGAAGCACCCTCGGCACAATCGACTACGATCTTCATCCCACGCAGATTGACAGGCACTGCCCTTACGGCATGATTGATATATTCTTCCCTTGCATCTGTCCTGTATTTTATCTTTCCTATACTTGGACCCGTGGGAAAATTGACATCCTTCATATCGTCTCTGATAAGTGCTTCTATCTCATCTTCAAGCGCATCGGGCAGTTTAAATCCGTTGCCGTCAAAAAATTTTATACCGTTAAATTCAACAGGATTATGTGACGCTGAGATCACGACACCTGCATCCACTCTGTATTTTCTTGTAAGATACGCTATCGCAGGCGTAGGTATCACTCCTACATACACCACGTTTGCTCCTACGGAACATGCCCCCGCCATAAGCGCGTTGGCGAGCATATCTCCTGAAATGCGCGTATCACATCCAACCATTATCGTAGCCTTATGCTCATGCTCCTTTGAAAGTACATATGCCCCTGCCTGCCCAAGCTGCATCGCAAGCATCGGGGTAAGTTCATCGTTAGCTACGCCGCGCACTCCGTCAGTGCCAAACAACCTTGCCATTATCCGTTACCTCTTTCTATTATTCATTCTCTTCTTCATCTGCCTGCAGAGTTATCGTAAACTGATACTTTTCTTCAAACTCCACATCATTCAGATTGAATACTACATCCCCTAAATACGTGCCCGGTACCCATTCATCGATTCCAAGCGATTCTCTTAATAACTCCATATCGACCACACCGATGACAGAATTTTCATCTATGCTGTTCACCACAGACTCCGTTCCCGTCACCTTTATCGTATACGGATGCGGATTGTCTTCCGGCAGCTCCCTGACAGTAACGTTAAAGCCTGCGGGCTTGTTACCGACTGCCAGATTTGAGGCAGGTATCTGAAGCGTTCTCGTCACGACTTTCTCTATACCTACATTCACACTTACATTGCCGCCAAAACTGCTTTCCGCAAACTGCGTGCCGCTTGGCAGATACTTACGTATATTTACTGTTTCGGTAAAGCTCTCCTGACGATCGGTAAGGTCAAGCGCCGGATCTGTTACCGATATCTTTGAAACTGTGTCGAGTACCGATTTTCGTCCCGCTATCAGAACTGCCGCAGGTTCACATGTGATCTCCCCGTTAGCGGTAAATCCTTCGGCGGCTGTCCCTGTCGTATTAAAGCTTAAAGGAACTTCTTTTGTTGCAAGTATGGTAACAGCGACATTGATCGTTGATATATTCATATTTATAGAGCTGCTGCGCACCTCGTTGTCATCAGCATCATAAAGCTTTAGTTCAACATTGGTATTGATATCCTGTGATGCTCCGCTGATACTGGTGACGGCTTCCACGCTTTCTACCTTGTTGATGAGCGACTCAGGTCCCGAGATCCGCACCGTATTCAGGCTCGGCGTCACGTTGCCGACAACATATCCGTCTGCAGGTTCGCCCGTGATCGATGTATTTATAACCATCTGGACACGTTTCATGTCCTCTATTGATAATTGAAGATTATCTATATTTGTTTTAAATTCAAATTCGGAATTGTTGCGCGTACTTGAAGCCTTTATACCGACAGTATTCATAAATGTAAGCTCTGACATATCGGCGACAGCTTTGATATCTTCTTTTGTCAAACCGTCAAACGAACTGCTCTTGCCCTCAACCGTGACATTGACACTGTCAGTGCCGTTAAGTATCGCATAAACCTTACCTTCACTTGTGATCAGGTCATCATTTATTATCTCGACAGGAACATTATAAAAAGTCTTGCTCTCTACAGGGTCTGTAATACTGTTTACAACGAACCACAAACCGCACGAAAATGCCACTGCCAACAGCTTAAGTCCTAAATTTTTCGTGAATAGATCTGCCACTTTGCGGAAAATACTATTTTTCATTTTTAGCCCTACCTTTCCAGAGCCCGCGTTTCTTTTCCTCCGTTTCTTTGTTCTGTATCATATGAAGCTTTTCCCGAAGCCCGTTAGCGTCAAGATTTCTGAAAAGTTTTCCCTCATAAGTAACGCTGACATTGCCCGTTTCCTCAGACACGATTATCGTAAGGGCATCCGTTACTTCGGATATTCCTACTCCCGCACGGTGACGCGTACCAAGCTCTTTGCTTATCTCCATATTATCAGAAAGCGGAAGGTAGCATGTCGCAGACACTACCCTGTCTCCCCGCACAATAACAGCGCCGTCATGAAGCGGTGTGTTATGTTCAAAAATATTTATAAGAAGCTGGCTTGAAATAAGTCCGTCAACCTCTATACCTGTTCTCTCATACTCAGTGAGCAGCACATTCTGTTCTATTACTATAAGCGCTCCTGTCTTTACCTTTCCCATCTCGAAGCTCGCCTTTACAAGATCGTTTACTGTCTTATCGGAAAACCGCTCATCTGACGCTTTTTCAAATGTGATGATATTATTTATAAGGCTTTTGCGCCCCAACTCTTCAAGCGCTCTTCTAAGCTCCGGCTGCAGCACTACCACGACAGCAATGACCGCTATGCTGAATACATTCTCAACGATCCATACTATAGTGTGCATTTTAAAGAACATGGCAAGCAGAATAAATATGAGAATAATGATTATGCCTTTCATAAGCTGCCATACTTTTGTATGTTTTGCCCATGCCATAATATGATACACCAAAAAGGATATAATGAGTATTTCCACTATATCCTCCCATCTTAATCTCTGCAAAGACCAATTGCCTTGGTATGAACTTAGAAAATCCCTGATGATGTCCATTTACACTAATTCCTTTTCTGCTGTTTTACTGCTTTTTCGGGTACTCTTATTGTTTTGACCCTCTTTTGAGGCGTCGCAACCGTATTCTTAGGAACCGCTTTTACGTAGTAGTAATACTCGTCATCCTCAAACTGTACCAGCTCGGTACGCGAATAATCGACATTAAATACAAAAAACTCAAGCACTTTGGCAATAAGCACCGACACAACGTTTCCAAGTATCACGCCGATGATCGGAAGGTTTGTATTATACATAAGGTCGCCGAACAGCAGTATAAGAATATTAGCAAGCGCCCCCGTTATCATCGCAATAGTCCACGCATAGTCAACGCTCAGCCTCCGTATAAAATATACGATCAGCAAAGTCGCAGCAAACGCCGCAACAGCCACAAACATAGTCTTGTTGCTCATAAGCCCGTCAACAACATATCGGAACTTTTCAAGGGAACCATCCTCCTCAAAAGTATCGAGCACGGAAGCGCTCTGTGATATATAGCTGACCGTGTAATATACTATGACCCCGCTCGCGACAGATACCGCGGATACGGGCGTACCCGCAAGCCCCATAGCTATAGGCATGATATACGGTATTTTAAGTATAAAGCAGACCGGCGTCAAAAGCACGGCGATCGTGTCTCTCGGCGAAAATCTGATATATAATATAAACAACAGCAAAAATATCGCAAGCGCAACAACAGCACACTCCATTGACAGCGCATAAAGATGTCCAAGAGTGACCAGCGCACATATAAATACAATAAAATTCATCGGCAGGAATGAGCACATAAGCGCAAGAATAAACACAACAGCCATATTTTTAAGCGCACTCATATACCCTATAGCACCGTTTATTATCAGTATGGTAACAAACGCCAGCAGAAATTTGCTTATCGGCGTAATATATATTTCATATTTACTGTAAAACCTTTTCAGGTGCTCACGCATAACCAAAAGGGTAGTCATAATACTTTCCTTTCTTTTAAGGCATTATTTCCTGTTTTCTTTATCGTACAGATAAGAAAGCTTTTTCAGATTGTTGTAATACCTTTTAAGGCTTTTTCTCGCTTTTGTATAGCGGTATGTGTATACGCCATAGGAAGCAGCCGCGTACACTGCAACAAAGACAAGATACGCAATTATCACTTTCTTGCCGAATTCAAACAGATCCATCTTGTAGATGTCCGCCATGAACACCTCAAAATCATACAATATAAACATTCCAAAGACAATAAAAAAACCCACCGTGCCGCTTATAATTGATTTAATTACCTGCAGCCCGATATAATCTCCCCTGAAATAGCTTCCTATTGATACGTTTTTTTTGCCCTCATTCGCCTCATAGGAAGCCATTTTGGTCATCAGTCTGATTCGCTCTTCATTTAACATAACAATACCTTACTATCTGTCAAGAAATCTCATCTTATTACCGTCAGAAGCTCTCTTCTTCGGTTCCTCTATGATGCGCTTAGGCTTAGCTATGGCGCTTGAAAGACCTGAAGCCAGCTCATTCTTGCACTTCGCACAGAGTTTGCCTGAACGTATCATGGCACCGCAGTTCTCGCATGGAAGCATAACAGGCGAATCGGCAGTAAACTCAAGACGTTCCTCCCTTATCCACTGCTGTATCTGCCCGGGTTCAACTTCACAGGCTTCAGAAACCTCTTTGATGTCGGTATGAGGATTTTCACGTATATATTTTTTTACTGCCTGAAAGGTCTCTTCTAACTGCGCCCTGCAAGCCGGACAAATCGGCATACCGGAAATGTGATTAAAAAGTTTCCCGCATTTTCTACAATTTCTTACGTCGCTCATTAGATCTTCCTCCATTAAATTCCCTCTCCGATACAGAGAGTAATAAAATATACCTTATCCACCCCGCGCCGTTTAAGTTCTGACGCAACAGCATCCAATGTACTGCCTGTCGTATATACATCATCAACAAGGATAGTCTTATTTAATTTTACAACATCTGAGCCAATATTAAAAGCCTTTTTCAAATTATTTTGTCTGAATATTGCATTTAATTGCTTTTGAGGCAGTGTTTTTTTGGTTCTTTTTACCAAATCGGCATACAAGGGTATGCCGGACAGCCTTGAAAGTTCTCTTGCCACAAGCTCTGCCTGATTATAACCGCGCTCTTTTTTCCTCGACCTGTGAAGCGGAATGGGGATTATGGCATCCGCATTCATATTTCTTATACAGCCGCCAAGCCTCCTGTTGATATCCTGTGCATAAAACTGCGCATATTCGCACCGCCCCGAATATTTAAAGCGGTATATGCTCTGTCTCATACTCTGATAATCATACAGCGCATAGCCATAATCAAAATTGTGCTGCCTGTTCTCACAGTCGCCGCAGAATATTTTTGTCTCGTCAAAAAGCTGTTTCCCGCATTTTCTGCATACCGGCTGCCTTATATACTGTATCTTTGCGGCACATCCGCCGCATATAAGCCCGCTGCCTGCCGCAACCACATCATCACACACGGGGCATCGCCGGGGAAATATAAGATCCTTTACTCTTTCCCAAATGTTTCGTTCATTATCTCGCATATTCTGTCCTTTAATCCTGTATATCTTTTTTGTTCATTCTCATTAGCTATCATCTGTTTCACAGTCTCGCGGCTGCCAAGGATAGTCACGCATTTTTTTGCCCTTGTGACACCCGTATACAGCAAATTTCTGTTCATCAGCAGGCGCGGTCCTGTAAGCAGAGGCATGATCACCGCGGGATATTCGCTTCCCTGTGACTTATGTATTGTGATTGCATACGCAAGCTCGATCTCATCAAGCGCACCTATCTGATATGTCACCCGCTTCAGGTCATCGTACTCAACCACAACTGTCCTTGCCGTTTCATTTATCTCTTTTATGATGCCGACATCTCCGTTAAATACGCCCTGTCCGCTGTCAACGGCAATACCGTATCTGCTGACTACTTCCCACTCAAGCTGATAATTGTTTTTTATCTGCATCACCTTGTCGCCAAGTCTCAAAACACCTTCGCCGTGTGGCAGCTCTGTCTTTTCATCCGAAGGGGGATTTAGATACCGCTGCAGAATGGCGTTTAATGTTTCAACGCCAAGCGGTCCTTTCCGCATCGGCGTAAGAACCTGAATATCATACATTCCCGCATTCACATATTTCGGCAGTTTTTCAGTGATCAATACTATAATATGTTTATATATGACGTTAATATTATTCCTTTCCAAAAAGAAAAAGTCCCTGCTCTTATTGTCAAGCGCGATCTCTTTGCCTTCATTGATACGGTGTGCGTTGACTACTATATCGCTTTCGCCTGCCTGACGGAAAATTTTTGATAACGTAACACTCGCAAAACACCTGCTCTCCATAAGATCTTTTAACACCTGTCCTGCGCCCACTGAGGGAAGCTGATTTCTGTCGCCGACCATGATAAGCCTTGTTCCCGGCGTTATTGCCTTTAGCAGTGCCTGAAACAAATGTATGTCAACCATCGACATCTCGTCGATAATGACAACATCAGCCTCCAATGGATTTAGTTCATTTTTTTCAAAATGCACTCCCGAAAAGCTTTTCTCGTCATCTGACACTGCACCGTTAAGTTCAAGAAGCCTGTGAATCGTTTTTGCCTCAAAACCTGTAGCTTCCGTCATACGTTTTGCGGCACGCCCTGTAGGCGCGGCAAGGAATATATCAAGCCCTTCTTTCTCAAAATATCTCAATATCATATTTATGGTAGTTGTCTTTCCCGTTCCGGGTCCTCCGGATAATATAAATATTCCGTTTTTTATTGCTTCGGTAACGGCGGCTTTCTGCAGGTCATCCAACTCCATATCGTTCTCATTCTCAAGTTCCTCCAGCTTTTGCGGCAAGCGCGCAAGTTCTGAGGCGCCCATCCTGTCGGCGTCTCCAAATGCGCGCTGCAGTTCAGTCAGCATCCGCGCACAGTTCAGCTCCGCATAATAGAGGTTCATACTGTATACGCATTTTTCTCCTGCCTTTTCTTTTATGACCAGCTTTTTGTCAATGGCAAGATTAGGTATCTGCGGTTCTATCTGCTCTGTTGAAAGCCCAAGCATCTGTGCCGCCCTGTCCAAAAGGATACCCTCGGGCAGATAAACATGCCCTTCGGCGCCCGCCTGAACAAGAGTATACAATATACCGCTTCGTATCCTGAAATCAGAGTCGATATGTATACCTATCTTTGACGCGATCTCATCGGCAATACGAAAGCCGACTCCGGCAATATCTTCGGCAAGCTTGTACGGGTTTTCCTGCATTATGCCGTAAAGTTTTGTGCCATACTGATCATAGATTTTTATCGCCAGCGTGTTGGATATACCGTATTTTTGCAGAAAGATCATTGCCTCTCTTACATCTTTTTTCTCCTCGACCTGTTCGGCTATCTCGCGCGCTTTTTTTTCACTTATTCCCTTTATTTCGGCAAGTCTGTGCGGTTCCTCCTCGATTATCCGGAAAGTGTCGTCGCCAAACCGCCGCACGATACGCGCCGCCAGCGCAACGCCTACACCCTTAATGGCTCCCGAACCGAGATAACGTTCAACAGATTCCGCGTCCTCAGGAACGACTACGCAGAAGCTGTCAACCTTAAACTGCATGCCATATACAGCGTGTTCAACATATGCGCCGTTCGCCTCTATACATTCTCCCTCGTCCAGACCGGCAAAGATGCCTGTACAGGTTATTTCCGCACCTTCCGATGTTATATTTATAACACCGTAACCGTTCTGCGGATTTTTATATATTATATGTTCCACAAATCCCTTTACAATCTCCACGGGATATCCTCCTATGACCGGAAAATCCTATGAATAGAAATAGCCGACCCGCATTTATATGGGTCGGCTATATTAATTTAAACTTTCCTGCCTTCGTTCTGTCTCTTCATCTGCTCATACAAGGTCTTTGCCAATCCTATGCTGCCGCTGTCAGCTACCTGACTGCTGAGCTGCTGCAGTGCCGTATCTTTAAACACATCAACCATCTTGTTTCCGTATGAGCTTTCATCCTTATCATCAGAAAACATCTTGGTAGTTTCAAGCATCGAATCGAATATCTTCTCAACAAAATATGCTTCAAACTCTTTACATGCTTCGTAGAGTTCCTCATCCGTCGCATTTTCATATCCGTTTTCAAGCTTACTCTGCAATGCCGATGACTTGTTCTGTGTTGCCTGATTGACCAGATAATCAGAATATACCGAACCTATTCCTCCAACGTCCATATTAAACACCTCCGTCACCTATATTATCGTTTTAACTGATTAGCCTGCTGAAGCATCTCATCGGAAGTCGTTATAACTTTTGAGTTCATCTCATACGCTCTCTGTGCTATGATCATATTGACCATCTCATCAGCGACCTGCACGTTAGATCCCTCCAAATATCCCTGTATAAGCTTGCTTGGCTTCAAATCATCGTTATCAGCTTCGTTCATCGCGGCTCCGCTCGCGTCCGATTCCATAAAGAGGCTCGTTCCTGCTTTGCTGAGTCCCGCGGGATTATTAAACTGCCACAAACCTATCGCTACATCAAGACTTTGAGGCATTCCGTCTTCATCAGGATAATACAAAACTCCGCCGTCGCCTACAGTTATCTTACTCACTACCGTATCGCCATCCAATATTATAGGTTCGCCCTCTGTACTGTAAACGGGAAGACCGTCCGTAGTTGTAAGCATTATATCATCGCCGTAAATAGCAAACACAAGATTACCGTTTCTTGTATAATATGTATTACCGTCAGTTCCGCCTACCGCAAAAAATCCTTCTCCGTCGATTGCAAAGTTGGAAGGTCCGGGTGTTTCCAAAGGGCTTCCCTGTGTAAATATCGACGTGATTGCCGAATTTCTCACACCAAGTCCTACTTCTGCGCCTATAGGCTTATTCGCCATATTTGCGGTAGTGGACTTTGTCTGCAGAGTCTGATACAAAAGGGATTTAAACTCCATGACCTCAGCCTTATAACCTGTAGTATTTACATTTGAAAGGTTATTAGCCACATTATCCAGATTTATCTGCTGTGCGATCATTCCTGTCGCACCAGTCCATAATGACCTTACCATAATATTTTACCTCACTTTATTTATATTCTGCCAAGTTCCATCGACTTATCCAAAGTCTCGTCAAATGTTGTTATCATTTTCTGATTTGACTCATACTGCCTTGAAATAGTTATCATATTTACCATTTCCTTGACCACGGATACATTTGACATTTCAAGCCATCCCTGATATATCTTGGGATACTCAACATCAACTTCCTCAGCGCCTTCCTTGACATCCCACATCGTCTCTCCGTAATGGGTAAGGTAATTGGTGTCCTCAAAATCCGTAACTTTAATGCTTGCAACCAAAGCATCATCCTGATATATGTCGCCGAATTCATCAATGACAGTGTTACCTGCCGTTGTAGATATCTGTATCCTGTTATCGTCAGTGCCGAGGACATAATCGCCGTCCTTAGTCACAAGATATCCGTCCTTTGTAAGGGTAAACTCGCCGTTTCTTGTATACTTTGTTGATACATTGCCTGATTTGTCGGTAAATTCTATATTAAAGAATCCGTTCCCGCCAAGTGCAAGATCATAAGTATTCTCCGTATTTCTCAAAGAGCCCTGTGAAAAATCCGTGTATGTCTCTCCTATCTTAACGCCGAGACTCATTTTGCCAAGACGCTTCGGAACATTCGGATTTTCGGTAACATCTTTGATCTTAACTGCCATGACCTCGTCATACGCCTGACTTGTAGAGCCTTCTTTTTTAAACCCTGTAGTGTCTGCGTTGGCAAGATTGTTGGACATAATGTCCATTCTATACTGCTCATTTAACATTCCCGTATAAGCCGTATATAACCCTCTGAGCATATGATACCTCCTTTTCGTCTGTGCCCTGTCTGTATGATTTCTTTAAGCATCATCCCTGTAACCTGCAAGGAATTCAACATACTTGCCTGTTCCTATGGCAACTGCCGTCATCGGATCCTCTGCCGTCATCGTATTGATGCCTGTCCTTGACTCTACCAAATCTTCCAGTCCCCGCAAAAGACTGCCGCCTCCGGTGAGGACTATGCCTCTGTCTGCTATATCCGCCGCAAGCTCAGGCGGTGTCTTCTCAAGGACACTGTGTATAGTATCTATTATCTGTGAGGTCGTCTCCCTCAGCGCCTCTTCCGTCTCCTCCGACGAAACACGTATCGTCTTCGGAAGTCCCGTCACGAGATTACGCCCTCTGACATCCATATAGTCAACTTCGGCACGTTTGAACGCAGAACCTATCTTTATCTTAATATCCTCGGCAGTTCTCTCTCCGATAAGCAGATTGTGTTTCTTCCTCATATACCGCACGATCGCTTCGTCAAAGTCGTCACCTGCTATTTTAATCGATGCGCTGACAACCGTACCGCCCAACGATATGACAGCTATATCGGAAGTGCCTCCTCCTATATCCACTATCATATTGCCGCAAGGTTTTGATATGTCTATTCCCGCGCCTATTGCCGCCGCTATAGGCTCCTCTATGATATTGACGCTTCTCGCGCCTGCCTGATAAGTAGCATCTTCAACTGCTTTTTTTTCAACTTCGGTAACACCGCTCGGAACGCATACAGCTATACGCGGTTTCCTGAAAGTCTTTCTCCCAAGTGCCTTCTGTATAAAATGCTGCATCATCTGCTCAGTTACCTTATAATCGGAAATGACACCCTGCCGCAAAGGTCTGATCGCCACGATATTGCCCGGAGTCCTTCCAAGCATAAGCCTTGCATCCTCTCCTATAGCTTTTATTGTGTCTGAATCCCTGTCAAACGCCACTACTGACGGTTCTTTCAGCACAACTCCCTTTCCTCTGATGTAAACCAGTATACTTGCAGTTCCAAGGTCAATTCCGATATCCGTATATTGCATGGCTCTTTGCCCCTTTCTATGAAATAAAAATGGCGTCTTATATCAATAACTAAATCCTCAAAAATAGTTTACCCAATAAGAATATAACTATTAAATAAACAAATAAAGCATACTTAGTCATTATAACCCAATTCAACCATTTTTTAAAGGGGGTTCACACTTTTTTTACAATAAAAACTATTAATACCCTGAAAAATGTTATTTTTTAGGTAATTTTCCATAAAATAAACGCAATATACCCATTTCCAAATAATATATCGGTATTTTTCATCAAATCTTTAGCTTTTTATTATTTTTCTTAGCCCTGTCAAGCATCTTTTTCACGTAAATGCCTGTATATGATTTTTTATTTTTCGTTATCTCTTCGGGAGTTCCTTCAGCGATCACAGTGCCGCCGCCATCTCCCCCCTCGGGTCCCATGTCTATGATATAATCCGCCGCTTTGATCACGTCAAGATTATGTTCGATAACTACAACCGTATTGCCGCCTTCCGTGAGACGCTGCAGTATCTCAACGAGTTTATGGACATCGGCAAAATGCAGACCTGTGGTCGGCTCATCCAAAATATAAATAGTTTTGCCCGTACTCCGCCGGCTCAATTCCGAAGCAAGCTTTATACGCTGTGCCTCCCCCCCTGAAAGTGTTGTAGACGGCTGTCCGAGTTTTATATATGAGAGCCCTACATCATTAAGCGTTTCTATTTTCCGTTTTATCGACGGCACGGCGTCAAAAAACGGCATTGCTTCTTCCACAGTCATATCGAGTACATCAAATATGCTTTTTCCCTTATATTTAACTTCAAGTGTCTCACGATTATATCTTTTTCCCTGACAGACTTCACAAGGAACATATACATCCGGCAGAAAGTGCATCTCTATTTTGATAATGCCATCGCCCCCGCATGCTTCGCAGCGTCCGCCCTTGACGTTAAAACTGAACCGTCCTTTCGTATATCCCTTTGCCTTGGCATCGGGAGTCGCCGCAAACAGATCCCTTATCTGGTCAAATACCCCTGTATATGTGGCAGGATTGGAACGCGGAGTCCTTCCTATGGGAGACTGATCTATATTGATGACCTTGTCAAGCTGTTCCACTCCTTCGATGCTCTTGTGCGCGCCCGCTATGGTGCGTGCCCTGTTGAGTTTTTTTGCAAGATGTTTGTACAGGATCTCATTTACAAGCGATGATTTACCCGAACCCGAAACACCCGTAACACATGTAAATACTCCCAAGGGAAACCTGACATTTATATTTTTAAGATTATTCTCCGCTGCCCCTTTGACGGTAATCCATCCCATTGGTTTTCTGCGCTCAGAGGGCACCGGAATAAAAAGCCTGCCGCTCAGATACTGCCCCGTGACAGATTCCGGCACCTGCATTATTTCCTCCGCTGTCCCCTGCGCTATGACTTCGCCGCCATGATCGCCTGCTCCGGGACCTATATCGATAATGTGGTCAGCCGCAAACATTGTATCTTCATCATGTTCCACTACAAGCAATGTATTGCCAAGATCCTTCAATTCCTTAAGCGCATTCAGGAGTTTGTCATTATCCCTTTGATGAAGTCCTATGCTTGGCTCATCAAGAATATAACACACGCCTACAAGTCCGGAACCTATCTGTGTCGCAAGCCTGATACGCTGTGCCTCTCCGCCCGAAAGAGATGCCGTTCCCCTCGCAAGGCTCAAATAACCAAGACCCACGCTTTCGAGAAATCCGACGCGCGCTTTTATCTCTTTCAAAATACGCTTTCCGATAAGCTGCTGCTGTTTTGTAAGCTCCAAGGTATCAAGGAACAGATAAAGTTTGTCTATCGACATCGATGTTATCTCATATATATTTTTATCACATACTGTAACTGCCAGTGAACTTTTTTTAAGGCGCCTGCCACCGCATTCCGTGCAGGGTGTAATGCGCATAAACGTCTCATACTCCTGCTTCATTATCTCTGACGCCGTTTCCTTGTAGCGGCGCTCAACATTCTTTATCAGCCCCTCAAATGCCACAGGGTATCTTCCCTCTCCGCGCTGCCCCTTATAGTATACAATGACTTCCTTACCGCCCGTACCATATATAAGCATATCTTTAATATCTGTCGGAAGTTCGTCAAAAGGTGTGTCAAGCGAAAATCCGTATTCTTTGCTCAATGCCTGCAAAATAGCGTTGGTAAAGCTGGAAGGGTCAGTGCATGACTGCCATCCCATAACAGTTATCGCTCCGTCATTGATGCTCAGGCTCTTGTCCGGTATCATAAGATCAACATCAAACTCCATCTTATATCCAAGTCCCAGACATACAGGACATGCACCAAAAGGATTATTAAACGAAAAACTTCTCGGTTCGACCTCTTCTATGCTGATGTTGCAGTCAGGGCAGGCAAAACTCTGCGAAAAGTTCACCGGTTCACCGCCTATAACATCTACGACCAAAAGCCCGTCCGAAAGCGCCATAACATTCTCGATAGAATCAGTCAGCCGCCTTTCGATGCCGCCCTTAACAACAATACGGTCAACTATTATCTCGATATTATGTTTTATATTCTTGTCAAGCTTTATCTCTTCCGAAAGTTCATAAATACTGCCGTCGATGCGCACACGGACATAGCCCGCCCGTTTTGCGCGGTCAAGCACTTTTACGTGTTCTCCTTTGCGTCCTCTTACGATTGGGGCAAGAAGCTGTATCTTTGTCCCCTCGGGCATAGTCATTATCTGGTCTACCATCTGATCGATCGTCTGCCTTTTAATCTCGCGCCCGCACTTAGGGCAGTGCGGCACTCCGATACGTGCATACAAAAGTCTGAAGTAATCATATATCTCGGTGACAGTTCCGACAGTGGAACGCGGATTTCTGTTAGTTGATTTCTGGTCTATCGAAATAGCGGGGGAAAGTCCCTCTATACTATCCACATTAGGCTTCTCCATCTGCCCCAGAAACATCCGCGCATATGACGAAAGCGACTCCATATATCTGCGCTGCCCCTCCGCGTATATCGTGTCAAAAGCAAGCGATGATTTGCCCGAACCTGACAATCCTGTCAGAACGACGAATTTATTTCTCGGTATGTCAAGACTTATATTTTTCAGATTGTGCTCATTTGCCCCTCTTATTTTAATAACCTCGCCCTTAGGCAGCATTTTTAATTGTTTCTCGTCCATAATCTCCTCATTTCCGCGCTTCTTCCCGCGCAAAACCTTATATACCGCTGTTCATTTCATTTAATATTTTCTTTAATTCCGTCATCTTGTCACGCAGCTCCATAGCCGCCTCAAAATTGAGGTCCGCAGCGGCTTTCCGCATATTTTTCTCAACAGAAGCGATAAGCTTTTTAAGTTCTTTTTCATCCATTGATTCAGGGTCCTTGGCAAATTCCTGCTCTTCTTTTGCGACTGCCTTGGATATGCTTATAAGATCGCGTACGGCTTTTTTTATCGTCTGCGGGGTGATACCGTTTTCCTCGTTATATTTCTGCTGTATCGCCCGTCTGCGCGCCGTCTCGTCAAGTGTCATCCGTATCGACTCGGTAACAGTATCCGCATACATAACGACATGCCCTTCAGCATTTCTCGCTGCCCGCCCTACCGTCTGTATAAGGGATGTGGTTGACCGCAAAAAGCCTTCTTTGTCGGCATCTATGATGGCGACAAGAGAAATCTCGGGAATATCAAGTCCCTCCCTTAGCAGATTGATGCCGACAAGTACGTCAAACACATCAAGCCTCATATCGCGTATGATCTCTGCCCGTTCCAGTGTATCTATGTCCGAATGCAGATATCTGACGCGTATTCCCGCTTCATTCATATATTTTGTCAAATCCTCCGCCATACGTTTGGTAAGCGTTGTGACAAGCACTTTATTATGTTTCCGTGTTTCTTCGTTTATTTTTGATATAAGGTCGTCGATCTGTCCTTCTACAGGATGTACTTCTATCTCGGGATCAAGAAGTCCCGTAGGTCTTATTATCTGCTCGACGCGCAGAAGTTCATGTTCCTCTTCATATACGCCGGGTGTCGCAGACACAAACAGCATTTGGTCTATCTTCTGTTCAAATTCTTCAAATTTCAGCGGACGGTTGTCAAGTGCCGACGGCAGCCTGAAGCCGTACTCAACGAGCGTAGTTTTCCTTGAACGGTCGCCCGCATACATACCGCGTATCTGCGGTATTGTCATGTGGGACTCGTCTATTATGATAAGAAAATCTTCATTAAAAAAGTCAAGCAGGCAATATGGCGGCGCCCCCTGCACTGTTCCGTTCAAATGCCTTGAATAGTTCTCTATGCCTGAGCAAAATCCTGTCTCCCTCAGCATTTCCACGTCAAAATTAGTTCTCTCTGAAATCCGCTGGGCTTCAAGAAGCTTATCTTCACTTTTAAAATAATCTACCCGCTCTTTCATTTCAGATTCTATATTTTCACAGGCTACGGCTATCCTATCAGGCGCGACAACATAATGCGATGCCGGAAATATCGTTATATGCTCCAAATACGCGTTTACCTTGTTCGTCACGGGATCTGTCTCCGCAATGCGGTCGATCTCGTCTCCAAAAAACTCGATACGTATCAGAAATTCTCCTCCCTGAGCGGGGTTGATCTCCAACACATCACCATGAACCCTGAAATTTCCTCTGTTCAGATCCATATCATTCCTGTCATACTGCATCTCGATAAGTGCGCGTATGACTTCATCTCTGTCCTTAGTCATACCGGGACGCAAAGAGAGCATCATCCCCTGATACTCATCGGGACTTCCCAAACCATATATGCATGACACACTTGCCACAACAACTACATCTTTACGCTCTGTAAGCGACGCCGTAGCCGAAAGCCTGAGCTTGTCTATCTCCTCATTGACTGCTGAATCTTTAGCGATATAAGTATCGGAAGACGGAATATATGCCTCTGGCTGATAATAATCGTAGTAGGACACAAAATACTCAACCGCGTTCTCAGGAAAAAACTCTTTAAACTCGCCGTATAATTGTCCCGCAAGCGTCTTATTATGAGCTATAACGAGCGTAGGTTTATTTAACGCCGCTATGATATTTGCCATCGTAAAAGTCTTGCCTGAACCTGTAACCCCAAGCAGCGTCTGAAACTGATTGCCGTCCCTAAAGCCTTTGACCAGTTTATCAATAGCCTGAGGCTGATCGCCCATAGGCGCATATTCAGAATGAAGAATGAATTTGTCCATGTTATCCTCCAATTGCGAATATATGTTCTTTTTCAGTATACCGCAAAATATAAAAAAAGTATAGAGGTATTTTTATACTTCCATACTTTTTATTATTTTTTAATCCATCATATCGGCAAGCACTTCCTTAGCTTTTTCAAGCTGATTGTCAACTCCGTTTTGGTACTGCTGCGCATCAAACTGAACTTCAATATCAGGTTCTATCCCTATGCCATGGATATTGTTGCCTTTAGGCGTATAATATGTGCTGACCGTAAGCTTAAGTGCCGAACCGTCCGAAAGATTTATTACTTTCTGTACGATCCCCTTTCCGTAAGTAGTGGTTCCTACGATAGTGCCTATCCCGTAATCCTTGACCGCGCCTGTCAGTATCTCTGAGGCGCTTGCACTGTATCCGTCCGCAAGCACCACAAGCGGTACTTCTATCTTGTTTTTCCCGTCGCATTTGTATTCGTCACGGCTGCCGTATTTATCTTCGGTATATACTATCAGACCTTCCGGCAGTATCATCCTTGCTATGTCACATACAGTTGAAAGATTTCCCCCGGGATTGCTCCTGAGATCTATAATAAGTCCTTTCATACCGTCTGCTTTCGCCTGAGCATATGCGGTTTCAAACTGTCCCGTTGTGACAAGGTCAAATTCAGTTATCTGAATATATGCCATGCCGTCGTCATACATGGTGTACTCGACTGTCGGATTTTCTATTTTGCGTCTCTCAACATCTATGTCGATCGGCTCGGAAGCATCTTCACGTATTACAGTTACGGTTACATAAGTACCTTCCTCGCCTTTTATCCTGCTTACGACATATTCACTCTCTCTGCCCTGCATATTCTCGCCGTCTATCGCATAAATATAATCGCCCTGCCTCAGATCGCTCTCTTCAGCGGGTGTTCCTTTTATGATCTTGCTTATCCGTACATATCCTGTTTCCGTATCCTGTGCTATATAAGCGCCTATTCCATAATAAACGCCTTCTGTCTGCTGTTGAAGTTCAATGAGTTCTTCATTGGTATAGTAAACGCTGTACGGATCGTCGAGAGCCGCCAGCATTCCTTTATAAATGCCATCCTGAAGCGCCTTGTCTTCAACATCTTTCCAAAAGTATTTCTCTACAGTCTCCTCCAAAACTCCGAGCTTTTCAACTACCGAGTCATCCGTCACGCTTTCGGCTGTATCTGACACACCTCTGCCGCGAACCTGCTCTACGCTTTTATAAAACCTTACAACGCTGAAAGTCATAAGTGTGACTGTCAGTGATAACGCGATACCTGTCGCCAGCCCGAACAGGTAATACCTCGTCTTGTTTTCACTCCTGTCATTTTTTTGCGGATATTCACCCGCATTATTATTAAAGCTGTTAAAATCGCCCTGATTTTGCATTTATAAGCCATTTCCTTCCTGTTACTACTTTAGATAATTCCAAGGGTTTACATATGTCCCGTTTAATCTTACGCCAAAGTGAAGATGATTGCCGGTCGAATTGCCCGTAGTACCTACAGCCGCGATCCTTTCGCCCTTTGACACGACCTGCCCGCTCGTTACATACAGTGCCGAAGCGTGCATATATATCGTGCACAGACCGCTGCCATGGTCTATCATAATATAATTACCCATGCTTGAGCTGTACGCCGCCGCTATCACGGTGCCGTTATATGCCGCAAGTATCGGCGAACCGCCGGGCGCTGCCATATCAACGCCATTATGCATTTTCTGTGTCTTATATATCGGGTGAACCTCACGCATTCCGAAGTCATCCGAAATACGCGTGTATGACGGAGCCGGCCATGCAAATATTCCGCCGTCATATGTATTCTTTTTGCCGTTTGCCTGTTCAAGTGCTGCCTGCTGCACTTTCATGGCATTTTCAAGAGCCTGTATCTCGGCATCCCTCGCAGCCATTTCCTGTTCATATGCCCTTAAGTACTGCTCCTGATTATTTATATCCGCCTGAAACGCCGCTATCTGCTGCTGTTTTTCGGCAATCAGGCGTTCTAATGACTGCTGTTCAGCCTCGGCATCACTCTTTGCTTCCTCCAAAAGCTCCTGCTCGGCTTCCAGCTGCTGCTTACACGTTTCCACGTATTCCCGAGTCGCCTTGAATTTATCGAGAAGCCGTTTGTCAGCCGAAGTAAGGCGTTCGACATAATCGGCACGGTTGAGCATATCCCCGAAAGATCTTGCCGAAAAGACAGTTTCAAAATAAAAGCTGTCGCCTCTTTCATACATGCTTTTTATTCTGACTTTCATTTCCGCATACTGCTTCTGCTCTGTAGCCATAGCCTCGTCAAGTTCGGCTTTCGTATTGGTTATCTCAATTTCCTTGTCGCTTATCAGCTCTGTAAGCTCTGTAATCTTGGTCTGCACGGAAGACAGAGTAACGTCAAGATCACTGACATATGCCGCCAGGTCGTTTTTACTCTTTTCCAAGTTTGCTATAACACCCTTTATATCCGTAAGCCCTGACTGCAGCTGATTTTTCTGTCCTTGAACCGCTTCTATTTCCTTTTTCTTCTGCTCTATGCTTTCCTTAAGTTCGGAAATCTCATCTGCCCGGCTTATGAACGGGCGCATGACTGCGGCAGCCGTCATAGTCAGTATCGCGAACATCAAGGCAAGCGCAAGCCATTTCCTTGATCTCATCTTATGCCGCATAATAAACACCTTTCTATACGCTCAAATGCTTTCTGACTGTTGTGTAACTTCCTATAAATCCTATGCCTACCCCGATACCTATACATATGGGAATAAGCGTTGCAAACACCTCTTCTACAGGCAGAAACTGAATGAGCGCCGCCATAAACGAATAACTTGACGCAGCGTAAATAACAGCTTCATTATAAAGAAAATATACTGCGGCAAGCGGCACAAGCGAACCTATAAAACCTATCAGAATGCCTTCTATCACAAATGGCGCTCTTGCAAAAAAGTCCGTCGCACCTATATATTTCATGATCTGTATCTCCTCTTTACGCACCTGTATACCGATAGTAACGGTATTGCTTATAAGGAAGATAGATACAAGGAATAATATCAGTATTATGCCTATCGAAACATATCCGATAATCGAATTGACGCCGGTAAGGACCTGTGCCGTAAGCGCTGACTGATTGACCTTTCTTACCCCGTCGATCGTTTCAAGATATTCAACAAGGTCAGACTGCATCGAAACATCATTCATATATATATCAAAATGCGCACAGTCCTCAAGCGGATTTTCCGTAAAAATGCTTATATCTCCGAAATCATTTTCTTCAGCAAACTTTGCCCATGTTTCATCTGCGGTAAAATAATCGACTTCATTGACTTCTTCACGGTTCATAAGCATGGCTTTTATTTCGGCAACTCTCTCATCAGAAACGCCAAGCTCTAAAAGAGCCGTTATGGCAACACGCTGTTCAGCGCTTTTGACCATATGTTCAAAGTTTGTAAGTATCGAGTAAAACAGACCGAATAAAAACAGGCAGGCTGATATAGTCGCTACCGAAGCAAGCGTAAACCACTTGTTCCTGAAAATATTTTTTATTCCCTGAATCAGACTGTAAAATAATGTATTAATCCTCATCTATATAGCCACCCTTCTCCTCATCACTCACAATGACACCTTTTTTCATGGTGACAACACGTTTCTGCATGTCATTGACGATCTCGCGGTTATGGGTCACTACAAGTACAGTAGTGCCGTTATTATTGATCTTTTCCAACAGGTTCATGATCTCCCATGAGTTTTTAGGGTCAAGATTACCTGTAGGCTCATCCGCAAGAAGGATCTGCGGCTTATTGACAAGCGCACGCGCAAGAGCGACTCTTTGCTGCTCGCCGCCCGAAAGCTGCTTGGGTCTTGCCTTATACTTGCCCGCCAATCCTACGGTAGACAAAATCGAAGGAACATTTTTGCGTATTTCCCTTCCCGATTTTTGTATGATGCGCTGAGCAAACGCAACATTTTCATATACATTCCTGTCTTTTAAAAGACGGAAATCCTGAAATACAACGCCCAAATTTCTTCTGAATTTGGGTATCTGGCGGCGTCTCAGCCGTACCACATCGGTACCGTTGACTACAATTCTGCCTGACGATGGCAGCAGTTCACGAAGCAGAAGCTTTATCAGCGTTGACTTGCCTGACCCGCTGTCCCCCACTATGAATACAAATTCTCCTTTATTTATATGCAGATTTACATCATTTAATGCCGGAGCACCTGCCGAATACGCTTTGCTGACATGCTCGAGTGAAATGATGGGCGCATTTGACAACTGGCGCCTTTTAGCTGTTGTACGTTTCAAATTTCCACCTCAATATATTAATTATTTATAATGTTATCAGTATTCAAAAGATTCCATATATTTCATATAGCGCACTACCATAAGAGCTATTTTGAATGTGATCGCATCCTCAAATACCCTGAGGTCAAGCCCCGTGCTCTTCTGAAGCTTATCAAGACGATACACAAGAGTATTCCTGTGAATAAAAAGCTGCCTTGAAGTCTCGGATACGTTCAATGAATTTTCAAAGAACTTATTAATGGTCGTGAGCGTCTCTTCATCAAATTCATCGGGGCTTTTACCGCCAAAGATCTCTTTTATGAACATTTTGCAGAGCGGTATCGGAAGCTGATATATCAGTCTTCCTATGCCAAGCTCACTGTACGCTATTATATCCCTTTCCGCAAAAAATATCTTTCCCACGTCAAGAGCCATCTTAGCCTCTTTATAAGAACGGCTGACTTCCTTTATCTCCTTGACATTCGTACCGTATGATATGCGCGCGTCTTTTATGCCCTCTTTCGCAAGGCACTCCTCAATCGCTCTCGCGTATTTATCAATATCACGGTTGCTCTCATTGTCCGCTATCTCTTTGACCACTATCACGTTGTTCTCATCAACAGCAGTCACAAAATCCCTTCCGTTCTGCCCGAAGCTTTCACGGATCTTCTCAAGGATATTCGCGTCCTTCCCGTTTGGCGACTCAACTATCAGTACAGCACGCTTAACGTCTGTCTGAATATGGAGTTTTTTTGAGCGGCTGTATATATCTACCAGCAGCAGATTATCGAGCAGGAGATTTTTAATGAAATTGTCCTTATCAAATCTTTCCTTGTAGGCGATCATAAGATTTTGCAGTTGAAAAGCTGCCATCTTACCTACCATATAGGCATTTTCGCCCGCATCATTCGCTATCAGTATGTACTCAAGCTGCTGTTCGTCATAAATCTTGAAAAACTGGCAGCCCTGTATCTCCTGACTCTCCGCAGCCGACCTGACGAACTCAAGAACCGAGTTCTCAAAGCTGCTGCCTGTCGCCTTAGTCGAAGCAACTATCTTGCCGTCAACATCCGCAACAAACAACTCCACTCTGGCTATAGCCTTAATCCCCTCAATGGTATTCTGCATAATCTGATTAGAAATCATATGCCACTCTCCTTACTTTTAAAGACAAAGCGATCTGAATTTTTCCTTATACAATATATACAAAAAAACACATGCATAAATTTGTAGTTTTGTTGCATTATATTTTATTTTAATATATTTCCACAAATAAATCCATAGCAAACGCTAACTTTTTTATGCAATTTTGGAAATTTTTAATTTTGTTTATTTTTTGCATTAATTCTGCTATAATGTATTCATGTTTAAAAGTCGATATAATATGTGTAAGGAAAGGAGTGGCAGCATATGGATATCGCAGGTTTATCAATGGGATTGTCCCAGTCAAGATTTATGAGTGATGTCGGTGTTGCGGTTCTTGCCAAGTCTTTAGACCAGGCTGAGAATGTAGGCAGTATGCTTACTGATCTGATCGACTCTGCTGCTATGGAGCGCTCTGTCAATCCCGAACTCGGCGGCAACATCGACATACGTATTTAAACATCAAGTAAAACAGCCCTGATTGTTTATACAGTCCGGGCCGTTTTTCTTATGCAGTCCTGCTTTATTTCGATCGCTCCGTTCTTTAGCAGATTTCCCACGGCACGCTTAAATTCATTCTTGCTCATTCCTGTCTCGCGCTTTATTATCTCAGGCGATGCCTTGTCAGTAAACGGAAGTACACCATCATAACGGTCAAACATCTCCATAATGCGCTCAACATCTTTTTTTATCTGAATATGTGCTTTTTCTCTGACGCTCAGATCGATTTTGCCGTCAGGCTTTATTCCCGTGACTCTTGCACTTATAACGTCGCCGACCTTTATGTCGCCAAACAACTCTTTTTTGGGAATAAGCGCCGAATATTTATTGTCGACTGCCACAAACGCCCCAAAATTGTCGATAATCTGATAAACCAACCCCTTCGCGACATCATCTTTTTTATAACTGCTGTCACATGAAAGTCTTTCATATACATTCATTGATGCCGCAAGACGGCTGCTCTTATCTATGTATACTGTCACGAGTACTTCATCATTCTCTTTTACCTCTGTGGTCTGTTCTTTGTATGGGAGCAGTATATCTTTCTCAAGTCCCCAGTCAAGGAAAGCTCCTATTGGAGTGACCTGTGATACGCGAAGCATCCCTGTCTCACCCACGCACAGCTTGGGCGTATTGGTGGTGGCTATCATCCTGTCGCTTGAATCCTTATAAATGAATACTTCAAGTTCGTCACCTATATTTTTTCCATCAGGAACCTGCTTTTTGGGCAGCAGTACTCTGTCGTCTGCCGTTTCGCCTGTTCCCTCGGAGAGATATACACCAAAATCAACTTCTTTGACTATCACAAGCTTTTGCTTTTTTCCAAGTTTAAACATTATTTTCCCCATTTCTGAATTTTAGTGGTTTTATTGAATTTAAAAAGCAACGGATCATATAAAACCGTTGCCTTAGCAGCGCTACAAGGATTCGAACCTTGAAATGACGGAGTCAGAGTCCGTTGCCTTACCGTTTGGCGATAGCGCTATTTATTATCGTGCTCTATGTGGCACATTTGATAGTATATAATACTTTCATTTAAAATGCAAGCACTTTTTTATGGATTTTTTTGGAAATCCCGAATTTATTTATATGAAAAATATACAAAACGCGGTGCTGCTGCCGCAATGCACCGCGTTTTTACATTTACATATTAAACCTCGAACATCAGATCACCGTATGTAGGTATAGGCCATACCGAACCGTCAACAAGCATCTCAAGTTTATCGATAGGCGCTCTGAGTGCCTCCATTGCCGCCTTTACGACATCTTTGTAATAAAATGCCTGTTCCTTAACATCGCCCATAGACGCCGCTTTGGCCTCCTCGTCAATAAGCTTGTTAAGTGCCGTTTTAGCTTCCGCAAGGAGTGAATCTATCTTGTTAAGGAGTTCTGTCTGCGCCACTGCCGCAGCCCCCGCTTCCTTTATCGCAAGAATGGAATTTGCAAGATCACCCTCATATGTAGCTACCGCAGGAATAATGTCCTTACTTGCCATATCAACCATCGTAAGAGCTTCTATATTAATTGTTTTAGCATATGTCTCATATATGATCTCCTCGCGCGACTCAAGCTCTACACGCGTAAATATGCCAAATTTCTCAAACAATGCCACTGCCTTATCTGTCGTGATCGTAGACGCAGCTTCTATCATTGACTTAATATTGGGAAGACCTCGTCTTTCAGCTTCTTTTACCCACTCGTCGGAATATCCGTCGCCGTTGAATACTATTCTCTGGTGTTTTGTCATGTACTCTTTTATCAAATCATGCACAGCTTTATCAAAACTGCCCTCTGACTTAGCTTTTTCAAGGATGTCAGCCGCCTCGCAAAATGCCTCGGCTACGATAGCGTTCAACGTCGTATTCGGGCTTGCGATAGAGTCTGCCGAACCTACCATACGGAATTCGAACTTATTGCCCGTAAACGCAAACGGTGATGTCCTGTTCCGGTCAGTTGCGTCTTTCTCAAATTTAGGCAGTGTGGAAACGCCTGCCTCAAGTTTGCCTCCCGCAAGAACTCTTGATGCGTCTCCTGTCTCGACAAGCTGTTTTACCACATCCTCAAGCTGATCGCCAAGGAAAATAGAAATGATTGCCGGAGGAGCCTCATTCGCTCCAAGCCTGTGATCGTTTCCCACATCCGATGCGGACTGACGCAGCAGATCCGCATGTATATCAACCGCTTTCATAATGCATGCAAGTACAAGAAGGAACTGGATATTCTTGTTCGGTGTATCGCCGGGATCAAGAAGATTTACACCGTTGTCAGTTGTGATCGACCAGTTATTATGTTTACCTGAACCGTTTACGCCCGCGTATGGCTTTTCATGAAGCAGGCATCTTAAGTCATGCTTATAAGCCACGCGCTTCATAGCCTCCATTACAAGCTGATTATGGTCTACCGCGATATTTGCCGTCTCATATATGGGAGCAAGTTCATGTTGAGCAGGTGCAACCTCGTTGTGCTGTGTCTTTGCCGTAACACCCAGTTTCCACAGCTCCTCATTTAAATCTTTCATATATGCGCCTACGCGCTCCTTGATAACGCCGAAGTAGTGATCCTCCATCTCCTGTCCCTTGGGTGCCGGCGCGCCAAAAAGCGTACGTCCCGCAAACATAAGGTCTTTTCTCTGGAAAAACAAATCTTTGTCCACAAGGAAATATTCCTGTTCCGGTCCTACAGAAGCCGTTACCTTTGTCGCCTCTGTGTTGCCAAACAGTCTTACTATACGCAGCGCCTGCTCACTTAACGCTTCCATTGAACGTAAAAGCGGTGTCTTTTTATCAAGCGCCTCGCCTGTATATGAGCAGAAAGCCGTAGGTATGCAGAGGATCACGCCGCATCCGGACTCTTTTAAGAAGCAGGGAGACGTGATATCCCATGCCGTATATCCTCTTGCCTCAAAAGTAGCACGAAGTCCGCCTGAAGGGAATGAAGACGCATCAGGCTCGCCCTTAATAAGCTCCTTGCCTGAAAACTCCATCAGCATCCTGCCTTCCTCGTCGGGATGCGATACGAAAGAGTCATGCTTTTCAGCCGTGATGCCTGTAAGCGGTTGGAACCAATGTGTAAAATGCGTCGCGCCGTTCTCAACAGCCCAGTCCTTCATAGCCTTTGCCACTACATCCGCTGTCGCCATTTTGAGTTCTCCGCCCTGATTCATTACTCTCATTACTTCCTGAAATACCTTTTTGGGAAGTCTCTCCTTCATTTTTGCGACTGTAAATACCTTTTCCGCAAAAATCTTTTCCACATTTAAAGCCTCACTCATTTTTTCTTCCTCTCTTTCCATTATGTATCATAGCGTTGTTTTGTACGCCGTAACCGGGCGTCTACAAAAAAAATGTTCCAAAAAAAGATTATATTCTTCTTGGAACACCTTCGTTCATGATACTTAAATTATGTTATTTTAAAGCAAATCCATTGATGAATTGGCTTTTGCTATAATTACGATAATATATCTCAGGCAAAAAATCAATACTTTCCTGCAAATTTTATATTTTTTTGACCGTTTTCTGCATTTTGCATAGATAAAGCTTGCAGGAAAGCCTGATTTTTGTTGTTTTTAACCACTATCGCCGTCTGCCGGCAGATTTTATTGTCAGACCCATGTATACTGTATCGATGATGTTTTAACAGGCGCGCGCATTATATCATTCTTGGCTGCGCTCTCCGAAAGCTCTGCAAAAAGTATCTGTTTCGAGTGCGGGCAGCTTGGCACTTCATTGCCCTGCTCATCGTACATCGCAAGCACTTTGGCATTTATGTTTGTACCGTCAGGCTTCATGATCTCAATCGTGTCTCCCACGCTGAACTTGTTTCTCTGTTCAAACTTTGCGAAACCGCGCCTGTCTGTCTCTTCGACAGTCCCAAGATATACGTACTCATTAACATACGTGCTGTTGTCATAAACCTGCGCGCTTTCATTGGGCTTGCCAAAGTAAAACCCTGTTGTAAACTTCCTGTAGGTACACTTTGATATTTCCCTGCGGTACCATTCCATATTTTCAAGATATTTTTCTTTGCTTTCAAAGAAATCGTCTATAGCCTTTCTGTATGTTCTCGCCACGCATGCCACATACAGAGCAGTCTTCATCCTTCCTTCGATCTTAAAGCTGTCTATCCCGCATTCGACAAGTTCGGGGATATGTTCTATCATGCAAAGATCCTTGGAATTAAAAATATATGTGCCGCGCTCATTCTCATATACCGGCATATATTCATTCGGTCTTGTCTCTTCAACCACCGAGTATTTCCAACGGCATGGATGCGTACATTCACCCTGATTGGCGTCCCTGCCCGCCAGATAATTTGACATAAGGCATCTGCCTGAATATGAAATACACATAGCGCCATGGACAAAACTCTCTATTTCCATTTCATCAGGAATTTTTTCCCGTATCTGCCTTATCTCGTCAAGCGAAAGTTCTCTTGCGGACACAACGCGTTTTGCACCCTGCTGCCACCAAAACAGATATGTGAGATAATTTGTATTGTTTGCCTGAGTGGATATGTGTATCTCTATCTCAGGACATATGTCTTTTGCGAGCACAAACATCCCGGGATCGGAAATTATAAGCGCGTCGGGTCTTAATTTCCGCAATTCATCGAAATACTTCGCCGCTCCATCTAAATCGTAATTATGAGCAAGTATATTAGCCGTCACGTAAACTTTCTTGTTATATCCGTGCACAAATCTGATGCCCTCCGCCATTTCCTCAGGCGAAAAGTTTTTGGCATTCGCCCTGAGTCCAAATGCTTCTCCGCCTATGTAGACCGCATCCGCTCCAAAAACAACTGCCGTCTTCAAAACTTCAAGACTGCTTGCCGGAACCAAAAGTTCAGGTTTGCCTTTTCTCACATTAGCCATAGTACTCTCCCTGTTTTTTTACCGAAAGTGTCACACCGTCTGCTACCGGAAGTATTACCGTTTCAAGCTGCTCATTATGAGTGAGCGCATATAAATATTCTCTCATGCGGTTGTGTATCGTGCGGTTTCTGCGTGTTACCGCATACTTAGACTCTATAAGTTCACCCTCCTGAAGTATATTGTCCGACACAAGCACGCCTTTGGGCGACATAAGCCGCAATACATCATCAAGGAAATTTATATATTGTCCCTTTGCCGCATCCATAAATATCAGATCATAGCCTTCATCGTCGCAAAGCCCTGACAGCACGTCCGCCGCGTCTCCTTCAATAAGCGTTATCATCCCGCTTTTTCCGAATTTTTCAAAATTCTCTTTTGCTGTCGGTATGCGCTTTTCATACTTCTCTATCGTAGTGATCGTACAGCCTTCAGGCGCATATTCACTCATAAAAAGCGCCGAAAAACCTATCGCCGTCCCGACCTCAAGTATACGCCCGGGTCTGCTCCATGTTATCAGGAATTTTAACAGGTTTTGCATTTGGGGACGTATGATAGGAACATTTGTCTCTATCGAATAGCGTTCAAGTTCGCACAGGTACTCGGGCATTTCGCTGTCAAACGAATGAAGAAATGTCTGGATCCTGTCGTCTGTCACTGCTGCGTTTCCTCCGTATCACCGCACATGATCTCAAGCATCTCCTGCGCTGTCATAGCAGTGCTCAGTTCATATGTTCCCGCCTTTAACTTCCCTTTATATTCCGAAAGCTGCTCCTGAATGTAAAATACATCCGCATCCTGCACCAGCCCCTTGATCTCAAGAAGCTGTGAAAGTTCTTTCTCGTCCTGATCATCAGAAACTACGACACTTACCGTCCTTCCCTCACCCGACGACACGGGAATATCGGCAAATACACGGTAGCCGAAATCATACGCTTTTACGGCATATCTGAAAACCAGTATTATAACAACTGCAGCTACGGCTATCTTCAATAATGTGGCAGCTATTGCGCCCAAAAACTGCTTTGTGTTCACACTAATCCTCCATTTTTATATTTCCATTATTATCGGTAAGATCATCGGACGTCTTTTTGTTTTTTTCCACACAAACTCACTAAGCGTATCTTTTATAGTCGCTTTTATCTTGCCCCAGTCAGTGTTATTCTTCTTAAGGCATGCCATCACTGCTTTTTCCATAAGCTTTCTTGCTTCTTCCATAAGTTCATCTGATTCCTTGACATATACAAAGCCCCTCGATACTATATCGGGTCCCGCAAGCAGCTCGCCGCTCGCGCTATCAAGCGACATTACGGCTATGATTATCCCGTCTTCCGCCAAATGCTGCCTGTCGCGAAGCACCACGTTTCCGACATCGCCCACGCCAAGACCGTCAACAAGAACTGTACCTACAGGCACTTTGCCCGTTATTCCCGCGCTGTCCGCATCTATGGAAAGCACATCTCCCGATTGCAGTATGAACACATTTTCCTTGTCAATGCCAAGCTCCATGGCAAGCTTTGCCTGTGCCATAAGATGTTTATATTCACCGTGTACTGGAATTGAATACTTCGGTTTTGTCAATGTATATATAAGTTTTATCTCTTCCTGACATGCATGCCCTGAAACGTGAGTATCCTGAAAAATGACATCCGCGCCTTTCTTAAAAAGTTCGTTGATGATCTTAGTCACTGCTTTCTCATTGCCCGGAATCGGGCTTGACGAAAATATGACCGTATCTCCCTTGCCAATGCTGATCTTTTTGTGCATGCCGTTTGCCATACGGCTGAGAGCCGCCATACTTTCCCCCTGGCTCCCTGTGGTAATCACTACCGTCTTATCTTTTGGATAATTTTTAAGTCTTTCTATATCTATAAGAGTGTTATCGGGTATACTTATCCTGTTCAGTTCTGAAGCCGTTTCGATGATGTTCACCATGCTCCTGCCCTCGACCACCACTTTTCTGCCGAATTTATATGCCGTATTGATGATCTGCTGCACTCTGTCAACATTTGACGCAAATGTCGCTATAATGATACGCGTTTTTTTATGTTCCTCAAATATGGCGTCAAACACAGGACCAAGCTTTCTCTCACTTGGTGTAAATCCCTGACGTTCAGCGTTGGTACTGTCACACATCAGTGCAAGGACGCCTTTTTTGCCAAGCTCTGCGAAGCGCTGCAGATCTATCGCGTCACCGTATACAGGCGTATAATCCACTTTAAAATCACCCGTATGCACCACAATACCTGCGGGGGAATATATCGCAAGCGCCGCCGCGTCCACTATACTGTGGTTTGTCTTGATAAATTCTATTCTGAAGCAGCCAAGATTAATATTCTGCCCGAACTTGACTACTTTCCTTCTCACATTGTGGATAAGATTATGTTCCTCGAGTTTGTTGTCAATAATGCCCATTGTAAGTTTCGTTGCATAAATAGGGACATTTAACTCCTTTAACACGTATGGAAGCGCCCCGATGTGATCCTCATGACCATGCGTGATAACGAAACCTTTTACTTTGTCCTGATTAGTTTTGAGATAAGTCACATCAGGTATTACAAGGTCAACTCCAAGCATGTCATCCGCGGGAAAGCTCAGACCGCAGTCCACCACAACAATACTGTCTTCGTACTCAAAGGCAGTAATGTTCATTCCGATCTGCTCAAGACCGCCAAGCGGTATTATCTTGAGCTTAGACGTATTTGGTTGTTTATAGTTTTTCAAAATGATCCTCCTTATTTTTTATTTAATAAGGTCGATGTCATCAAGCATGCTTTCAAAAACTCCCGATACGGCAGCAAGTTCGTTCTCGTCCTCGACAATGTTATAAACCTGCTCATTTTCACCCGAACCGGATACAGCTTTCAGAATGTACGCTTCTCCATCTTCCTCCTCTTCCGCGTCCGTTACAAGAATATAATTGACCCCGCCGATGGTCGTCTGCTCCAATACGAAAAAATCAACCGCAGCATCATCACCATCAGGCACAAAGGTAATTTTTTCCATTCTTAGTAACCTCCATTCATTATTTTTGCCGATTTCTGCATAAATCAAGATATCCTTGAAGGATAAAAACCGCAGCTATCATATCAACATACTGTTTGCGGTCTTCAAATCTTACTCCTGTCTCGACCATAGCCTTGTCAGCCGCCACTGTTGTAAGCCTCTCATCCCATAGTACAACGCTAAGCCCACTCCTGCGCTCAAGCATCTCCTTAAAAGCAAGAGTCTTTTCAACACGCTTGCCCGGCGAATCATCCATATTCTTAGGATATCCAAGAATTATCTCATTTACTTCATATTCTACTATTAATTCTTCAATTCTTGCCAATGTCTGGCGCAGCTTGTCCTCATGCCTGCGTCTTATGATCTCTATTCCCTGAGCTGTTATCAAGAGCGGATCACTGATCGCTACTCCGACTGTCTTTGAGCCAAAATCGAGTCCCATCTTTCTCATCAGCAGCCTAACCTCTCCAGCCTTCATTGGCAATATAAGACTTGAGCATTTCCTCCACAAGTTCGTCACGCTCGACTTTCATGATCATGGCACGTGCTCCCTTATGGCTTGTTATATAAGTAGGGTCGCCCGACATTATATATCCGACTATCTGATTTACAGGATTATAGCCTTTCTCGCTCAGTGCCGCATATACGGAAGCAAGCACATCTTTTACGGAACTTACCTCTTTGAAATTTTCCTGAGTAAGCTGTATATATTGAGTATGTGATAAATCAGCCATTTTTGCACCCTCCTATCATTATCATACTTATAATAACTTAATTTGGTTAAAAATTCAATAAATTATTTTCCAGACGTATTATTTCATCGTCCAAATACCCTGTGGCAGTCGCATTTATAAGCCTGTTTGAAAGGTTTTCGCCGTCTGTCGCCTCCACTGCAGCTTTCACATATTCCTTTGTATGCCCTACCCAGTATTTTGCGCCATTTATCTCCTTTTCCTCCTCCAAAAGCACCTGCGTTTCCCTGCCTATATAATAGTCCCGGAAATTTTTCGACGATGTCTTTTCTATTTCCTGCAAAATCTTGCTACGCTTATCTTTTATATACTCAGGCACTTGGTCCTGCATTGCTGCCGCTTTAGTCCCTCTCCGCTTCGAATATTTGAATATGTGCATTTCATAGAAATCCGCTTCCCCTACAAACTTCGCCGTGATCTCAAATTCCTCGTCTGTCTCGCCCGGGAAGCCCACTATTACATCTGTCGTGATCGCAGGATGTTCAAATGCACTCCTTAGTATATTTACTCCTTCCATATACTGCTGCGGTGTATAATGGCGGTTCATCCTGTTTAGCACTGTCTCGCATCCGCTCTGCAGCGAAAGGTGAAAATGCGGGCATATATGTTCTATCCCTGAAAGCGCCTTTGCAAATTCAGGCGTGATTATGCGTGGTTCAAGCGAACCGAGTCTTATGCGCTTTACGCCGTTTATTCCGTCTATCTTGCGCATAAGCTCTATAAGGCTGCCGCTCCCATAAGAGCTGATATGTATTCCCGTAAGCACAAATTCCTGATAGCCTTTTTGCGCAAGTCCTTTTATTTCTTCCAGTATATCTTCCTGCCTGCGGCACCTTACACGCCCTCTGGCATAGGGGATTATACAGTATGTGCAGAACTGATTACAGCCATCCTGAATTTTTATATAAGCACGTGTATGTTCCTGTGTGCCTGTAAGCCGCATTTCCTCGTATTCGTCGGTATGGTTTATGTCTATTACGGTTTTTGTTTTATTTCCCGACTCAGCCATATAATCTTCCAGTATGCTGACCAAATCCTTCTTTTTATTGTTACCGATCACAAGGTCAACCGCTTCGTCCGCCTCCACTGTATCCTTATCGGACTGTACATAGCAGCCTGCAGCAACAACTATTGCGTCAGGATTTATCTTTTTTGCGCGGTGAAGCATCTGTCGGCTTTTCCGATCGGCTATATTGGTAACTGTACAGGTATTCACAATATAAATATCCGCTTTGGCGTCAAACGGCACTATCTCATATCCTTTTTGGCGTAATGCCGCAAGCATAGCGTCCGCCTCATATGCGTTTACCTTACAGCCTAAATTGTGGAATGCCACTGTTTTCATAAAATAATTATCTCCATTGATTTAACCTTAAATTTTGGTCAAATTGACATTTTTTAACGTCCGTGAGGTCAATTTGTACATATTTTCAGGTTTTTTTCGTCATTTTTCATCAGAACTGTTTTTCATCTTCGGTTGACTTTTCCAGTGTTTGCCTTTATTATAAAGGAGAAAGGTATATTAAAAAGGAGGTAGTCAGAATGAAGACTGTTCAGATTTCTTTAAACTCAATCGACAAGGTAAAATCCTTTGTCAACGATATTACAAAGTTTGATTATGATTTTGACCTTGTTTCGGGAAGATACGTTATTGACGCAAAATCGATCATGGGTATCTTCAGCTTGGATTTATCTAAGCCAATCGATTTGAACATTCATGCTGAGGGCAATACGGACGAGATTATGGACGTATTAAAGCCTTACTTAATCTAATTTGGTTTTAATTGCTTCAGCAATTGAGTAAAGTCAAAATTCACGGGATACTGGGTATCCCGTGTTTTGCATTTTATACCTCAATTATTTCGTCAGTTTCAAGCGCTGTCTTTACAAGCGCGTCTATGCCGTCATCAAGATTTGTTTCATGTCTTCGTATCACATTTAAATTCGGCTTCGTCACAGGATGCTTTGCCACAAATATCGTACAGCAGTCCTCATATGGCAGAATAGATGTTTCATAAGTATTTATCTTTTCCGATACTTCGACTATCTCCTGTTTGTCAAAACCTATAAGCGGTCTGTATACGGGAAGCGTACATACATCATTTGTCGCCGCAAGCGACTGCATAGTCTGGGATGCCACCTGTCCGATGCTTTCGCCCGTTATAAGCCCGAGGCAGCCGCTTTGCTCGGCAAGCGTCTGCGCTATCCTCATCATATAGCGCCGCATTATTATCGTCAGTTCGTCATGCGGGCATTTCTCATATATATATAACTGAATATCAGTAAAATTTATCACGTGCAGTTTTATGTGACCGCTGTAGCGCGATATGATCTTTGCAAGATCGACCACTTTTTGCTTTGCCCTGTCACTCGTGTATGGAGGAGCGTGGAAATACACGGCATCTATTTTAACTCCCCTTTTTGATATCATGTATCCCGCTACAGGGGAATCGATTCCGCCTGACAAAAGCAGCATTCCTTTTCCGTTAGTACCGATCGGCAGCCCGCCCGGTCCCGGTATGACCACTGAATAAATATATATCATTTCCCGTATTTCTATGTGAAGCATAACATCGGGATCGTGCACATCGACCCGCATCAGAGGAAATGCCTTTAACAGTGCCTCGCCTATATCACAGTTTATCTCCATAGAACATTTTGGATAATTTTTTCTTGCCCTGCGCGCATCCACCTTAAATGTGATATTTTTATCAGGGTATACCTTATCAATATATTCTATGACATCTTCGCTTAATTTTTCAAAACCTTCATCCTCCAGTTTAACAACGGGGCATATGGCGGATATTCCAAAAACCGTTTTCAGGTTATCTATTGTCTCGTCATAGTCAAAATCCGTCAGGGCATTAACAAATATCCTTCCCTGAGTCTTGTTCACATCAAATTCACCATCACAGCGGCTCAGCGCATAACGTATCTGCTCGCAGAGCCTATCCTCAAAAATATATCTGTTTTTGCCCTTTATGCCTATCTCGGCGTACTTAATTAAAAAAGATTTATACATTCATGTTCTCCATTTAGTTAATATCGCGTATACCTTCTAAGCTTTGGTATAAGTTCTTTCAGGCTGCGCACAGTATAGTCGATCTCATCCTCGCTTGTAAATGTGCTGAGGCTGAACCGCAGTGTAGAGTCAAGATACTGTTTATCAATGCCTATCGCCTTAAGAGTTGCCGAATCGGAATGTTTATGTGAAGAGCATGCGCTTCCTGCCGACACATAGATTCCTTTTTCTTCCAATGCATGAAGCATCACCTCGCTCCTTATACCCTGTATCGATACACTTATTATATGCGGTGCGCCTTCATTATTCTGCGGTCCGTTTATCCTGATGCCTTCGACGTCCGCCATTTCGTTGATAAATCTGTCTTTCAGGGAATAGAGATATGCTGTCTTCCCCGCCATGTCTTTATATGCTTCTTCCACAGCAAGCGCCATTCCTGCGATACCGGGAACATTTTCCGTACCCGAACGCATACCGTTCTGCTGCCCTCCGCCGAATATGATAGGACGTATCTTTGCCTTATCATTGATATACAGAAAGCCTGCTCCCTTAGGACCATGTATCTTGTGCGCGCTCACTGAAAGCAGATCTATATTCATCCGTTTCGGATAAATGGGAAATCTTCCAAACCCCTGAACAGCATCAACATGAAATAAAGTATTCGGATTTAAACGCTTTATGAGCGCACCTGCCTGTTCTATCGGTTCGACCGCGCCTATCTCATTATTCGTGTGCATGATCGACACAAGTATAGTGCCGCGCGTCATAGCTTTTTCCAAATTTCCGAGATTTATGATACCATTTCTGTCCACAGGAAGATACGTCACCTGAAATCCCTGCTCCTCAAGATAGGCACAGGGCTGCAATACTGCCGGATGTTCTATACGGGTCGTTATGATATGCCGCCCTGCCCTGTGATTGGCATACGCAGCTCCGATTATGGCGATGTTATCAGACTCAGTTCCTCCTGACGTAAACAGGATTTCTTTTTCCTGAACCTTTAGTGCTTTTGCGATCGTTTCTTTGGCATAGCGGATATAACGTTCGCTCTCGACGCCTTTTTGGTGCATGCTTGAGGGATTACCGTAATCCTCGCACATAATCTTTGTCATAAGTGCCGCTGCATTTGGCAGACATTTTGTAGTCGCCGAATTGTCCAAATAAACTTCCATCATATTCACACCTTTAAACGTATCTGATCCGCAAGATTAACCTGCGGATGAGTACATTATTATATTTTATCTTATTTTAAAATATGCGTCAGATAATAGTTTGGTGTTATTCCTGACAGTTCTGTTTTATATATTCAAGCACTTCGTTATTGTCGTCAAGCATCCTGCAGCCTACAATGTATTCGCCGTCGTTATCTGACGAACGTATGATGCAGCCTTCAAGCTTATCGACATTAGGTATTATGAAATGCGGTATCTTAACAACTACTTTCTTTCCGGAAATATCTTCAAACTTTTTATCCTTTACGGCAAACGCAAAACCGTTCGCACTTACATTGACCATTTTTCCGTCATAAGTGCCTGCGCCTTTAAGTTCTATCTTACAAGGATCTGAAACTGATATCCTCGGATATTTTCGCCTGTTCATAACGGAAGGTGAGGCGGAAACTGTCACGGTATAGCATCCTGCGCCCTTATCATTTGCAGGCGTCATATAAGCCTGTGCCCAATTATACAGTACATTATCGACCGCTATCCGCAGATGGAAGGTCTGATTTTTGAACTGTGTATTCTGAAGCTCCTTATCATCATCAAATCTTATCATTACGCTGTTACCGCTCTGCTCTACTATTTCACCGCGGCACTCCTTTGCGTTATGCACCGAAGCGTTGACAACAGACGCCCTCATACCTGCCTTAACATCCTGAATGCCCATAAATCCGCCGTCGCCGAGTTCTTCCATAAGCTTGCCCACAACGCTCTCTATCTTGTTGACATTAGCCGATGTTTCCTCATATTTATTGAGCATAGTCTTTGTGGTAGTATCGGAATCGCTGATGCATTCCGTCATTACCTGCATGACATCGCATATCTGCTGCATATTGTCTACCATGTTCTGATTTGAAGTCTCCACTTCTTTCATTGCGGAATCTATAACGCCTATATGCTCGCCCATCTGCGTCGAATCCTTGGTAATGGTAGTTACGCTTTGGGCTACCTGATTTACATGGTTTGATGTTTCCTGTATAAGTTCTATTGTTCTTGTTATGGACTGCGTCATTTTATCCGCGGTCTCCTCAAGACGCTTTAGGGCATCAAGTATGCGGCTTGAAGAATTCTGAGTTCCCATACTCAGGTTCCTTATCTCGTCCGCTACCACCGCAAATCCTTTTCCTGCTTCTCCTGCTCTTGCCGCTTCTATTGAAGCGTTCAGCGCAAGAAGATTTGTCTGGCTCGTGATCCCCTCGATAGTGCCTGTCTCTTCCTTAACCATTGAAAATTCATTTTTAAACTCATTGAGTACCTTCTCAACCTCTGACGAGAGCGCCTCCATAGTGTTGGTTGACGCCACCACGCCTTCAAGCGCATTGGAACTTTCCTGCGCATGTGATACCGACTCCCCGACAAGTTTGGTCATCTGCTCAACAAGCCCCGCAACATTTTGAACCTGTGTATTTATGTCCTCTGTCATACCCATAGAAGACATCGTTTTCTGATAGAGGACACCGTTATTGTCTGAAAGTTCTACCATGCTTGAAACTACATTGTTGGCACCCTGCCTGTTCTCATCCGAAAGTTCCCGCACGACCGTTACGCCGTCAACTATCTGGCTGCTTGCCCCTTTTACCTTGGAAATAGTATCTATAACGCGGTTGAGATTATCTTTTATGGAATTGGTAAGTGCACCGTCCGACTTATTCATATGATCGATGGAAAGAATGTAGCATCCGTAGCAAAGAACTATGCAGGACACTTCAAGCAGATAATCTTTAATGTCGCCCGCGCTTCTCATTCCCTGAACATAATGATAGATAACGCTGCCTAAAACAGCAACGACATTTGCCACCGCACAGCGCATCATATATTTCTTATCTTTAAACAGTATTACCATACTTGTAAGAGGGAATATGTAGGCAAAAGTGATTGCCGATTCTGATGTGAATATTGTATATGTGTAAAAAATGCCATATCCATATGCCACTATATCCTTATATATTGAAGCGCTCATTCCTTTTGTCTTTAATACAACAAACCCCAACACATAAGGCAGCCAGCATACAAGGAAATATGTGATCAGATATTTTGCAGTGTGCTGCCCTCCTGCCGCCTCTCCAATACACGAAAGCGACAGTAATATGTTAAGTATCAGCCATACCGTCATCGCTTTGCGATTTGCGCTCTTTTTAAATGATTCCTCATTGTATTCCATTGTTTCCCCATCCCTTCTCTTATTTTATATGTATACCATAATAATATTAACATATATATGCGGTTTTGGCTATTTATTATTTATTTTTCTTCCAAACTGTACATTATCCATGCCATAACTGTCATTCCCGCCGTTTCCGTGCGCAGTATGCGTTTTCCAAGAGTTATAGGCGTCATATCACGCGAAATCGACGCATTTATCTCGCTTTCATCAAATCCGCCCTCCGGACCGATAAAAACAGCTATCGTCTGCCCTCCGGTCAAGTTGTCTATTATTTTTCTTGTCCCTGCCATTCCCAAATTATTATCCAAGGTATTTTCCATTTCATACGGAACAAGCCTGATATCCATCTGCGCAGCATAAGAGAGCGCCTCGTTATAAGTCATAACATCATGGATTTTCGGAACTATCGCGCGCCTGCTCTGCTTTGCCGCAGCCTCCGCTATCCCCTGCCACCGCGCTGTCCTGCTCTTTGACTTTTTTTCGTCAAGCTTCACTACGCACCTTTTCATGGCAACGGGAATTATCTCATATACCCCCAGTTCAACTGTCTTTTGTATGATAAGCTCCATTTTATCGCCTTTGGGAATGCCTTGGAACAGATACACTTTTGACGGAAGCTCTACGCCGTCTTCCTTTATAAAGATAAGCTCGCACAAAATCTCCGTGTCGCCTATGCTGTTTATAATACAGCGGTAATCCCTGCCGTCTATGCCGTTGCTTACGCTTATCTCATCGCCCTGTTTCAGCCTGATGACATTTTTAATATGGTTCACGTCCTGTCCCGTGATGGTTATTGTCTTTTCAGCTATCCGGTTTGGCTCAACAAAAAAATGATACATATTTTCCTCATTTCCGCAATCGCAGGCTTATATATCAAAGCTTCCTCGCCGTAACACTCACCCATTCGCCCTGATATGTGACCTCAATGACCTCAAAGCCTGCTGCCGTGACCGCATCTCTTACCGTCTGCTCCTTGTTGTCTATAATGCCTGATGTTATATATATGCCGCCCTTTTTGAGCTGATTGTATATCACAGGCGTGAGCGGCACCAATACATCCGCCAGAATGTTCGCCGCCACAATATCATATTTTTCATAGCCAACCTTGTCCTGAACAGCCTTATCCGTGATAATATTCCCTATCAAAAGCTCGAATTTGTCCGCCGGAATGTTGTTTGACGCCATATTTTCACGCACCGCGTCCACCGCACATGGGTCGAGGTCTGTACCCACTGCCCCTTTAATACCATACATAATCGAAATTATCGACAATATACCGCTGCCTGTACCTACATCAAGCAGCAAAGTATCAGAAGTAATGTGCTTTTTCAGCTGGCGTATGCAAAGCTGCGTCGTCTCATGCATACCCGTACCGAAAGCTGTACCGGGATCTATATGAAGGATCTTCTTATCCCTGTCCTCGTCCTTTACCTTTTCCCACGATGGTATCACAAGCAAATCATCAATATAAAACTGATGAAAATACTGTTTCCAGTTGTTGATCCAGTCAATATCCTCCGTCTCTGACACCATAATCGAGCCCTCGCCGATATCCATAAAATCGCGCAAGGAATTAAGCTCATTATTTATATTCTCTATGATTTCATCCGTATTTACCGAATTATCCTCATTTTCCTCAACAAAAAAGCTCAGATACGCTATGCCGTCATCCTCCGGCGCATCAGGCAGAATATCAACAAACATCTGCTCCTTTTCAAGCGGCGTAAGCGGTATCTTGTCCTCAATCTGCGCCCCTTCCAAGCCTATATCATACATAGCGCTGATTATTATGTCCTCAGCATCCGTTATCGTCTTTATCGTGAATTTTTTCCATTTCATAATGATCCTCCATTTATAAATGAAAAAGCCTGCGAAAGCTGTCTATGATGATATAATATAACATCATTTACAGCTTTCGCAAGCATTTATTTATCACAACAAAAAATTTTCAGTTAGAAAAGCTTACGCTTTTTTTTCTTTTTATCGTCGCCTGAATCGTCAGTGGCGCCGCCTTCCATATTCTTTACGGCTTCAAGTGTATTTCCCGTCTCGCTGTCAAACTGTCTGAGGATGTCTTTTGCCTCATTTGAAAGCTTATCGGGCACCTGTACGACAAGGGTGACATAATGATCGCCGCGCACTTCTTTATTCCTAAGCGACGGAACACCTTTTCCGCGCAGTCTCACACGGGTATCTGTCTGCGTCCCCGCCTTCACGTCATATACAACCTTACCGTCAACCGTATCGATCAGTATTTCTCCGCCAAGTGCCGCCACCGCAAAGGACATGGGTACTGTCGAGAATATGTTCATATCCTGCCGCTGGAATATAGGATGCCTGTCAACTACAACTTCAACAAGCAGGTCGCCTCTTGGTCCTCCGTTTACTCCGGGTTCGCCTTTATCTCTTATACGTACACTCTGCCCGTTATCAATACCCGCGGGAATAGACACTTGGATTTTCTTCCTGCCTGAAATATATCCGCTTCCATGACAGTCAGGACATTTATCCTTTATTGTCTTTCCTGTACCGTTACAATCAGGACACACCTGAGAATTTCTTATAGTACCAAACGGTGTCTGATGCTGAGTCACCACCTGACCGCGTCCGCCGCAGCGGCGGCAGGTCTCGGGTGAAGTGCCCGGCTTTGCCCCTGTACCGTTACAGGTCTTACAGGTATCCTTGAGATTAAGGTCAAGCTCCTTCTCTACACCGAAAACCGCCTCATTAAAACTTATTCTCACGCTGGTTCGCAGATTTGCACCCTTCATAGGACCATTGCTTCTTGAGCTTCTGCTTCCGCCGCCGAAGAAATCACCGAAGATATCGTCGAAAATATCAGAAAAATCAGCTCCGCCAAAGTCAAATCCGCTAAAGCCCCCGGCTCCGCCGCCTTCAAACGCCGCATGTCCGAACTGGTCATACTGGCGCCTTTTGTCAGGATCGCTAAGCACAGCATAAGCCTCGGAAGCTTCCTTGAATTTTTTCTCAGCTTCTTCATCGCCCGGATTCATATCAGGGTGATATTTTTTCGCAAGCTGTCTGTATGCTTTTTTTATACTGGCATCGTCAGCGCCCCTATCGACGCCCAATACCTCATAATAATCTCTTTTCTGCTCAGCCATAATATCCTATGCCTTTCTAAACTTCGCGATAGTCTCCGTCTACAACATCATCGGCACCCGCGTCATTGCCTGATGTCTGTGATGCGCCGCCCATGTCTCCCATGTAAGGACCTGCGCCGCCTGCTGCACCCTGCATATTTTCATACATCTTTGTAAAGAGGTTCTGCGCCTTTGACATAAGTGCTTCCTGTTTTGTCTTAAGTTCTGCCACCTGATCGTCTGTCATCTCTGTATCTTTTGTGCTTTCAAGCAGAGATTTAAGATCATTCAGATCATTCTCAAGTGCTGTCTTTTCATTGGCGTCAATCTTATCGCCAACCTCATTAAGCGCTTTCTCTGTTTGGAATACGAACGAATCAGCCTCATTCCTTGCGTCGATCGCTTCCTTGCGTTTTCTGTCCTGAGCCTCATACTCTGCCGCTTCTTTAACAGCCTTTTCGATATCCTCATCCGACATATTTGAACCTGCCGTAATAGTAATATGCTGCTCTTTGCCTGTACCCAGATCCTTTGCCGATACGTTTACGATACCATTCGCATCGATATCAAATGTAACCTCGATCTGAGGTACACCGCGCCTTGCAGGCGGAATACCGTCAAGCCTGAACTGTCCAAGCGACTTATTGTCCTTTGCAAACTGTCTTTCGCCCTGTACTACGTTTATATCTACGGCTGTCTGATTATCTGCCGCCGTTGAGAAGATCTGGCTCTTCTTTGTAGGTATTGTAGTGTTCCTCTCAATAAGCTTTGTAGCTATACCGCCCATTGTCTCGATTGAAAGTGAAAGCGGGGTAACATCAAGAAGAAGTATCTCGCCCGCACCTGCATCGCCCGCAAGCTTTCCGCCTTGGATAGAAGCACCGATCGCAACACATTCATCGGGGTTAAGTGATTTGCTCGGCTCTTTACCGGTAAGCTGTCTGACTTTATCCTGTACAGCGGGAATACGTGTAGAACCGCCTACAAGCAATACCTGACCTATCTCGGAAGCCGTAAGACCTGCGTCTTTTAAAGCATTCTGTACAGGAATAGCTGTTTTTTCAACCAAGTCGTTTGTGAGTTCGTCAAACTTAGCCCTTGTAAGGTTCATATCAAAATGCTTAGGTCCTTCTGCAGTAGCCGTGATGAAAGGAAGATTGATATTTGTCGTAGTTGCTGATGAAAGCTCTTTCTTTGCTTTCTCTGCCGCTTCCTTTAATCTCTGCATAGCCATCTTGTCGCTTGAAAGGTCAATGCCTTCCTGCTTCTTAAATTCGTCTATCATCCAGTTGATGAGCTTGTTATCAAAATCATCACCGCCAAGATGCGTATCGCCGTTTGTCGCAAGAACTTCGATAACGCCGTCGCCGATCTCTATAATTGAAACATCAAATGTACCGCCGCCAAGGTCGTATACAAGGATCTTCTGTTCCTTTTCATTGTCAAGACCATAAGCCAGTGCTGCCGCCGTCGGCTCGTTGATGATACGCTTTACTTCAAGTCCCGCGATCTTACCTGCATCCTTTGTTGCCTGACGCTGCGCATCATTGAAATATGCAGGAACCGTGATTACCGCTTCCGTTACTTTCTCGCCAAGATAACTTTCCGCGTCTGCCTTTAATTTCTGCAGGATCATAGCTGAGATCTGCTGCGGTGAATATTTCTTGTCGTCGATCGTTCTGCCACGGTCTGTACCCATATCTCTCTTGATAGACGAAATCGTCTTCTCGGCGTTTGTTACCGCCTGACGCTTTGCAGGCTCACCCACAAGTCTCTCACCTGTCTTTGTGAAAGCCACTACTGACGGAGTAGTCCTTGCTCCCTCCGTATTAGCGATAACGGTAGGCTTACCGCCTTCCATAACAGCTACACAGCTATTTGTTGTACCTAAGTCAATACCAATAATCTTACTCATTTTATTTTCCTCCTATTTTATAAACATTTATAACCTTTTGTTTTATTTTAAGCATGCCATGCCGCTTATGATACAACGGCTACCATGCTGTGCCTTACCACACTGTCGCGGTAGGTATAACCTTTTTGAAGTTCCTGCGCTACCGTTCCGGACTCATATTCTTCGCTTTCCACCTGCATTACCGCATTATGAAGCTCGGGATTAAATTCACAGCCTACCGCTTCTATCGGTTTCACTTCAAGCTTTTCAAGTTCTGTCATAAGCTGCTTATAAACCATATTCATTCCCTCGGCGAAGGGCTGTTTCATATCTTCTTCGCTTAGTCCGGCAAGCCCGCGTTCAAAGTTGTCAACTACGGGAAGGATTTTTTCTATTACGCTCTTTGCTCCTGTTTCAAACATTGCTGATTTTTCCTTTTCAGTACGTTTCCTGAAATTATCAAATTCAGCCATCTGGCGTTTTACCCTGTCCTCAAGTTCATCTACTTTCTCCTGAAGCTTGTTCTGCTTTTTCTCCTTGCCTGACATGGACTTTTTCTTTTCTTTTTTTCCGCTTTCCTCATCAGCATTGCTTTCGCCGGCATCATTTTCACCGTCATCAGCCGTTTTTGTCTCTTCATCAGGCATATCCTTGTCCTGTGCCTTAGAAGAATCATCTTCGTTCGATACCTGTTCGTCTAACTGCTTTTCTTCCACTTTGGCTCTTCTCCCTTCTTTATGATCTATCTGTCATCTTTTTTATATATGGTGTCAAGCTGGCTTTTTAATGTTTTCAATGTATTTATTACTTTATCGTAATCCATTCTTCTTGGTCCTATGATGCCTATCGTGCCTTTCATGCCTTCCTCCAGTTCATATGTGGCGGTGACGACACTGCAGTCTTTCATAGTCTTTACAGGGGTCTCGCTTCCTATATATACCTGTATCCCCGTACCGTTGTCATCCGCAAGCGTTCCCTGCACAAGTTCCGTCAAAAGCTGCTTTTCTTCAAACGTATTTATCAGTTCGCTTGCCCTTTGATTGTCCGAAAGTTCCGGATACTTAAATATGTTATTCGCTCCGCTTGTGTAAATTTCAATATTCTCATCATCTTTTATAACTTCTGCCACTGCATCCATAACTTCGGATATTATTCCGTCGTATATGCCCGCCTGCTGCTTGAGTTTTGAGATCATCGCAAGATTTATCTCTTCTACAGGCAGTCCGTTAAGATTAGTGTTGAGCAGAATATTGAGTTTAAGTATTGCCTCATCATCAAGCGGTTCTTCGAGGGATATCATGGTATTCTTGATTACATTTCCCTCTGCTACTATGGTTGCAAGAAGCTGCGTCGCCTCCATCCTCGAAAGCTGTATGAATTTCAGCTTGTTGCTTTTGACCTGAGGCGCCGATATCATCGTCGCATAATTAGTGTTAGCTGCAAGCATCTTAGCCATCTGCTTGAGTATGGACTCCATTTTATCTTCACGTTCAAGGAGCATCGACTGCATTTCCTTTACTTCCCTGGTCGCCTGGTTAAGCTGTTCTTCCTTTTCAAGCATCATCTGATCTACATACAGCCTGTAGCCTTTGTCTGAAGGAATGCGGCCTGCTGAAGTATGCGGCTGTATGATAAAACCAAGCTCCTCCAAGTCAGACATTTCATTTCGGATCGTGGCAGAGCTTAAATTCAAATCCGTGTATTTGGAAATGGTTCTGCTCCCTACAGGTTCGCCTGTCTCTAAATAATTTTGGATAATCGCTTTAAGGATCTTAAGCTTACGCTCGTCTAAATCCAAAATCCCACGCCCCTTTCCTCTTAAGCCGGCTGAATTGTCTTTTTGATTTTTATTAGCACTCATTTAAGTGGAGTGCTAATATCTTCATATAATAAATTACTACTTTAGTATTTTATTGTCAACATTCTTTTTAATAATATTTATAAAGAAATTCTAAAAAGTGGTGGGAGTGAAGGGCAGAGAATGCCCGAGATGAGAAATATATCCTATGAAGACACGCTTGCGCTCTGTGGAAAGCGTAGCGGCACTAAGTTCAGCCGCGCTGTAAAAGGAGCTGCGCTTTTACAGCTTGCTTCACTAAGTGCCGACGCTTCCCAAGGGTCTTCATGGGATATATTTCTCATCTCGGGCGTCCTTTGTTTGTATTTAGACGTTAAAAAATAAGAATGCTTTTTTATTATGAAATCGTTTAGGGCAGATTCTTGCGAAAGATAGTAGGTTCGATTAAATAGAATTTAGCCGAAATATACAAAATAAGCGGTGCATTGCGACAGCAGCAGCGCGTTTTTGTATATTTCGGCTAAATTCGTACGTCTTATATCACCTTAACCTTAATCATCAATACCAAAAGCATATTCCAAATCATCTTCTGCAGCATCAAGTTTATCCTCGAGCTTTTCAAGAGCGCGTTCGTAGTTTTTGTATTCATCGCGGGTCATAGCTTTTTGATTGTATTGATCCTCAAGCCAGTTTTCGTATTGATCAAGTAAATTGTCAATTTGCTCCGCTGTCTGCTTGTATTCGAAAAACTGCTCTATCGTTTTATCGGTGCTGCTTAAAAGACATTCGTCTGCATCATTTACAAAATCGTCAACCATGGACGAAAGCTCATCAAGCTGTGCCTGTGCCGTATCAGAAGGCTGCGATGAATTTGTATGATGAGTGTCTTCGTGATGTATTGATGCGTCTGACGTTGCTAAATCCTGTGCTCCCTCTGTGATCGGACTTGATGATGCCAATATGTCTTCCAGTGTTTTCTTCGCATCGGTTTCCGCGCTAAGCTCCTGTTGAAGTTCATCTACCTGTTGTTGAAGCGCGGAAATCTGCTGCTGAAGTTCATCATTCTGCCCTGCCGCCGTATTGCCGCGACAGCCTGATAACAAAAATACAACCGTTATTCCTATTGCTGCTAACTTTGACTTCTTCATAATATTGCTCCTCCTGTTTATCTTTAAGCCGCCGCGTTTATACAAATTCTTCACGCATCGGATTGAATATATCAAGAAGTATTCCCTCTTTAAGACATATGCATCCATGCTCTATGGAATTTCTTTTTAAAAGCGCATCGCCGGCTTTTACCACCTTCTTTTCACCATCGATAGTAAATTCAAACTCACCTGACACGACATAGGTTATCTGCGTGTGCGGATGATGATGCATGGCTCCGACTGCCCCTTTTTCAAAATGATTCTCAACGCACATCATCTCGTCGGAATAGGCTAGGATTTTGCGTTTTACACCATCCGCGCATGCCTGACTGTCTATCTTACTGTTAAAATTCCAAATATTGTTTTTTGATGTTTTCATTATTTCCACCGCTTCCTGTTTTTATTTGCTGCCCCACGCTGTCACATTATCTCCCAAAACCGAAAACGTCATAACCACTTTGCGTTCATCGGGATTGAAAAAAAGCTGTTCACTTGGCATCTTTAAGAATACACCTTTATATGTTATTTTGTCTATAGTTATTGTCATATTAGGCGTACCTTCTTCATATGTCCAGCTCCCTTCTAGTTCTCCCGTCACTGTACCGTCCTCATTCAGCGTAATCTTTGAAGGCTTCATTATGCCGACTGTTGAACTGCCCGCTTTCATATAATAAGTAGTGGGTGTATGAATTATGAACTCATACTCTCCGCACATTTCATCGAGCGAATACCCGTTTTCGCTTATTTCTTCACCGGCATATTCATACGGCGCGGCTACAAGCCATCCGTCCTCATTTACAAAAAGCTGCTGCACGCGCACTTCATGCGCCTCCGCAACTCCGTTTTTACCGTTTGCAAAACGTGAATGATAAACCATAAATATTTTGCCATCGTCAGTAACTACTGCTGAATTATGCCCTTGAGCAACTCTTATCTCACGATTTCCGGTCCAGTCGTAAGAACCCATGATCCTTACCCCGTTTTTTTCAAACAGGTCGTTACATTCTTTCGTATAAACCGCATTGTTTCCGATTTCATCAACATACGGTCCGGTTATCTTCTCTGATCTGTAGATCCTGATCTGATATCCTCCTTCGGCGGTAAGTCCTCCGTATGACACAAAAAGATAATAATACTTATCTTTCTTTATAATAAACGGTCCTTCACCTGAAACGCCGAACCCGCCATGTACTTTATAGCCATAATAAGCATCCGACTCATTCGGCACTGTCTCATATAATGTTTCATAATCCCTAAGTCCTGTATTTTCATCAAGTTTAAGTACATACAATCCGCCAAACCACGAACCGTACACCATATACAGCGATCCGTCGTCATCAAACGTCACGCATGGGTCGATACAGTTAAGTTTCGTATTCTTTATATTCTGATAACGCGTTAAATCCGCATCATTGCCAAGTACCTTATACACATCTGTAAGATTTGCATCGTGTGAGTCCGTGTTAAATCCCGAATATACGACGGGTCCCGCATATTCATACGGTCCTTCGATGTTGTCCGCCGTCAGCATCACTATAACTGAATTCCAGTCGTCTCCGTTTACACTCATATAAAAGCAGTATTTCCCCATATTAGGATTATAGATCACATCAGGCGCCCACAGATTTCCATTCAGATTGGGGTTAGAGTCTGTTCGGCAGTATTCATCCCACTCTTTTCCAAAAAGCTTGTTATACTCGGAATTGATATTCATATTAAACATTTCCCAATTCATTAAGTCCGTGCTTTTTGCCCATGCCATATGCGAACCGAATATATAATATGTGCCGTTGTCGTATACTACTGAGGGGTCATGCACTGTCACACGGCTGTATGAAACCTCTGTCATCTCTGTTTCTTCCTCCTCTTTGATATTATCGCTGCTGTTTTGCGTTAAAGTTTCTTCTTCCGAAATTTTCGCGGCACTTTCATTTTCAGTTTCAGCCGACTCCTGCACTGTCTGCTCATCTCTTCTGACATCTCCCGAGCATCCGCACAACAGCACGACAGTCAAGACACACGCAGACATTAATTTTTTTAAACTATAGCTTTTCCTCATATCGATCCTCTCTTAAAAAGGGCGTTTGTCTTAATAATCAAACGCCCTTTCTCTATCTGTGCCAATTAATAATTAAGCTCTATGCCGATCATTGCATATGCTTCTTTTGCCGCTTCCAAAGCTGCCTTATTTGCGTCATTTCCTTTCTGCTGAAGTTCCGCTACAAAGTCGTTGGCATTCTTTCCCTCAAGACGAACCTGATCTTCAACGCCAAGCGAATCGCCTACCGCACGGTATGATGTGTCCAAAAAGTCTGTAAATCCGGGTATCTGGCAGTCGCCAAAAGGAATAGGATTTTTGCAGTTTGCGAAGAAATCATCAAAATACTTACCATACTTTGTATCTTCATCTGCCGTTACAAGCGCTTCACCGTTTACAGGATCATAAACTGACTCATATTTTCTTGACGCTTCCGTAGGATAGAATGACTGCTGAAACTCTTCCCAAATCGCCGCATCCATAGTGATAGGGCAAGGCATAGCCTGTCTGTAAAGAGGGTTATCCGCATATGTCTCAACATCCTGATAAGCGTCAAGCTTTGCCTGCCATCCTTCTACGCCCCAGCCCATCCATTTAAGAAGTTCATATGCTTCTCTCGGATGCTGTGTAGATGATGAAATACCGCCGAAATCAAGTACACCGAACACATATCCGCTCTGGCTTGCGGGAGTCGTATAGGGTACCCACTCCATACCACGGTTCCTGTAATCAGGAGTATCAAAAAGGTTAAGATATGTCCACCATGCGTCAAGCTGGAAACCAAGTTTGCCTGTATATGCCGCCCACATAGTCCTGTCTCCTGTCCATGCTTCGTTTTCATCCGTATCGCCATAGGGGGCATGATAATTGCCGTTTACAAGCTCTGCCCACTGATTTACGCCTGCTGCCCACTGATCCATATGGAAGCTGCTGCCATCCCAGCCAAACTCGCCGATCAGGTTATTGCCGTTGCAGATAGGATAATACGTTACAAGCGAATGGAACTGGTTAAATCCGTATGTGCCTGCATCCGTATTTGTCGCCGCTTTAAAAGAGTCGATCATTTCATCCCAAGTCCAGTTAGTGGGAGGCGCATCAATATTAAGCGTCTCAAATACATTTAAGTCGCAATAGATAGCGTCCGGGAAAAACTTAATCGGAGTCGCCAATTTCTTATCGGTTCCATAATAACCAAGCTTCGCGCTGTTGATTGACGGAAGGATATTCTGATTTTCCGGATCAGCCTCCCAGTAAGGCGTCATATCGCCCAACAAAGCGTTTGAAAGCGCAAAATCACAATTGCCTAAGATCATAAAGCAATCCGGCGTCTGTCCCGACTGTACAAGATTGAGAAGCGTATCATTATACGCATCGGTCGTGAACGCCTGCGTCTCAACCTTAATGTTGGGATATTTTGCCATAAACGCCTCTGCCACCTTGTTTACAAGCTGTTCGTTGTCAAAGTGCATGTAGGTAAGCGTTATATCATCCGTAGTCATCGCGGGAAGCGCTGACGCGGAAGCATCACCTGTTGACGCATCGCCTGTTGATGCAGCCTCGCCTGTTGATGCGTCTCCTGACGCCGCATCGCCTGTTGACGAGCTGTTATCTGCAGCGGGCTGGCTTTTTTGTCCGCCGCATCCGCTGAGTGTTCCGGCAACAAGAGCAGCTGCCATTAAAATACTTACGATTTTCTTTTTCATTTGGTATTCCTCCTATTTTTTAATTATGAGATAAACTTCCCTTTGAGGGAATTTTCCTCCGCATCATTCGCCCGTTATTCCGGCGCGGTCAACGCTCTCAACGAACTGTTTCTGCAGTACAAGATACATGATAAGCAGCGGAAGTATGCTGAGCATTGTACCCGCCATCTTGATCGACTCGTTAATATCGACCATTCCGCTTCCTGCCACACTTCTTGCGTTATTGTAACTGTTTTCAAAATTCTTAAGCGACACAATGAGCGAACTCCAATGATATGTATCGGCAGAACTTGTGAACGCGCCCACAACATAAAGCTGTGTTAAGTAAGACTCGTTCCAATACCATACTATCGAAAACAGGAATACGACAAGTATCGCAGGCGCCGCCGACGGAAGCGCTATCTTCCTGAATATCCTGAAATGACCCGCTCCGTCGATCTTTGCCGCCTCTATAAGCACCTTGGGTATCTGACGGAAAAAATTATAAAATATCAGTATAAATATCTGCGACTTGATACCTTGTCCTAAAAGCGCGGGAACAATAAATGCCTTAAGCGAATTGATAAGACCGATATTCGTATAAAATACATATGTCGGCATCATTGTAGCCTGCGGCGGCAGAATAAATGAAAATAAAAGCAGTCCTATCAAAATCTTTTTGCCTTTAAATTCATATCGCGCAAATCCATAACCCACTATCGCGCATATAACAACGTTGATAAGGGTAGGAACCCCCGCTATCACAATAGAATCCCTGAATGTTTTCCAATAATCCATTGATTTAAACGCCTGAACATAGTTGTTCGTGTATAAGCTGCTCGGTATCCAGTTCACCGATGTATCAAGAAGATCATTCAGGTTCATAAAACTCTTGCTTATCATATAAAGCACGGGATACAGATACACAAACCCTATGCTTATCAAAAGAAGATAGATTACGGCAAGCTTCCCTGCGCCTTCCGTATCTTTTGAGCCAAAAATGAATTTCCGCACTTTGTATTTCATCTGTTCACGGTTTTGCGCACTAAGCACTTTTTTCAGACTGTCTTTGCTCCTGCTTTTGTTTGTGTTTTGCATATTTCCGCTCATTGCGCTCACCCCTCTTTCTTATCTTCTTTTCAAGGCGTTTTTCTTTTTTAAGTTCACGTCTGTATTTCTTCGCGCGCCTCTCATATACATCTTTGCGTCCCATGATAAGCACGGCAAAGAATATAACGATCGCTGATTCTATAACCGAATAAAGCCACGCCATCGCAGAAGCATAACCATATCCGCCGGTAGCCGAGAGCATAGTATCATATATCAATACGATAAGTGAATTCTGCTCGTTATTCGACATAAATATTACCGTGTAGACAACGTTCAGTAAAATCATAGGTTTCACGGTCGGAAGCGTGATCTTCCAAAAACACTCCCATTTTGAACCGCCGTCTATCTTAGCCGCCTCATAGAGCGAAGTATCGATTTTCTGCAGTGCGGCAAGAAATATAAGTATCTGTACGCCCGAATACCACAAAAGCGTTATCATATTGCTGAACACGCTTGTGATGCTTGCCGCAAGCACATGCGGAAGATATTCGTCCAAAAGCTGTTCGATCATAGTAACATTCATCATCGGTATGCTTGCCGCTTCCTGATCCGCAAGCTGCTGCATAACAGGACCGCTCGCGATAATGATCGGCAGAAAGAATATCATTCTGAAAATACCTCTGCATGAAATCTTTTGATTAAGCAGCATCGCTATAATAAGCGAAAACGACACTATAACCGGCACAGCTATCAGAGTTTCCAGAAGATATGTCTCAAGCCCCATGATAAAATCCGGATCTGTCAGAAATATCTGACTGTAATTCTCCGTCCCCACATAAAGCATCGCCATACCCTGCGGCAGAAGCTTTATTCTGTTGAGCGAATACTGAAATGACTGTATCATAGGCCAAAGCACCAAAAGCACTATTCCTATAAGCCATGGCAATATGAAAAGATAGCCGATCATATTTTCCCTTTGTTCAAGACGTCCGGGTTTTATTTTTCTGCCTTTCTTCATCATACACCTCCTACCGCATATGAAAGCGCGGGAACCGTCACGTTATCGACGCTGGCATCTGCATTGGAATAATTAATGTAAAGCGTTACTCCATTGTCATATGTCACGATTGTGACACCATTGTCAGTTGTCCGGTGTTTTGTGATCATACTGCCCTTTGTAAGTTCATTTATCTCCTTAAGCTCATTGTAATAGTTTAAAATCTGCTCACGGTATACCGAATACTGTGCGGAATAAATGTCGCTCGAATTTGTATAAATAAGCTCTGACGGATTTTCATATGTCAGATAAAACGACGGGTAAATCCCCGTTTCAACAAGCTTCAGGAAATACTCCCTCTCATTTGCCTCAAAATTTACGTAATCGCCGTACATCGGAATAATGCCTTTTAACGCTATCGACAAAAACGGAACGCTCTGATCCGTATAGATATAATCCGAATCCGAAATAGGCATATCCACTATCGCGTTCGTGTATCTCCAATAGCATTGTATCGGCGACTCTAAAAGCAGATCCAAAGTATCGCCCGTCTGCTTTAACGCCTGTTCGTATATGTACTTTGATATCGAACGCGTCTGCATCGTGTCCCCAAGAGTATAAGTAAACAATGTATTTCCCACTTCGGAAAGGGCAAGCTTATGTATTCCTTTCCTGTTCAGGTTTTTGCTTAACTTGTTGAGATTATTAAGCGTTTTCTGCGGTGTCCAATACACGAACGTGTCATATACCGTCTGATGTGTCTCCTCTTCGTACAACCGCTTATCCATTTTTTTGACTGTATCAAAAGTAGTGCTTCCTGTATCAGGATTAGCGCGCACACCGTCAGTATGCAGGTAAAAATCTATTCCCTTATCCTGAGCTTCTTCCATGAGTTTTGATAGCTCTTTCCCTCCGCCGATGTTTCTGTTTACATCGTACGAGTCAACAGGCAGATCGTATATTCCTCCGTCCTGCCATCCTTTGTATAATGACAGAATATCCGTTACTCCCTGCTCATTAAGGTCGGCATAAATTTCCCTTATATTGTCAACCGTCGTCACTACATCGTCTTTTTTCCAAAGCATCCAGTTCTCAACATCTGCACCCAGAAAATCTATCCTCGTCTTAAAATCATCCTCATTCTTTACGATTTCACCCTTTTCAAGCAGATAATCACGATAGCGCTTTGCAAGCCCCGTATAATCCGCCTCATCGCCGTCCACAAAAAGGTATCTGATATTTATGTCGTATTCGATCCTGTCGGTGACTTTTGTAACGGAACCTCCTGAATTTGATGTCGGCTGAATGTATGTAGCGCATTTCCTAAATGCTGCCGTGACCCAGTTGTAATCCGAATATGCCCCGTTCGGCGTCGCGTAAACAGATGCTTCTTCCTCGCCGCTTTCAATTACGGCAAGATATCCCATCTTATCCTCAGAATGAACCATGCCATATACCGGCGCAAGTATTGTCTCGGGATCGTTGTGCGTTTCGTACTTACTCCATAAGAGCGACAGGACGTAAGACTCGCCTACCCCAATATCCGTACCGTACACTTTCTGTACATAGCCCGAATCGAAACGCCCTTCCTTATCATCCAGATAAATAAGCGCTCCGTTTCCATCAGGTACAAACATATAACCGTCGATCTCACCGAGTCTTGTGCTGCCAAGAAGCGGGAACAGATAAATATTCCCTATTTTTTTATTGGCGGCGTTTTCATAAATGGAACTTTCAGGAATCGATGCCGTAATGCTGCCGTCGTCATATAACTTTACTTCAACCTCAAATCCAAGTTCCTGCGCGCTGTAGTCTATCTTTGCGTGAAATCCGCCCGGTATCAGCTCCACCGCAACGCTTGCTCCGCTGCCCTCTATACCGAGTTTTTTCTGCATCGTATTAGTTTCTTCCTGAAGTTCTACCACGACGCCTGACTGCAGAAATCCTTTCCATGTCTCATTGACATTTTCCAGTCTGCTTTCATCGCGCACCGTAGATTCCATGACAGCTCCGCTGTTTTTATTTCTTACTATTATCGAAAGTGCGGGTTCATACAAATATAGCTCATAATTGTCATTTTCCGCCACAAGATAATGACCGTTAAGCTGCTTTGATGTATCCGGCACACTGCTGCTAAGCGGTGCGGCAGGCTCCCCTGCACTTTGGCGCACTTCATCAAAATCAAGGGCGTCAGAGGGGGTGGTGTTAGATATCATATATACCGCAAATATGACAACAGCTATAACGGCAATCGCTGCTATGCAGGTAATTATCTTTTTCTTAACCTTTTTAGCTGCCAATTCTATACACCACCTCTCGTACAACAGTAACCACAAAATCTATCACCTGTGAGAACAGTACATAAATGATACATATCAACAGTGAGAGTATCAATACGGTAAATGCCGTGAGTCCTAAAGCTTTTGCTGTTTCCTTCACCGTAAAATTGTTTATCTCCTTTAAGGATATCAGAACAAGTACCGCCATCCACACGATCACGATTATATTCGCAAATGTAATAAGGAACACTTCATTGTATGTAAGCACATTTGACAGGATTATCACAAACGGCTTTATAACGATAAACGGCGTAAGGCAATATGCGTATGCACAATACAGATCCTTAAAGAACGCCTCGCCTTCGTTTATTGTTACCACTAAATAATTACACAATGTAAGCCCTATGAATATGACAAGCACTGTCCCTACATCACTTATGATGTCATAACGTCCTTCTCTTACCGTTTTAACAAGAAATCCGCTGAAATATTTCTCTATGACAGCAATCAGTATGTAGGCGGCAAGAAGAATATTCGCACATGCTATGCCTGACCTTCCCTCTCTTTTTACGCCGTAGCACCCGTCGATGGGATGGCGCATGAAGAAAAGCGCATACCCAAGCTGCTGCAAAAGCGGAACTTTCCGTACAATGCCATGCTTTTTTCTCTTCCGCTTCTTATAAAAACTTATCGCAACCGCTATTATCACAATCAGTACAACAGCAGTAAAAAGATATTTTCTTATCCATATATTTCTGACTTCCCAAAAAGCATCGGAATATCCGTCAGACGATTTTGCCAGTTTAAAATATTTAAGCGCTTCCGTGTAATTTTCTTCCTGTAAGTACGCGTGTCCCATAGCCTGATTTGCATAATCAAACATGCTGTTCATCTGAAGGACTTTTTCAAGCGGCTCTTTGCTCTCAGTATATCTTCCCTTTGAGAACAGGTACAAAGCTTCATGCAGTAAATTCGTAAACTCTGTCGGTTCAAAAATATGTATCTGCCGCTTATCGGAATCAAGCAGGTATATTCTGTCATTATCGTCTACCGCAATCGCTTCCACCTTGTTGCAAAGACCGATGCGCTGACGTCCGTCGTCGCGCCCGCCAAACATAAACAGAAGCTCTCCTTCTTCGTTATATTCATAAATATATCCGTCAGAGTCCGCAACGAGCATATTTCTGTACTTACCCGTTGTTACCGCGGCGGGAAGATCCGCATAATACGGATCGGAATCAAGCATATTGCTGCCCGCGATATTGAGCTTCTTAAGGCTCATCTCCGTATCGCCCTGTGTTACAGTGTAGATAAGCCCCTGCTCATCGATATGCAGATTAGTCGGCGTTGACGGTATGTTACTTAACATCTGAGCGCGCTGCGCATCCGTAAGGATAAGTCTCTGCAGCATCTGAAACGGGCTGAGCGAAGTATAATTGGTTCCGAAATATCCCAAAAACGAACCGCCGTCAACAGGACTTAACTGAACAATGCCATTCATATTTCCTTCACATATGATGTACATAGTGCCTGTAGCGTTTGCCACTACTTTTACAGGCTTAAAATCCATACTGTTACCGTAGATCGGCGACTCAGGCTTCCCATACTCATTTAAAAGACTGCCCTGAGTGTCAAACACAAACACTTTTTTTGCATCTCTGTCCGCCACGTACACTTTGTTGTCTTCTGAGACAAACACTCCCATAGGCGTCTGCAGCGTTCCTTCTCCAATCATGCGTACCTCGTCGCCTTCTATCGTGCTCACCATTACCACATGCGCGCCCGAGTCGGCAATATAGAGATATCCGTCATTTCCGATAGACATATCCATCGGTGTCACAAAAGATGTCTCGCCTACTTTAGTTATCGCGGAAAGAGGGTCATACGCCGATTGTGTTTCAAGCACATATCCATATCCGTCAACCGTGTATGTCTTATAGGGGGTCTCTGCTGATGATACGCTGCCAAACGCTATGCACAGGCACATTATGATCAGCAGCATAGCTTTTATCTTCTTTTTCATAACATCCCTCCCTACTTGATTCCGGAATGAGCCATAGTATTCATAAAGCTCTTTCTGAGTATTAAGAAAATCGCAAGGTTAGGTATAAACTGCAGCAATATGCCCGCCGCCTGAATACCCTGACCTGCAACGTTACTGTTCTGGTTTGCCAAAGTATTCAAATAAAACGCAAGCGTTTTCATGCTCTCATCGTTGATATAGAAATTTGAACTTTCCACATTTACCCATACCTGTTGGAAAGCAAGTATCGCGGTAGTCGCTATTGCGGGCTTTATGAGCGGTATAATAATAGACCAATATATCTTAAAATCGCCTGCCCCATCCATATAAGCCGCGTCAAGCAGCGCATCGGGTATCTGATCGATAAACTGTTTTACCAGAAAAAGCCCCACAGGCATCGCAAGCAGCGGAAGTATATGCGCAAAATATGTATCTTTTAATCCAAGCGTGTCTATTACAAGGTATCTTGGTATCATTACCGCGACCGACACAAACATAAGCGCCGTATTATTTATTTCAAGCAGTGCATACTTGCCTTTGAATTTCAGTTTTGACAGCGCAAATCCCGCCATAGTTGAAAATATTATCGCAAGCAGCACTACGGCTCCTGTAACTATGATGCTGTTAAACAGATATCTGCTCATCGGTATATTGCTGTCCGCCGATGCTTTAAAAAGTTTTACAAAGTTGTCAAGCGTCGGCTTTCTTACCAAAATCTGCGGTGGAAACGCGAAAAGCTCATCCATCGGCTTGAACGCATGGCATACAATAAATACGATAGGAATACCCATAAATACTGCCAGCGGCAAAAGCGCCAGTATAATCTTAAGCTGTCCGGGTTCAAATTTTTTCGGATTGATGTTACTTCCTTTATATCCAGCCATTCTGCCACCTCCTAATCTTCCTTAAACAAGCGTCCAAAGAATTTTGAAAACGCAAATACTATAAGCAGCAGGACTACCGAAACTGCCGCCGCGTAACCCATCTCGTACCTCAAGAAACCGTAATCCTCAATATGGTTTACTATCAACTGTCCGGCATAGTTCGGGGTAGGATTGGTTCCCGAAAGCTGTACACCGATAGCTCCGTTTTGGAACGCGCCCACGATAGCCATGACCGCGCCGAAAAGCATCTGCGGCTTCATCGTAGGTATCGTAATATATATCATTTCCTGAAAACGGTTCTTAACCCCGTCTATCGCCGCCGCTTCATATATTTCCTCATCGGCATTCAGAATACCCGCAAGCATTGCCAAAAAGCCGACGCCCATACTCGACCACAGCGCCACTATTATGATTATCGGCAGAAGGTATCTGCTGTCAACAAGCCATATTACCGGCGCGTCTATCACTCCCAGCCGCATAAGAAAACTGTTCAGATATCCCATCTGGTCTCCGGAAAAAATAATTTTCCACAAAACGGTCATCGACACTGCTCCGGTCATACTGGGCGAATAAAATATAACTGTCAGTACGGTACGCGGTATCGGACTTAGCTGTGCGAGACACCATGCTACAAGAAATGAAAGCACATATCCGCCCGGACCTACGATAACAGCGTATATTACAGTATTCGGCAGTACTTTCTGCATAAATATGTCATCCGCTGTCAAGAGATTTATATAATTTAAAAATCCTTTAAACGTAGGCGTCTGTATCGTATCATAACTTGTGAAGGACAACGCCACTGCCACTACCATCGGGATAATGATAAAAGTAGTAAACAATATTACATATGGCGCCAAAAATGCGTATGCAGCTTTATTGCTATGCTCTCTCATAGCCGCTTTTGTTTTCTTTTTTGCTGCCATTACCTGCCCTCCTTACAACGTTCTATAATCTCCCGCACTTTGTTAACGGTAGGCACTTCATACTCTTTAACTGTCTTCCCGTCAACAATATACCCGAATTCCTCAAGTTTTCTCTGTGTTTCACGCTTGACACTCTTTTGCGCATCGTCAAGCGCCTCTCTTACAGTCTCGCTTTTGGCATTCAGCACCACCATGTTATACGCATCCGAAAGTTCACGCTCAACCATATAGCTTGCCAAAGCCCTTGGCGCTTCAAGCGTCCACTCGAGCTGTTCGAGAATAACTTCCTTATCGTCGCTGTCCCATGGAAGCTGGGCAAATGCCTCCGCGTTTGCCGTATTCCAATAATACTCGTCTCCATATGTGATTTGAAGCCGCTGTCCAAACTCTGCCTGAACCGCTGCGCTTGACCACCATTTTACAAACTCCCATGCCTGCTGTTCTCTTTCGGGTGTAGATTCAAACAGGAAAGTTGCCTCCGCGCCTGCGGAAGAATATCTCATTACTTTTCCGTTCTCATCTTTTACCCCCGGTATAAGCGCTACGCCCCACGAACCTTCTATTTCAGGAGCGGCATTTGAGATCATATTATAATTTCCAAAATCCGATATACCTATCGGATAATCACCGTTCCTGAAATGCTGATAAAAATTCGGCACGTCCTTGGGAAGATTGTATATCGTAAACAGGTTCGTAAGAGTTGTAAAGCCTTCTACCATAGCCTCGCTCGTGAGCGTGGCATTACTTACCGAACCATCATACAGGCTTGCGCCGCTTTGGAAAAGTATCGGCGTTGTATCAAGGAAAGTCTTCATTCCTACCGTCCTTGCCGTCGGATAATAAAAGTTCAGTCCCCTCATCTGTAAATCAGGAAGCATAGCTTCAACTTCCTCAAGAGTAGACGGTACGCCAAGCCCCAGTTTATCAAGAATATCTTTCCTGTAAAACATCACCTGAAAATTCATGGTTTCCGGAATGGCATATATACTTTCCCCTATAACGTACGGCATTATAAGCCCTGCATTATAGCGCTGTGCAATATCCGCAAAATCATCAAATTCGGTAAGATCTTTCAACGCGCCTCTTATTCCGAGTTCGAACGGAATTGAATAATTTACACCCGTTGCCACATCAGGGGAATCGCCTGATGCGTTTGCAAGGACAAGCTTTGTCTGGTCGGGCATAAGCGACAGATCTACCTCTATTCCCGTAGCAGGCGTAAACTGTTCATTTATCATAAGCTGCATAATCTCAAGATGCTGTCTTGAACGATTGACAGATACCTGAAGATGTTCAGGATCAGTATTTGTCGAAGAATATGCCTGTTCACCAAACGAAGTAAAAAATCTGACAATACCAAGCCAGCCCTTTACAAAAATATTTTTGTGTTTTGGAAGCTGTTTCTCAGAATCGTTCTGATACAGATAAATGCTGTCAAGCGAAAATGCGTTTCCGTTGAGGCTGTCTATTAAGTTTGCAAGGTGCTGGTTTACTGACGATGTGCTTGTCGCAAGTTCATCAATACGGTATATAAGTTCATCCGGTTTCTTGGCAAGACTTCTTAACTGGTTTTCCGCGATCTTAACCGAAGAAAACGCCGCTATTTTATCTTTTTGGGGATTATATACTCTCGCATTCTCCATTACCTGACTAAGCTCATCCGCCCACTGTGTCATTGTGCTTCCTATATTGGGGATGTACGCTTCCAGTGAGAAATCCCTGTACTTATCTTTGTTCGTTCCCGCCACTTTAGTGACTTCAAGCGAGAGGTCGTTTACACGGCTCATAACCTGTTCTATCGTTTCAAGCGCTTCCCGTACCGGTTCCATGCTTATCTGCATTGATATCGTATGCGTACCCGCCTCGAGAGGAATGCTTACTTTATTATTGTCAGCATCTCTCATCGTGTACATTTCATATTTTTTCTCATATGCGAATGCATGGTTTTTGAACTCTGTATTCGGGATCCTGCCATCTATCTTTATATCCATAAATACAGGGAAATCCGATTTATCACTCTGACTGTAGTGAAACGCCAAATAATAGTTTCCCGCATTCTCCACATTAAACGTATATGTAATTTCCTGTCCGCCATCCCCGAACGAAGTACTGTCAACCGTATTCATTACACGTTTTGACGACTGGTAGGGATACAGATCGGGGTCGTATTCGCAGGATGCGTGAATTGCGGAATTGTTCCTGTATGTAAAATCCTCCGCCTGTATCTCGACAAACCCGCTGCCCTGTGCCTCCTGTGAACCCTGATATGTCTCAACAACAGGCTTTTGCGTAAGGTAAACATTGCCCAGAAGCAGCGTTCCTTCGCCAAGGCTCAGCGTTATTTTATTTTTTCCCTGATCAAGTTCTATACCGAGCGGTTCGGTATATCGGTAAGTCGAATCCTGTATATATTTGCTCTGCCAGTCATAAACTTTATCAGGCATGCTTACCACTTCATTACCGTAACTGTCATAAACCTTTTCCGGTTTTGCCGTCCATTTGCTTTCAAGCACCTGCTGGCGCATCTCAAAAAACGGATACTCGTCGTTTATCATCACGCTTGCTTCCACCGGAAGAATTGATTCGCTGTCTGCCAGATAATCAAATTTCATATAGTAAACTGCCGGCTGCTTCACATCGATCTCCAGTTGCGCCGTTCCTTTCTGACCAAGCGACAGTACGTCGGCGCTCTCGGTATATCCTAGTGTATCCTGCACGATTTTCCCATCGCCGCCTTTGTAGATATCGCTTACCGCAAAGCTTATGTCATCGCCTTGGTATTCGGGAAACGTGTATCCTGAGCTTATCTTAGTATACCCGTTATCAAGACGTTCATTTGCAAAGCTTTCCTGTATCTGTGTACCGGATGCTGTCTGCACAGTCTGTGACTGCGCATCTTCGGCAGCCGCCGAATTTAAAGCAGAGAATGACGACGCCGCAACGCACACTGCTATGCCCAGCGCCAGCATACGTTTTGGTTTCACATATTTTTTCATACTAATGACCCAACCTTTCCGTTGCTGTTTGTTCGTTTTATTTTTCGATTAATTATTTTAGTATTTTCTTTATGATTTTAATTTACGCTATATAAGTTTAAAAGTCAAGCTATAATATAATTGTTTTTGTTAATTTTTACGCACTTATCCGTTGTGTTTTAAGGTATTAAAAGCACTTTTGTATGTTTTTACGAAATTGTGCATCTGTTTTTGTGCATATTGACTTCTGTGTCTGTTTTTAAAAATGTATGTATTTTTCAATCATTATATACATTTAAAACATTTTTAATCATTTTAGTCTTGACTTTAATTTTAGTAATCAATATACTAAAGTTATACATTATACAGCAAGCTGAATGGGGGAATTTTTTATGCTATATTTTCGCTCTATAGGAGATGCCGAAAATGTCTTTAAAGCGCTAAGCACTCCAATGCGCCTTAAAATAATGGAAATGATCTATCAGGATGATTCGCTCAGTATGAATGACCTTGCGGAAGCGCTCGGTCTTACCAACGGCGCAATCTCAATGCATGTCAGCAAACTCGAGGAAGCAGGGCTTGTCCGAATAAAAGTCACATCCGGCAAACGCGGCACTATGAAAATCGTGCGTCCGCGCTACGACAGACTTATGATCGACCTTGCCCCGGTAAAAGAGGCAAGACACTGCTACACGGACGATATACGTATCGGATATTATACCGTATGTCATGGAACGCCTACATGCGGGCTTGCAACCGGTAAAGAAATAATCGGTTCTCTTGACGACCCGAGAGTATTCTCATTTCCCGACAGGTTTCAAGCCGGAATACTATGGTTCTCAAGCGGATATGTTGAATACAACCTTCCCAACCATATACAGCCCGGTCAGACACTCACGGAACTTCAGATCTCATTTGAGATATCTTCCGAGTGTCCGGAAACAAACGACAATTACCCGTCGGATATTTATTTTTCGATCAATCAGATACCTCTTGGAATATGGATAAGCCCGGGCGACTATGGCGGGCGGAGCGGATATGTATCGCCTGCATGGTGGCCTGAACAGCTCAACCAATATGGACTTTTAAAAACTCTTATCATAAACAGTGACGGAGTGTTTATGGATGGCACCAACAAGCTGTCTGATACAACTATTCAGGATTTGAATATTGATTATAGCAGCTATATAACATTTCGTTTCGAAGTGCCAAAAGACACAGCAAACTGCGGAGGCTGCACGCTTTTTGGCGAAGACTTCGGGGATCACAATCAGGCTATCAGGATCAAAGCATATTATGATGAAGATAAGGAAAACGCCGCCATTTAAAGCGGCGTTTTTTTGTTGCATTTATTACCAGAATATAATTACCTCTTTTATCAGAAATTATTATTGTGACATATTAATTTTTTATACACGGAGGTAAATGTATTATGGAAAATTCTGCTTCTTGTAACTGCAATTTTACCGCTGAAACACTTGCGATGGGTTCATTCCCCATTCAGGAGTGGTGCGAGCCGTATGAACTTGGCACCGCGCTTTACAGCGGTACTGTTTTTCCGTGCCTTAACCTGAATTTTTATGCTGCGGAGGATATTCCATGTCCGTTCTGCGGCAAAACAGCCGACTCAAAGCTTTCCGAGCAGGAAAAGGCACTGAACGATATATGCATGGTGGGCTTTGCGATAAACGATCTCACTCTTTATCTTGACACCCACCCGGACTGTAAAAATGGCACAAAGCTGCTCAAAGAGCTGCTTCAAAAACGCCTCGACGGGCTTGCCGACTACGCAAATAAATATAATCCGCTTACGCAGCTTTCTATAGTGACGGGAACGCCCGACACAGACAAATACACATGGGACGAAGGTCCTTTGCCTTGGGAAGGGGGTAATCTGTAATGTGGGCTTATGAAAAAAGACTTCAATATCCTGTAAAAATCAAAAAGACCTGTCCAAAGACGGCACAGCTTATCATCAGCCAGTACGGCGGACCTGACGGCGAACTTTCGGCGTCAATGAGGTATCTTGCACAGAGATATTCAATGCCTGTAAAAAAAGTCGGCGGACTTTTGACCGACATAGGCACTGAAGAAATAAACCATATGGAAATTATCTGTGCTATGGTTTACCAGCTTACGAAAAACCTTACACCTGAGCAGGCAAAAGAAGCGGGGTTTGATGCGTACTATATCGACCACACAACAGGGCTTTGGCCACAGGCGGCAGCAGGAGTGCCTTTTACCGCGCTTGAATTTCAGTCGAAAGGTGATGCGTTTGCAGACCTTTACGAAGATCTTGCTGCCGAGCAGAAAGCGCGCACGGTATATGACAATCTGCTGCGCGTGATCGATGAGCCTGATGTCAGGGCACCGCTAAAGTATCTCAGGCAGCGCGAGATAGTGCATTTCCAACGGTTTGGAGAAGCTATCGAGATGACTAAGGACAAGCTTGACTTTAAGAATTTTTATTACTTTAACGCTGAATTTGATAAAAAGATGTTTGATAAGAAGATATATGATGACAGCGTTAAATAGGTGACTATGAAGAAACGGCTGTGGAATTTCCTTTTTGGGTGGAATTTCATAGCCGTTTTAAAGTTATTTTCATTCCTCAGATTTCCTTAGAGCCTATGAAGAAAAGTCTGTAAATATTGATCTTCTATGATAATTAATAGGGATGAACGGTATTATCAGCCGTTTG
>CANREB010000002.1 GCA_947629525.1 uncultured Lachnospiraceae bacterium
AACGATACATCTTAGACGGCTCTGCCTATTTTCTTGGAAAACCTTTGCGTTTTCCCTGTGCTCTGTCAGTGGTGTTCATTTTCTTCATTTTCCGCTTCTTTCTTGGAATTCCCTATACTTGAATTATACAGGAAGCTCCTATACGAACGCCGATTTTGTTCATTAATATAGTAACATGGGAAAGTGTTTTTGTCTATGATTCCTGTCCACTACGCCAGCCCCGCCAGTGACATGCGTCATATTCAGACACGCTTGCGCTCCCAAAAAGCGTAGCGGACACTAAACTCAGCGGCGCTTTGCAGCTTGCTTCGCTAAGTGCCGACGCTTTTTGAAGGTCTGAATATGACGCAGGTCACTGGCGGGGCTTCATTTCTGTTTTTTCGTCTTAATTATTTTTGTGGTAGAGGATTTTCAAAAGTTTAACTGCGATAAGGCAGAAAACAGCCCAAATATACAAAATAAGCGATGCATTGCGACAGCAGCAGCGCGTTTTTGTATATTTGGGCTGTTTTCGGGCGTCTTAAACACACCACCATATATGTTCCGCACTATACATATCTCTCTAAAAACTGATTTTCCCGACAAAATGGGAAATTGTCAGGTATCAATGCGTACCATATCTACAAGTGCCCGATTGCGATATATCAAATCCTGTCGTTGGGTAAAGCCCATCTTTTCCCAAAAAGCGTTACCTTTGTCGTTGTGAGCAAACACAACTAAGTTGACTTTATTGATACCTTGCACTTTTAAGGCATTTAGAGCAGCTTCAACCATTTGTTTGCCAATACCTTGCCGTTGGTGGGCTGGGGATACTGCGGTGTGGCTGATATATCCGCGACGACCATCATGCCCTGTGAGAATTGCGCCAATGATATTGCCTTGTTCTACTGCGACGAAACAGGTATCCGGATTTCGAGTAAGATACTTTGCAATGCCTTCTCGTGAATCATCCAAATTGTTTAATCCCATACCTTGGCAGCTTAGCCATATGGCATATACGCTATCATAGTCCTCGAGCTGCATATTCCGTATTTCCATAATTTGTCCTCCTCAAACCTCCATTTTGCTTTATTAAACATAATAACACAGGACTGTATTTTTGTCTACGTTGCACTGTGCGCTATGTCAGTCCCACTTGTGGCAAGCAAGCATCATATTCAGGTTCGACTATTACGCATCCTATCCACTACTCCAGCCCCGCCAGTGACCTGCGTCATATTCAGACACGCTTGCGCTCCCAAAAAGCGTAGCGGACACTAAGCTCAGCGGCGCCTTGCAGCTTGCTTCGCTAAGTGCCGACGCTTTTTGAAGGTCTGAATATGACGCAGGTCACTGGCGAGGCTTCATTTCCGTACTTTTGTTTTGATTATTTTTTGAGGGAAGGACTTCCAAAAGTTTAACTGGGATAAAGCAGAAAACAGCCCAAATATACAAAATAAGCGATGCATTGCGACAGCAGCAGCGCGTTTTTGTATATTTGAGCTGTTTTCGGGCGTCTTAGACACACCCCTTACCTTTTTCCGTCCCCTCTAAATTTCACCGTCATCGCTATATTGATTGCCTCCTGCTTACTGAACTGCTTTTAATCGAGCGCCAGATAATAGGCATTGTCTGCGCCCTCGCTTGCAAAGAAAACATACCAGTATTCGCTTGTCGTTTCAATCTGCGACGTGTCTATGCCCTGCTCCTCAAGATTGCCCAAATCGGCAGCCGTGTAAAGATCATGGCTCACATGGTACAGCGCTGCCGGCATCGCAAGACCATCCAGCGTCTCTATCATTTCCTCCAGTGAGTGGTTGCTGCTCATATATTTTCCGGCTATCTGACCGTCCTCGAAGATGAACGCCTCCTGCGCGTCGGGAATGATGCCGACAGCTCCCGACATAGTCCATTCTGGCAAAAAAGCCCCAAATGCGTCCTCACTCAGCACTTCATATGCCTGCGGCTCTATCAACGCGCCGCCCGCATTCCCAACACTGGCATCGTAGTCCGAGAGTGAATAACCTTCGGGAAGATCTAACGTAAGCCAGTCGCTTATGTGTGTTTTGGTACTAAGCCATCCTTCCAAATCATCAATCGTCTGATAGCGTTCGTCGCTTGTATAGAGCAGGCACATCTCTTTATCTGACAGTCTGGTCACATATATGCCGTCAATGTATTCCGCATCGTTTTCATCCGTCACACACGACACGCCTATGTCATATTCCTCACCTTCGTACGATATCTGTGGAAAATGAATATAGGCATTGTCGGCATCTGTAAATTCTTCGCGTTCTCCGTTGCCGTAAAGGGTATAATCCATTTCTCCGAGAGTTCCGTCTTTAAACCGTTGCAAAATGATTTCCATTGTAAGCTCATCTGCGGAAGGCTTAACCGCCTCCTCACCCGAAATATCCTTTTCATTCAGATTTGCAGTATCGACATCGGTCTGCACTGATTCTTCTAAAGTGTTACTTTGTACCGCAGAACATCCGAGCAGTATTCCCGAAAGCAAGACAATTATACAGAGCAATACCCCTCTCCTCTTTAGCAGTTTGGTTTGTATATTTTTGAATCGTTTTTTCATGCTCTTTTTTCCTCTATAAAATCGAGCCGGTAAAAGGCAATGTCTCCCACACGATAACGCCGTCTATGGCGCATGACACCAACGGGGCTGGCGTAGTGGGTCAGGATATACCTCACTTCATCCCCCGCGCCTCAAAATCCTCAATATACTGCACAATAAGATTTACAGTCCCATCGACCCCCAATATACTGCTGTTGATTGAAAGGTCATAACTGTCAGCGCGTCCCCACTTCTTCGTCGAATAATAATTGTAATAACTCTGACGCTGCCTGTCTTTCTTTATCATCATATCCTTTGCTTTGTCAGCACTGATATCATATTTCTTCACGATACGCTCTATCCTGCTTTCCTCATTTGCATGAATAAATAAATGCAGGCAGTTCTTATACTCCTGAAGCGCATAATCCGCACAGCGTCCCACGATAACGCACGGCTCTTCCTCCGCGATTTTCTTTATGGTATCAAACTGTGCCATAAAAACCTTGTGGCTTATAGGCATATCGACAAACGATGATGAATTGTAGCCGAAAGTATATGTATCCATAACTAAATTGTAAAGGAACGAATTGGTAGGTCTTTCATCATGGTTTCTGAGCATTTCCTCGCAGAAGCCGCTCTCCTTTGCCGCACGCGACAAAAGTTCCTTGTCAAAACATTTAATTCCGTAATGAGCTGCAAGCTTCTCTCCTATCTCATGTCCGCCCGAACCAAACTGCCTGCCTATGGTAATTATAGTATTCATATATTTATCCTCCATTTCTGATATGTGCGATATAAGCATATATTGTCATAATCCACATTAATTATACTAGATTATACTCAATTTTTCAACATTTTGTGAATATTTTAACCTCTAAGCTTCCTAAGCAGTTCTTCAAAATATTCCGGAAGCGGCGCACATACTTCGATATATTCCCCGCTTCCCGGATGCTTAAGCCCGAGCGTCATCGCATGAAGCGCCTGCCCCTCAATATGATATGGCGGTTTATGATTTGAATACACGGTATCTCCTAAGAGCGGATGACCGATACTTGCCATATGCACACGTATCTGATGAGTTCTGCCTGTCTCGAGACGGCACTCCACATACGTATATTTTTCAAAGCGTTCAAGCACTCTGTAGTGCGTTACTGCATGCTTTCCCTTTTCGGTCACTGCCATTTTTTTTCTGTCTGTATGGTGTCTGCCTATCGGCGCGTCAATAGTCCCTTCATCATCCTTTATCCTGCCGCAGACTATCGCCCTGTATGTCCTTGTGATATCATGGTTTTTAAGCTGTTGTGCCACTTCGTTGTGCGCCGCGTCGTTTTTGCATATGATGAGAGAACCTGTTGTGTCCTTGTCTATCCTGTGGACGATGCCGGGACGCATTACGCCGTTTATTCCCGACAGTTCACCTTTGCAGTGATACATTATCGCGTTTACCACCGTATTGTCATAATGTCCCGCCGCAGGATGCACTACCATTCCCTTTGGTTTGTTAATGATGAGGATGTCTTTATCTTCATACAGGATGTCAAGCGGTATATCCTGTGCGGGGATATCAGGCTCTACAGAGTCGGGGATAATAAATCTGACATTATCGTCAGCTTTTACCTTATAGTTGGCTTTGACAGGTACGTCGTTTACAGACACGCCGCCGTCTTTTATCATCTTTTGTACATAGCTTCTCGACAATCCGTCAATATAATTGCTGATGCACTTGTCGATGCGCTCATCCTCCATTTCGCAAGAGGCATCAAAAACTATTTCTTTCATATCGCCCACTACCTGACATCCCTGAACTTCTTAGCCCTGAACGTAAGAAAATCCAAATCCGTCTCCTTATACACGAACAAAAGCAGAAATATAAGATAAGCGGAAGCAACCGTGACATATATATCGGCGACATTAAATATCGGGAAATTTATCAGGCTGAAATACAAGAAGTCCACGACATAATCATATCTTATCCTGTCGATAAGATTGCCGACTGCGCCGCTTGCAATAAGCACTAAGGTAATGTTGAGCTTTATGAATATCCTCTGATACGGCGTCTTTAAAATAACATAAATGATTACGGCAAGTATGACTGCGGCGATAAATATGAAAAACGGTTTCTGCCCTTGAAGCAAGCCAAACGCGGCGCCGTTGTTCTCTAAATAATGCAGTTCAAAAATACCGTCCGCTATAACAAAAGGCTCCTTGTTCTTAAGCTCCTGCACCGCACAGTATTTGCTGAACTGATCGCCAAATACAAATAATCCGAATAAGATCACATCCACAATCAATAATATTGTTTTTTTTCTGCTATTCATATGCTAATCGTTCCAATCTTCTTCTGAAAAATAAATTTCCTTGATACCCGCAAGTATTTCTTCTTTGGTGACACTTGTGTCGATCATAGCTTTCCCAAGTTTTTTGAGCAGTATAAATTTAACATGCCCGTTCTCCATCTTTTTGTCCGACAATGTGAGTTCATATATTTCTTCGGGATCTATCCTGTCGATGGATATGGGCAGATTGAACGGCACGAACATATCCCTTATCTCATAATACTCATCCGAGCTGATAAGTTCCCTCTTATATGAGATATACGCCGCCGCTACGCATCCAAGCGCTACACATTCGCCGTGAAGCATCTCAAAATCTTTTGATTTCTCTATTGCATGACCTATGGTATGACCAAAATTCAAAAGCGCTCTTTCGCCTTTTTCCGTCGGATCTTTCTCTACTACAAGCTTTTTTATCATACAGCTTTTGTATACCATCTCTTCAAGCGTTTCAAGATCTCTTTCCTGTATCTCATACATGCTGTCTATAAGCCATTCATAGAAGTTAGCATTCTTGATAAGCCCATACTTCATAACCTCTGCCATGCCTGAAAAATATTGTCTGTCGTCAAGCGTCTTAAGCGTTGAAACGTTCATATATACAAGCTTTGGCATATAAAACGCGCCTACCATATTTTTATATTGGTCAAAATCAACGCCTGTCTTTCCGCCGATGCTGCTGTCAACCTGAGCAAGCAGTGTAGTAGGTATCTGTATAAAATCAACGCCCCTTAAATATGTCGCAGCCGTAAAGCCTGTAGTGTCCCCCACTACACCGCCGCCTAACGCTATCAGCATATCCTTGCGGTCAAATTTTTTCCTGATGAGGAACTCGTATATGCCTCTGACCGTGTCCAAATTTTTGCTTTTCTCCCCGGCGGGAAAATCATATACTGTTATCTCCCTGCATTTATCTTTTAAGCAGTCGCATATTTCATCCGCATACAGCCCCTTTACCCTTGAATCGGTGACTATGCAGAGTTTCTTCTCACTTATCCCAAACGCTTCAAGCTCCACCGCAAGCATATTGAAATCTTTCTCATAAACAATATCATATATAGGTTTACTGTTCATATTTATTGTTAATCTCTGTGACATATCATTCCTCCATTAACATAAAAACTTCCCACTCTTGTTTAAAAGCGGGAAGTTCAATATTCTTATCCCAAAACTACTTTGCATTGCGGGAAATTGGCGGCACGTCAAACGCACCTGAGAAAATCTCCTGAAAATCTCCCGAAATATCAACGCTTGCCGGTGTAATTATAAAGATGTAATGAGAAATCTTCTGTAAATTACCGCTGATAGCATATGTAGAACCTGATGCAAAGTCGATGATACGCTGTGCTATCTCAACATCAAGCCCCTCCAAATTGAGTACTACGGTACGGTTAGCTAAAAGCGTCTCTGTTATCTCTCTTGCATCTTCAACGCTCGACGGCTTGATAACACAGACTTCCATGCCGTTGCCCGGTGCCTTCTTAACTGCTCTCATAGGCGTTACCTTTTGAGAATGTTTCTTAGGCTGTCTGTCATAGTCGTCATAATCGTCGTTGCGGACAGGCATTGGCTTTCTCACTGTGTTCTCCACTATCTCGTCTTCATCATAATAATCGTCAACATCATAATCATCCTCAGCGTTCTCCAAATTCATCGCAGTTAAAAACTTGTTTACTAATCCCATTTCTATCTTCTCTCCTTTTGGCATTAATTACCTTGTCCCAAAGATACCGGTGCCTACCCTGACATATGTCGCACCCTCCGATACGGCAACAGGATAATCACCCGTCATACCCATTGATAATATATTCATATCTATATTATCAATGTTTTTGCTCATAATGTCAACAGCTAATTTACTTAATTTGCAAAAAATTTCCCTGTTTTTTTCACCATTTTCAACATTTGGGGCTATGGTCATCAATCCTTTGACACAAATATTAGGTAATTTTGCGATTTCGACCACCAAATCCTGCGCTTCATCGACCTTAACGCCAAACTTTGTAGCCTCATCCGCAACATTAACTTCAATCAAAATATTAACGCTGACATTCTTTTTTACAGCCTCCTTGCTTATCTCCTGCGCAAGACGCAGAGAATCGACGCTGTGTATCATATATACCTTGTCTATGATATATTTGACTTTGTTGCGCTGAAGATGCCCTATCATATGCCATCTTATGTCTTTTGGCATTGCCTCATATTTATCGACAAGCTCCTGAACCTTATTTTCGCCAAAGTCACGGCAGCCGCACTCGTACGCTTCTTTGAGCATTTCTATCGGTTTTGTCTTGCTGACCGCTATCAGGGTGACTTCAGAACTGTTCCTCCCCGCTTTGATACATTCTGCGTTTATTATATTCTGTACTGTCTCAAGATTTTCTCTGATACCATACTGCGGCATGACCGCACCTCCCGTTATTTATGATTATTTATATGTAAAATCGTTGTTATCAACGCTTGACGCGTCAAGCACTATCCTGTCATAAACGGTAAGTCCGTACTGCGTGTTTGAACTTACTATCGAATATTCATCATTATGCGCCAAAACAGTTATCTGCTTAAAATCCGCAAAACCCTTGTTCATATTGTAAACGCCGATGAGCGTACCCGATTTGCTCACGGCGATTTTGTCCGTTGACTCAGGTTTGCATATATATGTGCCGACTTCCAAAACGCTGTCGTCAACGTAAAATTCCTCATCGTTTGAGCTGTACACCGTAGTCTCCACAAATTCATACACCACGCCGTTTTCCTGATATGTCTCTTTAAGTACTCCGTAATTGCCGTTTGCACCGCCTCTTGTCATATACTCAGCGGGAATGATGAAGAATGTCTTTTCCGCTATGGCGGAATTAGGCACTTTCAAGCCTTCTTCATCGTCAACGACCAGTTCGATATCGACATATCTGTCAGTACAAAATGACACGCATGAATTATTAAACGAAAGCTGCGCATATACTCCGTCAGTTAAATGATGTATCGTTACCTGTCCCCATGAAGTTTCCTGTGTTTTTATGAACTTGACTTCAACGTACTCCTCTTCTTCAAGTTCAGCGGCTGTTTCCTCATCGACGGGGATGATAAGCGACCAGTTTTCATCGGTCACAAGTTTTCCTACCACGGAATTTGCCTCGACAAGGTCATTGTTGTTCACTCGCTTTTTCTCATATTCGGAATTGTCAAACATATCCGCCGTCACTTCTTCAGGCGTAAGCTCCTCATACCCGTCCGTGCTGTACACTACATATCCGCTCTGCCCCGCCGTACATAATGATACCATTCCTCCAAGGCTTGACTGGTTGAGCGTTTCCATATTTTCATACATATTGATGTTTACAAGCTTGATAACAGTGCCTTCCACATCATATTTGAAATCATATACGCTGCTGAAATTCAAATCGTCAAATCCTCTGTCATACTGTATCACTTCTGAGCGCAGCTCATCAAGTTCCTCGTTTGAATAGCTGCCGCCCGTATCCTGCGACTGCAGAAGCTGTGCAAGCTTTCCGCTTTCGTCTATTGAATATACGGTGTCCCTTGAAGAAACACGCGAACCCTCACGCTCATAATAGTTGATATATCCCGTATATGGCGTCGTGATAAGTTCTTCCTGCCGTATGGCAAGACCTGTATAAGTTTTCGCTATCGAGAGTGAACCCATCTGTACTTCATATCCCTTGATAGGTTCGGAATTGAGGTATGTGAAAATGAGCACAATGATGTAAGCAGTCATAGCGCCAAAAATAACGAACTCTATCCTGTTCATTGTCTTTCCCGATCTGTTCCGTTCACGCCTTGCGCGCTGCGCATTCTGCCCTGCCACAACAGTGCCCTCCTTTCAAACCATACTCAAACCATACTCAAAAGCCTCGGATAATTATTCCGAGGCTTTATAAAATGTCTTATAATAATTATTAGAGCGATACTACAACCTTTGATTTTAATGCTTCGGGAAGTTCCGCCTCGTCTAAAGATACGCTTGCAACAATCTTAAAACCATATGTATCACTTATCTTATCGAGCTTTGTGATTATCTCTTCCAGCCTGTCGCTGTTTTCGAGACATGCTATCTTTAAAAATCCGTCAAAATAAATCTGCTCAAGGTCATGATCCTGCGATACTATACCGCGGATAAAACCGACAAACTCGTCAGCGTTTGAAACGTCATAATCACACACATTGATAAGCCTGACTTTATTATTTAATTCGTACATATGGCTAATGCTCTTGTCAAGATAAACTATGTTTCCTGACGCTCCCGCAATTTCTTTATTCACCATTTCCAAAACTATTTTTGTCTTGCCTTTTCCCTTTCTGCCAACTATAAGTTGTACCATAAGAATACCTCCTAAAATATTTGTAGCTGTCCACATTCTAATTATAGTAGAATATGACAGAAAAAACAACTCAAATTTACATATTTATATTTTTCATATTTCGTCCAAAAGATCTGTCATCTCCTGATACATCGTCGTCCTGTCTTCCGACTGAAGTATAATGGAAATATACGGGTTGCCCGACTTGTCCCTGCTGTATATCAGAAGACAGCTTTTGGCAACGCTTGTCGTACCTGTCTTACCGCCTATGACCGTAACATTGTCAGGCGCAAACGCCTCGTTTTTTAAATATGCGTTCGTTGTTGACAGATCGATCGTTTTTTCATTATTATTCTTATCATGGTACACTGAGGTATAGCTTGCAGTGTGTATTATCTCAACAAATTTATCGTACTTTACCGCAGCGTTGCATATAAGATAAAGGTCATACGCCGTCGTATAATGGTTCGGATCCGTAAGCCCATGCGGATTGACGAAATGGCTGTTGGTCGCGCCGAGGCTGTTCGCCTCTTCATTCATCATATCGGCAAAGCCCTCGATGCTCCCGCCGATATGTTCCGCTATAAGCACCGCAACGTCATTTGCCGATTTCAGCAACAGCGCATGAAGCGCCTGATCCATCGTCATGGTATCGCCTGCCTGCAGCCCGAGTTTGACTGCGCCGGGTTCGGTGATATTTACATTGTCGGACGCTGTGAGTATATCATCGGGATTACCGTATTTAAGGGCACATAATGCTGTCATTATCTTGGTAAGGCTTGCGGGGCTCAACTTTTCGTGTATGTTTTTGGCATATATCACCCTGCCCGAAGCTATGTCGAAAAGCCCTGCCGCCGTTGCCTGTGACATGTCCACATCAGTGTCCTGCGTCACATCGCCCGTAGCGACGCATAGGTCTGCGGAAAATGCCGGAAGTGTCTCTCCTCTTGACTGTGACGCCACAGTAAAGCTTGAATTATTCCTGTTCCTGTCATATGCAAAGGAATATTCCTTGTCGCCGCAAGCCGTAAGCGACATCATAAGGAAAATGCACATCCATGCCGCCGCTATCTTTTTTACAAATCTATTTGTACATTTCACGCCAATCCAAATCTCCTCTGTCAAGCGACTTGATCAAAAGCTCCGCCGACGCAAGATTAGTCGCAAGTGGTATATTGTGTATATCGCAAAGCTTGACCGCATTGTTTATGTCAGGTTCATGTGACTTTGAATTAGGGTCACGTAAAAATATGAGCAGGTCTATCTGATTATGCTCTATCTGTGCGCATATCTGCTGCTCGCCGCCAAGATGACCCGCCAAGTATTTATGAATATTGAGGTTGGTTACTTCTTCTATAAGTCTTCCTGTCGTACCTGTGGCATACAGTTCATTTTTGCTCAAAATGCCGCGGTACGCAATACAAAAATTCTGCATAAGCTTTTTCTTGCCATCATGTGCGATCAACGCAATGTTCATTATAAAAATCCTCCATTTCCAGAGTGCAAATTAAGCCGGCATTTTGCACTTTTTTTGTTCATTTTCATCTCTATTATGTATTTTAACTTATTTAGATAGAAAAAGCTACAAAAAAATGTTAAATTTTCACAAAAATTAATAATTGCGTTAATTATTATATTTCCGCACACATTGCAAACGGACATTAAGCACAAATCCCATTCCGATATACAGACTGACAAGTGATGTAAGCCCGTAGCTGACGAACGGAAGCGGCACGCCCGTATTGGGGAAGACCCCGGTTGCCACCGCCATATTTACAAAGCTTTGGAAGCCTACAAGCGCCGCCATTCCCGACGCCACACATGTCCCTGCCAAATCTTTTGCCTTTCTTGCCACGCTCAGGCATTCAAGCGCGATCAGGAACAAAAGTATCACGACTGCACAGCTTCCGACAAATCCAAGCTCCTCTCCTATTATCGTAAAGATAAAGTCAGTCTGCGCCTCCGAGATAAAGTTGCCGTTTTTTACCGAGCTTATCATATTGTTGTTAAGACCTTTTCCCCAAAGCTGCCCTGAGCCTATGGCTATCTTCGCGTTTGTCTGCTGATACGCCGTCGTCTGCGCATACTGGTCGGGATATAACCATGCAAGTATTCGCCCCTGCTGATACTCGCTGATAAGCGTCTGGTCAGGCTGCAAAATCATTACAAAAAGAACCACGGCTACCGGAACCGCTACCGCAAGCGTTCCAAAAATTATCTTATACCCAAGCCCCCCGACATACCATACTGTGCAGAATATGACAAATATCACTATGCTTGTTGACATATCCGGCTGCTTGTACACAAGATATATCGGCGGAATTATAAGCAGCAGCGCAAGCGCGATATTTTTAAAACTGTTTACCTTGTCTTTGCGTTTAAAGAAAAACTGCGCGTAAAACAGTATCATCATTATCTTGGTAAGCTCCGACGGCTGGAACTGGATGCCGCCGATCTCAAGCCAGCGCCGCGCGTTGTTGACTACTTCGCCAAACATCATGACCATTATCAGCAAAATAATATTAAACACGTATATCACCCAGTAAAAGCGCAGGAAAAGGGAATAATCGAAAAATGAGATAACTATCATAATGAACAGTCCCATTATAAACCCGAGAAGCTGTCTGCTCTGCAGTTCTTCCCGTGCGCTTCCGACAGCCAGTATGCCTATAATGGTTATCGCTATCATCATAAATATTAATTTAAAATCATAATCCCTTATCCTGTAATTTCTAAACATTATTCCTTTTCCTGTCTTTTTTTCAGCTTTTCAGGTCAAGTATGGGAATGTTGGCGTAAAGCATCGGCATTATCTTGCCGTTTCCGCCTGATTTTCCTGACTTTGAAATTTGTATCTCCATGCTTGACGTGTCTATCTTCATGTACTTTGAAATAACCTGCGCGATATCGTTTTTGATAAGTTCCATCATTTCGGGCGAACAGTTTACTCTGTCGGATATAAGAAGTATTTTGAGCCTGTCCTTTGCGATCTGCCTTGAGCTTTTGCGTCTGAAAACCGTAAATAATTTCATACCCGCTCCTCCTGTAGACTGTTTTTTCGGAATAGCCCCGCAAACCTTGTCCAAAGCGGAAGCGGTCTGCCCAAATCCATAAACGGGACTTCTTTACCCTCAAGACGGCAGCAGATATTATAAAATGCCTTTCCGGCGAGATTATTCCTGCCGACTAACGGTTCGCCCTGATTAGTAGCGATCACTACGTTTTCATCATCCGGCACTACGCCAAGAAGCGGCAGACCGAGTATATCAAGCACGTCATCTACCGTCATCATCTCTCCGCGCTTTACAAGATCCTGACGCAGCCTGTTGACTACAAGGTCAGCCTTTTTTATCTCGTTTGCCTCCAAAAGTCCTATTATCCTGTCGGCGTCGCGTATCGCAGATACCTCGGGGGTCGTCACCACTATTGCGTGATCCGCGCCTGCTATAGCATTTTGGAAGCCCTGCTCGATGCCTGCGGGGCAGTCAAGTATTATGTAATCAAACTGCGTTCTCAGATTATCGGTAAGCTTCACCATCTGCTGAGGGGTGATGCAGTTTTTATCTCTTGTCTGCGCCGCGGGCATAAGAAACAGTCCCGCATGCCTTTTGTCCTTGATAAGAGCCTGCTTTAAACGGCAGTTGCCCTCAATGACGTCAACGAGGTTATACACTATTCTGTTTTCAAGTCCCATAACGACATCAAGGTTCCTAAGACCAATATCCGCGTCGATAAGCACGACGCTTTTGCCCATTTCCGCCAGACCCGTTCCTACGTTCGCTGATGTAGTGGTCTTGCCTACACCGCCTTTACCTGATGTAACAACAATTACTTCGCTCATAGGAATCCTCCATTACTCATTATGAATTAATGCTTTTTAGTAATTCTTTTGTAATGGGCTCTACCAGTATTTTCTTATCACATATATACGCAAGCTTTGGCACTGGTTTCTGCTTTAGTTTCCATATGGGGATATGCTCCGCGTCGGGTCTTAAGCTGAAATCTCCAATGCGCAAAAGGCTTGGACTCATATCCAAAGCCGCCACAAAGTGATTGCTGTTTCCGCCCGCGCCTGCATACGCCTCACCTGCGAGAGTACCCAAAATAACAATGTCGCCCGCCGAATAAACGCTGCATCCTTCATATACGTCGCCGATTATAACGATGCTGCGCTCAGTCTCGATGCTCTGACCGTTCTTAAGAGTACCCTTGTAAAACAATCCGCAGTTTTCGTCCTTTTGAGTTTCCTGTTCCTCCTGTTCTTCCTGTATTTTTGTTGTTTCCTCTTCTATTTTTTCCTCTTCTCCTATCAGGCAGAGTATATTCAAACGTGAATTGCCGGATATGACATCAAGTATCTCCCGCACCTGCTCATCAGTAAGCTCCCTGCCCTTTAAGGCTATCGCCACGGAAGCATTCTTAAAGAAACTGTCAGTCTCCCTGAATTTGGCGGCGATGTCTTCAAGCAGCTCCCCATATGGAATTGTGTCATCAAGAATAACGGATATACCGCTTGATGAGCTTTTTAATATAACCGAATTTTTCACATTTGCTCCTTTTGTGTCGTTTAATCCTGCTCGCCTCTTGATGCCTCAGGAATGTCAGCCGTACCGCTGAGCAGTTCTTCTTCCGATTCAAGTCCGTAATAATATTTATATACATCCCTTGCAGTCTGTGCCGCGTTGTCTGAGCTGTAGCCGTATGAAATACGGATGGCTACCGATATCTCAGGCTTTTCATAGGGTGCATAGCTTAAAAACAGTGCATGGTTGGTCCGAAGAGGGCTCTCCTGAGCCGTACCTGTCTTACCCGCCACATTAACGCCCAGATTACTGAAATATGACTTTTGCAGTACTACGTTGCGCATTCCCGTATGAATGGCGTTCCAAAGGCTGCTGTCTATATTTATGGTGTTTCTGACAGTGGGCGTGTAGTCTTCAATCAGGTTTCCCTGATAATCCGTAAGTTTGTCCATAATGCTCAGATTGTAGACAGTGCCGCTGTTGGCAACGGCTGTCACATATCTCGACAAAGCTACTGTGGTATAGGCATTGTTACCCTGACCTATCGCTGACGGTACAGGAAACTCCGTCGAAAACTTAGAGTCCGATTCGGCTATCTCAACTCCCGAATGTTCGGTAAGCCCGAACATATCCGCATATTTTCCAAGACGCGACAGTCCGAGTGCGCTGTTGTAGCCATGCCCGTCGTCGCTCAATCTGTAGCCTACTTCATAAAAATACATATTGCATGAATTTGCTATCGCGTTTGTCAAATTCATAGCGCCATGACCGCCCGCTCCTATCCAGCATCTATGGATAGTAGACGGTCCGAGTTTATCAAATATGCCTGTACAGGTTATGGTCTCGCCAAGTGACGACACCACGCCTTCCTCTATCGCCGCGACTGCCGATACCATTTTAAATGTCGAACCCGGCGCCGTCGCCTCCTGCGTAGCCGCGCACCAGAGCGGAAGTGACAGATCGCTGTTTATCCTGGCAAGATACTCCGCGTCCGCGCCGTTTGCCATTTTGTTGATATCGTACCCCGGATACGATACAAGCGCAAGCACTTCGCCGGTATTGACATCGGTGATGACGCATGAACCTCTGCATGGGTCAAGCGCAAGCTGTGCCGGGGTTATCTGAAGTTCTTTTATCATATCAACTATAAAGTTATAGGCGTTTATGTTGTTCGTACTGTTTTTTAACAGCGTTATCCTGCTCTCGTCAACGTTTACAAGATCCTGATCCCAGAGTATGACGCATATCTGAGAGCCCGTCACCGTCTGCGAACTTATCAGATATTTATAAAGTCTTTTGGTGAATGGCGCGTTGTCTCTAAGGTTCTCTATCGTAAAGTCAACAATGCTGTCAAGCACCTCTGTAGAAGACGAATATTTTGAGTCTACGGAAAGCTTGGTAATGTCTATCCAATTTTGCGCTATCGCATAAGTAAGGTATTCATTCAGGCTGATGACCTCATCCGAAGACCATGCCTTATATGTGCTGTCCTCTCTGTTTATCGCGGAACTTACCAATACTCCCTTGTCCATAAGCATTGATACTATATAGCTCTCATAATTCTGATATTCCTTTGAGAGTTTATTGTAGGGCGTCTTTGTCTGCAGCAGTTCTTCCCTCAATTTATCAAGCACTTGGCTGAGTTTTTCGGTATATATGCTGTATACCTGTTTTTCGGTCTCCGAAGCGCCCGCATCCGAAAAATGGGTGAAATCAATCACGTTATTGTTTATCAGCGCATAATATACGTCGTCAACAGGTATTATGATATTGCTGCGCGACGATGCGTTTGCGGGGTCGTAGTTATATATGTTCTGCATCTTTGAAATGACTATTCCCGCAATCTTCTGTTCAAGTATGTTGTAAACTGCCACTTGAAGATTTTTGTCTATGGTAAGGTATAAGTCATTTCCCGCATGCGGCTCTACATAATTCGTGGTTTCTATTACTTTACCAAGGTTATTGACATATATGGTCTCGGAACCTTTTTTACCTTGCAACTCAAGCTCCATTACCTGTTCTATGCCGCTTTTTCCCACAATGTCATTAGACGTATAGCTTTCGTTCTGCTCCGAAAGCGTGGCAAGTTCATTTTGGTCTATCCTTCCCGTATAGCCGAGGATATGCGAAAAATAATACGGATAATTATAGCGCCTTATCGTATCTTCCTCGATTGAAATACCTGTAAGCTCACCGGCGTTCTCCATTATCACCGCTACCGTCTCAGGCGATATATCCGTAGCTATCGTCGTGGGGATATATTTCTGAAATCCGTTGAGGCTCATCTGATATCTTATCGTGGCTATCTGCAGCGCTTCTTTCTTTGTATAGCCTTCGCAGGGATGAAACTCGCCTTTTTTGCCATTGGGAAGCGTATCATATGTTCCGATCTCATATCTCTTTTCACCGCACAGATATTCAACTATCTCCTGCGCTGACGCGGTCTGCTGGACAAGCTTTAAATCGGTCACTGCTCTGCATCCGTAGATATCGGCTTTAAATCTTAAAAGCTTTGTACCGTCAACGGTAAATTCATAATCTCCGTTTTCGTTAAGTATTATATCAAAATCACAATCAACAGTGTCTCCGTTATCTTCTATTATGCGGATTATCCTGTGAAGCGTTGTGTTTATCTCCTCGTTTCTGCCCGCCGCCGTCTCAAATACATCCTCGATAGTTACCGAATAAGCAAGCTCGTTATACGCAAGGATGTTTCCGTTTCTGTCAAGGATATTTCCTCTTGTGCCTTCTATGATGCGTTCCTTTTCTATCATCAGCTCAAAATTGTCAAGAAAATCCTGACCGTTTACTATCTGCAGGTCAAAAAGTCTGTATATAAGTATCACAGCCATGCTTATGAACATAACGAACAACAGCATAAGCCTCGACGTAACCATGTTGATCAGCGCCTCGCCCAGTTTCCTAAACATTCTTCGGGTCACCTCTTTCGACGTCGCCCACGCTTCTGTTGAGCATCAGTATGCATGGGTATAAGAACACCGTGACGAATACCGTATAAACAATCTCAGGCACAATAGTGCTCCTGAAATAATATCCTATATCAAATCTTCCGCGCAGTAAAAACAGCAGTACATAGCAGACAAACGAATACACAAAATCGCTTGCCGTGATAAGCGCTATCGGAAGCTTTATGTCATCCTGATAAAACATCTGATGAAACGCGCCATTGGCAGCTCCTATGTAAAGATATACAAGGGCGTAAAAACCCAATACGCCGCCGTAAAATATATCCATCAGAAAACCGCATATAAAACCCACGACCATGCCGTATTTCTTGTCAAACATAAATCCGTATGACGCCGTGACTATTATAAGCAGATTGGGCGATATCCCCCCGAAGCTCAGCACCTGAAAAAATGTCGTCTGCAGGACAAAGCTGACCAATATGACAAAAAAAAGTATAATATTTCTCCTCATTGTCCACTATCCTTTGATTAATCAGTAACCTGCTGTTTAGTCTTAAGAATGACCAAAACCTCCTCCAAATGTTCAAAATCAACCGCGGGCGTGATAGTTCCCGACTTTGTGATATTATTGGAATCCTGATTTATCTCATTTATATATCCTATAAGAATACTCGGCAGGTATTTGTCGCTTATATTTGAGGTGACAACTTTGTCCCCTATCTCAACCTGCTCCTTTGAATCTATAAGCTGTTCAAAGCCTATGACACCGTTCTCCATAAGTTCAAGAGAGCCTGTGACCATCAGTATGTCCGAGCTTGCAAGCACCATACCGCTCACATTGGAATCGTCGTTTATGATCGCGTTCACCTTTGCCCAGTTAGGACCTATATCAACGATCCTGCCGACAAGTCCTCCGCCCGCTATGACGTTCATGTCTGTTGCCAATCCGTCGTCCGTCCCTTTGTTAATGGTAAAAGAGTGAAACCAGTTACCGCTGTCACGCGCGATAATGCGCGCTCCTATCTTGTCATATCCGCTGTACTGTCCGTCAAGCTGATAAAGCTCTCTAAGATTATTAAGCTCATATTTATCCTGCTGAAGCTGTGTATTCTCAACAGTCAGATCCGCTATCTGCTGTTTAAGTTCCTGATTTTCCTGAAGCACTTCCCTAAGTTCGCCAAGCTCGTCCACTCTCACGGATATCCAGCTCCCGACACGGCTGACGCCGTTCTGGAACGGTACTATGATATATCCCGCTATCCTGTTGACAGTGTCCGCCGAATAATCGGTAAAAAAAGTCACCGCCATGAGCACTACGCATAAACATGTCAGCAGCAAAAGCAAATATCTGCTTGGAATAGAGATTTTTTTTCGTTTTCTCTTAACTACAGGACTCATCTGTGTCAGCGCCCCATTCCTTCTAAATACGCAACGGATTTGTAGTTGTCATCCTTAATTATCTTTGCGATGCCAAGAGCGACTCCCGATACAGGGTTTTCACTGACATTTACCTTAAGTCCCGTACCCTTTGCTATAAGCTCCGCAAGATGCGCTACCTGTGATGCGCCTCCCGTAAGGTATACGCCGCGTCTGAAAATATCGGCTGACAGTTCGGGCGGCGTCCTTTCGAGTATGACACGTATATTGTCTATGATGACATTAAAGTTTTCAAGCATACACTCGCCCACCAAGTCCGTGGGTATCTCTTTTTCCATAGGAAGCCCCGTGACGATGTCGCGTCCGTAGACTATCGCGCCCTTGCCCTCCTGCTCAAGCTCGCGCAGAGATATTTTGACCGCCTCCGCCGTTTTACTGCCGATCATCAGGCTGTATTCCTTTCGTACGGCGTTCTTGATGGACTCGTCAAATTTCTGTCCTCCTACTTTTATCAGCTTGCTGAGCACGATGCCGCCAAGCGAAAGTATGGATATCTCTGTTGTATGGAAACCTACGTTTACCACAAGTATACCCTGCGCATTTTTAACGTCTATATCAAGCCCAAGCCCGTCGGCAACCGCCTTTTCAACGCGCATTATCTTTTTTGCCTTGACATTGGCATCTTTGACCAAATCGGAAAATGCCCTTTTTTCAACTGCCGTGATATCGGACGGCACCGCGACATAAAATTCCGCGGGCTTTATTACTCCCTTATTGCTGTCAAGGATAAAATTCCTTAAGAGCATCTGCATATTTTTGATATCAGCGATGACGCCGTTACACAGCGGATATGAAATCTCAATGTTAGACGGGGCTTTTTCAAACATATCAAACGCCGAATCGCCATAAGCGAAAAGATTTTTCTTATCCTCGATCGCTATCATGTTTTTCTCTACCGTGACATTGTCACTGTGAGCGTTGTAAATTTTGATTGTTCTGGTACCTAAATCAATACCGAATGCGTTGTTAGCCAACATAACAACTCCTTTCTGTTTCTTATAAAAGTCCTTTTTGATTAAAACTTGTATATCTGTTGTCCCCTATGATTATATGGTCAAGCAAAGGGATTTCAACTAAATCGGATACTTCCTTTATCTTGCGTGTCACAAGCATGTCCTGTCTGCTTGGCGCAGGATCACCGCTCGGATGATTGTGCAGTATTATAATATATGCCGCCTCCTCGCGAAGCGCACGTATTATTATCTCTCTCGGTGAAATAAGCGTAGCGTTGGATGTCCCTGTTGATATTACATTTTCGCTTATTTTCCTTTTTTTGATGTCCAAAAGCACCAAAAGAAGCTGTTCCGTACTGCAGTGGCGCATCCTTTCCATATAGTACGCCGCCACTGTATGAGGCTGTTCAAACGTCAGGTCAGCTTTTGCCTGCATTGCGGATGTACGCCTTGCTATTTCTGCCGCGCATAAAAGCTGTACCGCTTTCACCTCGCCTATTCCGGGAATTTGTGTCAGGTCTTTTACGGTAAAATGATGCAACCCCAACAGTCCCCATTTTTCCCCCGCAAGTTTTAAAATATCCCTGCCAAGGTCTATCGGGGTCTTATCGCGTGTCCCTGTCCTCAGCATTATCGCAAGCAGTTCGGCGTCCGAGAGGCTCTGCGCCCCCAGCCGCATAAACTTGTCATAAGGCAGCTCATCCTCGGAATATAATTCTTTTAAAAGACTCATTAAATCATTCGCCTTGATTTTTCTGAATATAGTCCAATAGTAATATTACCACACGAAAAGAAGTCTGTACACTAAAAAGATTAGTTTTTTTTCGACATCTTTTTTGCTCAAATATCTACGATGCGCGCGTCCACAAGACTTTGAAGCGTTTTCATTATTCCAAAAAACGCATGTCCGCTTGTCAGCCCTCCCTGAAAATATACCGCATACGGCGGTTTTATCGGACCGTCGGCGCTAAGTTCGATAGATGAACCTGACACAAAGGCGCCTGCCGCCATTATCACAGGGCTGTCATACCCGGGCATATCCCAAGGTTCGGGAACCACAAAGCTGTCAACAGGCGCCGCTGCCTGTATGCCTTTGCAGAATGCTATAACGCCCTCGGGCGTTCCAAACTCCACAGCCTGTATAATGTCATGACGGCTTTGTATCCCGTCTGGGACTACTTTAAATCCAAGCTTCTCATATACGTTCGCCGCAAACACAGCTCCTTTCAATGCGCCCGCCGTCACTGTCGGCGCTAGAAAAAGCCCATGATAAAAATCCCTCAGTATGCCGAGTGAAGCGCCGACTTCTTTTCCCAGCCCGGGTGAAGTCAGCCTGTACGCGGCATTCTCAACACATTCTTTTTTCCCCGCGATGTAACCGCCTATCGGGGCAAGACCGCCGCCGGGATTTTTTATCAGTGAACCCACCGCCATATCCGCCCCGACATCGGTAGGTTCTATTCCTTCCACAAACTCGCCGTAACAGTTATCGACCATACATATTACATCGGGTTTTATCCCTTTTATAAAGGTGATAAGTTCGCCTATCCTCTCAACGGACAGTGTGGGACGCGTCTGATATCCTTTTGAGCGCTGTATCGTTACCATTTTTGTTTTTTCGTTTACCGCTTTTGTGATGTTGTCATAGTCAAAGCTACCGTCTTCAAGAAGGTCAACCTGACGATAGGTAATGCCATACTCGGCAAGCGAACCCTTTGACGGGCGTATACCTATTACCTCCTCCAGTGTGTCGTAAGGTTTTCCCACAGGTGAGAGCAGTTCATCGCCGGGGCGCAGATTGCTCAAGAGCGCAAGCGCAAGCGCATGTGTACCGCATGTTATCTGTGGGCGCACCAGTGCGTCCTGTGTATGGAAAATCGAAGCGTATACCGACTCAAGTGTCTCCCGCCCCAAATCATTATATCCGTACCCTGTAGTACCGAGAAGGCATGCCTCGCTTACTTTGTTATCCTGCATTGCCTTCAGCACCTTAAGCTGATTATACTCAGCATTTTTGTCTATCTGTTCAAACCTCGTTTGAAGTTTATCGAGTATCTCCTTACTGAACCTGTACACATTATCTGATATACCGAGAGCCGCATACATATCTGTTATGTTCATTTGTGTATCTGACATTTTTATCCTCCATACCGTCCGTCATTTACGCTTTTTATGATATAGTTTAACATCTTTTCGTCATCATATGCAAATTTATCCTTTTCTATCCATATGACATCCTTTTCACGCCGAAACCATGTAAGCTGTCTTTTGGCAAAATGGCGCGTATCTCTTTTTATCTTATATACTGCCTCGTCAAGAGTTATCTCTCCATAAAGATACTCTATTATCTCCTTGTATCCAAGCCCCTGCATAGCAACAGACTCCCGCCGGCATCCCATATCGAGCAGATTTTTCACTTCATCAACAAGCCCCTGCTTTATCATAAGGTCAACACGCCTGTCTATATTGGCGTACAGCTTTGAGCGTTCATCGGTAAGCACAAAATAATATGAGTCATATTCCGAGGTTTTGCGCCGCTGCTGTTCGTTATGCTCAGATATTTTTTTACCTGTCAGACGGTTATATTCTATTGCGCGGATAACACGCTTGACATTATTGGCATGTATCGCCTGTGCGGCTTCGGGGTCGCACTCTGCAAGCATATTGTGAAGATACTCCGTTCCCATCCTGCGCGCCGTCTCTTCAAGCTCGAGCCTAAGCTTAGCATCCGCAGCCCCATTGTCAAAATCAATGCCGTACAGCACTGACTGTATATAAAATCCAGTACCGCCAACTATGACAGGCAGCTTTCCTTTTGAATATATCTCTTCAACAGCCTCATTGGCATACTTCTGAAAAAGCACGATATTAAACTCGTCGGTCGGTTCAAGTATATCAACAAGGTAATGCTTAACGCCCTCCATCTCTTCGGGGCGTATCTTTGCCGAACCGATGTCCATATGGCGGTATACCTGCATCGAATCCGCCGAAATTATCTCTCCGTCCAGTGCATGCGCAAGCATGACCGACAACTTTGTCTTGCCTGCCGCTGTAGGTCCTGTCAGAATAATTAACGGTCTCTTCAAAATCAACCTCCCATGCTTTATAACTGTTCTTCACACTATGCGCTTGAATTTTTTCTCTATCTCATACTTTGACATCGATATGATAGTTGGTCTTCCATGAGAACAGTTATATGGATTGTCAAGTTCAAGAAGCTGTTCAATGAGCGCATCCATCTCCTCATATGTAAGCGGGTTGTTTCCCTTTACAGCCGCTTTGCATGCCATCGAGGCTATTTTTTCTCTTATGATATTCGGGACGCCCTTTATAGGGCTTTCCGACATCTGTGTCAATATTTCTTCAAACAATTCCCTGATATTATAATTGAACAGGTCAAGCGGCACTCCGCGTACAGCGTAAGAATTTGCGCCGAAATCTTCTATGATAAATCCCAGTTCTTCAAAGTACTGCATATATCCGCTTATAATATCAGCCTCACGCGGCGTAACGTTTATGACTGCGGGCGGCGTGAGCGTCTGTGTATAGATCTCATTATTCTGTACCTTTTTGAGTATCTGCTCATATTTGACTTTCTCATGCGCCGCATGCTGGTCTATTATCAGAAGCTTGTCGCGGTACTCGATTATCCAATATGTGTCAAACACCTGCCCCACTATGCGGTATTCCTGCTTTGCCTCGCGCGTAAGCAGTTTCTCGTCAAAAAAGTTTAACTGCTCGGGCTTTTCTATTATTACCTGTTCACTCGCTTTTATAACGTTTTTTACAGGCGCTTCATGCGCGGCTTCCCCTCCGATTATCCTGTTTGTGACAGACGGATTTTTGCCGTGATGCCTGTTGTCAACAAAAAATCCCGAAGAAGGCGCACCGTAATTGTGGTCTTCCTTAAGCATATTTATAAAGTTCATGCCTGCGTTGACTGCGTCGCTTGTGTTGACTGTTTTGGTCATCCTGCGTTCTTTTTCAAACGGCTCGGGTGCAGGCGCTTTCTTTTCATCATCCTGCTTTTTCTTTTGTCCGGAATTTAGTCCGGCTTCGGGTATCATTTCCTGTTGTGACAAAAAAAGCGAAATGTTTTCGGATATGAATTTGTACAACTGAGTCTGTTCCGAGAAGCGCACTTCCATCTTGGCGGGATGTACGTTGATATCTACCTTGTCGGGCGGCATCATAATGTGTAAAGCGCAGAAAGGATACCTGTGCTGCATCATATAAGACTGATATCCCTCCTCGAGCGCCTTTGATATTATTTTGCTCTTTATATATCTGTTATTGACAAAGTAATTTTCAAAATTGCGGTTAGCGCGGTTAAGCACGGGCTTGCCAAGAAAGCCTTCAAGCGTATATTCCCCGTCGGATATTTTTATCTCTGTCATCTCATTGGCGACATCTCTGCCGAATATCCTGTAGATTATAGCGCGCATATCGCCGTCGCCGTTCGTAAAGAATTTAGTCTGTCCGTTTATCATATACTTAAAAGATATCTCAGGACGCGCAAGAGCCATGTGTTCAAGCAGATCGGTCACATAGCTGCCCTCCGTCATCGCCGTCTTTAAAAATTTGCGTCTTGCGGGCGTATTGAAAAACAGGTTGCGCACTATTATCGTAGTGCCGTCGGGCGTGCCGACTTCCTCATATGCCGTCTCATGCGCTCCCTCAAGGCAATAGCGTATGCCTGTCATATCGTCCTTTGTCTTTGTTATTATCTCAACCCGTGATACGGCGGCTATGCTGGAGAGCGCCTCGCCTCGAAACCCCATGCTTTTCAGGCTTAAAAGATCCGATACATCGTTTATCTTGCTTGTCGCATGGCGCAGGAAAGCATTCTTCACCTGTGATTTTTCAATACCGCTTCCGTCGTCCGTGACACGTATAAACTCAATGCCGCCTTCTTTGATCTCGACGGTGATCGCTCTCGCCCCCGAATCCATTGCGTTTTCAACAAGCTCCTTTACCACGCTTGAAGGGCGTTCGACCACCTCTCCCGCCGCTATCTTATCAATAGTGCTGTCGTCAAGTACATGTATTGCTGCCATATCTTAAATACTCCTGTCCGTATTTTGATATCATATCATAGTCTCATAGTCACAACGAAAATCTGTTTTTGACTTTGTTCTGCAGTCTGTATAATGTGTTAAGCGCATCGAGAGGCGTGAGGTTTGAGATATCGATCTCCCGCAGCTCGTTGATTATATCCTCGTCGCTTACGGTATCAAGCAGTGACATCTGCCCCATATCCACATCATCGTAATGTTTGGGCTTCTTTCTGTCCGTCTTAAGATTGACTGATATGCTCTGAACCTTTTCGGTTATATCATTATCGCTTAACTGCTCCGCTATCTCCTTTGCGCGGTCGATCACCATATCGGGCACGCCTGCAAGTTTAGCTACCTGAATACCATAGCTTCTGTCCGCCCCTCCCTTGATGATCTTTCTCAAAAACACAATATCGTCGCCTTTTTCTTTTACGGCGATACAGTAATTATTGACATTGTTCATCTTGCCTTCAAGTTCCGTAAGTTCATGATAGTGCGTCGCAAAAAGGGTCTTGGCGCCAAGCAGTTTTTTGTTGCTTATATGCTCGATGACCGCCCACGCTATACTAAGCCCGTCAAAAGTCGATGTACCGCGTCCTATCTCGTCAAGCACAAGAAGACTCTTCGATGTGGCGTTGCGCAGTATATTCGCGACTTCGTTCATCTCGACCATGAACGTACTTTGCCCGCTTGCCAGATCGTCCGATGCGCCCACACGCGTAAAAATACGGTCAACTACGCCTATATTGGCGCTTTTTGCAGGTACAAAGCTTCCAAGCTGCGCCATCAGGACTATAAGCGCGGATTGCCGCATATATGTAGACTTGCCCGCCATATTAGGTCCTGTTATTATCGATATGCAGCGGCTTGCATTATCCAAAAACGTGTCATTGGCTACAAACATATCGTTATCTATCATTTTCTCAACTACAGGATGGCGTCCGTCTTTAATATCTATAACGCCTTTGTCATTTAAAGAGGGTCTGACATAATGGTTCTGTTCCGCTACAAGCGAGAGCGACGCAAACACATCAAGCTGCGCGACTGCCTTTGCTGTCGTCTGTATGCGTTCAAGCTGATTTGCTATATCGTCTCTTATCCTGCAGAAAATATCATACTCTAACGCATTAAGCTTGTCCTCGGCGTTAAGTATGGTGTCCTCAAGTTCTTTAAGCTTAGGCGTCGTATATCGCTCGGCATTTACAAGCGTCTGCTTTCTCACATAATCGTCAGGCACAAGATTTTTGAATGAATTGGTGACTTCAAAATAGTAACCGAACACTTTGTTATATTTTATCTTCAGGTTTTTGATGCCTGTGCGTTCCCTGTCCTCTTCCTCAAGCTTCGCAAGCCAGTTCCTGCCCTCGGTCTTTGCCGTTCTCAACCTGTCGATATCAGCGTCAAATCCCTCTTTTATAATGCCGCCTTCACGTATCAGAAGAGGCGGCTCGTCACATATCGCACTCCTTATCAGGCTGTATAAATCTTCAAGCGGGTCTATCCTGCTGTCTATATCTCTTAAGATTTTGGCGTCCATCTCGCCCAAAACCGTTTTGATATGGGGAAGCATCTCCATTGAGTTGGCAAACGCGATCAGATCCCTCGGATTTGCCGACTTATAACTTACTTTTCCAAGCAGACGCTCCATATCGTATATAGGGTTAAGATATTCCCTTATCTCATCCCTTGAGACTGTGTTCAGGCATAGCTGCTCTACCGTATCAAGCCTGTCGTTTATCTCGTCTATATCTACGAGCGGCTGTTCAATATCGTTTCTTAACTGCCTTGCGCCCATTGCTGTCTTTGTTTTGTCAAGCACCCACAAAAGCGAACCTCTTTTCTGCTTTTCACGCAGTGTTTCCGTAAGTTCAAGGTTCCTCCTCGTTGAGCTGTCAAGAAGCATAAAACGGCTTGCAAGATACGGCGTGATATGCGTGATATGCGTAAGCTCCGTCTTCTGTGTCTCAAGCAGGTATCTCATCATTGCCCCCGACGATATCATACCCGTGGGAAAATCGTCAAGCCCCAGTCCTTTAAGCGTATTTACCTTGAAATGCTCCATAAGGCATTTCCTGCAGCCGTCATCGTCAAAATACCACGGTTCCAGTGAATATATAGTTATTTTCAGGCGGTTTTTGAGGTCGTCCACATCAAAACCGCTCATCAGAAAAGCATCGTTGCATATGATCTCTGTCGGCATATATTTATACAGTTCATCGGTAAGCTTTGCAAGCGAGTCAACCTCTGTCATATAAAAATCACCCGTAGTCACATCGGCAACCGATATTCCCGTTTTGTTCTGAAAATGGGCTATGCACATAATATAATTGTTTTTAGAGTCCTCAAGCGACTGGATATTTAAATTGGTACCCGGCGTAACTATACGCGTGACATCGCGCTTGACAAGCCCTTTGGCAAGCTTCGGATCCTCAAGCTGTTCGCATATCGCCACCTTATATCCTTTTGAAACAAGCCTTGTCAGGTAATTGTCAACCGCATGATAAGGCACTCCGCACATGGGGGCGCGCTCTTTAAGTCCGCAGTCTTTGCCTGTAAGCGTCAGTTCCAACTCCTTTGAGACAGTCTTCGCATCGTCAAAAAACATCTCATAAAAATCACCGAGTCTGTAAAAAAGTATGCAGTCGCTATATTGTTTTTTTGTTTCCAGATACTGCGCCATCATCGGTGTTAAACCTGCCATCACGGTAAACCTTGCCTTTCTGTTTTTATCACGATTAATCTTCAATATTTTAGCACAAATGCCAAAAAATTCAAAGGGTACTTTTCTAAATTATCTATTAATCTTTATTTTTCATGCATTTTCTCCACAAAATAGGATTTATGTGTTATAATGTTCACATTAATATAAAAGTTCTGTTGAAGGAGCGCATTGAAAATGGATATAATTATCGTAGGCTGCGGCAAAGTAGGTCATACGCTTGTGGAACAGCTGAGCAGTGAAGATCACAATATCGTCGTCATCGACGAAAACCCCAACAAGATACAATATCTTACCGAAAAGTTTGATGTTATCAGCATCGTCGGCAACGGCATCAACCATGAGACCCTTATCGATGCCGGCATAGAGACTGCCGATCTGCTTATCGCGGTAACAGGCGATGATGAGAAAAACCTCCTGTGCTGCGTTGTTGCCAAAAAAACAGGACACTGCAACACTATTGCACGTGTGCGCAATCCTATCTATAACGGTGAGATCGATTTTTTAAAAAAAGAATTTGGTCTTGCTATGATCATCAATCCCGAACAGACGGCGGCAAGCGAGATATCAAGGATTTTCCAGTTTCCTGCCGCTATCCGCGTCGATTCATTTGCCAAAGGACATGTAGAGCTTCTGCATTTTAAGATAGATGCCGGCTCGCCGCTTGTCGGCTTAAAGCTGCTCAATCTTCATTCGTCTTTCCATACAAATGTACTTGTATGTACTGTGATACGCGGCGATGAAGTGATAATCCCTAACGGCGCTTTTGAATTTAAAGAAAACGATATCGTCTCGATCGCTTCACAGCGCCACAATGCCATCAGTTTTTTCAGAAAAATCGGCATTATGAAGACAAAAGTCGGCAACGCTATCCTAGCAGGCGGCGGCAAAATATCATATTATCTTGCACGCACGCTGCTGCAGTCAGGCATACGCGTAACGATTATCGATATAAGCCATGACAGATGCGACCACCTATGCTCTCTGCTTCCCGAAGCTACCATTATCTGCGGCGATGCTACAGATCAGGATCTTCTGTCACAAGAGGGGCTTGAGAACGCTCAGGGATTTGCCGCGCTTACCGGACTTGATGAAGAGAATATCCTGCTTTCTCTGTACGCAAACAAGGTGTCAAAGGCAAAAACGGTGACTAAGATAAACCGTATCACTTTCAGCTCCGTTATAAACGAGCTTGACCTTGGCAGCACTATTTACCCGCGCATTATCACAGCGGATTACATACTTAAATATGTGCGTTCAATGAATAATTCCAAAGACAGCAATGTGGAAACTTTGTATAAGATGGCAAACGGCAAAGCCGAAGCGCTTGAATTTATCATAAAAGCGGACTCAGAGATCACAGGCACTCCTCTTCAAAATCTGCATTTCCGTCCTAATACTCTGATCTGCTGCATATACCGTGGCGGACAGGTAATTCTCCCAAGCGGACAGGACATCATCCAAAGGGGCGATTCCGTGCTTGTGGTAATATCAGGCTACCGTATCTCTGACATTCTTGAAACTTTGGGGGATTAAGTAATATGAATTATTCAATAGTCCTTTACATACTTGGTTTTATTCTGAAATTTGAGGGTGCTTTTTTACTGCTCCCCGCATTAGTCGGACTTATATACCGTGAGAATGAGGGTTTTGCCTATATTATAATTGCCGCCGTATGTTTCCTGACAGGTTTTATCCTGAACCTCAAAAAACCTGCGTCGCGTAGTCTTTATACTCGTGAAGGCTTCGTGACTGTGGCTTTCAGTTGGATCGTCATGAGTATATTCGGTGCTCTTCCGTTTGTCATATCAGGTGATATTCCGTCATATATCGACGCGCTGTTTGAGACGATATCGGGTTTTACCACAACAGGCTCAAGCATTCTCACCGATGTTGAAGTACTCTCACATGCAGGATTGTTTTGGCGAAGCTTTACCCACTGGGTCGGTGGAATGGGCGTTTTTGTGTTCATTATGGCGATACTCCCCCTTATGGGCGGCTCCACTATGAACCTGATGAAGGCAGAAAGCCCCGGTCCTTCCGTCAGCAAGCTTGTTCCGCGCGTAAAAGATACCGCAAAAATCCTCTATGGAATTTATATCGCTATCACATTCTGCGAACTTTTTCTTTTATGTATATTTGGAATGCCTCTTTTTGACGCGCTCACAACAAGCTTCGGAACTGTAGGTACAGGCGGATTTGGTATAAAGAACAGCAGTATAGCCGGATATTCACCCGCTATTCAAAATATTGTTACCGTATTTATGATATTAAGCGGCGTCAATTACTCCGTATACTTCTGCCTGCTTTCAAAACGCGTAAAAGAAGCGTTTAAGCTTGAAGAAGTACGGTGGTATTTTTTGATAATACTTATCTGCGCGGGTATGATCATACTTAATACGCGCAGCCTCTATCCGTCGCTTGAAGAAACTGCGCGACATGCCTTTTTTCAAGTCGGCTCAATCATTACGACAACGGGTTTTGCCACGACTGATTTTGACCTTTGGCCGTCGTTATCAAAGACAATACTTGTAACGCTTATGTTTATCGGCGCATGTGCCGGAAGCACAGGCGGCGGCATAAAGGTATCGCGTGTAGTCATTCTTTTTAAAACTATAAGAAAGGAACTTTCACTTGTCATCCATCCGCGCGAAGTACGCAAGATACGTATGGACTCACATGTAGTTGAACATGATACGCTGCGCTCGGTCAATGTGTTCCTTGCGATCTATTTTGTGCTTATGATCGTATCGACCCTGCTTATAAGCGTTGATGAACTTGATTTTACCTCAAATTTTACCGCCGTCGTATCGGCAATAAACAATATCGGTCCCGGGCTTGAACTCGTGGGACCGACATGTAACTTTTCCGTATTTTCAGCTTTTTCAAAGTTTGTGCTTATGTTCGATATGCTCGCGGGAAGACTTGAGCTTTTCCCTATGATGATCTTATTAATGCCTAACACTTGGAAAAAGCGCTAGATTTTTTCACCCATATAGTAAAAACCGCAAGCCTGAGTAAGCTTTACATTTACGATTTTTCCTATAAGCCCGCTGTCACCTTTAAAATGCACTATCGTATTATTTGACAGCCTTCCCGTGACAAGTGCATCGTCGTGCTCGTTGATCTCTTCCACAAGCACGCTGTGTACTTCGCCTGTAAGTCTGCCGATGCGGCTTCTTGCCGTTTCCTGAACGACTTTCAGAAGTCTGTCAAAGTTCTCTTTTATTTCCGCGTCACTTATGGGATTAGGCATGCCTGCGGCAGGCGTGCCTGTCCTTTTTGAATATATGAACGTAAAAGCATTGTCGTAACCTACTTCTTTAACTACCTCTATCGTTTCATCGACATCTGCCGCCGTCTCACCCGGAAAACCTACGATTATATCCGTCGTCAATGAAATATCAGGGATTTCACGCCTTATCTTATGCGCCAGTTCAAGATACTGTTCCTTTGTATAACAGCGGTTCATAGCCTTAAGTATACGGGTAGAACCTGCCTGAAGAGGCAGATGCAGATGGCGGCATATCTTTTTTGAGTTTTTCATGACATCTATCAGCTCGTCCGACAGATCCTTTGGATGCGAAGTCATAAAGCGTATTCTTTCAAGCCCTTCTATCTTCTCTACTTCACGCAGAAGCTGAGAAAAACTCATAGGTTCGTTGAGCGTCCTGCCATATGAATTTACATTCTGTCCAAGCAGCATTACCTCTATGACGCCTTCCGAGACAAGCTTCTCTATCTCCCTGATTATGTCCTTGGGATCGCGGCTGCGCTCACGTCCGCGCACATACGGAACGATACAATAACTGCAATAATTATTGCATCCGTACATTATATTTACGCCTGATTTGAAAGAATACTTGCGTTTTGCGGGCAGATCCTCGACGATTTTGTCGGTATCTTCCCATATGTCAATTATCATTCTGTCCGAACTGTACATATCGGATAAAAGCTCGGCAAATTTATATATATTATGTGTGCCAAATATCAAGTCTACAAAGGAATAACTTTTTTTAATCTTCTCGATAACCGACGGTTCCTGCATCATACAGCCGCATAAGGCAATCTTTTTATGCGGATTCTTTTTTTTCATACCGCCCACGATGCCCAGTCTGCCGTAGACACGCTGATTGGCGTTGTCACGTACCGTACATGTATTGTAAAACACCAAATCGGCATCCTCACTGTCAATTACCTCAAATCCGACAGCCTTTAATATGCCTGTAAGCTTTTCACTGTCCTTGGCATTCATCTGGCATCCGAAAGTCTCCCCATCGGCAGTGAGCCGCCTGCCAAGCTTTTGACTTTCAAGGTCAATTATTTCCCGTGCCTTTTTTATAAAGTAATATTGGCGCATCGGTTCATCCGCAGGCACATCCGACTTTAAATCTATCTCTTCCAATATCTGTTCAAGCTCGTCATTCCTAATCATTTACAGCGTCTCTCCATTATCATCATTCCCCTATGAGAATACCGTACAAAATATTATACATATCGTTTCTTGTGTCCTCATTGTTGGTGTAATTTCTTGATATCTCGGCAGCATTGGGCGCTGACGTGAGTGTCATATCGCATTTGAGCTGTCCCCACGGAAGAAGGCTCGTGTCGTTGAAATATCCTTCCCATACAGCTTTACCGTTCCAGTAATACTTGCCATACAGTCTGTTGTCATTCTTTGAGTAATAAAATGTCATCGGCGTACCGGAATAATAAATCATAACAGGGCGTTCGTTATAATATGTATATATCTCCTTGCCGCTTGCATCAAATATTTCGGGAATACCGTCGCCCGTCACGTCAATCAGCGCAAAATTAGGGCTGTATGACTCCATAAAACCAAGCTGCATCCTGTATGCCTCAGTGACCTTGTTAAGATTTTCAAGCGCTTTCTGTTTCTCAGACTTCGGCGGATTTACCTGCGCTACCATAAACGGTCCCGGGATATAATATGTTCCGCCTATATCAACGCGGTAAAAGCCATTATCCGTTATGCCCGTCACACGCACATTCACAAAGCGGTCAAGAACCACAACAATATTTGAAAATACATCCGGCACAGCGTATACAGGCGTTCCCGATGTGGAATAAAGCTCTATGCTTATGGGCGTGACATTTATCGCGTATGCCTTTGAAGGCTTATCGACTGCCGCGATTACCGCAAACGCCGCTACCAGCGCTAACAACAACTTGATTTTCTTCTTCATGATATTTTCCTCCATTCCTAACCGATATCCTTAAAGTGAAACTCTTTTTTGCCTTTGGCATAATCATCGACGATATGACCGTTACCGTACAATTTATACTTGTATGTCAGCAGACCGTCAATACCTACAGGGCCTCTCGCATGTATCTTACCTGTGCTGATGCCTACTTCCGCTCCAAAACCATATCTGAAACCGTCGGCAAAACGTGTTGAACAGTTCTGATATACGCCCGCCGAATCTACCATCTGCATAAAATACTCTGCCGCATCCTTATCTTCCGTAATGATGCAGTCCGTGTGATGCGATCCGTATTTATTGATGTGACTTACTGCTTCATCGATATCTTTCACGGTCTTTGCCGATATGATAAGGTCAAGATATTCCGTGGCAAAATCCTCCTCGTCAGCCACGGCACAGTCATATTTTTCGCTGATATCCCTGCTCGCCCGCAGCTCTATCCGATGTGCCTTGAACGCCTCATTCAGTTTTGGCATAAGGATATCGACCGCATCCTTATGGACAAGAAGCGTCTCGACCGCATTGCACGCCGCCGTATACTGTGTCTTGGCGTCTATTATTATCGAAACCGCCTTATCAATGTCGAAATTCCTGTCCACATATATATGACATATACCGTCTGCATGCCCCATTACGGGGATTTTTGTATTATCCATTATGTATTGGACAAATGCGTTGGAACCGCGCGGGATTATCAGGTCAACATAACCATGGCACTCAAGCAGCTCTGAGATTTCATCCCTAAGTTCCGCCTGAAACAAACAATTCTCGGGAAGCCCGCTTGCAACAGCCGCCTTGTATATCAGCGAAAACAATATCTTATTAGTGTACTTTGTCTCACTTCCACCCTTTAATATCGCACAGTTACCGCTTTTGATGCACAGCGACGCGATCTGCACAAGCGCATCGGGTCTTGCCTCAAAAATAACGCCTATAACGCCTATCGGGCATGTCTCCTTTACAAGCGTCAGCCCCTCGTCAAGCTCCCGCACAAAAAGCTTCTCATGAACTCTGTCGGGCAGTGCTATCAGGTTATTTATGCCCTTTATGGCATCTTCTAACTTTTGAGGGCTGAATTTGAGACGTTTCAGTACTGCCTCCGGTATATTGTTCTGCTTTGCCTTGGCGAGATCTTTTTCATTAGCCTCAAAGACAGCATCCTGATTTTCTTCAAGCGCCTTTGCTATTGCGGCAAGCGCCTTATTCCTTATTTGAGCCGGCTGTGCCGCCATTTTCGGGCTGTCAAGCTTCATCGCCGCCGCTTTTTCCCTGATCGTCATATAAAAGCCTCCCAATTATATCCTGAGAAATGAATATATAATTTCTTCGGTCACTATTTTATCCATTTTAATATCATGCTCATCCTTCGGAAGTTCATCCGTTATCTGACAGGCAAACGCAAGCGCCATCGTCGATATCTGACGTCTTGATGATAAATATTTGTCGTAAAATCCTCTCCCGTACCCAAGCCTGTACCCCGATATGTCAAACGCAGCGCCCGGGATTATGGCAAGAGTATCTTCCTCTTTATTCAGCCTGTATATGTTCTTTAAGTCTTCCTTGGGCTCCAATATTCCCCTGTAACCGCGTTCAAGCTGCCGCGTATCCGTCACTCTGTAAAACTCCATAGTATTCGTAAGAGCGTCAGCCTTTGGAAAATATACTCTTTTTTTGCGCGCGACTGCATCCTCAAATATGCCGCGCGTCATCACTTCCCTGCAATAGTCAGCGTACAGCAGGATATTTGCAGCCTCCGTATATTCAGGCGTCTTTAAGACTTTCTGAACTATGATACCGCTTTTTTGGCTAAAATCCCTGTCGCTTAAATTTAAGCGCGCGGAAAGCATTCTTTTTCTGATCTCAGATTTAGTTTCCATGGTTTTCCACCATATTATACCATTTCTACGCCGTCACACTTTGCGACAGTGTCTATCGAACCGTCTTCATTGTATGTAAATTCCGCTACACAGACAGAACGGTGAAAAAGGCTGCCACCGGGAAGCTCGCCCGTATGATAGAACAGGTAAGAGTGTCCCTTAAAGTCCGCTATCCCGGGGTGATTGGTGAACACACCGCCCTCCTCGGTCATAAGCACGCCGCCGTATTTCCAAGGTCCCGTCGGATTTTTTGAGGTAGAATACGCAAGGTGTTCATTGTTCCCCTCGCCCTCGGCAAATGCGGCAAATACCATATAATATAAACCGTTGCGCTTATAAAACCACGGTCCTTCTCCATAAGATGTCCCCGTCATATGACCGCCTTTGGCAAAAGAGTCCTCTGTCATAGGGATTTTGACCACACCCACTTCTTTATCGTAGGAAACCATGTCCTGATTTAGCAGAACATATCTAAGTTCGGGATTGCCAAAATACAGATACGCCTGACCGTCGTCATCGATAAACACCGTCGGATCGATATCATTCCAGTCTCCCTCATCTACCAGCGGTTCGCCCATATCTTTAAAAGGTCCTGCGGGATTGTCGGAAATACCGACCGCGATTGCCATTCCGCCGCCCTTTTTCTGCACCGGACAATATAAATAAAATTTGCCGTTGCGCTCAACTGCCTGAGGCGCCCACGCGCGATCCTCCGCCCATTCGATATCGTCTAGCGAAAATATCTTACCATGGTCCGTCCAGTTTACCATATCTTTTGTCGAAAAACAGCGCCAGTCGCGCATCGTATAAAAGTCGTTTACAAGTTCGTCTTCATCATGCGTTGTGTAAAGCCACAGAGTATCGCCGCACACCATCGGCGCGGGGTCCGCAGTGTACATATAATCGATTATCGGATTTTTCCCCTTTGTTTTGTTGTTATTCATTTTTTTCCTCCATTTATTCCCTAAGATCCTGTATGCTCCTAAGCCGATACAGCATAATGCTCAGAATACTGCCCGATATGCCTGTGCAAAGAAACATCACAGCCATACCGCTTCCCTCGCCCGTACCTACTATACGGCTCAGTGCCGATGCGGCAGCATTTCCCGACTGCATAAACGGCTCAAAAACATAATCCGCCAAAAATCCGCCCGCCAGAGTTCCTATCGGCATTGTGAAAAGCTGAAACGCGTTTCTTACTGAAAACACCCTGCCCTGCATTTCGGGCGGAACATTTTTGTACAATATCACATTTTGTCCGGCATTTATAAACGGTATCGGCAGACATGCCGCAACGCCCGCAAGCGACCATACCGCGGCATTTCTTCCCGCTCCCATCATAATGTCTCCAAGCAGAAACGAAAACATTGCGGAAAAATATATCATCTTTATGCTGTCTTTATGGAACTTTCCTCCCGCGACAATTATTCCGCCTAAAATTCCTCCAATACCTGTAACGGCATTTACAATTCCCAGTACCGTACTGCTATTGCTCCTTGAAAGTATCATCGGCGACAGAATATTTTCATATGTAAGCGCCGAGAAAAAATTGAGCAGTGCAAGTGTCATAATAATTGAAAAAATGCCCTTATTAAGCTGTAAAAACTTAAAGCCCTCAAGCCAGTCATAAAATATCGGACGCTGCTGTACGCCCTCGCCCGTGTTTTCGGGAATTTTTATCATTACCGCAAGCACAAAAAAAGCTGCAAAAAAGCTGAGCAGATCTATGATAAGCAGTATCTTCAATCCGCCGAACGCAAACAGTGCCGCGGCGGCTATCGGTGAGATAACCGTATTCAGATTGGTTGAAAACGATCTCATCCCGCTCACCTGAGCAAGCTTTTCCCCGGGTACAAGCAGCCCCGTCGCCACAGACGATGCAGGCGACTGAAAGGCATTCATAGCGCCTATGATAAAGTTTACAAAATAAATATGCCAAACAGCCAGTCCGTTTGAAGCATTCAGTCCCAAAATCAGCAAAGAGCACGCCGCCGAGATACTGTCCGTTATAAGCATTATCTTTTTCTTGCTGTATCTGTCTACCGCCGCACCTGCAAACAGGCTTACCGCCACATCAGGCATAAACCTGAAAAATGTCATAAGCGACACCGTCATCGCCGAATTGTTCTGCCCATACGCCCACAAAATAAGCGCAAAGCTTGTCATTGAGCTGCCTAATTGTGACACCGACTGGCTAAGCCATAATAATATATACTTTTTAAAATTGTTTTTCATCGAATTTATCTCCTTATAGATATTTACAGATATTTTACTTTCTTATTAATCTCCATAAGTACAAAATCCGATGCAGACGGCTTTTTATTACCTCTGTACAATCGCCATCCTTTCACCGAATCCTGTACAGAGTAAAACGCTTAAATCTATTATTCTATAGCACAAAATGCTCTCTCCTTCCTTTCTTATCGTCTACAGCATATCCGCCGTAACGATCTCACCCTTTATCGCGGAAGCCGTTACTGTCGCCGCAGATGCCAGATAGACAAACGAATCCTTGTGCCCCGCACGTCCTTTGAAATTGCGCGTGCCTGTGCTTATAAGCACTTCTTTCTCGCCTATCACGCCCTGACAGCTTCCCCAGCATACGCTGCAGTTCGGGTTCATAACTATCGCGCCAGCTTCCATAAATGTTTCTATTATCCCCTCTTCAAGCGCCTGTTTGTACACAGCCGCGCTCGCGGGAACTACGAGAAAACGCACAAGCGGATGTACTTTTTTCCCTTTTATCAGCTCTGCCCCGACTCTCAGATCCTCTATGCGCCCGTTATTGCATGAGCCAAGAAACGCCTCGTCAATATGCGTTCCCACACACTCCTTAGCGTCAACAACGCTGTCCACAAAATGCGGCTTGGCAACGATCGGCTTTATCGTCGAAAGGTCAATATCGTATACTTTTGCAAAAACCGCGTCATCATCGCTCTTAAAACTGTGCTTAGGCTTGCGCCCATGCGCTGTCAGATACTCAAGCGTAATGTCGTCAACCTCCATAAGCGCTGTCTTTGCCCCTGCTTCCACGCAGAGATTACATATGGCTATCCTGTCGCTCATATTTAAAGTCTTAAGACCTTCCCCGCCAAACTCCATAGCCATATAGTTGGCGCCGTTTGCGCCAATCATACCTATAATGGAAAGTATCAGGTCTCTCGCATATACGCCGTCATTCAATTTTCCTTTTAAGTTAAATTTGAGCGTCTCAGGCACTAAAAGCCATGATTTTCCCGTTACCATCGCATAGAGGTAATCAGTGCATCCCACGCCCGTACCGAACGCTCCGACCGCGCCATACGCGCATGTATGGCTGTCCGCCCCGAAAATAAGCTCGCCTGACGTAACATGGTTTTCCATCATCACCTGATGGCACACGCCCGCGCCCTCATAAAATTTGATACCATGCTCCTTTGCGAAATCGCGCATTTTTTTGTGAGAAGCCGCTGTCTTTACACTGTCGCAAGGCACATTGTGATCCACTATCCACACAAGCTTATTTACATCCGCTATATGCGGATTTTTGAGTTTATTGTACATATCTATCGTCAGATGCGTGGTGCCGTCGTTGCTCATAAGGCGGTCAAGCTCCACTGTATGTATATCGCCCGCTTTAACAGACTCCATTCCCGCAGCGGCGGCGATAATTTTCTCCGCGATCGTCATTCCCATTGTAAATTCCTCCGTTTTATAATCATTCTTTGTTTAAAGACGCAATCAGACCGCCTTGGTCAAGTATTCCTTTCATATACGCGGGAAGCTTGGTACATTCGTATTCCCTGCCGTTTGCGCGCACAACGCCTTCTTCCATCGAAAGCTCCATATCGTCGCCTGCGCTCACATTGTCATACAGGTCTTTGCACACTATTACGGGAAGTCCTATGTTGATTGCATTCCTGTAAAAAATCCTTGCAAATGATTTGGCGACTACCGCTTTCACACCAAGCGCCTTTAATACGCTCGGCGCCTGTTCGCGCGATGAGCCACAGCCGAAATTTTCAGAAGCGACAACATAATCGCCCTCTTTCACCGTGTTTGCAAAGTCGGCATCAAGCGACTCGAATGTATGCACTTTCATCTCATCGATCGTCGGGAACAGAAGATACTGCGATGCAATTATCTGATCCGTATCAACGTCCTGATTAAATTTAAAAATTTTTCCCATTTTGTATTTACCTCATTATATTTTAGTGTGGTCAGATCATATTTAGTTTACCATAGTAGAGGAAAACATACAAATGGTTTTTGGATATGGATCTTATTTTTTGTGTAATTAAATTTACATGTTGCAAAACTTTATAACTATGATAAAATATCTACGTGGGTGTTACCTAAACGGTAGCGGTTCGCCTTTTGCCAAAATAAGTACATTTTGAGGACTTCCTGTATCAAGGGGGGATACATATGGAAAATTTTAAGAAAGGTCAAATATGATGTTGGAAGTTATTTTAAAGATTTCCGCAATAATGCTGAACGTAGCAAATATAGCTGCTAAGGCATTGGAAATATATAAAAGTAAAAAAGAACATCAAAAAAGCAACCGCACCAGCCAAAGTTAAGTTGCTTTTTTGAGTAACTATCAACCAAGGCGAACCGTTGCTCTACGGTAACACCCTTTTCTATAAAGTATCTTAACACTTATTTATGCTTTAGTCAATAATTTTTTTGTTCGACAGATGCACCAATACATTTAATTTGTAAACTTTACAGCCGTACCGTACGCCATAACTTCCGCTGCCCCTGCCATAACGGCAGACGTCGCATACCGTACATTTAAAACCGCGTCGGCTCCAAGACGCTGCGCTTCCTCTATCATTCGGTTTGTCGCAATCTCACGCGCGTCGTTCATCATATCTGTGTATGCCTTAAGCTCACCGCCGACAATTGTTTTAAGGCTCTGTGTGATATCACGTCCGATATTTTTGCTCTGAATGGTGCTGCCCTTTACGAGTCCAAGCATCTGTGTTTCCTTACCCGAAATATAATCAGTATTTACTATTATCATTTTGTTTTTACTCCTTTTTTAATCTTCGATTTTTAATAACCGGCTCATTTCTTCTACCAGACCATTAATCGCATTCGCCTGCATTGCAACTTCCGCCGTATCATTGGCATTATTTTCAGCCATCTCGTTAATAGATGCAAACTTCTCATTTTCGTCTTTGATGCTTTCGGCAATATCCTGATTAATGGAAACTGTTTTCTGAATTACCTCCGACTGTTTGTTATGTGCTTCACCCATCGTACTGATTGCATTAGCTGAAATATTAAGTAATTCTATCATATCATGCATACTGCTGAACACATCCGTAAAATATTCATTCTGCGTGTCAAGTTTAGATGAGTTTTCGTGTATCTGATCATTAATCTCTTTCACGTTATTCTGCACCCGTTCAATAACCGTTTTGACTTCCGCCAAGGATTTCTGAGTGCTGTTTGCAAGATTTCCAACCTCCATTGCCACGACTGAAAAGCCTTTTCCGGCTTCTCCGGCTCTGGCGGCTTCAATTGAAGCGTTCAATGCAAGTAAATTTGTCGAATTGGATATATCATTTATTAATTCCAAAGTAACGCCTATTTCCTGCACTGCCACAGATAATTTCTGCGCAATATCCGTTGTCATCTTCATGGATTCCGATACTTCACTGTTTACTGTCTGCAGATTATTAAGAAGTTCCTGACTTGCTACAGACTTATCTATCAATTCTTTAGAACCTGCTTCAACTTTTTCAACGCTTTGGGAAACAACGCCTGCCCATTCATTTAACTCACCAAGATTTGCCATGCTTTCGTCTGTTTTAGCGCTTAACAGACTGCTGCTCTCTACCAACTGTTCACTGGTAGAAGCAAGCTCTTCAGCCGAAGAGCTTTCATTTTCAGAAATCTGTGAAAGCGATACACCCGCGTTTTTCAGCCTGTCGGATAATGTCTGAACAGAGCCTAAGACATTCATCACTTTTTCATTATTTCGCTCCATTTCGTCTTTTTTAGCGTTTACAAGGAACCTGTTGATCAAATATGTCAGCAGGACTATCGTAGATAACGACAGTATCACACAGACCACGCGGTCAAGCATATTTACGGCAAAATTTACATCCCGAGCCGGAAGATGAACTTTACCGTATAAAATCCATGATGCTATGACTGAAACTCCGATTTCAACCGCAGTCATTGCAACCATCTTATAATCCAAAAAGAATGATGTAAGTATAACAAAAAAGAAAGCAAATCCCCAAAAATCGGTTGCGGGAATCATATAAACAATAAAATTGAACTGTATAAACATGATAAGCACAAGAAATATTTTTCCTAACTTTAATTTATCCGGCAGTACATAACCATCCTCAATTCCGGTTTTAATAAAAAATATTCCAATCAGCAGATACAGGATGCATGTAATATCGAAAATAATCAGTGCTACCCAGCTTACACTTGGCAGCCAACCCGCAAACTTAGAAAATGTGTACGATAATCCCGCACATTCACAAGCTCCCGGGACAAGCAGAAGAACGAGTACATATACTTTATTTATGTATTCGTCTAATGCCGACAGATGTTTATTTTTTTGTCCGTTTTCCATTGTGTTCATAGTAAATCCTCTCTTTCCATCTCTTTTTATGCCAAAAAGCGCTGCCATTTTTAAGCAGCGCTCATAAAAAACAGCACTCTGTACGCGTATCAGTTGTTATTCTGATATTTCTCAGCGTCAGACACAACATTGTAAACATCGATACGCTGCAGATCCACTTCAGGCATCCCTATAAATAAGCCGCCATATTCAAATGAGTCTGCCGTTTTTTCTATTCTTACTATCTCAATGAATGCGTGAATGACTTCCTTAGTCCAAATAGTAAGGTATGACTCGTAAACAGCGCCCATGTCAAGCAGTTCGTCGCAGTAAAAACCAATGCCCGTTTTTGACACGTTCCTGATGTCAACGCCGACTTCTTCCTGTTTGCCTGAATCAAGCCTCTTAACAAGCAGCTTAGACTTTAAATCAATTCTCTTGCTATTCCTTCTCTCAACCATATGCCACTACTCCTTCGTCCAAAACAAATACTACTTTTAGTTTATACTACATAGCTTTTTCTGTCAACTTATAAACATCGCATCTCCGAAAGAAAAAAATCTATATCGCTCCTTCACTGCCGTTTTATACGCATTAAGCACGTTCTCGCGTCCCGCAAGCGCGGACACAAGCATTATAAGCGTTGACTCCGGCAGATGAAAATTCGTTATAAGCCTGTCAAGTACCTTGAACTTATATCCGGGATAAATAAAAATCTCCGTATTTCCGCTTCCTGCCCTCACTCTGCCCGTATCGTCGGACGCACTCTCCACGGTACGGCAGCTCGTAGTGCCTACGCATACAATTTTCCCGCCCGCTTCCTTTGTGCTGTTGATGATCCGTGCCGCCTCGTCAGTCACTTCATAATATTCCGAGTGCATATGATGATTTAAAAGATTGTCCTCTTTCACGGGGCGGAAAGTTCCAAGCCCTACGTGCAGTGTGACATAAGCAATCTTTACTCCTTTATCCTCAACCCGTGCAAGCAGTTCTTTTGTAAAATGCAGCCCTGCCGTCGGTGCGGCGGCAGAGCCTTCATATTTGGCATAAACTGTCTGATAGCGGTCTCTGTCTTTAAGCTTATGAGTGATATACGGCGGCAGGGGCATTTCCCCAAGCCTGTCCAAAACCTCTTCAAAGATGCCGTCATATGAAAATCTTATCAGCCTGTTGCCCTCATCCGCTATTTCGATGACTTCACCGGTCAAAGTGCCGCCGCCAAAGCTTATAACAGCGCCGACTCTCGCTTTTTTTCCGGGTCTTACCAAAGTCTCCCATACATCGTTTTCACGGCGTTTGAGCAGAAGCACTTCTATAGCGGCGCCTGTCTCAGCCTTAACTCCCATCAGCCTTGCTGGTATTACCTTGGTGTTGTTCAGCACAAGGCAGTCGCCCTCATTCAGATAATCGAGTATATCTGAAAATACTTTATGTTCGACCGCCCCTGTCTCTTTATCCAAAACCATAAGCCTTGATGCAGACCTGTCCTCAAGCGGATCCTGCGCTATAAGTTCATCAGGAAGCTCAAAGTAAAAGTCTTTTTTCAGCAGCTCATCCATATTTTCCTCCAACTAAGCCCTGAGCTCTATTCCAAGCGCCTCAAGACCGTTCAGAATTTTTTTCATTACGGACGATACGTCATTATCCTCCAAAGTCCTGTCTTTTGCCCTGAAAGTAATCGAATATGCGACCGATTTAAATCCTGCTTTTATCTGCGCGCCCTCGTAGATGTCAAACAACTGATATCCTTCAAGTATTTTGCCTCCGCGCTGTTCGATGACATCTTCGATATCGCCGACAAGGACAGCTTTGGGAACTACCATGCTTATATCGCGTGACACGGCAGGATATTTGGCAATGCCCTCATATTTTCTGTCAAATGACGCAAGCTTAACAACCTCGGGCATATCCAGTACAGCCACATACACCTTAGTGTCCATGTCGTAATTATCAGCCACATCAGGGTGAAGCTCACCTAAAAATCCAACCACGGTATCATTATATTTAACAAGCGCCTGACGCCCCGGGTGCAGGAAGCTCTTCTTTGCATCGGGATCGTATTTCGGCTTTTTACGCATACTGATGCTTTCAAAAAATTCTTCGATAACACCCTTCATCGTGAAGAAATCACCGTCGCCGTACATTCCAAGCGTAAACTGCATCCTCTCGTCGGGATAGTCAACTACGGGCACGCTCTTTGGAATGTAAATATTTCCAAGTTCATAAAGGCGTACATTTTTGTTCCTTCTGTTATAATTAGTTGACAATGATGTCAGAATGCCATTGAGTGAAATGGTTCTCATGATTGAGAAATCCTCGCCCAACGGATTTGAGATAGTCACCGTCTGCCTGAGCGGACTGTCTGCGGGGATAAGCAGCCTGTCAAATACTTTGGGGCTTTCAAACGAATAACACATACCTTGTGAAAAACCGCAGTACTCCGCTATATCCCGCGCTTTCTCCTCGATCCTGAGTTTAAATGTAAGCTTACCTGTCGTAGCTTCTCCACTCGGAAGCGTCGTCGGTATCTTGTCATATCCGTAAAATCTTGCGACCTCCTCCGCAATATCGGCAAAACACTCTATATCCTGCCTGAACGACGGTGCTGTCAGCATATTCGTCTTCTCATCATATATAATCTCAAGCCTTTTGAATATTTCCAACATCTCATCTCTTGAAATGTCTGTACCGAGAAACTTATTTATCTTTTCGGGTTCAAACGCAACCTGCCTAAGCTCTTTCAAAGGCGCTTTGACATCGACCATGCCGTCAACGACCTCGCCGCAGCCAAGCATTTCAATAAGCTGACATGCCCTGTTTATCGCAGCCTCGGCATTTCTCGGGTCAAGTCCTTTTTCAAAAATACCCGATGCGTCCGTGCGAAGCCCGATGCGCTTTGCTGACTTTCTGATGTTCGCACCGTTAAACGTAGCCGCCTCAAAAAGCACGGTCTTCACATCATCGGTAATCTTGGAATTTTCGCCGCCCATAATGCCCGCTATGCCTATCTCCTTTTCGGCGTCGCATATCATGAGCACATCTGAGTCAAGCTTCCTCATCTGTCCGTCAAGAGTCTGAAACTCGTCGCCGTCATTGGCGCGCCTTACTATTATCTTATTTCCCGCTACAGTGCTTAAATCAAACGCGTGCATGGGCTGACCGTATTCCATCATCACATAGTTTGTAATGTCAACAAGATTGTTGATAGGTCTTATGCCGCAAGCCGCAAGCCTTCTCTGCATCCATTCGGGCGAAGGGGCGATTTTGATATTTTTGCAGACCCTTGCGCAATAACGCGGACATAGATCTGTGTCTTTTACTTCCACGAAAATATAGTTGTTCACATCGTCGCCACATCCTTTGATATCCACTACAGGCGGCACAAAAGGCTTTCTAAATGTAGCCGCTGCTTCCCTTGCTATGCCTAATACGCTGTAACAGTCAACGCGGTTTGAAGTGACCTCATACTCGACAACAGTATCGTGAAGCCCCAGTGCCTCCACAGCATCCGCACCGGGCTCGACTTTCTTTCTGAATACATATACTCCGTTTTCGGGCGCTTCGGGGTACATATCCCTGCTTGAGCCAAGCTCCTCGATAGAGCACATCATACCGTTTGACTCTACTCCGCGCAATTTGCCCGATTTTATCTTTACTCCGTTTTCGGGCAGAGGACTGCCGTCATGCCCGCCTGCGACCTTTCCGCCGTCAAGCACTACAGGCACGTAATCGCCCTCGCTTAAATTGGGCGCACCTGTTACGATCTGTATTGTTTCAGCGCCTATATTTACCTGACATATGATAAGCTTGTCGGCGTCGGGATGACGCTCTATCTTGTCAATGCGGCCTACTACTATTTTTTCAAGATTTTTGTCAAGGCGTTCATGCCCCTCGACCTTTGTGCCCGAAAGCGTCATGGCGTCACAGTATTCCTTGTCGCCACACGAAAGCTCAGGCACATATTCTTTTATCCAAGATAACGGTGTGTTCATTTTCTTCCTCTCCTATCTATCATCAATTATCAGAACTGCTTAAGGAAACGTATATCATTTTCATAAAGCAGACGCATATCGTCGATTTCATATTTGAGCAGCGCAATCCTCTCCAAGCCTACGCCAAAGGCAAAGCCCGAATATTCCTCGGGATCTATATTGCACATACGAAGGACTTTCGGATGCACCATGCCGCAGCCAAGGATCTCGATCCACCCCTCGCCTTTACAGAAACGGCATCCGCTGCCGCCGCACTTAAAGCACGAGACATCCATCTCCGCCGACGGTTCCGTAAACGGGAAATGATGCGGTCTGAATTTTACTTTTGTATCCTCGCCGAAAAGCTCCCTTGCAAACTCCGCAAGCGTTCCCTTAAGATCGGCAAAAGTTATGTTTTTGTCAACTACAAGTCCCTCTATCTGGTGAAAAGACGGTGAGTGCGTCGCGTCAACCTCATCTGCCCTGAACACGCGTCCCGGCGCTATCATTCTGATAGGAAGCCTGCCTTTCTCCATTTCATGTATCTGCACGCCTGATGTCTGCGTCCTGAGCAGGATATCACCATTGACATAAAATGTGTCCTGTTCATCCTTTGCGGGATGGTCTGCCGGAATATTCAGCGCCTCAAAATTGTAATAATCCTTTTCAACCTCGGGACCTTCCACAACTTCATAGCCCATTCCTATAAATATGCGTTCAACCTCTTCAAGCGCGATCGTATTCGGATGACGGTGTCCCATGTTGCTTTTCTGCGCCGGAAGCGTAACGTCGATCACTTCCGCTTTCATTTTCGCCTCGCGAAGCTTTCTTTCCATATTTGTCTTTGCTTCGTCAAGCATTTTTTCAATTTCTTCTCTCGCCTCATTTACAAGCTGTCCTATCTTTGGTCGGTCTTCCGGTGCCACATCTTTCATGCTTTTTAAGACGGATGTAATCTCGCCTTTTTTGCCAAGGAAGTTGACGCGCACATCGTTTAATTTGTCAAGCGCATCGCTCTCGTTGATCTGGCGTATTGCCTCTTCTTTGAGCTTTTCCAGTTTTTCTTTCATCAATAAAATCCTCCATTCTCGTATAATACAAAAGTCCCTCGCAGCAAAAGCTGCAAGGGACGAATAAACCGCGGTACCACCCTGATTTAAAGTATTATTACAATACTTCACACTCATTGGCATAACGTGCCGATACGTTCTTTCCTACAATGCGCGTCTGATACGCACACTTCAAAAAGACTGCTCCGGTGGGAAATTCGCCATTATGCCTGAACTGTAGGAAGCTTACAGCCGATGACTTCCATTCTCTGGCAGAAAACATAATGCTACTATGCACCTTCACCGCATTTATTTTATGATATGCCATTAAGCGGGAAATGTCAAGGGATATTTTTGTTTGTCGTATATTGTCAGATAAATATTGAAGCGTAAAAGAACCCTTTTGCTGTTACAGCATATACGGCACTTTGTCAAAATATTCACTTTCCGAAACGCCGTCAATATAAAGCGTCCTGCCGCTTTCCGACTGCTCTATGGTGAAATCGATCTCGCCGTTGTCTCCCGTAAACACGATGCCGCCATTGTCGTCATTCTCTACAATCTCAAAATATGCTTTATCCTTATTGTTTGTGCCCGTGATATAGAGCATCGTGCCGACCGCAAGCTTAGCCGCACCGCCGTTTTGCACCACAGGCAGCTCTTTCGTCACTGTCATAACGTACTGAGACTCCGTCGTAATATACTTCTTATCAGTATTTGTGTAAAATATCTCTTCTGTCTGTTCAAGCTTTCCGTCATCCGTAAACTTGTATGTCATATCCGAAGAATATGTGCCGAAAATATTCACATCCACGTCAAAACTGAGCCTGTCTGTACCGATATTTTCACCTGTTATCATGGAATTTGCAAGCTCGTCGCACTTTACGATGTCGCCGCCCGTGATTTCATAGACAAACGAAGCGCCATCCGCGGAAACGATCATAAAAGTCCTGCCCTGCGCGTTTCTCACCACATACGCGCCCTGAAAATAGCCTGTTGAAATCTGTTCGCCCGCCTCTTTGACAACCAGTACCACCTCGCCTGCATCATTTTCACTGTATGTCGAATTGAGCGAAATCTCCCCGCTTTCTCCGAGAAACGCCGACATATCCACATTCGCTGAAACGCCTGCCACAAACTCTCCCTTAGGCGCAAGGTATTTTTCATTCATATATTTACCAAACTGCGAATACGGCAATGTGACAACCGCCTGCCCCATCGCGTAAGGTCCTACCTCATAAGGCTGAAACACTATGACGATCCCTGTCGCGTTCAGATACCAGCTCGGTTCATACTCTCCGCCGAATGTACTGCCTACAGTCTCGGTATACTCAGGGAAAAGCCCCTCGCCATAATCCTCATAGAGTTTGTCTGTCACATACGGCACTGCCTCTGCGCGGAAACTTTCCATATCGGTAATCATATCTTCAAACTTTAATTCACTGCCGCTTTCCACATCGACTGTATATCCGTAGGTAATATAACTGCCATGAGCTCCTCCCCAAAATTCATAATCCGTATTTGAAAAGCTTATGACACTGCTGTCACTTCTCTCAAGGCTGGCTGTCTTGTCCATATAGTAGGTCGGAAACTGCGATATGTCATAATCCTCCAGTTCTTTCATTCCCTGAAGATGATTTTGCGCCTCCTGTGTCATGTTGTCTATTATATCGGTATTGTCTTTTCCATAATAACTTTCGACTGTTTTCTTCAAGGCATCAAACCCGTCAGAAGTAATCTCAACAAGCGCATGGCTTTCTGTCACGATAAGTACTTCGCCTGTGTCGTCGTATATTTTTTTATCTTCACTTGTTTTTATTGAAACTGCGGGTGCTTTTGCTGCTGTGGTTTCATCTGCTGTCTGTGTTTGTTCCTCGTCAGTCTGCTCTTGTGATGTCTGTGTGGTTTCTTCGCTGATTTTGTTTTCTGTGTCTGTTTCGCTGATATCTATTGTTTCTTGGGGGGGTTGGTCCTGATTGGATGGTTTTTGTGAGCAGCCGCCTACGGCAAGTGTACATGTGCATGATAAAAGCAGTGTTAGGAATTTTATAGTTTTTTTCATGTTGTTTCTCCTTCTGATTGGTTGATTGGTTGATTTAAGGGTGTTGCATGCCACTACGCCAGCCCAATCGGTGTCATGCATCAAATTCAGACACGCTTGCGCTCCCAAAAAGCGTAGCGGACACTAAGCTCAGCGGCGCTTTTTAAGCTTGCTTCGCTAAGTGCCGACGCTTTTTGAAGGTCTGAATTTGATGCATGACACCGATTGGGCTTCAATTCCGTTTTTTTTGCCTTGAGATTATGCCTTGAGATTATCAGTGACACTCAAGTGTCTTTTCAACACTGTAGAATTTAGGACAAATATACAAAATAAGCGGTGCATTGCGACAGCAGCAACGCGTTTTTGTATATTTGCCCTAAATTCGGTCGTCTTAGAACACCCTATCCACCTTTATATTTTATAAGGCAATTCTAGCATTATAAAAAATAGTTGTAAATACGTGTACCCAAATCTTAACGATTTCCGCTATCACCGCTATCACCGTTATCCGCTTTTCTCCATTATCCACTTGTTTACCAGTGCTCCGCAGAAAAATATATAAATGCAGAAATAAAGCCATATCATGACAATGATTATCGTGGTGAGGCTTCCGTACATTGAAAATCCGTCAAAATAGTCGATATATACTGAGAACGCGAAGGAATACAGCGTCCAAAATACTGATGTAAACACTGCTCCGGGGTAATGCGCGCTCCATGAGAGTTGATTGTCAGGCAGCATGCTGTACATGGTGCAGAAAACTACCGAAATCATGCATGCCACAAAGATATGACGCAGGCTTCCTATGACTTTCCACACGTTTGCCGCAAATCCGTCGTCGGGTATCAGCATCTTTGCCATAGTATTTCCAAACACTAAAATTCCTATCGACAATATTATTGCCACTAAAAGGAACAAGGTATAAAACGCCGCTTCAAGTCTTATCAGTATATAGTTACGTGATTCTTCGATGTTATATATGTGGTTTAGTCCCCGCATCAGCGCAAGGACGCCTTTTGACGCCGACCATATAACAACGATAGCCGAAAATGACAGCAGCGTCACATTATCCCCGTGATAGCTGTTTATTATTCCCATGAGGAAGCTGTATACTCTGTCGGGTATGACTGCCTGCGATATATTGACCATTTCAGTCTGTGCTATCGCGCTTCTTGGTATCAAGCCGCTTATAAGCATTATCATAGGGATGATAGACAAAAACAAAAAGAACGCAGCGCCCGAAGCGTAGGCTGCCACCTCCGCCTCGGCAATAGTTCTGCGTATCTGCTTTTGCAGCTCATATATCCTGTTTCTCACCATTTGATAATTCCCGCCTTAATAGACTTTTTCACAATTCCTCTATGCTGCCTCTATAATAATATGCTAATATCTGCAAGGCTGTGAAACCTTTGAGAGCAAGACATTTTGCGCCATTTTGCGACATTCCCGCGCCATGCCCCATTCCCGCTCCGCGTATTCTTATCTCTATTAAATTATTCCCGTTTTCCGCGCTGTTATCAAATTTTTTTTCAATATAAAAATATGCACTCGGAAGTATATTTCCCAAGGTAAACTGTGAACCGTCATTTTTCGTCACTGTGTCTCCCGCAAATGAGAGCGCCTGTCTTATACTGTTCTGTGTCCTTATGTTTACGGTAAAGTTGGGGGTTTCTATCAGAAGGTTCGGCACAAGCCCGCTCTTCTGCCTTATCAGCACTCTTATATCATTTATCTGCGTCTCCTCCACTATTTTGTCGGCGCTTAAAAACTTCGCCCTTATCCTGACATTATCAGGCTGTGAAAGGTACATATCATATAAGCGTTTAAAAAGTTCCTCTCTTGCACTGTCATCTATCACTTTTATGTATTCCCAGCGGTACCACGGCTCATCGTATTCAATATCGCTGCTGCGTCCGCTGTCTATGTAAGCCCTGTATTTCTGCTCGCTGTCGTCGTCATTCTTTGTAAATATTTCTTCTCCTGTTTCCACCAGAAAATCGTCGTCGAGTTCATTGTATGTCCCTGTGCTCCATGCGCCGTTTCCCGCGCTGTAACCTCCCGATGTAGAGTAGTAATAACTCTGTATCGGTTCTCCGTCTCGGCATATGACCATATTTTCAGTCGCATCCACCGCCTCACGCGCCGCTTCGGTCTCGGGGATGTTGAGATACACCTGAAATGTGGTACTGTCGTCAACATGCGCCCTCCATTCGGGATAAGCATATTCTTTTTTGTGAAAATAGGCATATGTCCTCGCACCTATCGCCTGAGCTTTCTGTGCCTCCATTGGATATGATGAGGGCATCTCGCTTGGAACAACGCCGTAAAGGTATTCTTCAACAGGCAGTTCATTTACGACCACTATGCCGTCTTTTGTCCCGTAGGCTTCTATCGTGCCTCTATACTCTATGCCTTCGCTTCTTGCGATACCGTCAAGCTTCATTTTACCATTGTTCTTACTGCATATCACGGCGCTTGCGCCATCTAAATCCGATGCGTTTATAGAATATTCTTCACCGGGGGCATAATCGGCTTTTTCATCGTTTATTTTTACTTCAAGTCCGTCCGACGACGATATCTTAAGTTCCTGATGGAATATACTGCCAAAATCTTTTGTCTTTATAAGCACCCTTATATCATGGTCAAAAGCAAGGCGTTCAGGTTCTTCTTTATCCTGATGTGTCTCTGACTTTATGTTATCTTCAGATGTTTTTTCAGTCAGGCTGCCGTCAGCATATTCTTTGTGCAGTCCGTCCTCCACGCCGCATTTGTAAATTCCGATAGCAATGATGATCCATATCATCGCTATGATAAACTTCCTGCCACGATTATTTATGACGCTACCTCCACCATTGATATTTTAGACTTTTCTTAATACAAAAAGCAGCCGTAAGGCTGCTCTTTCTTTAGTGTATCTCCAAAATGCCGTCTCTTGTATTTTGACTCCTAGCTAATGCCAGGTGGGCAACCGCAGCCATCTCGCTGTCTTCCCCTGACCATAATGGGGGGCTTGACATTAATCAGGCAATGTAGGAATCCCGTTTAAAGTGATGTAGGTTCAAAATGACAAGAGTGATCGCACATTTCAGATTAATTATAGTATAACCTATATGTATCAAAATATCAACAGGCAAAGCATGAACAACTTTACTAAGATTTACCTGTAAAATTTTGTTAAATTATTATGGAATATCAAAGCTGTCACTCTTTCTTTAATATCAGGTGATGGTACTTGATCATGATAGTGGACTTATTCTCTAAAAGCTCTCTGGGCATTGTGCATAGCTGATTTATAAAATAGTCCGTGTACCGATATTTATATCTCAGGGCATGGGGGCTCAGCTCTTTGTCAGGCTTCCAGTTCAGCACAACATGCTTAGGGTAGAAAAGCGCTTCGCCAACGCACAAATCATCATCGTAACAGTAAAACCTTATTATTGACATAAACCGCCTCCATTATACGCTCCCCTTTTATTTAATTTTACTATATTACAGCATATATCGTCAATACAATAATGTTTTTCGGTTACTTTTCGTTACTTCCGATTATTTCCGCAAAAATTTCAACACTACCTTGAACAAATCACCGTCAACATAAATCTCCATCTTTCCATTCATCAAGTCCATAAGGCTCTTGGCTATGGAAAGCCCAAGTCCGTGTCCTTCCGTGTTTCTCGACTTATCCCCTCTCACAAAGCGTTCAAGCAGCTCGTCGCCGTTTACGTTCAGCGGATATTTTGACATATTCCTGAATGTTATCAAAACGTCCCCGTCCGCAGCTTCAAGATTTACATAAATCCTTGAATGAGGCTGCGCGTACTTACAGATATTGTTCATTAAATTGTCAACCACGCGCCACAGGTGCCTGCCGTCTGCCGTGATGTACACGCTCTCATCAGGCTTGCTGATAATCAGCTCCAAATCCGCCGCCGAAAGTCTTTCCTCAAACTCGCCGACTGTCTGGGTCAAAAATACGCCCGCCTCAATCTGCTCATTTTCGATTTCAAGATTGCCCGTAGATGCCTTTGACGCCTCGACCAAGTCCTCTGTAAGCTTTTTGAGTTTTGCCGACTGACGTTTAAGTACTTCGAGATACTCGACCGCCTTTTCGTTTTCCAAATGCTCCTTTTCAAGCAAATCGACATAATTGATTATAGAAGTAAGCGGTGTCTTGATGTCATGTGATACATTGGTGATAAGCTCTGTCTTCAAGCGTTCACTTTTCATACGCTCGTCTACCGCCTTTGACATTCCGTCGCCGATTTTGTTCAGATTTTCGGCATGCTTTCTGCACTCCCAAAACATTTTGTCGGTGTTTATTTTATACTGCAATTCTCCGTCTGCAAGGCGCTTACTGCCGTCCTGAAGTCTTTTAAGCTGCAGTGAAAGCCATATAAATACCGCAAAGATAATTACCTTTTCAATCGCCCATAATATAGCCAAAATGTCCGTTTCATACCAGCATATGCAGATAGCAATAAACTCCACGGCTGATATTGCCGCAAAAACAGCAATGACTTTCCATAACATGCTGATATTTTTTGCAAGTATTGACGCTGCTTTTCTCAGTGCCTTATAGACGGCGTAGCATATGCTTTCGCGCCACCATTGTCCTGCGCGCACCCTCACTGTCAGGCTCAGCATGAAAGCGCATAGTATGCCCGCCATAACAATCACGGCTGCAATCGAAAAATCTATCCCAAGCATAGTATACCTGCTGTCAATATTGACAACAATATCTATGACCAACACGAGTACCAGTTCTGCCGCTGCGACTATTGCGGTCAGGATTTCCAACGGCATGTGATCGATTATCGGAAGCTTTACCACGGTATCGCTGTTTTTCCGATACCCCGCCGAATATATAAGGAAAGAAAATGACGCCACTGTCACAATTATTCCGACTATAAACATATATATCGCTAAATATCTCATGCTGTATATCGTTCTAAGCATATATTTCTGCTGTTCATACTGACTGTTGCTGTTCAGGTTCGCGTTGATTTCAGACTCAGACGGGACTATTGAGACTACCCAGTAATTTTCACTCTCATCAGCCACATTTACTATCAGCGTGTAATTTTCATCAAGATAATAACCCGGACTGTCCTTGAAGCTCTGCTTTGTGATATGTTTTGCATCTATCAGCTTAATTTCAAAAGCATCGATCTGCCTTATGTTGTCCATAATCAACGTGCCCCAGCATTTATAGTTAAATGATGTGTTGTTGAGTTGGTCAAACGTAATCCTGCCTTTTTCGTCTCCCATAAGCAGAAGCTCTACGTTGCCGCTGTATGTTTCGCTGTATATGTCTTCATCTGTTTCTTCAAATGCACCCGGTACATCGTCAGAAGATTCTGTTGTTACTTCTGCCCTGTCTTCCCATACATTATTAAATATATATACTTTTTCATCAAAATCATAGTTATACGTGTAATGACGCGCTATCCCATCGGCAGGGCTTGTGTAGATGAGCGTCACGTTCTGCACGGGATAATACTTCTGCGTAGAGCTGACATAATAGTAAAAAATACCGCCTGTCGTATCATAACATACGCTGTCCGCATAAAAGCCTCTCCAGTCGCCTGATGTATCTCCCGACACGTTTTCATCATTGGAATGAACGCCTACTCTGAAGACGTTGTCACTATCCAGATAATCAGCATAATATCCACGGCTTTTTATAGTATAAGCGCCATTATCAGTATAATAATATCTTATCTGCGTAAGCATCAGCCCGTTTGGGTCGTCCGCGATCTTATCTAAATCGGTCTGTGAAAAATTGCCCGACACATAGCTGTCCTCGCTCGAAAGTTCAATGTCTGCAAGGGTATCTGCCCTGATAATTCCGTATTTGAAATTTCTGTCCAAATTCCTGCTCCAGCCTTCAATATCACGCGAAAATGCCCTGTTATTATTTATATCGTTTAAAGAGGCATATTCCTCATCTATCACCTGTTTGTATGACTGTGTGTAGCAGTCCGTATCAACCGCCATAAGCGTCAGCACTCCGCCTATGACCGCCACGCCTGCGCCCGCAAGGAACACTATCCATGCGATAAGCTTTGCTATGCTTAAACCTCTTATCTTTTTCATAGTTTACCTCTTTTCCTCACTGCCTTTTTGATTTTTGTTTTTGTTCTCCAATTCGATTTTGTAACCGCGCCCCCAGACTGACTTCAGGTATCTTGGCTCTGCGGGCGAATACTCCAGTTTTTCCCTGAGATGCCTGATATGTACCGCGACTGTGTTTTCCGTGCCATATGGGTTATCATTCCACACTTTCTTATATATCTGCGCGGGCGAAAACACTTCGTTGGGGCTTTGCATCAAAAGTTTTAATATATCGTATTCTGTCGGCGTAAGCGCTACTTTTTCACCGTCGAGAGTAACTTCTTTTGTCTTGTCGTCAAGTTCTATGCCGCCTATGACAAGTACCTCTTTTAAAGCTTTATCGGGGTTTGAAGTGCTTCCTCCAAGCTGCATATAGCGTCTTAGCTGCGACTTCACCCGTGCCTGAAGTTCCACCGGATTAAAAGGTTTCGTCACATAGTCGTCCGCTCCGATATTGAGTCCAAGCACCTTGTCAGTGTCCTCACCCTTTGCTGTCAGCATTATCACGGGAACATTGCTTGTCTCACGAAGCTTTACCATCGCCGATATGCCGTCCATTACGGGCATCATTATGTCCATTATCACAAGGTGGATTTCCTCTTTTTCGAGGATTTCAAGCGCTTCTTTTCCGTCATATGCTTCATATACCCTGTAGCCTTCCGACGTCAGGTAAATCCTGAGCGCCGATACGATATCTTTTTCATCATCACATACCAGTATGCTGTACATATTAACCTCCGTATACGGCTGATTGAGCTCACTGCCAGCCGATTTTCTTTTATCATGATAAAGTTAGTATACAGGTATTTTGATTAATTTCCAACTGGGAAAATGTTTAAGATTTGTTTAAGATGTTTAAAGATTTTTTATTCAACAAAAAAACAGACTAAAAGACAAAGCTAACTGTCCTTTAGCCTATTAGATATAATAATCATTATATTCTACCTGCATATCTTAACAAAAATTCAAATATTGTCCCTCTTAACATCTCGTTTATCTTATCTTTTCCCCGAAACCTTTTGTATGCGCCGCAATCATTCTTATCGTGTTTGCTGCAGCAATCAATTGTATAACAATCTGAAAATCTCTTCGGTGACTTAGAATATTTAAAATATTTATATTTTGTAAGCTCTACTAACCGTTTTGTACACAACTTTTCTATATTACTGTATGCTATATAGTTTTCATTTATGATATCATCTATCTCAGCATCATCTATAAGATTTGACTTTAATAATAAATACTCAAACGAAATATAATCTGAATTAAGAATTACCCGTAAATTGTTTTTAAAACATTCTTCAAAAACACGTTCTACATTACTGCCAAAAGCACAATAATCCACTGCTAAAAACAATGTTTTATTTTCTATCTTATTCACATTTTTATTCAAATACTTAGGAATATTATTTCTACCGGCACTAATTATGCCTGAATCACTCATAGGGTTCCAAACAGGACAATTCTCAAATAATTTCTTGAAAAACAAATAATCAGAACCGGTACCTTCTACTAAAACAGCGTCAATCTTTTCAACGTTGCTGTCGTCAAATGTGTACTTAGGTCGCAGCCAATGTTTTCTTCCATCAGTTTCAAGGATAAATATATTATCGGGCGAATAACTGATGCCCGCTAAATTACTTCTGTCAATTATAACATAATAACATGATATATCACTGTTTACCAGTCTGGCAAATCTGGTAGTTTCAACAAAATCCTCTTCATCAACAAATATAACGGAATCTTCAAATGGATTTTCTTTTGTCCACATTTTACTCAAATATTCTTCATCCGATAATGAACCATCATTATTCTTTAAGCATTTCTTGCATAAGTTGTCAAAAATCATCTTATTCAAAACAAATAAGCTGTAATCGCCCGTCACGCTTATCTGCGCTCTCTGTCCCATTATCAGATCAACCAAACTGGTCTTACCGGAAGCGCTATCCCCTTGTATAACTGTGACCTTTGAATTTAATTCAAAATCATATTCAAGTCTTTTAGTTTTTACACTTACACTGATTTTCATACAGCTACTCCAATTCTATTGTCCAGTCTATATACTCATTCTTGCTGTGAATGCGCTCACCGTTGTTTACTATAACAGCCTCGAATTTTTCGGGAAACTGCATAATATGGTGAAGACTTATATAAATATCTTTTTTTACAGCAATCTCAAGTAATAAAGGTACACAGTTATCTCCCATTCTATCACCGTTTATCTTAAAATCAGTTTTGTACAATAATATCAGAGCCTTGCAGCCACTTGAAAGCTGGTTTACACTTAATTCTCCTAAAATGTCATTTGTCAAAGTAACAAACCCATCATCACTAATTGTCCTGACAACTGACTTATCTATATCCTGAATGATTTTTTTTACAAAATCATCCTTAAACCATTCCGGCTCACGTTCATCATCAAATATCCCCTTTACATCTGATACATAACCGGATGCCGGATAGCCTTTGTATTTATCGTATTCATATATATAAATATTCAGCATAACCTCACTTCCTTATATTCCTAAATTATTTTCAGATATTGCAAGACATTTTTCTTTTAATACTTTACATTATATACTCAAATATGTTAACTACGCAATATAAAAAAGCCTGCGCATCAAAATTTATGTACCCTATAATACACATTAATAATCAATTTCCAAAGTCTGAACCTCATCCTCCTGTCCTGTTACTCTTGCGACTATCGTACATATTCCGTGTTCGTTTTCCGGTACGGAAAAGTATGGGTTCGAGGAAAATTCCTGATACATTCTTGTTCCCCCATTATCAGGTGTCAAAAGTATTCTGTATTCCATATCATCAGGGCGGCTTGCCGCTACTTCAAAATTATTGCTGTAATTTAATCTGAGTATGCCATACATATTTGGTTCGCCATTTTGAAGTTTTTCTTTATATGAAGAGTAAAAATACTTTTTATTTTCTACAGATGGCGCGGACATTATTTTCCAAAATACATTAGTGAACAATTCCGCTCCCGTATCGTTCAAATGTCTTATATCAGAAAAATACGTAATATTCTGTATGGAAAGTATTTCATCCTTGCAGATATTAAAATCATAGTATTGTATCCCATATTCGTCGGCTATCTCGCTGACCTGTTCTATATAGTTATCATAATCATTTATGCCGAGTGTTATCAATTCATATATTGGAACAGAAAATAAAGTAATTTCAATATCGTTATTCCGGCAATACTCAATTATTTTTCTCAGATAACGCTCCGCTTCCGGAAGCATCGGTTCCTCGGACAGCTCAATACTATCTGACATCAGTTCTTTTTCCTGAACTACCCATGATCTGATGCAAAACCCCTTACCTAAAAATTTTTCTCCAGTTTCCCTTGAGATAATATTTCCACTATTTAATTTTCTTTTTCTTGTTACTACCGTATTTATATGTCCTTCATCAAATATATTGCTTCTGTACCTCACAAATGGCAGCAACGTTTCCAAGTAATTATTCAAATCATTTATGCCTATAATATACTCTGCCTTATTCAGCGACATATCCATATAATCGATATTATACCAATTCCATATCATTCTGTCAGAATATGGCACTCTTGTGGAACAGTCATATCCCATTTCCAAATATACATGTTGAAGTTTATTTTTCCTGTCAGCTTCCTTTAATAAATAATAAGAACCGTTAAGCAATTGGGAATGAGAGGACAGATTAAAATTATTTTTACCATTTACATCATTAAGTATATATGGATCTATTCCGCAGTATACGTGGGAAGAACCCAAATACAGATAATCAATATTGTCCTCTGAGTAAAAATCCGACCATAATTTATTACTCCAGTCATCAGGCATCACATATATATAATTCAAAAAACTTGTTATAACACTGCATACTCCAAAGAAAGCCAATATAAAAAATACTATATTGATTTTAATTTTCTGCTTTACGATAAAACTTTTAAATCTAAAAATAAATGAACTCATTGTGCCATATTACGCTCCATAACATCAAAACAGTAAAATTGTAAAAATGGATCTACGTGAAACATCCAATTATAAACTTTTCTTATTATATATTATAAAAGAATTTATGTAAAGCTTCATTTATAATAACAAAAAGAAGCACAGTCATTCTTCAACTGTGCTTCTTACAGATACTAAAATTAAAACTAGCACTGCTCAACAAGCTTCTTCAAAGCTGCAAGTGCCTCATCAGGAAGCTTGTCATAGCCCTCCTTCTTTGTTGCAAAGTCCTCAACAGCCTTTACACGGTTCTGCATAGCGTTCTTCAATGCAGCCTTGTACTCAGGATTGTTCAGATCAGGAGTGAAGTCAGCCGTCTTGCCTGACCAGTCGTACATGATCTCAATATCATCAAAGTTGCCCCACTTCTCGAACTTAGCCTTTCCTTCAACGATAGTCTCAAGGATGCCTAATGTATCAGCGGGCTTAACCTTTGTACCCATAAAATCGCCTGTGTTGACGATGTAGCAGGCAACATTCTTCTCCTCAACAAGTTTCTTGAACTTCTCATAGTCGTTTACAAGAGGATATGTTCTGAACGGATTAGCGTAAGGAACAATTCTTAAAGCGTTAAGATCCGTACCTGCCGCAACACGCTCTGCCGTAGAAGTCTTTGTAGCAAGCGTAGCACCCATAACTGATGCAAGTGCCGAACCCTTTAACTTAACTACAGGCGGAATCGTAGGATCCTTCATTATCCAGAAGATAGCATTAACAGGAGCGTCAATCTTGTCTACACGGTTAGGAGACCACAGCTTAGACTTGATAGCACGTCCGTTACCGTTTCTGATATCCTCTGTTACAAGCTGTATCTTGCCGTTCTCGTCAAGAGTAGCCGAGCAGTTCTGAGCTGACAGGAGGTACTCATTGTCAGGACAGCCTGTAGGATAGTCAGCTGTCTTATCAAAATAAGTAGGCTCAAGTGCTACAGACGCGCAAGTATCTGTATTGATGATAAACGCATCATCATGAAGTACAGTGATAGGATACTTGCCGCCATGCTTAGCATGTGTAAGCGTAGACTTACCTGATCCTGACAGACCGTAAACAGATGCAACAAACTTAGAACCGTCAGGCAGAGTATACTCTTTCTGTCCGCCGTGACATGCCGCATAACCGTTTCTGTTAGCAAGTGCCCACGCCATTGTCAGAGTACCTTTCTTGTGCTCACCGAAATATCTCATACCAAGAATTGCCGCACAGTTCTGGTTCGTATCGAAATAGCAGAGAGTAAGCGGATCACTCAGGCAGCTATAGTCAACGTCAGGAGCATCATGAGGAGCCCACTGGGGATCAGAGAAGATATAAATATCCGGCTCTTTTCCATCGCCTACAGGCTTTGAATTCTTGTACATCTTTACATACTCATCAGACATATACTGGAAGTTGATCATCCAGTTGTAAAGAATATTCTCCTCTCCTTCGGGAATAAGGAGATGTGCCTTTACCATAAACTCAGGGTCAAGACCTACGAAGCACTCTGCATGGTACATTGTCTTCCAACGTGTCTCATATACAGCGTCCATAACAACCTTGTCAAGCTTGACTTCGTCAACACCGGGCTCGCCTTTGATACGACGTGCTGCCGCATAACGTCCTGTTACAGCACCGTCATTGAACAGAAGAACCTTTGCATCCTTCTCAAGTCCAAAAGTCTCGCCATCCTTTACAGGCATATCGGTAACTATCGTTCCCGGAGAATTTTTAGCTAATTCATACGCCTCTTTCAAGGTGTTTACCTTTACTACGTTATTTCCGTAGAATGCTGCTTCAATAATAGAACGTGTCTTAGAAAATCCTACTTTTCCCGCACCAATCTCAGAAATGGGATAATACGCTTTTGTTGACATACAAAAACCTCCTTAAATATATTTATTTTATTATTTTATGAGCAGTTTCTGATAATAACCGCACATTTGTTAATATTATCTCAAAGTTGCCAATAAAAGTCAATAAAATTAGTATAAACTATATCAAAAAACTTCCCTCGTCGCAGTCTTAAGCTGTGAAAGCTCCTCACCTTCAAAATAAGGCGAAAGTTTTTCAAACACAAGTTTATGATATTCATTCAAAAGTCTTATATCGGACGGTTCCATATATTTAACATCCACCGCGTCAAGATCTATAGGAACATAAGTCAGATGCCGAAATCCCATAAACTGACCGTCGCCGTTTTTTACCTCGTTTACGATCTCCAAAATATTTTCTATACGTATGCCATGGCTGCCTTCAATATATACGCCCGGTTCGTCAGAAACTATCATTCCCTCTTCAAGCGCCGTTTCCGTCATCCCGTTTCTGAAACGCCACCTTATGTTCTGCGGACCTTCATGGACATTTAAAATATAGCCTATCCCATGACCTGTACCGCACTTATAGTCAATATAGCATTCCCACAATGGCTGACGTGCCATGATATCGACATTCCTGCCGGTACAGCCATACAGGAATTTTGCATTGGCAAGACGTAACATTCCGCATACAGTCTTTGTGAAATGCTTTTTCATTTCATCTGTTATCGGACCAAGCGCAACAGTTCTCGTCACATCAGTCGTAGCGCCCATATACTGACCGCCGGAATCAACAAGATACAATCCCTCCGCCTTGATTTCCGCCTTATCACCCTCGGTCGCCTCATAGTGCATCATCGCGGCATTAGCTCCGTATGCGCTTATGGTATCAAACGACAATTCTATAAAGCCCTCTATCCTGCTGCGCATCCCGTCAAGCTTTTTTGCCGCGGTATACTCATCCATATATTCCTTTCCCGCATTATTTTTCATATAGAAAAGGAATTTTGTAAGCGCAACGCTGTCAAGCAGATAATATTTCCTTATGTTTTCAAGTTCTGTCGGGTTTTTTACGGCTTTTAAAAGTTCTGTCGGGTTGTCTTTGTCTATTATCTCTGCGCGTTCTTTTACAAGCTTATATAAAAGATAACTCATATCCGAAGCCGCGCACCATACCCTGCCGTCTATCGCACATTCTTTCAGGAATGATGTTATATCGCCATAATCCCTGCACCCGACGCCGCATTTTTTCAGAGAAGCCTTTATCTCATCGCTAATAGCCGCTTTTTGGATAAATAAAACGGCATTATCCTCCGAAATAAATGTGTACGCAAGCGCCACGGGATTGCACTCAACATCGTTTGCGCGTATATTGTAAAGCCACATAATGTCGTCAAGCTTTGATATGAGCAGATGCTTTGCCTTTTCCTGCGTCATTTTTTTGCGGACACGTGCAAGCTTTTGCTCCACACTCTCTCCGCAGAGGGCTTCGGGCACCTCCCACACCTTACTTTGAGGTATTGGCGGTCTGCCGCTCCACAATTCGTCCGCAACATCCCTGTCATATGTAAATTTCACATTACGGTCTTTAAAAATCTCTTCAAGTTCCATGCCGAACTTCGCGTCAACTACTCTTCCGTCAAATCCGATAGTCTGTCCGTCCCTGACTTTTTCGTCCAAATATTCTTTTATGTCGGGAACGCCCTCCTCGTCCATTCTATACAGCACAATGCCCGAACCTGCAAGCTCGCGCTCCGCCTGAACAAAATATCTGCCGTCCGTCCAAAGCCCCGCCTCGTCCTCGCTGACGACAAGCGTTCCGTTTGAACCTGTAAAGCCCGAAAGGAACTCCCTGACCTTAAAATACCCGTCAACATACTCCGAACCGTGAAAATCAGCAGTAGGCACTATATAAAAATCTATCTTCTCACGCTTTAAAATTTTCTTAAAACTGCTGATCAGCTCTTTAGCCTCACTCATCTGCGAATTGACCTCCCTTAATAGCCTTTAGCCTCTGCTCCCTTAAGCATTCCGACTGCCGATGATGTACCGATCCTGTCGCATCCTTCCTCAAGGAACATTATAAGGTCTTCTTTTGTCTTGACACCGCCCGCGGCTTTCATCTTAACATTCGCGCCGATATGCTGTTTGAAGAGTCTTATGTCCTCAATAGTCGCTCCGCCTGTGCCAAATCCTGTCGATGTCTTGATGTAATCCGCTCCCGCGTTCGTGACAGCCTTGCACATAGCTGTCTTTTCCTCTTCGGTAAGAAAGCATGTCTCGATTATCACCTTTAAAATGTGACCCTTGCATGCCTTTTTAAGCGTTCTTATCTCTTCCTCTACCTTATCGTAATCACCGTTTTTAACATCGCTGATATTTACTACCATATCGATTTCATTGCATCCGTCGGCAAGCGCCTGCTCTATCTCCGCAGCCTTTGCCGCCGTCACGCTGTAGCCGAGTGGAAAACCTACGACTGTACAGATATTTATTCTGTCTCCATATTTGTCATTAACTCTCTTTATGTACGCAGGTGGTATACAGACCGACGCCGTCTGATACTCCAGTGCCTCATCGCAGAGTTTTTCTATATCCTCCCACTTCGCAAACGGCTTAAGCTGCGTGTGGTCTATGTGGCTTAAAATTTCCTTATCTGTCATATTTACCTCTTTTCCGCGCTTCCCCGTACATAACTTACGGTATGCGCTAAGACTAACTATTCGATTCCTACAAGATATTTCTTCTGTGCTTTCATAAGAATAACACCGTAAATAATGATAACTACCACTATCAAAAGACTCACAGCGGTATCAAGCAGCGGATATAGCGCAAATACACCTATAGCGTCCAATGCTCCGCCCGCAAAAAGGATTATCCCCGTTCCCAGTGTAAATGGAAACGTAAATCTGATAAAACCTTTCGGGTCTTTTGCGCGGCTTAGCGGAAATCCCTTGCCTACAAGCATTGCAGGTATCTTTTGGCTGATGTTCATCTGCACTGCCCAGTACATCATATACACTCCGCAAGCCATTATCAGTATCCTGATTATCATTCCCAAACTCATTTTACCTGACTCCTCTTATATACCCAAGAATTTCATAACTACCGCTTTCATATCTTCCTTGCTGCATACTGTATCATGTAAAACGGGCGCTGTCCTGATTTCTTCGATTGCTCTTGGTATCTTAACTTTCGCAAGCTTTGAAAGTTCATCGGCAAGTTCAAAATCTCCCATTGAATCGTATTTTTTATCGATAGCGTTCATTACGCTTCTTGTAAATTTAAACGGACTCGCCGTAGACGCAACAACTGTCTTTGTATTATCGTTCGTCGCCGCCCTGTATTTATTAAGGACTGTTGCCGCCACTGCGGTATGTGTATCTATCACATAGCCTGTTTTCTCATACAGTGCCTTGATAGTCGCCGCCGTCTCATCCTCTGTCGCATATCCGCCGTAAAAATCAGTCATATTGGCTCTCATATCGCGTGTTATCTCATATCTTCCTTCTTTTGAGAGTTTCTTCATAAACGCCGCGTTTTTGTCCGAGTCACAGTCAGCAGACATATAAATAAGTCTTTCAAGGTTGCTTGAAATAAGGATGTCCATTGACGGCGAACTTGTAAGGACAAATTCCCTGTTCTTATCGTACACTCCGCTTTCAAAGAAGTCATACAAAACTTTATTTTCATTTGACGCGCATATCAGCTTCGCAATGGGAACGCCCATATTTTTAGCAAAATATGCGGCAAGGATATTTCCGAAATTACCTGTCGGCACAGCGACATTAATCTTCTCGCCCTTTGTTATCTTTCCTTTGCCCAAAAGCTGCGCATACGCATACACATAATAAACGACCTGAGGAACAAGTCTTCCGATATTTATTGAATTTGCGGAAGAAAACTGATATCCTGCATCTGCCATGGTCTTTTCAAGTTCTTTATCGCCAAAAAGCTGCTTAACTCCTGTCTGTGCATCGTCAAAATTGCCTGTAATGCCTACGACAAAAGTATTATCGCCTTTTTGTGTCACCATCTGTTTTTCCTGAATAGGGCTTACGCCGTTTTTCGGATAAAACACTATTATCTTTGTCCCTTTGACACCTGCAAATCCCGCAAGCGCCGCCTTGCCTGTATCGCCGCTTGTCGCAGTCAGTATTACTATCTCGTTGCTGACGTTATTTTTTCTCGCGGATGTAGTGAGAAGATGCGGCAGAATAGAAAGCGCCATATCCTTAAACGCAATAGTCGCACCGTGAAAAAGTTCAAGATAATAAGCTCCGTCAGCCTCCACAAGCGGCGCCATGACCTCTGTGTCAAATTTGCTGTCATACGCTTTATTAATGCAGTCTTTAAGTTCTTCTTCCGTAAAATCAGTCAAAAACAGCCTCATGACCTCATATGCCGTTTCCTGATATGTCATATGCGAAAACTCCTCAAGGCTTTTCCCAAGGGCAGGTATTGCTTCGGGAACATACAGTCCCCCATCCTGCGCAAGTCCTCTCAAAATAGCCTGCGACGCTTTGACAGGCTCACCTTTGCTTCTTGTACTTTGGTAGAATAATTCCATTTTGTTTTCTCCCCTTGCTTATACTTTGGCAGTCACAACTGCATGCTTATTTTAACACAGTATCTTTTTAACTGCAACACAAGAATACTCGCCATCTTAGCTTTATCTCTTATAAAAATCATGACCGCCATATGAGAATAAGAAGGTAAGATTGTTGTCAAACCATTTTGCGTTTTCGGCGGATGTGTATTTACGCGCCATAAAAAATAATGCCCCGTTCGAGACATCCTCGCCTCTGAGCGCGCTGTATACTACTTCTTTCGTTTCCGCAGAAATCGCAACATTATTTATAATTCCGTTCGAGACAGGGGAAAACTGCGTGACATTTCGCGACTGCTGATAGACAACATCTGTTATATTATTGGGGAACTGTTTGTTTCTGACGCGGTTTATAATAACGTTCGCCACCAGAAGCTTGCCGCGCCTGTCCTCGCCTCCTGCCTCAGCCTGTACTATTTTCATAAGGGTCTCAATGTCGGCATCCGTCGCCTTTATACAATACGGCGCCTCCAGTGTATCATAACTGATAACGCGCTGTATCGATGCTCTCGACTCTATCTGTGCCTTGCAGCTTTGGCTGCTGACGTTCTGTGTCTGTACATATGCCTCCACAGGCTCAAAACCGTATACTGTATCTCCTCTTGACAGAATAAGCGCAAACGCGCAGGCTATATTAGCGAGTAACAATAAAAAGAAATTTTTTGAATACATAAGCTGATATATTAAGTCCTTTCTTAATATGCTAATATTTGTTTTTAACCTTTTATGGTTGTCCATATATTAGTTTATTCGCTTGTACACAAAATAATTCACCATATTTGAAAAAAATTGGAATATTATAAATGGGCTGCCTAAGCAGCCCACTCAAATGTTTTTATTCCCAGTAAATGCGGTATTCTGAAGAACCTATTAAAAGTATGTCGTCTTTCTCAACCTTATATTCCCCTAATACGGGAACGCCGTTTGCATATGTACCGTTTGTTGAATTTTCATCCCTTACATATACATTTCCGTCCCTGTAGATAAGTGAACAATGCTTTCCGGACAAAGCGCTGTCGTCAGCTAATGACAACTGGCACTCTTTGTTTCTTCCTATCAGCGCCTCTCCCTTCAAAGTTATCTGATAACTCTTATCCTCGTTGGGACCGACTTTATATAATGTAACCTGTATCCTGCCTTTACCCTTTTGTGCCTGAGTGCCTGAGCTTCCACCCGAATCGGTTCCCGGCGCCATTGTCATATCGGATGAAGGCGGCTGCCATGAAACTTCCGCGCTGCCGTAATTCTCATTGTACAGCTCTTTGTCTGCCTGATTTGATTCCGGCTGTTTTTTCCCGCTAAGCAGTACAATGATAAGAATGATTATAACTATAACCACGCCTATGCCGCCAAATACTATATATTTGCTTTTTTCATTTTTATTACTTACTTCAACAGTCCCTGTCTCTGTTGTTTCCTGCTCTCCTTCGCTTCCCTCTTTTATAATGTAATTAATATCTCTTTTTGATGCCGCCTCTATAGCTTCTTTGATATTTCCGGCAGGCACGGTAATACCATCGGTTGCTTCCTTTGTCCCGTCTGACAGTGATACCTCTATCCTGACGGTATCATCGCCCATTTCCTTGATGCCGTCAAGGCTCGCTTTCAGGATAAGGCTTGTCTGAAGTCTTGTTTTTATTTTTCCGCACACATCATCATAATCGTATGACTCATCAAGCAAAGGCATATAGCAGTCTCCGCCCGCGGAATTTCTCGCAAAACTTCCAAGTATCTTTGTGCTTTCTTCCTCATTTTTGAGGTTTTTTCCCTTCAATGCCACGGTAAATATAGGAATATGGCTGTCCTTTACAGCGTCCTGCGCTTCTTTTTCAGTAATTCCTTTTTTCTGATCATCCTCGCCGTCAGAGAAGATCAAAAGACACCTTTTTTTGTTGACCTGCTTGTCTGTCTTTAACTCATTGAGCGCCTCCGTAATGCCGTAATACAAGTTCGTATCTTCGCTGCTGATACGCTCAATGCCTTCGATATTTTCTTTCAGCTTTGCCGTATCCGTCAGAAAACCTGATGAAGACACGTCATTTCCCATCGTGGTAATGCAGACATTATCGTTCCCGCCCTTTGACTCTACAAGTTCCGTAAGTATTTTCTTGGTCTGTTCGATACCGTCATCTGTCATAGAACCCGAAATATCAATAAGGCAGAGGTATGTTACCGCCTCATCCGCATCTGAAAAAGATTTTACCTCTTCTATCTCCAACTTGTTCTTACCTATAAGAAGCAGGCTGTCGGTAAGAAGAGTGTCAAACTTTCCGTCTGTATTCTGATTGACATATACCTGAATATATCCGTCAGGTAATACTTCGTACTGGTCGATGCCAATCTGCAGCGTATCTTCCGCATAAGCTCTCTGCCAGTTTCCGAGGCACAGCAGTATACCCGTCAGCACAAATATAAAAATTTTTATTTTACATTTTCTTAAGCTTTTCATCTCTTTATGCTCTCCTTTTAAGACACTAAAATTATATGATCCAAATCGCGATAGCCGAGTTGTTGTCGTTCTCCTTCTTTGCTTTCTTATTAAGATATTGACGCATTTTGTTGATCCAGTCCTGCGGCGTTTCGGCTTCGGCTAGGGTCTGTTCCATTTCTTCCTCTGTGACATACTCCCAAAATCCGTCCGTACACAGCAAAAAAGCATTGGAAGCATTTTTATCAAAATGAATGGTCTTTGTTTCAGCCTTAACATCGTCTGATTTCCCGATTGCCTTCAAAAGCCTGCTTCTGTCTTCGTGAAAGCGGATGTCTTTCAACTCGATTTCTCCTGTCAGAACCGCCATTCTTGAAACGCTGTGGTCGAACGTATAAAATACGCACTTGCCGTTTTCAAAATGATATATACGGCTGTCGCCCAAATGAGCCATATGCGCCGTCGCCCGTGTTTCATTTACACACAGCACGGCAAGCGTCGTCTTCATTTGGCACTGTTCGTTCTGCATTTCCATTACATCTTTATTTGCCTTGTGAAACCATTCAACCATAAGTTCTTCCGTGACAGGCATATCGTCAGGCATCCCGAGACAACACTCTTTAACTGCCGCTACCGCTGCCTTGGACGCCAGATCGCCCTGTCCATGTCCGCCCAGACCGTCGGCGATGACAGCATACGCAGCATTTTCTCTCACAGCAAATGCCCCGCTGTCCTCGTTGTATTCTCTTCCGCCCTGATTTGTATAACCATTCCCAACAATCATATTACGCTTCCTATTCTTTATCTAACATATTTCCATCATAATCGCTGTATAGTTATCCTGATTAGGCTTCCTTTTAGCCTCTATCTGCATCCCTATCTGCATCATTGCCTTGCCCGCAGGATACTCCATCAGAGCTGCAAGCTCTTCATTATCAAGCGTATTATACACTCCATCCGAGATAAGCAGTACCCTATCGCCCTCAAACAATTCAAGCGCCTCCTGATTGCAGTCGATCTTCTCAAGGCATGCAATGCCGATATAGCTTGTCAGCGCATTCCTCTGCGGGTCATTCAGCGCTTCCTCCAATGGTATCTCACCTGCTTCAACCTTATCCTGAAGATCCGCCGCATAGTTATGCTCTTTGTTCAACTGAACGATCTCTCCGCCGCGATAAAGCAGGATATGGCTGTCGCCTACCGATACCCAGTGCATTTTCCTGTCCTTAACAACTGCCGCGACAAGTGTAGAGCCACTTGATGTATCGGTATCCGACAAAACCTCCCTGACTTCCATGTTGGCGTTTTCAGCCATATCAGTCATATTGTCAGGCATGTTTTCCGTCATATCATGAGTATCAAAGTAATTAAGACATGAAATTATCGTCGCCATGCTTGCCCTTTCACCGTCAGACAATCCGCCCATTCCGTCCGCAACTATAGCCATGATACCCTTATCTTTGATGACTTCTTCCTTTAGTTCCGAAACGCCGAAAGAGTCCTGCTGCATGCTTCTCTTACCAATACCATGCACCTTCCCGATAACAATACCGCTTCCCTCCGGCGTTTCCATCAGATATGCCTTCTGAAGGCCTAAATCGACTGTTACTTCACTTTGACTGTTCTTCTTCTTTTTAATGAAGCCCTTCTCTTTTATTCTTTTTCCCATTCAAACTTTTCTCCGCATAAAGGCATAAATACAAGTTCTGTCTTACCGATAACGAGCTTATCATATGCTTTTAGTTCCACCGTTTGGAAAATCGCTTTATCGTTCACCCTGACTATGCTTCTTCCGTCTCCGGGCGAAAAATAATAATTTTTGTCTGTCGCATCGTATGTGATGATAGCCTGATTTTCCCTTGAGATAGTTTCATCTCCACGAATGCAGATATCCATCTTTTCACTGCGCCCGACATAATTGTTGTCGGTATGTATTCTGTAATCTCTTCCTTTTTCTTTGCCTGACACGCATACGAGCCAGCCGACAACAGGGTCTATTCCCATATCCGTCTGAATAAGCGCTACCGTTCTTCCCTCATCGTCGCCGCTTGACTTCTGTACCGCTTCAAACAACGGTCTTGTTACATTATTTTCCGAAGATGAATTTGGCATTACAGGCATTGTCACTCCATTATTCCCTGACGACCCTGTATTGCCGAACGCCATAGTTACCCCTACATTTCCTTCATTGTTGCAATAAGGACACTCCGAATGGATAGACACGTCGTAATAATGTCCTCTTTCGCATTTTCTCATTTCCATACCTGATACAGCCTCCTTTATCATATTATTATTTGTACAGCAGAATATCCTGACCCGCAAAATTCAGATACATCGTATCTCCATCTACCTCATATCTGACATCAAATCCCGTTTCGTCGCTCACATTTTCCGTGAACATTCCCCACGTTAATTCAAATCCGTCATATTCCCATTGTAAATGCAATGTGTGATCATCAACTACGCTGCATTCAAATTTGGCGTAGTCGATCGCCCTGCCGTTTATCGTGCAGTATGCCATTCCGTCTTGGGTAAAAGTAATACCGTCCGCCATGCTTTCCTTAAAAATGGCGATATCTCCCAAAACAGCAACGTTATCTATGCTGTTCAACAAAATATTCTTTATATTGAACCTGCCGTCACACTGCCATGCGCCATAATATGACTGACCCTGCTCTCCGGCACTCTCGCTTGCAATCTGCTCGTTAAACATCTGCGCCGCGCCGCCCGACGTTGCAAAGAGCGCCGCAAACATAACGGCAAGTACGATGGCACAGGCGATATAAACATTTTGTCCCGACTCCTCGATGCCGTCGATTTCATTCGTCCTTCTGCCGTACTGCATATTAGCGTCAAGCGCGTTATTATTGTTTTTGCTGACAGATACTTTATATGTATTTTCCTCCGATGCAAGATAAAACTCCGCGCCGTCGTTTAAAACATATGCCCTGCCGGCTTCAAGCTTCTCGCCGTTTTTCCAAAAAGTACCGTATGACGAATTTCTGTCGATCAGCACATAATCCTCGCCCTGCTTCTTTATCTCGCAGTGAATGGAACTTATACCATTTGTGTCGCCTGCATATTTTACGCTGCACGAGGCATCGCGTCCGAAAACTATCGACTGGTTGGAACATACGAATTTCTTTCCGCCATGTATGCCTGATATTCCGAATATCTCAGCTCTTCCCGCATAGTTAGCCGCAATCTTGCTCTCCCATTTGCGCTTGTCCGCCCTTGCCTGCTCCGATATCTCCACTGCCTGCTCGATACCCTTTCTCGCGATAAAAAGAAGCAAAGCCCATGAAATGATAGTCAGGATTATATATTTTCCCTGATATACATATAAAAATGTATACAATGATACCGCTACATCATTATCCCAAAAACGGACGAAAAGATCTGTCAGGTCATAATCCCACAGTACGGCGATAAGGTAAGTACCTGTCAGACAGATTATAAACAGACTGTTGCCTAAATGTCTGCCCTTTAACGGCTCTTTACCCTTGGCAAGCGCAAGCGCGCCTCCGACTGCCGCCATCCATACTATGTTACCTCCCAGTACCATAATTATCCTTACAAGGACAATACCCATAACGCCGTCAAGCATCCCGATATATTCTGCCACATAAAACAGATCGCTTGCCGTCTTTAATATTGAATATCCGGCGCCGACTGCCGCTCCGATCAATACGCCGTTAAGACCATATCCTCTGCTCTTCTTACGCAGAAAAATACATATAAGAAGCAGTTGTGATATCTCCGACAGCAGCGGCATTGTAAATGAAGAAACATCATTATAATCCATGCCCGTAATGTCGGAAATAAAGAAGATGACCATAAAGCATATTATTCCGCTGAATGCCGCAATATAAAACACATCCAAAATCGATATGTTCCGCGGGATATTTAACTCCCATATGAAAATAAGCATGATAAGCGGGATCATATACGGAATAACGCTTACAAGCAGCATATCGCCAAATCCATACAGATAACTGCTCGCAAGTATCAATATCATCATAACGATACAGTATATAAAAAATTTGTAAAACAGAAACGGCGGCTGCCATTCTTTTATCATATCGCTTTCATACGGTACGTTTCCCGGAAGCCCCGACATTATCTGCCTTTCCTTCTCCTCTTTTGTCTTTGCTGCGTTAAAGCCCGAAAAAATCTTTGACCACTTAAAATTTTTGCTTCTCAGCATTTCGCTTGTGTCCTGTTTCATATTTTCCTCTCATTCTGCCGAAATCGGCGTCGTTTATTTAACTAAAAAGGTGTTGTTCGGATTTCCCACATAAAACCCGTCTCCGGGTCCGAGATAATACAGCGTGTTCGGCGACAGCTTTTCACCGTTGTCGCGGAAAGTGCCATATCTGGACGCAAGATCGGTCACGGCGATTTTTTCACCGTCTTTTATAACCTTGCAATGCACTGAACTTACGCCTTTTTCGTCGTTTGGATAAACTATGCTGCACTTAGAAGCATCCCTTCCGATAATGACCTCATTTCCAATCGGAAATGTCTGTCCTTTGTACATTCCGCCCATTCCGATCAGGTATCTCTCGTCACCATTGTTCTCAGGCTCGGAATGTCTTGTGCTTTTTATGTACGCCGCGATCGCTATGAGAAAAATCACTAGTACGATCCATATATAATTTCCCACTTCAATATCCTCCTCCCTTAAAATTATTGTTATTTTAATTAATAAACTGCAGCCACGTTTTTGATCAGGTCGCCTTCAACGTTAAAACGCCATATCAGCTTACTGCTCCCCGAATATGTCATATAATACGCACCGTTTATAATATCGATGTAATACGGTATTCCGTTGCTTGGAAAACCGCTGTTTACCGTTTCATATACGCCATTTGACAGAGTGCTCAGATCTTTTGTCCTTATTATCTTCGCCACATCCTGATTTGCCCAGTAATCAGTTGACACTGTCATATAAAAGTAATTGCCGATTGGCATGATATACGCCATTCCCGAAATATCAAAAGGCACAGGATATCTGTATAGAACCTGCATAGTGTCTTTATCCGCAACAGTGACATACGAATTTGTTCCGGATGGGAACAGCACAAGATCTCCCGCTATCGTGAATGAGCGGACATAATAGTTTGCAAGCTCTTTTATATGGCGCATCTCCTGAATACAGACTATCCCCGTAGCACTGTCTTTCTTAAGAATATACATATCACCTGTCATTGAACTCCACACAAAAAAGCTGTCTGTTTCCTCGTCGTACTTAATGTAGTGCGGTCTTTTCCCTATGCCGTCAAGACGCTGCGTATTGCAGAGTATCCCGCCCTTCTGTTCAAAAACCAGTACTCTGTTGTTTTCAGTGTCAGCGACTAAATATGCTTGTCCGTCACTGGCGATGCCATGCGGCTGATTTACATTTTTTGTCATAACTCTCCAGTTTCTCAGCGGCTTGCCAATAGAGTCGGAATACAATACCTGATTATTATAACAGTCCACAATAAAATAATAACCGCCCTGTTTCGTTATCTGCGTAGGTACATTCAGACTGCTGCACTGATTATACGGATTACCATATGACGAACTTCCCACCGATAGCTGCACCGCCGGATACATTCCCATATCAAACACCGTGCTTGTCTCGTAATCTCCCTTTACACTTATATTTACCTGCGGAAGCTCTGCCGCCGACACTTTAAGAGCGCAGCATATAACAGACAGGCATCCGAATATTGCTATAAATTTTCTAAAAATACTGTTTTTCATTGTTCTTTCCTCTCAGGTACAACATTAATTATTCCTATACAGCCCTGATATGCCGGCGAAAAAATATGCTGCGGCACATATTCCGTGAGCATTCCGTCCCATTGCGCATGCAGATGCCCTGCCAGCACCTGACAGACAGGCGTATCATCCGCATAAATCATATCAAGATACCTTTTTGTAACATCATCAGGCACATAGTCGCCATCCGTCGCGTCATAATCCCAGTAATACACTTTATTGCGCACTTCCATTGAAAGTTCTTCCAAAGATTTGTCGATCTTCGAAGCATACGGTACATGCGTCACTGCGATGACAGGTTTGCCCGAATTGTATTGTCCGTTTATAATGTCATACTGTCCCTGCGGCATATTCAATGTCGAACCGTTGACACCTACAACCATAAACTCGCCAAAGTCAAGATATTTCCTGTCAAGATCGTCCCCGTCTATCTCTTTATGCACCTCATGCGCGTCCGGCTCTGTAAAGCTGTCGCCGCCATACCAATATCCATAATCATGGTCAGCTCTTATATACATTATCGGTACTGACTCATTCAGCTTGTTAAACTCTTCCCTGAACGCTTTAAGATTTGACTCGCTGCAATAATCCATCATATCGCCGCCGAATATTATCCCGTCAAAATCACCGTAATTTAAGAATTTAACTACCTCCTGCCATAACGCGGCACTGCGCACGCCATCGTCGGTAACAAAAACTGAATCCCGAAGGGCAATATCATCAAGAAATTCTTCCTTGACATCCCACGACGCCTCAAAATCAGTTATCATATGCAGGTCGCTTACCCATGCAAGCTTATAGGCGCGGCTTAGACCATCAATTTCCACAGTGACTTCTTCTTCTTGGAAATCGTAGTCAGGTTCCGGATATATTACTGCCTGCGTTTCCTGCTCTGTCTCTGTGGTTGTCTCTTCCTCAGTTTCGACAGCTTGGGTCGTTTCCGTAATATCACTTTCTATCTCTGACCAGTCGATTACTGCCGGCTTTTCGGAACCTGACTTTTTCAGCATGATAAGGATAAGGACAATCATGATCAGCAGAGAAACACACAATAATATCTTCATTATTTTTTTCATAAATTAAGTTACTTCCCTGAAATCATATTTTATGTTATTTAATCAAGGTCTTGAAAAATTGCTTTTCATATATTCACGAACTGCTTTTCTTATCGATGAATAATCCCCATAATAATCATTATCCACATTGTAAATATATATGAAATTTATCATATCCGCATTCCCCATATAAGACATGTCAACTCTGAGAATAGCGCATATCTGCTCATACCAGCCGTAAGCCGCGGCATCGCCGTATGAGGCAAGATAATATACCATAACGGGATTGTAATCTGTTTTTTCCAACTCGTCATAAATCTTGACCACTGCCTGCGCCGCGCTCAAACTCTCGATCTGACTTTGAAGATTAAGCGTATATGCCGCTATATACCTGAGTCTTAAAGGGTCTTCCACATCATCTTCATCAAAGAGTCCTGTCTGATCGGCTCCTTCAAGAAGATTCCACAATGCGCTTCTTGAAACGACTCCGTTCTGATCCATCAAATCTATTGCCGTCTCGTCAAAATTAACTATCAGGCGCTGCTTATAACTCTGCGCGATCTCATTTTTCTTGTCACTTATCCTGCTGCTATCGATTGACATTGATTTTTCCTGCAGTCTGCCGGAAATCTCCATAGCGTCGTCAAGCTCCATACTCATCTGACTGTATAATGCCGGGGAAACGTCTTCCATCGCTTCAAGAAATTCTACATGTTCAATCGCCTTATCAACATATACAGGATATACCGCAGCAACTTTATCGGATATCATATCTGCGATATCATATTCATCCGCCAATTCACAATATTCTTCCAAAACGTTTTTCAGATTTTCATAACTGTTGTCCTGCAAAGCCTGTGTATTTATTTCCTCTATTCTCTGCAAGATCGCACCGTCGGCTTCCTGAACCTCCTGAACTTCCGAAACGTTCTGCTCCTGTGCATCATCCTGAGCCGCAACGGTTTCTCCGCCGATCATCGATACTGCTGCCGCGTCCTGCGCACTATAATTGTCTTTTCCTTTTGGAATCAATATGGCTATCACAACTATTACGGCAACCGCTGCGGCACATAATATTCCCATATTCTTTTTGCGGCTTAACGCCCCCTGTGCCTCCTGACTGCCTGTATGGGATTGTGTCTGCGTCCTTTCCAAAGTACCCGTGTTCTCCACGTTTTCTATATTTTCCCTGAAAGCAGTATGATGTTCCGTGTGCGTATTTTCCGCGGCTGACGTCACTCCGTACAAAGCGCTGTACAGTTCGTTCATACTCTGTATTCTGTTTTCCGCGACTACAGCCATACCTTTTTTTAACGCCGCCTCCTGCTCCCTTGAAATAGCTATGCCCATCTCGCTTGGCATCTGTAATTCGTCATTTCTCAGGCGCTCCATTGACTCTATCGGCGTTACTCCTGTAATACACTTGTATATTGTGGCGCATAGCGCATACACATCCGACCATGGTCCCTGATTGCCGCGTGTACGGTACTGTTCCTCAGGCGCATACCCCGGTTTTAAAAGTACAGACTTACTCTTCTCATTATCTTCGCCAAAGCTTCTTGCCGCACCGAAGTCCAATACTTTCATATTGCCGTCCTTTAAAAGCATAATATTATCGGGGCTTATATCCCTGTGTATAAGTCCTTGGGCGTGAACTTCGCTCAACGCGGTAATGATTGGTTTCATAGCCGGTATAAGCTCGTCGGAAGGTATCTTTCCGCCGCGCGACTTTAAATATTCTTTCAATGTCTGCCCTTCAAGATACTCCTGAACGATATATACCGTGTTGTTTTCCTGAAAAAAGTCTTTTACTCCAACGACACCCGGAAGATGGGCACACCTTGCCAAAGCCTTAGCCTCTGCCAGAAAATTATTGCGCCATTTATTGACAATATCCGCGTTTTGGTTTGAATATGACGTCACCATCGTTGTTGTCGCGGATTCCCTCGTGACAAATCCATTCGGGTAAAACTCTTTGATGGCAACGCGTATCTCCAGGTTGATGTCCATTCCTATATAAGTAATTCCAAATCCGCCCTCTCCTAATACATCGCCTATCAGATATTTACCCTGAAGAATGGAAAAAGGTCTGAGCTGATGCTGCAGCTCCGCGATCTGCTGTATATTTTTCCCGCAATGCGGACATATTTGGGAATTATTACCCTCCCGCATACAGTGCGGGCATAAATTATTTATATCCATATTTTCCTCCGACTGCATATATTAATTACACATTTTGCATCTCCAAATTTTACCGAAAATGACAACTTTTGTTAAATTTAATTAATATAACAAAAAAATTTTACTACAAACCACCCAAAAAAACAAGATGCTTTTTTGTACTGTTGACACCCAAAACTCCCGATGTTATCCTATATTAAGATATATTAAAAACGGGTGATAATTTGAAAGGTGTATACAAAGCGCAAAAAAAAGACGGCAGTATATACTGCCGCGCCTCTTTTACATACAAAAACAAACATATCAGCTTGGGAAGTTTTGATACGGAATTAGAAGCCGGCTATGCTTACGCCGAGGCGGGAAGACTTGTCGGCGACACCGGTATAACGATAGATGATTACACGGAAAACTCCGCTCTTGCGTTTGAAAAATGGGTCATAATCATCAATTTCCGCGATAACGGACTGTATTTCCCCACTCCTATCTATGCGCGCCCGAAATTTTTTTATTACTATTTATCGCCCGCGTATGTCCTTAAATTTGACATAGACGATCTGTTTTACTTTTCTTCGCACAAGATAATGAAAAGGCAGGGGCATCTTTTTGTTGCGGATTATGGTATGCAGGTGAGCATTTTAAGCAGATATGATATCAAGAGCTTTGCTGTGGCAGGGCGTGATTATGTGTTCTTAAACGGCGACGACACGGATTTCCGCCGTCAGAATTTAAAGATAATAAACAGATATCAGGGCGTATACGCGACTACTTCAAAAGGACGCACAAAGTATAAGGCAAAGATCAATGTCCCGGGGTATTATGTGATTGGAACATACCACAGCGAAACGGAAGCGGCGATCGCCTACAACAAGGCAATCGACATCCTTAAGGGAAACGGTGTAAACAGGAATTACACCCCGAATTATGTGGACGGTCTTTCCCCGTCGGCATACGCCGATATATATTCTAAATTAAAAATCTCTGACAAAATAATAAATTATAACAAAAACAGGGACGGCATTTAGCAGTTTTTTCATTTTTTGCTGTAATCGACAAAGCTGATGCTAAGCGCGGCTTCGCCGTCTATACCGCTGACGCTTCCGTCCGTATCATACTGCCACATGTCAAACTCATACGGATATTTCGGTTCATCGCCGTCTTCCGCATACCATATGTCATAACCGTCAAGCTCTTCAAGATCGACCATAGTAAGAAGCCATTCAAGATCTCCGTAAAGCATAGGCGTATATCCCGCATCGGATATTTCATCCATGAATGCGATGGCGATACGCGTCCTGTCCTTTACGTCAAGCGATTCGATACGCGCCATATCGTCTTCGACATTTTCCATGACAAAGACTATCGGATAGTTTACATCGTAATCCTCTATCGCTTCCAAGAGCACTTCCGCTTCTTCCCTTGCCTCTGCCCTTGTGACTGCCTGTGAGCAGAAATACACGCCTGTATTAAGCTTTGCTTTCTGTGCGCCTTCAAGGTTGTCCTCAAGGTTTTCATCCATAACGATATTTCCGCTGCTGTAGCCTCTTGCGCCTACCTTTATCATACAGAAATCGCATTTTGCTTTTTTAAGCTTTGCAAAATCCACATCACCCTGTTCGGCAGATATATCGACTCCAAACCACGATGCGGTCTTGCCGTTTTCGATGTATCTCATTATCGGATTGTCATATTTGAGGTTATCATAATTATAATTATTCCTGTCAAGATCATCATCTATATCGACCCATTCTTTCGTACCGTCGGAATGAGTGACACGGATGCTTGTCATTTCCTCTTCATCCTCGTCCTCTTCATCTTTATCCGTGGACTTATCATTTGATTTATCAGTATTTTTTTCATTTGCCTTATCGGACTCGCTCATATCCTCTCTTTCAGCCATATCATAAACGGACGTCTTGCCTGACACAAGTTCGTCTGCCGTTGTTGTCGTCTCTTTCTCGCTGCTTTTTTCCGACGAACCTCCGACTGTCTCGCCCGTAGTCTGATTGGTGACAGTGCCGTTGCCGCTGTTTGAATTTGAAGAGCTCTGTCTGCCCGTATCGGGAAGAGTCCATATATCAAGTTGATCCGAAGTCAGTTTGCTGCTTGATATAACGTTGTCCGAAGCAGCCGTGCCCGAAGATTTGCTTTCTTCAAGCATGCGCTCCTCCCTCTGCGCCACAGCCTGTCTGTATCCGCTTCCGTCAGAGCTTTTCTTTGAGCCGTTTGCCCAAAACACAAGTGCCGTAACGGCAAAAATAACAGTTGACATTATAAGCGCCATATATATAAGCGTCATATTAGAGCCCGAACCGCGCTCATCGTTGTCATCGTAATCGTCATCGTCATAAAATTTCATAATAAATCCTCCCTGCCGCCTATGACAGTTCAAGTATTGCCTTTTTAGGGCATTTCTCCTTACATGCCCTGCATCCTGTACATTTGCTTTGGTCTATATGTGCCAGAAAATTTTCTACCGTGACAGCTCCCTGTGGGCATGCCTTTACGCACAATCCGCATCCGATGCAGGAACTTTGGCATGCTTTCATCGCCACAGGTCCTTTATCTTTTGAACTGCATGCAACTGCCGTTTTTGCCGGATACGGTATAAGTTCTATAAGCCCTTTCGGACATGCAGCTATACATTTACCGCATGCCTTGCATTTTTCCCTGTCAACGACAGCTATGCCGTTTTTTATATGTATTGCCCCAAAGGGACACGCCTTTACACAGTTTCCGTAACCTACACAGCCGTAGTTGCACGACTTGGCGCCGCCGTCCGGAACATACTGCATCATACTGCAGTCCTGTACACCCGAATATTCATAGTTGCGTGTCGTCTTTTCACAGTCGCCCGCGCACTTTACAAAAGCGACATTTCTCACGGCTTCCCCTGCCTCGACTCCCATGATGGCGGCAATTTTATTCCCGACTGCCTCGCCTCCGACGGGGCATGCATTGACAGGCGCTTCGCCTTTTGCTATCGCAGCCGCAAGCCCCGAACATCCCGCAAATCCGCATCCGCCGCAATTATTGCCGGGAAGTGCTTCAAGAACCGCCGCTTCTCTTTCATCAACTTCAACCTTAAACACTATGCTCGCTATCCCTAAAAAAATACCTAAAAGCAAGCCTACTATGCCGACTACTGCCACAGCAGTAATAATTGCTGAAATGTTCATAAATACCCCCAAAAAACATCATAACAAACCTGAGAAACCACAGAACGCGATTGCCATAAGCCCTGCCGTTATAAGCACGATAGGCATTCCTTTAAACGACTCGGGTATGTCATTATACTCTATCTTCTCACGTATTCCTGCCAGAATAACAATCGCTATCAAAAATCCTGCCGCTGTTGAAAAACCGCTCACAATACTGAAACCTATGCCGTATTCTTTCTGAACATTCGTCAGCGCAACGCCCAAAACCGCACAGTTTGTCGTTATGAGCGGAAGATACACTCCAAGCGCCTGATAGAGCGACGGCACATATTTCTTAAGAAACATCTCCACAAACTGCACCAATGCGGCGATGACCAGAATAAACACGATCGTCTGCAGATATGTAATGTCAAGCGGTATCAGAATAAACTTATATATGACAGCAGTTACCCCCGATGCAAGCGTTATGACGAAAATCACGGCTCCGCCCATTCCTGCCGCCGTATTCACTTTTTTTGACACTCCCAAAAACGGGCATAATCCTAAAAACTGGCTTAGCACCACATTACTGACTAACGATGAACTTATCATCAAAACCAGCAGATCCTGTACTACATCAAGCATATTTTCCTCTCATTCTGCCGTCGATACGGCTTTTAAATGTGATTACATGCGCTATTTACGCAACTTTTACAGTCGGAAACACATCCTGACTGAATTTTATCAGTACTCAGACCTTTTTCCCCACGTTTGCGCTTTACACGGTTCTGAATTGCCGTCAACGCGGCAAGCACAAAAAACGCACCGGGTGCAAGCACAAATATACTGATCGGCACATATTCTATCGGTTCTGCGCCGAATATAGAGCAAATTCCCGCAAGCGCATTGTTTATAACGGCATATCCGAAAATCTCTCCCGCGCCGAGCAGTTCCCTCACCGCGCCTATTATCGTAAGCGCGGCGGAAAATCCAAGTCCCATTCCCAAACCGTCAAAGAATGACAAAATCACCGGATTTTTAGACGCAAACGCTTCGGCACGCCCTAAAATGATACAGTTGACAACTATCAGCGGTATATAGATACCCAATGCCGAATACAGGCTTGGAATAAATCCCTCGAGTAAAAGCTCCACTATCGTCACAAATGAAGCTATTATAACTATAAAAGCGGGTATTCTTACCCTGTCCGGTATGACATTCCTAAGAAGCGAGATTATCACATTGCTCAATACAAGCACCACAGTTGTGGTAAGTCCCATACCCAGACCGTTTATCGCCGATGTGGTGACGGCAAGCGTCGGACACATACCGAGCATAAGCACAAAAGTCGGATTTTCCTTTATAAGCCCGTTTATAAAAACATCCATAGAACTCTTTTTGCTGTCCACGTTATCCCTCCATTCCGTCATTGCAAAAGTCTTTCGCGGAAATATTCAAGTCCCGCATTGACACCGTTTACAATAGCGCGCGTTGTTATTGTGGCTCCGCTTATAGCGTCTATCTCGCTGTCGTCTGCCGAGCCGGTCTTGGTATATGTAAATAAATCGACTTTTTTGTCATTAAACTGAGGCACCAATACATCGCCCGCTTTCATGCCAAGCCCTGCCGTCTCCGAAATGCCAAGAAGCGAGATACCGTTAAGAGTCCCGTCAAGCGCAACGCCCATTGAAAACTGGATATCTCCGCCATATCCGTCATGATCTGTCACGGTTATCACATATCCGAGAAGATTTCCCGATCCGTCATACGCCTGCATCGCTTCGTCAATATCCGCTCCCGATATTCCCGCGGCGGTGATAAGAGCCGACGCATCGTCCGCCGAATATCCCTCATAAGGCGCAAAATCCGCGGCATCCGCAAACACCATCCTGCTCGCTTCAAGCTTAGCCTTTTCTTTTTGCTGCGCTATAGGGTCTTTCGTGACATCGTACACAAATCCAAGCAGAAATCCCGCAACGAGAGTTATTATAAACAGTATTGCCGCGTCTTTAAGCATATCCTTTCTCTCTTTATCCATGCTGAGCCGACCTCCTTTTTCCTTTTCCAAAGGCTGTAGGCTTTGTCACTCTCTCGATCAGAGGGACAAGCAGATTGCCAAGGATGATAGCGTATGATACGCCCTCGGCTGACGGTCCGAAAAGCCTGAATATACCTGTCATTATCCCAAGGAATATCCCGAACAGATATTGACCGTTTTTGGTAATCGGGCGCGTGGCGTAGTCCGTCGCCATAAAGAACGCGCCAAGCATAAGACCTCCGCCCGAAAGCTGCTGCGCTATATACGTCATATCAAATCCTCTGCCGCCGAATATCAGGATGAATATCACAAAACTTACGATATACGAACATGGCACGCGCAGGTCAATGACTTTCATTATCAGCAAAAACAGCGCGCCCGCCAAAATCGCTATCGTGCTTGTTTCGCCTATTGTTCCCGCTGTGCGTCCGATAAACATATCCAGCAGTTCCGCGGAACCTTCAGCCCCGCTTTTAATTACTGCAAGCGGTGTCGCTCCCGTATACGCGTCACACTCAAAATTTGTCATTATTGAAGTAAAAGAAATCATAAGAAAACATCTTGCTCCAAGAGCCGGGTTCATAAAATTCTGCCCCAATCCTCCAAAGAGCATTTTTACCACAATAATGGCAAACATCCCGCCCAAAATGCCTATCCACAGTGGTGCCTTGGGCGGCAGATTAAGCGCGAGCAGCAGCCCTGTAACTACCGCCGAAAAATCGCTGATGCTGTTTTTCTTCTTCATGCATCTGTCATATATGTATTCTGATAAGACAGCGGCGGCTACTGTCACCAAAACAAGCAATAACGCATGTAATCCGAAATTCCAAATACCGAAAAGCGTTGCGGGCATCAATGCTATGACTACATACTGCATAATGCGCGCGGTGGTATCTTTTGACCTTACATGCGGATTGGATGATACTTTTAACATAGAAGCCACGTAAACATCCCCCCTACTTTTTATTTTTTCTGTTATTAAGTACAGTTTTTCTCATGGATTTTATCGACTGGGTAAGCTGCCTTTTTGCCGGGCATATGTAACTGCAGCATCCGCACTCGCAGCATTCCATTCCGTCGTTTGCAACAAACGCTTCCTCGTCATGGCGCCTTGCCATATCAGCAAGCCTGCTCGGAACTACCCTGCCCGGACACACCTCGACGCACCGTCCGCAGTTGATACATGGACCTTCTTCCGTCGCGGATACTTCGTCTTTTGTAAGACAAAGCAGCGCCGAAGCCGTTTTGGTAGTCGGCACATTAAGGTCAAACAGCGCAAAACCCATCATAGGTCCGCCCGAAATGACCTTTTCCGGTTCTGTCTTAAAGCCGCCCGCCTCAGCTATAAGGTCATTATAATTCATCCCTATCCTGACGTAAAAATTCCTCGGGTCATTTACGGCATCACCGGTCACGGTAACTATCCTGTTCATAAGAGGTCTGCCCTCTGCCACGGCATGGTAGACCGCAACGATAGTATCAACGTTATCGACCACGCACCCTGCATCCGCGGGCAGCATTGACGAATTTATCATCCGTCCCGTAACCGCATATATAAGCTGTCTTTCAGCGCCTTGGGGATATTTTGTCTTTAAAGCTTTTACGGTGATGCGTTCCTCGTTTTGGACAAGCCCGCTCAAAAGTTCTATGCAGTCAGGCTTATTGTCTTCAACGGCAAGTACGCCCTGCGCATTATCAAACAGCCTCAGAATGATTTTCAAACCGTCTATGAGCTTCTGCGGTTCTTCAAGCATCCTCCTGTAATCGGAAGTAAGATACGGTTCGCACTCCGCACAGTTTGCGATAACATAAGTTATGTTCTCAGGCTCTTTGGGGGAAAGCTTCACATGTGTCGGGAAGCCCGCACCGCCCATTCCGACTACGCCCGCTTCCCTGATAAGCTCTATTATCTCTTTTTTGTCAAGTTTCTCATAATCATGCGGCGTATATTCAACTTCCTCAAAAAGTTCGTCATTATCGACTATTATTGAATTTACCATATCGCCTGTAACGACCCGTCTTGGCTCTATAGCCTTTACCGTCCCTGACACGGTAGCATAAACAGGGGCTGATACAAACCCGCCCGCTTCCGCTATCTTCTGCCCGGTAAGTACTCTGTCGCCTTTTTTCACAAGCGGCTGTGCCGGTGCGCCTATGTGCTGGCTGAGCGGATAAACCATCTCGCCATGCGGTATGATCTCTTTCATCGGCTTATCCTTTGACAGATCTTTGCCGTCATACGGATGAACGCCGCCGCTGAATGTAAGCCTTGCCATTTCTTCCCCTTCTTTCCGCAGTATTTGTTTATGTTAAACGATCAACATTTATAAAAATTATACTATTTTTTAATCTGTTTTTCAATATATGGCAGCCTTGATTTTTTTTGCTTATTATGTATATAATACTTTAAGATATCCAAAACCGCCGTAATCGGCAGAAATGAGCCAGATATGAAATGTATTCAAAAGAATTTGGGAACGCTCAAACCTTACTATCAGATTGAAAGTTTATGTGTTCCGGATAAAACACTGTTTATTGATATTGAAACCACCGGACTTTATGCCAAAAGCTCCGGTCTGTATATGATAGGCTGTGCATACTACGATGACGGTAAGTGCTGCTGGCAGCTTATTCAGTGGTTTGCGGTAAATTATAAGGATGAGAAGAATATACTTCGGGCATTTGCCGATTTTGCCGCGGATTACCGTTATCTGATACATTTTAACGGCAATAGATTTGATATCCCATATATTAAGGCAAAACTTAGTCGGTATGATATTCCTTTTGATATGGATAGATTTGAAAACATCGACATATACCGCATGATATCTCCGTATAAAACATTTTTAAAGCTTCCCGACTGTAAGCAGAAAACCATCGAAACTTTTTTAAACATTTCCCGCGACGACATTTACAACGGCGGTGAACTTATCAGCGTCTACCATGAATATGTCCGTACCCGCGATGAACAGAAAGAGCATCTTCTCTTGCTTCACAATGAAGAAGATCTTATCGGAATGTTTAAGATAACAGCCGCGCTTACGATATGCGATCTTTTCCGCAAGCCTGTCATTGTCACAAGAGTTGAGGCTGACGATTATCAGGACATAAACCACGATATCCTCACAGAGATAATTATGAGCCTTGAGCTGCCTTCTCCTCTTCCCGTTGAGATTTCATACGGGGTAAACGGATGTTATTTCAGCGGAACGGGCAGCAGTGCTAAGCTCAGAGTCCCTTTGTATGAAGAAGAGATGAAATATTTTTATCCTGATCACAAGGACTACTATTATCTTCCCGAAGAAGATACCGTGATACATAAGTCAGTCGCGGGATTTGTTGACAAGGAATACAGGGTACAGGCGTCCGCCCGCAACTGCTATACAAAAAAAATATCATCATATCTGCCCCAGTGGGATCATATATTCTCCCCTGTTTTCAGGCGCAGCTATGATGATAAACAATTATTTTTTGAGCTGACTGACGATTTGAAAACAAACCGTGAGGCATTTTGCCGCTATGCGCATCATATACTGGAAATGATGGCGTAAATATGCTTTCTATTGTTTTGCCCTTAAATAAAAGAACGAATTTTTCCTTTCATAATTCAGGTCTTTATAGTTCATTATCTGCTCTGTGCTTCCGATGAACAAAACGCCCTCGCTCTTAAGTGATGCATTGAATTTACGGAATATTTCTTCTTTTGCTTCTTCCGTAAAATAGATAAGCACGTTCCTGCACACGATAAGGTCGCATTTGTCAGGGTATGTATCCTTTAACAGATTGTGCTGTTTAAACTGCACTCTCGACTTTATCTCGTTTGATATCTGATATGAGGGTCCGACTTTTGTGAAATATTTCTTTTTGAACTCATCGGGAACAGAAGCAATGCTCTTCTCGCTGTAGAGACCAAGCTTTGCTTTTTCTATTACCTGTTTATCTATGTCTGTCGCTATAATGTTTATCTGATTGAGCGGTATGAACTTTGAGAACGCCATGACAAGTGAATACGGTTCATCGCCCGTTGAACATGCCGCGCTCCATATCTTAAGGTTTTTACCGAATTTACTGATCAGTTCAGGAATGATCTCCTTGTCCATAAGACGCCACTGATCGGGATTTCTGTAAAACTCAGATACATTTATCGTAAGATAATTGACGAAATCATCAAATACAGCCCTGTCGTCACGAAGCTTTGCGACAAACTTATCATATCCGACTACCTTGTGCTTGCTTATAAGCGTGTCAATGCGGCGCTTCATCTGCTTTTCCTTGTATGCGTTGAGGTCGATCTTGGTAAGTGCGAAAACTTCCTTTTTGAAATATTCATAATCGTATGCCATGATGATAATTCCCCTTTCATTAAATATAGCTCTAAGAGCAAAAGCTCCTAGAGCAATAATATCCATTCATGTCATGTCAAGATCTTTAGTTACTCTGACGCTTCCTCTGCATCCTGTTTAGCAATGACTGCGTCGATATCAACTGAAACCACATCCGAATCATCGTCAGCCTTATCTTCCGCCGGTGCCGCCTTAGGCTCGGGTGCAAGCAGCGCTTTAATGCTGAGGCTTATCTTCTTTCCCTCTTCATTAAAGTCTACAACTTTCGCCTTGACTTCCTGACCTACAGAAAGCACATCTGAGGGCTTCTCGATATGCTCCTTAGCTATCTGTGACACATGAAGCAGAGCGTCTATGCCCGGCTCAAGTTCTATGAACGCACCGAAATCAGTCATCCTCGCAACTTTGCCTGTTATCACATTGCCTACGGCATACTTTGACGCCGCGTCTTTCCATGGATTTGAGTCATCAAACTTAAGTGACAGCGCCACCTTGGTGCCTTCAATATCCTTTATTAATACTTTTAATGTTTCCCCTACTTTGAATACTTTCTTAGGGTTCTCAACACGTCCCCATGACATCTCAGAGATGTGAAGCAGACCGTCTACTCCGCCAAGATCGATGAAAGCTCCGAAATCCGTAACGTTCTTTACTGTTCCCTCTACGATGTCGCCTGCCTTGATCCTCTCGAACAGTTCTTTCTGCATCTCGGCTTTCTTCGCAAGGATAAGCTGTTTGCGGTCTCCGATATATCTTCTCCTCTTAGGATTGTATTCGCTGATGACAAACTCTATGTCCTGTCCCGCATATTTATTCAAATCTTTCTCATAGACATCCGATACAAGGCTTGCGGGGATAAATATCCTTACTTCGTCAACAACTACGCTCAATCCGCCGTCCAATACCTGTGATACCTTAGCTGTAAGCACTTCCTTATTGTTGAATGCTTCCTCTATTCTCTTATTGCCTCTGTCTGCGGCAAGACGCTTGTATGTGAGAAGGACCTGTCCGTCCCCATCATTTACCTTAAGCACCTTGACCTCCATCTTATCATCAGGTTTTACGATAGTTGTAAGGTCAACGTTCGGTTCGTTAGTATATTCGCTGCGCGTAAGAATACCATCTGACTTGTAGCCGATATTAAGTACGATCTCGTCGGGCTTAACGTCAATGACTGTACCTTCAATTACCTCTCCTGTATGAATAGTTTTTAATGATTCTTCTAACATTTGTTCAAAAGTTAACTCTGACATAATTTTGAACCTCCTCAATTATTTTGTTTGGGGTAGAAGCCCCCGCTGTGATGCCTACCATTTGTACAGAATTAGGTAATTCTATTGTTTGCAGGTCCTCCAGTGTTTGTATATAGTAGGTATTCTCACACCCGCTCCTGCATAGCTCGTACAGCTTGCGCGTGTTGGAACTGTGAGCGCCGCCTATAACAATCATAACGTCGGCTTCGGCAGCAAGACCGCTTGCTTCCTTTTGACGTTCCTCTGTTGCATTACATATGGTATTCGCAACAATTATATCATAACCTTTTTTTAGAAAAATTTCAACTAGTTCTTGAAATTTCTTGTAGTTAAATGTCGTTTGCGATACGATACAGAACCTTTCGCCGTCCTTAGCCGTAAAATTCCGTGCTTCTTCAGGCGTTTCCACCACATAAGCAGTTGTTTTGCTCCATCCTTTTATCCCTTCGACTTCGGGATGTTTTGCGTCTCCTATGATGATAATGCTGCGCCCGTTGGACGACTCCTTTTCAACAATGTTGTGTATGCGTTTTACAAACGGGCATGTCGCGTCTATGCACTCCAGCCCTTTTGCGTCTATAAGATCGCATATATCCTTTGCAACGCCATGGGCGCGTATTATTACTTTTCCGCTTTGAAGTTCCTCGAGTTCGCGCCTGCTCTCGATGACCTTTACGCCTCTTTCCTCCAAGTCCTTTACTACTTCTTTATTGTGGACTATATCGCCATATGTATATATCAGACCGCTTTTTTCAGCCTGTTCGTATACTGTGTCGACTGCCCGTTTCACTCCGAAGCAAAAACCTGAGGCTTTAGCCAAAACCACTTCCACCAAAAAGCGCCTCCCTGTTACCTGCACATATTTATTATGGCGTCGGCGACTTCATCTATCGTCATATCGGATGAGTCCAAAAGTACGGCATCTTCTGCCTGCCTTAACGGTGAAAGCTCCCTGTGCATATCTCTGTAGTCCCTCTCGATAATGTCTTTTTCTATCACGTCAAGTTCACATGGTTCACCCTTTGCCTTTAATTCTTCACTCCGCCTTACAGCCCGCACGTGGCTGCTTGCGGTAAGATATACTTTGACATCGGCATTTGGCAGCACGCATGTGCCTATATCCCTTCCGTCCATTACCACGCTTTCCTTTGCGGCAAGTTCGCGCTGCAGTTCGACAAGTTTGCTGCGCACATCTTTATTTACGCTGCTCTGCGAGGTCATCCTGCTGACTTCCTCGGTGCGTATCAGGCTGTTGACATTTCTCCCGTTGAGCCATACTATCTGTTCGCCGTTCTCATAACTTATAGTGACATTTGCCTCTTTTGCCGCGCTGCTGATCTTGTCCTGTTCATCGGCGCTTATTCCTTTTTCTATAAGATAGAGTGCTATCGCACGGTACATTGCGCCCGTGTCAACATATATAAAACCCTTCTTTTTAGCAATAAGCTTTGCTATCGTACTTTTTCCCGCGCCTGCGGGACCGTCAATCGCTATACTGTAACCCATTTTCAGTTTTCCTTTCTTTTTAATCTATACATGCCATTGCTGCGGACTCGCCCGCAAGATGACCTGTTGACCACGCTATCTGCAGATTAAAACCGCCTGTCAGCGCATCAAGGTCAAGCACTTCGCCCGCAAAATAAAGTCCCTGTGCAAGCTTTGACTCCATAGTTGACGGATTTATCTCCTTTACGTCAACGCCGCCTTTGGTGATAACCGCTTCATCATACCCTCTGACGCCCGTGACGGTAAGCTCCATTTTTTTTATCACGTCGATAAAACGTTCGCGCTCCTGCTTTGTGATCCCATTCACTTTTTTATCGGGATCGATGTCCGCAAGATATGGCATTAGCGGTATCAGTTTTGCGGGAAACAGGCTCGTTATCGCATTTTTAAACTGTTTATTTTTATTTTCGTCAAATTCCCTGAGTATTCTTTTGTCAAGCTGCTCTTTTGTGAGCGCCGGTTTTAAATCTATGAAGAGTTTTGCCCTGCCGCATCCCTTATGCACAAAATAGCTGCTCGCGCTAAGTATAAGCGGTCCGCTCACGCCGTAATGCGTAAAGAGCATCTCGCCAAAGCCTGAAAATATGACTTTTTTATCCGCCTCGACTACAGCCTGTACATTTTTAAGAGACAGACCCTGAAGCTGTCTGCACCATTCTTCGCTTACTGTAAAAGGCACAAGCGACGGCGCAAGCGGCGTTACCGTATGACCGCATGCTTTTGCAAAACGATACCCGTCTCCCGTAGAGCCTGTCAGAGTATATGAGATCCCGCCTGTCGCCACTATGACGCAGTCCGCCTCAGATGTTTTTTCAGACTTATTTACTTTATCATAATAATAAACTTTTTTACAAGGCGTGCCGATATCCAGCTTTTTTACCTCACAGTTTATCATTACATATACATTTGAAGTTTTGAGTTTTTTCTCAAGCGCTTTTATTATATCAGAGCTGTGGTCAGATACAGGAAACACACGCTGTCCGCGCTCGACCTTAAGCTTACAGCCCGCATTCTCAAAAAAATCCATAACCGAATTATTGTCAAACCCGTATATGGCGCTGTAAAGGAACTTTGGATGTCCGACTATGTTTGCAAAAAGTTCTTCAATATCACAGGCATTTGTGACATTACATCTGCCTTTACCCGTTATGAACAGTTTCTTTCCAAGCTTTTCGTTTTTTTCAAGAAGCGTCACTTTTGCATTGCTGCCTGCTGTCTTGGCCGCTGTCAGCGCCGCCATCATTCCCGCCGCGCCGCCGCCGATAACTATGATATTCTTCAATTCTTTTTCCTTTTCTTCTGCTCCATCTGCCCCTGAAGCGGCGTCAGAAGCATATCTTCGTCGATAAAGTTTATCTCGTCTTTAAGATATACCTGATAATTGTCCCATGCATATTCCAACGATTCAAGATTTCTCTTTACATCGTCGGGGCGTTTGAGACACAACGCTACGACCAGCGCATTGATAAGGCTTAATGGCGCCACCAGTGAATCCACTATCGATACCATATCGCTCCTTGCCATAAGGTTGCACGAAGAATACAGGCACATCGGTGAATGTATCGTATCGGTAATGGTTATAACTTTGGCGTTTTTATCGTTCGCAAGCTCCATAGCTTTCAATGTCCTCATTGAATATCTCGGGAAGCTTATGCCTATGATCGCATCCTTTGAGTCTATCCTCAACATCTGCTCAAAGATCTCGGACGTGCTTGTCGAAGACAAAAGATATACATCTCCGCGTATCATATTAAGGTAAAAATGCAAAAACTCCGCAAGCGGCTTGCAGCTTCTGATACCTATAATATATACTCTTTTGGCACTTAGGATAATGTCTACCGCCGCCTCAAACGCCTGCGGATCGACATGTTCTATCGTATCGTCTATCTTTTCTATGTCAGCATTAAGCACCGACGTCAATATCTCCGACTGTGTGCTTTTGCCATATTTTGCTCCGATCTTTTGAATAGAATTGAGTTTGTTCTTGACCCACTCCGCCAGATCCTCCTGAAATTCAGGATAGCCTTCATATCCAAGGGCATAAGCAAATCTCACTACTGTAGATTCGCTTATGCCGACTGCTTTGCCTAGTTTTGCGGCAGTCATAAACGCCGCCTGTTCATAATGATCTATGATAAAATTCGCAATCTTCTTATGTCCTTTGCTCATTTTATTGTATTTTTCGTTTATACGCGATATGGTGTCATATCTTTCTTCCATCTGCAAACCTCAGTTTTTTCTTAAGAACATTTATCGTATATATCGTTCAGAAAATCTATAGTTTCCTCCCGTGTCAGATCATAATCGCCCGTAAGCACCATACATGCACAGCCGTAAATAAATATCCACATTTTCATAAAAAGCCCGCTGGGATTAGCACATCCGTCAGCCGCCGCCTTATTTATCTCCTTTGTAACGGCTCCGTTCTTACCGTTCAAAAGCTCATACAGGCTTTTTTCACCTCTTATTTCAGACTGGAAAAGAAGTTTGAAAAGCTGTCCCTGCTCTCTTGCATAATCTATATAGGCAAGCCCAAGATGCACAAACGGCGTGTCTATCTCCGACTTGTAGTTATCGTAATAATCGTTAAATGCGTCTGTCGCTTTCTGATATATTTCCATATACAGCTCATTCATATTGGAGTAAACCCTGAATATAGGCTGCGTAGAACACCCTATATGTGTAGCAAGCTTTCTTGCCGTCACGTTATCTATCCCTTCTTCTCTGGCTAAATCAAAGGCAGCTTCTAAAATCTTATCCTTTGTGATCTGTTCTTTCCTTGCCATCGTAAACCTCCATCCGTAAAAGCAGTATCGGGTTAAATGATTTAACCCGATACTGGCAATTAACCCCCAATAATATATACATTATACAGGATATGCTCCATTCTTTGTATCAGCCTGTGACATATCAACTTTTTCCTGCTGTGCCTGACGATACTTAAAGAACTCCGTAGCAACTTGTGGGAACAGTGCATATGACAGTACATCCTCGTCCTGCTGTTTCCACTCTTTCATTTCCTCTTCGATCTTTGCCAACTCATTAGGCAGATTATCCGCGGGACGGCATGTAATGATAGTAGCCTTCTCCTCATCAGACAGTACCTTATCCTGTACTTCTTTATTAAACGGCTTGACTGTCTGACCGTATTCGCCATGGAGAACCGCTTTTGTCTCCTTTGTCGCCATCTTGTAACGTTCGCCCATAAGTACATTAAATACCGCCTGTGTACCTACAATCTGTGATGAAGGCGTAACAAGAGGAGGCTCGCCAAGATCTTTACGCACTCTCGGGATTTCCTCAAGCACTTCATAATATTTATCCTCAGCATTCTGCTCTTTAAGCTGGCTCACCATATTTGAAAGCATGCCGCCCGGAACCTGATAAAGCAGAGTCTTGATATCAACGCCAAGTACCTTGGGATTAAGCAGACCGCTCTTTAAGCACTCTTCTCTGTAAGGGCGGAAATGCTCTGCAATCTGCGCAAGAAGGTTCTGGTCAAATCCCGTATCATAAGGAGTACCCTTGAAAGTCTCTACCATAACCTCTGTAGCAGGCTGTGACGTGCCAAGCGCAAAAGGCGAGATAGCACAGTCAATAACATCTACACCTGCCTCTACGGCTTTCAGATATGTCATTGAGGCAACACCTGACGTATAGTGTGTATGAAGCTGGATAGGAAGCTTTGTTGAAGACTTCATAGCCTTGATAAGCTCCTCAGCCTTGTAAGGCACAAGCAGACCCGCCATATCCTTGATGCAGATAGAGTCGGCGCCCATCTCTTCAATATCGTGAGCCATCTTCATCCAGTACTCGAGCGTATAAGCATCGCCAAGAGTATATGAAAGCGCAACTTGGGCATGACCTCTGCCCTCTCTCTTCTTGACAGCGTTTGCGGCGTTTACCGCACACTGTAAATTTCTCAAGTCGTTAAAGCAATCAAATATCCTGATTATGTCGATACCGTTTGCGATAGACTTTTCAACAAACTCCGTAACAACGTCGTCCGCATAGTGACGGTAGCCGAGGATGTTCTGACCTCTGAAAAGCATCTGGAGCTTTGTGTTCTTGACTTTATCCCTAATCTTTCTAAGCCTCTCCCATGGATCTTCTTTCAGGAAACGAAGCGAAGCGTCAAATGTAGCGCCACCCCAGCATTCCAAAGAATGATATCCGACCTTATCCATTGTTTCAAGAATGGGGAGCATAAGCTCAGTCGGCATTCTTGTCGCTATTAATGACTGATGGGAATCGCGAAGCACTGTTTCCGTGATCCCAACAGGTTTTTTAATTGTTTCTGACATTTCCAATTCCTCCTATATTATTTAATCAACAAACGCACCACTCAATTGCTTAGAACACGCCAAAGATTGCCATAAATGTACCTGCCGCCACTGCCGTGCCGATAACGCCTGCCACGTTAGGTCCCATAGCATGCATAAGCAGGAAATTTGTAGGATCCGCTTCCGCTCCGACTTTCTGTGAAACACGCGCCGCCATGGGAACCGCTGAAACTCCTGCCGAGCCGATAAGCGGATTTACCTTGCCTTTTGTAACCACGCACATAAGCTTGCCGAACAATACACCCGCCGCAGTACCAAAAGCAAAAGCCGCAAGACCAAGAATAACTATTTTTATCGTATCCCAGTTCAGGAACGCTTCCGCACTCGTCGTAGCGCCTACTGATGTACCAAGCAGTATAACAACGATATACATAAGCGCATTTGAAGCCGTATCCGTAAGCTGTCTTACCACACCTGACTCCCTAAAGAGGTTGCCAAGCATAAGCATACCTACGAGCGGAGCCGTGGTAGGAAGTATCAGGCATACAACTATGGTAACTATTATCGGGAACAAAATCTTCTCAAGTTTTGTGACGGGACGAAGCTGCGCCATCTTTATCTTTCTTTCTTTTTCGGTAGTAAGAAGCTTCATGATAGGCGGCTGGATAAGCGGTACAAGCGCCATATACGAGTACGCCGCCACAGCGATAGGTCCGAGCAGACCTGTCTGTCCGAGCTTTCCCGCAAGGAATATGGATGTAGGTCCGTCAGCTCCTCCGATTATCGATACTGCCGCTGCCGCTTTGTCATTGAAGCCAAGTGCGATAGCTCCAAAATATGCGGCGAATATACCGAACTGTGCCGCCGCTCCCAGAAGGAAGCTCTTGGGGTTGGCGATAAGCGGACCGAAATCCGTCATTGCACCGACTCCCATGAATATGAGCGACGGAAGGATAGCCCATTCGTCAAGCAGATAGAAATAATACAGCAATCCGCCCGCCGTGCCGTCCTCGCCGATAGGTGCGATGATATCAGGGTAGATATTAACAAGCAGCATACCGAAAGCTATCGGGGTTAAAAGCAGCGGCTCAAAACCTTTCGCAATCGCAAGGTATAAAAATACGCAAGCGATGCCAATCATGATCACATTGCCAAAACTAATGTTGAAAAACGCTGTCTGGTGTATCAGATTGTTCAATGTTTCTGCTATATAAGACATTTTATTGACCTCCTATAGTATTAAAGGTTTACATTTAATTTAATGTCGCAAGTAAAGCGCCCGCCTCTACAGCATCGCCTACAGCCACATTAATGCTCGCTACAGTACCGTCCTGAGGAGCTACTACGGGGATCTCCATCTTCATAGCTTCTACGATAACTACCGCGTCACCTTTTTTAACAGCCTGACCTACATTAGCCTCAATCTTGAATACCTTACCTGCAGCGCCTGCTTCGACCTTAATGCTTCCCTGTGCTCCCGATGCAGCCTTGGGTGCTGCCTTAGGCGCTGCTTTCGGTGCAGCCTTAGGTGCTGCCGCGGGTGCCCCTGTGCCTGTACCTTCTTCCACTACTACGTCATATACGTTTCCGTTTACGGTAATTGTATAATTTTTCATTTTTTTCTCTCCTTCTGCCGCTTTATGGCTATTGATTTTTTTATACTAATCTTATTTGTACCAGTTTTTTGTATTTGCTCTCTTAATGCTCCTTACACGGAATCCGTCAGTGCCCGTGCCCTCATATGCCGCAACAGCCGCGGCGATAACAGCCACAAGTTCCTCGTCATCCGAAAGTTCTTCCTCCTGAACCGGCATAGCCGCAGTTACAGGCGCCGGAATATTTGCCGCGGACTCATCCTTCTTTTCAGGTTTTGCTATCAATTTAGGAATATATCCAAGCAGCGAAATTATCAGGCTTATCAGTATCAGTACAACGAATACCGTACCCATACCAAGTAAAGTGTTGAGCGCTGCTCCTTCCATAAGTGAAGCAAACGTCTCGTCTACATTCAAAGTACATGACTCTAATGTGAAGAAAATGTCATTTGAGAAGATCAGCTCTACTTCTCCGTTCTTCTCGGTACCCGTAACGCCAACCGTTACCACAATAGTATCGTCATCCACTTTTGAAGAGGTCTCACCTATCTCAAAATCTCCGCCCATTTCTTCAATTCCGTCTTTGAAAGAAGTAAGAGCGCCTCTTACCGCCGTTCCTTCAGTGCCGTAATCCAAATCGGATCCCGCAACCTGCGCCAATATTCCTTCCATGCCTTGGCTGAACATCTCCGACAGTTCAACATTATTATAGTTGTCAAGCCATGCATCCGCTATATCGTCGTCCACTATGGACTTAAACGCTCCTACCGTATACTGTGCACGAAGTTCAGCAGCATCGAGCTTACTCTGCTGGATCTCCGAAACAGTATCATCCGCGCCGCATGCTGTCAAGGTAAAGACACAAGTAAGCATTAATAACGCTTTCGAGAATTTTTTCATAATTAACGTTCACCCTTTCCTAGACTGTGCCATGCTTTTTGGACGGGCGCTGCGCTCTTTTTGTATAGAGCATCTCAAATGCGCCTATCACATATTTTCTGGTATCAGCAGGCTCGATAATCTGGTCTACATATCCGCGTTTTGCCGCTCCTGACGCGCTTGTTTGAAGTTTTGCATACTCGGCAGCTTTTTCCTTTATCACATCCGCACCTTGTCCATCATACATGATCTTTGCGGCAAGTTCGGCATCCATAGATCCGATCTCTGCATCTGCCCATGCGATGGTGATATCAGCTCCTATCGCTTTTGAGTTCATAGCCACATACGCGCTGCCGTATGCCTTGCCGATAACGACATTTACCTTAGGCACCGTAGCGTTTGCAAAAGCGTATGTAAGCTTTGCAACTGCCTTGGCTATACGCTTCTCGCTGCACATCGTAGCTTTGTAACCCTTAACATTAGTAAGCGACAATACAGGTATATTAAACGCGTCGCAGAAACTTATGAAATCCGAAGCTTTCTCACAGCCTTCTGCCGACAGTACCGCGTCAAATTTCTCCTCAGCTTCACCGTCCGAATTGTAAACCTCTGTACGGTTGGCAACACATCCCACGGTAATGCCGTTGAGCCTGATAAAGCCTGTGACCATATCACGTGCATAATTCTCTTTTATCTCAAAAAATACATTGTCGTCAGCGATGTTTGAAAGCGCTATCGAAGTATCTCCCACGCAGTTGGCAAGATCGGCGCACACCCTGTTGAGGTCGTCTGTACATTCCTCTCCGGAAGCGTCATCCATATTGTTTGCAGGAAGCATCGATACAAGCTCTCTTATCTTTGCAAAAATCTCCGCTTCATCCGCCACAACATCTACTATGCCGCTTTCCCTGCTCTGGAACTCTGCCGATGAGGAATCGCATTTTGAAATGTTGTTGCCGTCAAGGGCATTTGGTGAATTGACAAAAAGCTTCGCCTTTGAACCTTCCATAAATGTGAAATCCGTAAGAGTGGGGATAAGTGCAAGACCGCCGCCGCAGCTTCCGAAGACAGCCGTTATCTGCGGTATTACCCCTGACGCAAGCGTCTGCTTGAGATAGATCTCGCCAAACGCGTTCAGTGCGTCAGTCGCCTCCTGAAGCCTAAGACCCGCCGAATCGATAAGCCCGATAACAGGCGCTCCTGTCTTAAGTGCAAGATCATAAAGTCCTGCAATCTTTTTAGCATGCATCTCGCCTACAGAGCCGTTTAAAACCGACGCATCCTGACTATACACGTACACAAGATTGCCGTTGATAACTCCGTACCCCGTAACTACGCCGTCGGAAGGGGTCTCGGTTTGTTTCAGGTTAAAATCCGTGGCTCTTGCGGTAACAAGCGCGCCGATTTCAACGAAACTGCTTTCATCAAGTAAAGATTCAATTCTTTTACTTGCCAGACTTGAAGTTGTACTCATTTTATAACCTCCATTTTTATATTTATATAAAATAAAAACTTTATCACGCAATTTTTTTCAAAATATTCCAAAAATTACGTCATTTTCAGTATAGCACAGATTATTCCGCTCGCCTAGTAAAATTTAATATTTTTTGTTATTTAATTTCAAATATTTCTCAGCCACCTGTCTTATGCACCATTTAAAGTCTGTCTTTTCTTTGTTTTCGGCAATAAGGATGTCTATACGTTTCAATTCTTCGTTTCCGACGCGGTAACTGATATGCCCCGCCTTGTCGCCTTCGCTTACAGGCGCGCTCAAACCTCTTACTTTATGCAAGGTAACTGTTATTTTTTCATCATTTCTGAGCAATATTTCCTGCGAAATGTCAATATTTGAAATTTTTCCTTCATTTTCCGCATCGGAAAGTCTGACACAGGCATACTCTTTTCCTCCTATCATGCCGCTTTTGGCGCCATATACCGGAACAGGTTCAAGAGTCTGCTTTGGCATCGGCACTTCGTCAAGCCGCCTCAAACTGTAATTGGCAATACCATATTCCATCAGCGCTCTCGTATCGCTCCACTTATATGTCTTGTGATTTGGCCAGCCGCATGCCAGAAGCGCGACTACAAAAGTCCTCCCGTCACGCTGCAGCGCGCCCACATAGCAATACCCAGCTTTATTGGTAAAACCTGTCTTTCCCGAAAGCGCCCCCGCCATCATGTTTAAAAACGCGTTATGGTTTGTACAGCTAAAGCTTCGGGTGCCTGCAATATTTGAAAATGAATATGAAGGGGTTCTCGTTATTTCAAGGAATTGTTCTTTTTGAGGTGATTTTGTGATACAATACGACATTATCAGCGCCAAATCGTGCGCCGTGGTACAGTGGAATCTGCCGCCCTCCTCAGCATCAAGACCGTTGGGCGTGATAAAATATGTATCTTTGCAGCCTATCTCTTCTGCCTTTTTGTTCATCATAGCCGCGAACTGTTCAACGCTTCCTCCGACATGCTCTGCTATAGCCACTGCGCTGTCATTGTGCGATTCAAGCATAAGCGAATATGTCAGATCTTTGAGCCTGTACTGTTCGCCCTGTCTCATATTGAGCTGAACGTCGGGCATTGAAGCCGCATATGAGGACACCTCAACAGTGTCCTCAAGGTCGGCATTTTCAAGAGTCACTATAAGCGTCATTATTTTCGTAGTGCTTGCCATCGCAAGCTGTTCATTGCCGTTGCGTTCAAACAGCACGCGCCCCGAACCTGCGTCCATAAGCACTGCCGCCTTTGCGTAGAGCTTAATATCGGGCGTTTGGGCGGCACTCTCTGCCGCCGCACCCGTTTTGCCAACCAGCATGGCAAAAACCGTGATAAGCGGTAACAAACATCTTTTAACAGTCATATATTTTTCCCTTTAAACCATATTCTTCAATAAAAATATATGTCTGTCTTTTATCAAATAGCCCTACAACGGCTGAAAGTCAGACGCAGGGTGCTTGCACCATGGGCAGATAAAATCATCAGGAAGGACATCGCCCTCATATATGTACCCGCATATCGTGCATATGAATCCCTTTTTCTGCGCGTCGGAAGCTTTGGGCGCTGACTTGATGTTCTTCTGATAAAAGCTGTATGTGACAGACGCATCGCTGCCTAATACATCCGCGTCCTCCACATCCGCGATAAAGAGCGTATGCGTGCCTAAGTCCGTTGACGACACTACCTTTGCCGATATAAACGCGTTTGTCTCTTCCGTAATATATATAAGCCCGTTCTCTGAACGTTTGAAGCTTATCTCCTGCACTTTGTCAACGTCCTTTCCGCTTTGGAAGCCCCAGTGCTTATATGTGTCAAACTTTGAATTTTCCGTCAAAACGGACACGTTAAACATCCCTGTCCGTTTTATCATGTCATGAGTGTAATTCTCTTTGTTCACAGCCACAGCTATACGGTTTGGCGTCGAAGTCACCTGACATACCGTATTCACAATGCAGCCATTGTCCTTATCTCCCTCCTTTGCCGTGAGGATATATAAACCATATGTTATCTTGTGCATCGCATCTTTATTCATTTTCCGTTCTCCTTTATCTTTTATTTTTCTTTCTTAAGTCTTTCCTCAATTGCATTCACTACAGTTTCAAGTACCTTGACGCGCGCATAGAGTTTATCGTTACCCTCTACTATTACCCACGGCGCGTCAGCCGTAGATGTCCTTACAAGCATTTCATCGACTGCTTTTTCGTACAGATCCCACTTCTCGCGGTTGCGCCAGTCCTCGTCAGTTATTTTCCAACTTTTATCGGGATTATCCTGTCTGTCCTTAAAACGTCTCGCCTGCTCGTCCTTATCTATATGAAGCCAGAACTTAAGCACTATAGCGCCATGATTTACAAGCTGCTGCTCCATTTGGTTCATCTCTTTGTAAGCGCGCTGCCATTCCTGCGTAGTGCAAAATCCCTCTATCCTCTCAACCATGACCCTGCCGTACCATGTCCTGTCAAATATAGCGATATGTCCGTCCTTTGGCATCTTTGTCCAAAAACGCCACAGATAATGGTGCGCCCGCTCTATGTCATTCGGCGAACTTGTGGGATTGACTGTGTAGCCTCTCGGGTCAAGCGATCTCGTAAGACGTTTTATCGCGCCGCCTTTTCCGCCCGCGTCCCATCCTTCAAACGCCAGTACCACCGGTATCCTTTCCGCATAGAGCTTTCCATGCAAAATCTTTAACCGTTTCTGAAGTTCATCGATGCGCTTCTCGTATTCTTTCTTGCCAAGTTTCTTTGAGAGGTCAACTTTCTTCAATACGCTTTCATTAAAATCAGTGCTGTTGAACTTGCCGTCTATCTCGCGGCTTACAGGCGACTTTTCTTTCTTATAACGTTCTTTAAACGCATTGACTACAGTGGTCAGTATCTTTACTGTGGCAAAACGCTCGTCATCCGCCTCAACTATCGTCCACGGCGCATACTCCGTGTCCGTCTTTGTCAGCATCTCGTCAGCCATGTTAAGATATTTGTCAAAATGCCTGTTCCTGTCTATATCGTTTGATGTAACGCGCCAGCTTGTCGCCTTTTTCTCCATAAGCTTTTTAAAGCGTTTTTTCTGCTCATGCTCTGATATATCGAGGAAGAATTTTATGAGCATCGTACCGCCGTCGGTAAGCTGCTTTTCAAAGCTCCTGATATCTTCCAAAACTACCGGAATATCTTTTTTGGATGTCTTTTTATCGTATCTGTCAACAAGAAGCTTCCTGTACCAGCTTCTGTCAAATACCGCTATCCTGCCTTTTTCAGGCGTCTTTGTCCAAAAACGCCACAAGAAAGGGTGCATTTCTTCTTCCTTTGTCTCGGCGTCTGTCGAATAGACGGTAAAGCCTCTCGGGTCAAGCGCCTGTATAAGACGGTTTATCTGCGTTCCTTTTCCCGCGGCGCCAAAGCCCTCAAATACTATCATCACAGGCACGCCCATATTTTTGAGTTCTCTCTGAAGCTGTGCGAGTTTCGGTTCAAGCCCCGCCATCCGTTCTTTGTACTCCTTTTTGTCGATAGACTTCGTAAGATCGATCTTCTCAAGCATAGCATATCCCTCCTTTTAATTTTTAATATCTCACCGTTTATTTACATTATACCAAACTATTGCTCCTTTTCAAGTTCCTGAAAGATACGTTTTGAAAATGCAGCCACGGTAAATATCCCGAACGCACCGCCAAAAAACAATCCTATTCCCTGCAGTATCGCGTTAAAATTAAAAACCGCAAATTCCAATACAAGTATGCCCGTTATCAAAAGCGTCCTGCCAAAATAGCGTCTTGATATCTCCATTGAATTTTGTATCGTATTTATGATGCTGTTCTCATACCGCGCAAGCAGAGGGAAAGAATAAAGCATCGCCGAAACATATATAAAAGCCGACAATATACCTATTATCATCAGGGGGACGGAACCTTCCTCAGATACCCTGTTTATCTCATAGTCAAGATAGAGCGCGTATGTCGCGGCTGTAAATATAAGCCCCATTACCGTGCCCTGTTTAAAATTATTCTTAAATTCGCGTATAAAACTTCTTGCTATATAACTTTCTTCGTCATCTACCATTTTGAGCGCGACGCTGTACGCCGCTGTCGTCGAAGCGCCTATCGTTATTATCGGAATACATCCTATAAGCCATAAAAAATTAAGCTTTACCAAATCATAAAACCTGCTGATAAACTGATAAAAACCACCGTCTATGTTAAAAAGCTTCATCCCAAAGACCTGCCTTTTTAATTCATAATATCATTATAAAACAAACAGAGCCATCCGTAAAGGACAGCCCTGTTTTTTTAATCCGTATTAATTACTCAACCTCTGCCGCTTTTCTGAGAGCCGCTTCGTTTACGCACCAATCTACGCATTCCTGATAGCCATAGCTGTCAGCGTCAGCTTTCATCTGCTCCCATATAGCGTCAAACTCATCATCGCTCTTAGCATATATTGCCTGCCAAGAACCGTTTGTGATGCAGTTCTTGACCTGTTCCCAAGTAGTCGTAAGTTCATCGGACTTAACGCTCTCGGCATAAGTATGTGCTGCTGAGATCGAATAGTCAAAGCTTGAGAGATAATCCCTGTAAGAGTCATATCCCGTATCTTCTCTCCACTGTGCTTCCGCATCATCAACATCAAGAGACAAATACTTATCCCAATACTGGTAGTTGAATGTCTGACCGTCAACGCCGCCGGGGATAGTCGTATTGAGCGACCATGTAGTGTTGTTCATCTGAGGGCATCCGTCGTCCCAAAGTCCTGAATACGGTTCAGGCATAACTTTGTCCTCTCTTGCCGCAAGCGCCTTGCACTGAAGACCGAAATCCGTCAGCTCAGCCTTGCCGTTGTCAAGCCACTCCCAGCATACGCCCTGAGGACCATACTCATAGTCGAGTCTTCCGTCAGGCGTGCACAGATAGTTGATGATAGCCATGCAAAGCTCAGGGTACTGCGAATTAGCGCCGATGCTCCAGATACGGTTGCTGCCGACCTGTCCAAGACCGTAAACAAGCGTATCCTGATTTGTTGCCGCTACAGGAAGCATCTTCTTTCCTGCTGATTTGTGCTCGTCAGTATTGTACTGTACGGCGCCCATCCATCCAAAGATACACATAAATGCGCCGCCGTCCTGATAATCTTCCATACATCCGTCATAACCCTGTGTCATTGAGTCGGGGTCAAGCAGACCTTCCTGATAGAGCTTGTTGTAAAATCTAAGGCATCTCTCATAATGGCCTTCATCCAGCAGGCAGTCCTCAAATTCGCCCGTGTCGGCATCATAGAAGCCGAAGTGGAACTCATCAAGTCCATAGAAGTTTGTCGCTGTAGCCTTGACAAACATTACCATATTGCCGTCCCAGTCTTTAAAGAGCGATACGCCGTATGTCTCCTTGCCAGAGTCGGATGTAGGGCAGACTTCTTTCATCTGCTTCAACACATCTATATAATCCTCAAGCTCGTTGATCTCAGGGCTTCCGATCTCTTTGTAAAGGTCATAACGTATATCGGGGTGATAATCAAAGTCACCGTACTGGTTAGGACCTGATGCCACATCATGTCCGAAGCCGTACACAGTACCGCCCGAAATTGACGCGTTCTTTTCAAGCGCAAGGGACATATTCTCTTTGATGTACGGACCATAATCGGAAAGGATATTGTCCTCATTCCAGTCTAAGAGCATACCGTTCTGCCATGCACGTGCGTACTGCTCGCCGTCAGAACCAAACAAAACGATGTCGCCGAGGTCTCCCGACTCCATACGTGTGTCAAACACGCCGTCGCCCTCGCTGATGATATTAAGCTTAACATTAAATTTCTCTTTCATAATGTCAGCAAACCATCCGATCTGCTCACCCTCATAGTTAGAAAGCTGTGAGTAAACGGTAAGCGTCACTGTCTCATCAGGAATGATGTCCGAAAGATCTGCTTCCGACGCCGATGCCGCGTCTGCCGAAGTTTCCGCCTGCGTCGCGTCAGTGTCAGCAGCTTCGCCTGTTCCTGTCTCCGCCGCTGTGTCTGTTGTGCCCGCCGATGAGTCAGTGGTCGTCGTTGTCGCACCACCGCACGCCGTAAGCGATAATGCCATCGCAGAAGCAAGCACAAGTGATAGTACTTTTCTCAATTTCATATTTTTCCTCCTTTGCACACGTCTTATGTTGTTGGTTTCGGCTTGGACGTGCGCATACAAGCCTTTGATATGTGTGTTATATAAAATACCGCTTTTGCGGTATGCAACACCGTATTAACCCTTAACGGCGCCAAGCATTATACCCTTTTCAAAGTATCTCTGCATAAAAGGATATACCATAAGGATAGGCAGCACAGTAACCATCGAGATCGTATATTTTATCGTCTTGGCATTTAGTACGTTAGCTGCCGCCGCACCCGTTACCGAACCTGAACCGGAATTCATAACGCTCTTTAAATTCGTCGCCGCGTTAAGGTATGTATACAGCTTATGCTGCAGCGTATGAAGTGCGGGCGCATCCGGCATAAGAATGAGCGAGTCCGTGAACGAGTTCCAGTTGCCGACTGCTCCGAATATCGCAATGGTCGCAAGTATTGGTTTGCTCAGCGGCCATATAAGTTTCCTGAAAATCGTCATATACGAAGCGCCGTCTATCATGGCGCTCTCCTCAAGTTCCGCGGGTATCGACTCGATATATGTCTTTACCAGAATAATGTTGTAAGGCGCGACTATTCCGGGGATTATATATGCCCAAAAGCTGTTGGTCAGCCCGAGCATCGACATATTCAGATACCACGGAATAAGTCCCGCGTTAAAATACATTGTGATGATAAGGCATCTGTACCATACTTTCCTGCCCCACATCTCCTGCTTCGTTACGAGATATCCGACAAACCCCGACGCAAGCACCATAAGCACAGTACCCAAAATCGTACGCCCTACCGTGACCATAAGCGCCGTGCCGACATCCCCGACATTCATCATCGATACATAGTTGCCAAGGTGTATGCCCCTTGGTATAAAGTTGATAGCGCCCTTTCTTACAAGGTCGTTATCGCTTATAGTATTGATAAATATGTAGTAAAACGGGAATATACACATTATCGTAAATATAAGGAAAAACGCATGGTTTAAGATATCAAACGTCCTGTCTCCCGCACTCTTTCTGTAACGGTTTTTGTGTTTTTTCTCGTAGAGGGCTTCCGCCTTTCTGTCAAGCTTTTCCTGCTTAGTCATTGCCATACCGTATCGATCCTCCATTTCCGAATAAATCCATTGCTTAAATAATACTCTCGCCGCGCATTATCTTTGAGACCTTATTCGCGCCAAACAGCAGAATAACACTTATAACCGACTTGAACATTCCGACTACCGTCGAGAGTGATATCTGCCCGCTGTTGATACCAAGTTTATATACATACAGGTCAAGCACAGTTATCGTATTGGTATTATACGGTGTCTCAAATACAAGATACTGATCCATACCGTTATTAAGTATGCCCGCTATAGCCATAAGCAGCAGTACCATAAATGTCGGTATAAGGCTTGGAACCGTAATATTCCACATCTTTTGGAACCGCCCCGCCCCGTCAATGGACGCCGCCTCATAAAGCTGCTGGTCTATACCCGAGATAGCCGCTATGTATATTATCGCATTCCATCCCAGACCTTTCCACATGCCCCACAGCAGCATCTTAATCCACATATGAGAATTATCCATAAGGAAATTGGTGCCTGTGTCTATCACACCTGCGTTTACCAACAATGAGCTTACAAAACCGTCCGTAGAAAAAATAGCAAATGCAACGGCATACACGAGAACCCAGCTTATAAAGTTGGGAATTGTCGTAAATGTCTGCACGATACGCCTGAACTTAAGATTTTTAATCTCACACAGGAAAATCGCAAAAGCCATTGAACACCAGCTTGTCGCAAGCCCCAGTCCGCTCATCGCAAGAGTATTCCTGATAACTCGCACCAGATCCGACCGCGTGGCAGGATTTTGGAAAAGGAACTTGAACCATTTAAGCCCCGCAAAATTTTCCGCCGAAAGGCTCTGTCCCGATTTATAATCAAAGAAAGCATACCGCCATCCCAGCAGCGGCAGATATGAAAATACTATACACAGTGCCAAAAACGGAAGGAACAGCAGAAACAATTGATATTTAGTTTCAATATGGCACTTATCATCCTTTCCCACTTTGGGAAGAAGTACGAAAATCGCCGCGGATATCACCAAAATAAGCACCGCGATAACGATAAACAGCGTGATACTTGTGGGCTTCATCGGCTCGACCCTGTCGGGATTGGGCGTACCCTGAATATCATTTGCCGCCCAGTTTATCATAAAGCATCCGATAAGCGCCACTGCAGCGCCGACAACGGACGGTATCGTGCCGAGTTTTTTCAGTTTGTTAGAGCCAAGCGACATACAGCCTCCCGCGGCAGTCGCGGCAAATCCTATGATCATACAAAGCGATCCGCCAAATACCATCTGCATGGTAAGCGTACCGACCCATCCCCTGCTGAACGCCCTTATAAAATTTTTTGTAAGAGCGCTGTATGAAGTACCACAGGTGAATACTGATGAAGTTTTTGAAATAAGACCGCTTATCCTTGCGGGATTTATCGCAGGTATAAACAGCGACATAAGCGCTGCGATGCACAATATCCGCAATACAATGTATAGTCTGTCCGCAACCTTTTCCTTATTCATAACCGACACCTTCCTTAGCAAAGCTTTCACAAAATGTAAAATAATGTGATATTTTTATTATATAGGTAAATAATATATGAAAAAACAGTTAAAATCAACAAAAAATTTTATGTGTTTTTATTTAATATTAACCATTGACACAAAAAAAAGCGTATCCAATCGTCTGTTGAATACGCTTTTTGATAAAAAAAATCAGTCAAGGAACTCTTCGGGAAGTGTTACCTTAAAGTCTTTTGCAAGGCTTCTGAAATCATCCGATGTAATGCTCTGTCTCTTCTCGGGAACCATAGACCGTACCTTTACGAATATTTCCGCCGATTTCTCAACCGTGTGCATCAGTCCGAATGTCAGGTCAAAGTCCTCGCCCGATACGAAGATGCCATGATGCGCCCATATCGCAACATCATATTTTTTCATAAGTTCGCTCGTCGCCACGGCTATATCGCGCCCGCCGGGAACCATCCACGGCACTACGCCCACTCCGTCGGGAAATACCACGGGACACTCGGTAGCCATTTCCCATAATTCACGTGTAAACACTTTGTCTTCAAGCGGAAGCACGAAAGTCATGGCAATTACATTTGCAGGATGCGCATGATAGATGACCCTGTGCTTTCCCCCTGTAGCGATAAGCTTTACCTCATGGTTCATAAGGTGTGACGGCAGCTCGCTCGTAGGGCGTCCGCCGTTTACAAGCCCCCACACTATCCTGTAATTTTCTCCCTTGCCGTCTATCTCGATTATCGCAAAAGAATCCTCGGGATCTATGATGACATTCCTGAAATATTTTCCGCTTCCCGTTGAAATAAAATACTCGTTGGCAAGCTTCGGGACGCTCGTGCCTATCGGCGTCCACTCTTTAGGTGAAAAATTTTCTTTCACCATATCGACTTCTTCCGGCTTCATGCGGTATGTAAGGTTGCCGCCGTTTCGCTCATGCCAGCCCTGCTCCCATCCGTCATTAGCCATACGAATATATCCTTTAATAAAATCTGCATCCAAGACTTTCATACTTTTCTCCATTTCCGCCGTTTTACGGCTTTAGATTATTTTAAGCGCGTTTTGAAAGGACTTCCCTCTCATACTTCTCACAATCTTCAAACCACTTCTCACCAACAGGCACGCCGTTCTTCTCGCAGAAGTAATTCCATACGTCGCCCATAGGATATGTCTTCATCTCCTCCTGCTGCATCATAAGCTGCGTAAGTTTTCCCTCTTCCTGAAGCTTTGCAAGCTGTTTATTTGGCGAAAGCAGGGCGTAAAGAAGCGCTTTCTGCATATTTCTCATACCTACGGTCCATGCGCTTATGCGGTTGATGCTCGCGTCAAAATAATCCAGTCCGATAAATACTCTGTCAAGCGCATCGTTTCTGACTATCTCCTTTGCGATTTCCTTTGTTTCATCGTCAAGAAGCACTACATGGTCGCTGTCCCAGCGCACGCCTCTCGTGACATGAAGCGCAAGCTTGTCATTGAAGAGAAGAAGCGAAGGTATTTTATCGGAAACAACTTCTGTCGGATGATAATGTCCGTTATCCATAAGGCTCAATATCCCCCTTGTAGCCGCATAGCTTATACAGAACTCCGACGAACCTACCGTATACGACTCAAGACCGATACCGAATACTTTTGACTCAAGCGCCACATATACTTTTGACTTGTCATAATCAACAGACAAAATCTCGTCAAGCGAATCCCTGAAACGTCTTCTCGGCGATACCCTGTCCGCGGGTATGTCCTTGTAACCGTCAGGTATCCATATGTTCATCATACACGGCTGTCCCAGTTCCGTTGCAAAATACTCTGAAATTTTGATACATGCCTTGCAGTGGTCTATCCAAAACTTGCGCACCGTATCATCAGGGCTTGAAAGCGTCAGATTATCCTTGACCATGTCATGCGCAAAGCATGTCGGGTTAAAGTCGATGCCAAGTCCTCTCTCCTTTGCAAAATCCACCCATTTTTTGAAATGCTTCGGCTCAAGTTTATCCCTGTTGACAAATTCGCCGTCCTCAAATATCGCGTAGCTTGCATGAAGGTTTATCTTGTGTTTTCCGGGGATGTAGGAAAGCGCTTTATCGATATCCGCCATAAGTTCCTCGGGTGTCCTTGCCTTGCCGGGATAATTTCCCGTGGTCTGAATACCGCCCGTAAGAGGTCCGTCATGGTCAAATCCGATAACGTCGTCCCCCTGCCAGCAGTGCATGCTGATCTTTACCTTTTCAAGCTTTGCGACAGCCTCGTCCGTGTCAACGCCTATCGCCTTGTACATTTCTTTTGCCGATTCATACCTTTCTTTTACTGTCATTTTTGAGTCCTCCTATTCTTTAATTTATATTTAGCTTAATTTTTATATGTTTTAACGTCAAATGAGTTAAATATCGTCCTGCGCGCCGTCTCAAGATCAGGAAGTGCACCCATAGCAAGCATCTGAACAGTGAGATTGCCTATCGCCGTCGCTTCTGTAGGACCCGCGTACACTGTCTTTCCCGTACGCTTTGCGGTCAGTTCGTTCAAATACTGCGCATTCGCACCACCGCCTACTACGTGGATGCAGTCATATGACACTCCTGTCATCTTTTCTATCTCCTCTGCCGCCTCTTTGTAGCACACTGCAAGGCTGTTATAGATGACTGCCGCAAACTCCGCCGTAGTTTCGGGCACCTGCTGGTCTGTCTTCCTGCAAAACTCCCTGACTGCTTCCTGCATGCTTTCAGGCGCAAGGAACGAATCATCGTTGCAGTCAACTATCGAAGATATGCTCTCCTTTGAAGCCATATCGCAGAGCTGCGCAAAACTGTACTTGTCATTTATTTCTTTTTTAAGCGATTGTATCATCCACAGTCCCATAATGTTTTTGAGATATCTGAAACGGTAATCATATCCGCCTTCGTTCGTGAAATTGCACTCCATGCTTTTATCCGAGCAGTCAGCCTCCTTACGCTCCACGCCCATAAGCGACCATGTGCCCGAGCTTATGTACATCGTGTCCTCGGCGTTTGACGGTACTGCAAGTACTGCCGAACCTGTGTCGTGTGTCGCGGGAAGCACTACATTACAGGTAAATCCTACCTCTTTGGCTATATCGTCTTTTAACTTGCCAAGCACAGTGCCTGCTGTCTTTATCTGTGGGAATATCCGCGTCGGATATCCAAGCCTGTCTATCAGTCCCATATCCCATACTTTTGTCTTTGGGCTTACAAGCTGTGTTGTCGTCGCATTTGTATATTCCACGCATTTTTTACCACACAAAAGAAAGTGAAAATAATCAGGTATCATAAGAAAAACTGCTGCCTTTTCAAGCTGTTCGGGCTTTTTTTGTTTCAGCGCCATAAGCTGATATATCGTATTGAATATCTGTTTTTGTATGCCCGTCCTGTTGTAGAGTTCCTTCTGCGGGATAAGTTCATAGACCTTTTCGTCCATTCCGTTTGTCCTGCCGTCCCTGTAGCCGACCGTGCTGCCTATCACTTTGTCGTTTTCGTCAAGCAGGACAAAATCGACCGCCCAAGTGTCAATGCCGACGCTGACGGGTATTTTGCCGATCTCAGCACATTTTTTCATACCCGTTTTTATCTCTTTGAATAGGGTCTGGGTGTCCCAGCACAGTTCTCCGTCTTTTTTGCTCATTCCGTTTGGAAAACGGTGTATCTCTTCAAGCACCATCTTCCCATTCTCCATATGCGCCAAAATGTGGCGTCCGCTTGAAGCCCCGATATCAATGCCAAGATAATACTCTGCCATATGCAGCCCCCCGTTTATATTTTATTTTATTAAAATCATACCTTATTTTCACGCGCAAAAAAAGGACCTTTTTAATTTAAAAAAGTGTCCTTATTTGCATTTGTTGAAATTACAGCCTGATATTTACCGCTTTACCGTCTTCACCTCTTCTGACGCTTATGTTCCATGCCTTTCTGCATTCCGGCGCATCTGCGCATACCTTCTCATATCTGTGCACGCTTAAAAGGATGCCGATTATAATTGAATACATAACTGTCGTGCTTCCGCCGTAAGTGACAAAAGGCATCATTATAGTCGTAATCGGAAAATATCCTAAGTTTTCCAACACTCCCTGAACACAGTTGACGGCAGGTATCAGCATGCAGCCAAACGATATGATAAAACCCATCTGATTTTTCTGCGACCTTGTGATATTTACGGCGCGCGCTACAAACACAGCAAGCGCAATTATAAGAAGTACCGCCGCAAGCATCCCGTATGCGCGCATAATATACGTCAGCATCAGATCCGACGACACAAACAGCTCATTTGGCACTTGACCTTCATATGCGCCTATCATATTTGCGCTTTGCAGCGTTTCCCTTATATGCGTTGGCAGATAGCCCTGCGCGTTTGCATATTCCGCGGGATTTATGACTGCTTTCAGCCTCATCGCCTGATATCCGCTGCCATAGCTTACGCCGTAAAATATCATAAACGCAAGGACCGCCGCAGGTACTATGATAACCGCTGCTGCCGCGCATACCGCTGATTTCCGGCTCACCTTAAACCATCCTTTAAGGATGACTGTGACAGACAAAATCATACATATCACAAAAATATTTATTCCTATAGGCAGCCTGTCGGAAAATTTCAACGTTATATACGCCGTAAAGAACAAAATCAGCAGGCTTTTTACAATTCCGCCCCACTTTTGTCCTCTCATCCTGTATAAAATCCCTGCAAAAACGGGGACATAAAGGTATGAAAAGCTTGACAGTGCGGGCAATATGCCGTTTATCCTCCTCCCGGTAAACGCACATAAAAACATTACCGCAGTCATCGCTATGTATATGATATGGCTGCAGCGCCCGATAAAAGTATAGTCGATAAAGCACATCCCTATTGTTATCGCAAAACCAAGTACAGTGTATGCGCATTGTCTTGAAAACCTCTCCGAGCCGAATGCCCCATACATCACGATAAGCCCCGCGATGTTTAAAAGCAGCGTGAGCGCAAGCATTTTCCAGTCAAACTGCGGTCTGTGTACAGCGTCAAGCGCAACACCGATCTCCACGGGATCGCCCATGTCGCGCACGGCTTTTTCAAGCGCAGCGCTGTGGTCGTCGCCCGACTTTTCATATGCCGCCGCCTGGTCGAGGATATGATCTTTTATCTCCCGCGCAACACCGTCGCGCGCTTTTACGCATCTTATCTGGTCTGTTATCGTCTTTAAAAATTCTTCCATTTTACCCTCCTGTGTTTCAGTTCAAAAAGCATAGCACGTTTGATACAGCGTTTTGATATTCCTGCCACTCGTCTTTTTTTGCCTTGAGATATTTTTTCCCTTCTTTTGTGAGGCTGTAATATTTGCGTGTTTTACCGCCTGCTTCGTCCTCGTAAGCTGTGAGGTACTTTTTTTCCTCCAGTGAGTGAAGAAGAGGATAGAGTGTCCCGGCTTTCAGGGTAAAGACGTTGTTTGATTTTTTTTCGAGTGTTTCTATCATCTCGTAACCGTACATGTCTTTGTCCTCCAAGAGCCTAAGAATGAGCATTGATGTACTGCCTGAAATCAGTGATTTGTCGATTGCCATTATTGATTTACCTCCTGTTGATACTAAATTGTTACATTTGTCCGCGCAGATGTATGTGTATGGTTCATATATAGATTGTCGATATATGCGACTAAAAAAATATATAGATAATCTATATATTTTTTATTATATATAGGTTATCTATATATGTCAAGTGGTATTTTGGTTGATTTTGATATCAATGTCATCAACTTAAAGAAGATTTATTAAAAAATAATTGAAAAAAATTATATGAGGTATTTTTTTGCATCTTTGATAAGTAGCGTTTTTTCAACATTTTTATTTTTTCACTTTTCAATATCAGTGTCAAGAATAAATGCCGCAGTAGAAATCCGCAAAAAGAATTATATAAAAGCGCATAGAATTGCTCTATGCTTTTTTATGCTGTATTTCTGTTTAATTATAACTGTGGTAAATTGGTTGAGTAAATCGGGATTTTATTCTTCATTTTGTTTCAAAATTGCACCATTTTCAAAAAAGAAAAAAGGTCTGTTACCAATGACCTCCATATCCTCACCATTTACAAAAAGTGTTACTTCTTCTGGCAAAGCCACGACTTTTCTATGTTTTGATACCTCCAACAGGTATTGCCTACTTTCCTCATCTTTTTCAGCGGTTCGATTTGTATAATGACATAAAATCGATGTTCCATTTAATACATCAAATCCATCTATATCACTCAAATTCACTTCATTCGTATCATCAAGTCTGCAAGCTTCTAAATCTTTTCCAAAGATTATTGCACCTGCGCTTCCGCCAAAAACAACTCCTTCACCATTCAAATATTCCTTTATCTTTTCAAACGCTCCACTTATTTTTAAATCATGTAACAATTTGAATGTATTACCTCCGCCAATAAATATTACGCCAAAATCGTTCAAATTTTTAGCCGCCAATTCATCTGCGCTGTTTACCATTTCAATATAAGGAATATCAACATTTTTTAATTCATCTTTTATCCATTCATAGCAGTCGGCATACATTCTCTGTTCCATTGCTAATGGTACATACAAGCAAGGTTTTGAATGGTCAATTACCTCATTTAATCTTTTATTTGCTTCAATCGTTTGAATACCTGCACCACCACCACATAAAAAAACTTTCATAAAATAAAGTTGCCTCCTAATACTTGCAAATCTCGATTTGTTTCTCTGATATTATATATATCATACCACAAGCAATTCCACAATCAACTGGTGAACGTCCCGCCTAATTCTACAAATACTTCCTGCGTGACGCGGCAGAGTGTGTCTCTTACCAAAACACCAGCACCGCAAAGTATAACTCCTGCCGATTATTATCCTTTATCCCTTGCCAATAGTCCGACACTTCCTGTTTTTTCGCTTTTACTATGGAAAAATAATGCGGAAACACTGTATGCCCTCTACATAATTCCCAGCCGTCGAATTGGCGGGATAATATACAGCACCATCACCATTCTCCTCTCCAAGCCCCTTTACTGCTTCCGAGGCGTCTTCCCCGTCGTACTCTCTATTGGGACATGCGCAGAACACAAGACCATCGTACCCCTCGGGTACTTTGAAGATGTATTCCGTTGTGGCGCTATACCCTGATGCCGCGTTTCCTGCTTCATCATACACCCATTCGTCCCATTTTCCCTGTATTTTGCTCGAATAAGAGATCTCATAGCTTACTCCGTCTATTTCCAGTGTAAAGCTGTTTTCCTGATTATCATCGCCGAAAAAGTCGCGCTGAGGCAGCATACGTCCCGTGTACCAATCATATATGGCATATTTGTTTATCGTATTGCAATATTCCACGTCCTGCTCCGCATCATAATAGGCACCCGGGTCATATGTCTTAGTCAGCGTCAAATGAATTAACTGACGCCCCTCTTCATCGGCGGGTTCGACGTAGCAGTCTGTCTGTTTTATCGCCGCGCTGCCCACCTTGCAGTAAGTCTCCGGTTCATCTTCGTTATAATAGATATAGTCCACAGTACAGTTTACGGGTCCATCATGTACGTCGATGCCGTGCTCCTCAAAATAACTTGGTTTCGGGCTGCCCTGCGTCTTACCGCAATTGGCGCATGTCATAGGCGCGGTGTATGTTGCTTCCTGCCAGTCGTGGTTTAAGCAGCACCCGCTCATCATGCCGCAAAGCAGTGTGACCGTAAACAGCAGCAATGGTTTCTTTTTCATATCTGATTATAACCTTTCCTGATTTTTCAGTTTTCTGTCCTCGCCATACAGTCCCCAGTGTCTTTCCACTCCGTCGTCCTCGCTCTTCCAGTATTCGTCAAACGCTTCAAAGATAAACGCCACTATCTTATTTGCATCGATATACTCCTTAAGTTCACTTATATATCTGTTCTGATTTTCTAAGGATATCTGTTTCGGGTCTATTTTGGACGATTTACCGCCGGTAGCCCATCCGACCTCGGTAAATATTACCTGCTTGTCAGGAAAAAGCGCTTTCATATCTTCGTAGTGCCCTTTGTTAAAGTCTACCGCTTCATCTATCGTCTTGCCGCTCCACAGAGGATAACTGTGTACGGAAATGATGTCAAGTATGTCTCCGAGTTCTTTTAGTTCTTTCCATTCAAGATATCCTTCGTTATAAGTTACTGCCTGTTTCACTGATGCCTTAAGTGTTTTCGCAAAATATACAAGCCTTTCCTCAGTGACGATTTCCGTTCCCCATGGCGGCGTATTCTCATTACCGACGGAAACTACTTTCAGTACATCCTCGTATTCATTTGCAAGCTTAATGAGCTTTTGCAGTTCGTTTTCGTTGTGCGCCATGTTGTCCTTAAGCTCCTGAGCCGTAAAATTCTGCTCTCCTGCTGAACTTTGCGGATTATTCCGTTCGGGTTTCGGATCTATTCCAACCATGCAGAGCATAGGAAGCTTCAATTCCCGTATAGCTGTCATCACATACTCTGCATGAATATTCGGGTCATACATCCTAATATAGCGATATCCTTCACTGCCCAGTATCTTAATGTCTTCCTTTATCTGTTCGTAACTCGGGCATACACCTGTCTTGGGGCTTTGTCCCCGTCTGTAGCCCGAATAACAGATTGCTTTTCCATATTCTAATATTTCCATATTTACCCCCAAGATTAATGATGAAACCGCATCTTATATGCTTAGTTTAAATACACGGATATCTCATTTTCAGTATTTTTATCAAGGTTTAAAATTTCGTCGCGCAAAATCACGGCGCTTTGAGCATGCGGATATTCTTTTCCGTTTATCAGGACTTTCTGCACATTATAGCTGCCGTACTCAAGCTTTCTTTCGTTGATATACGTGACATTAAGATCCCTGTCCGCAAACCTGCACTTAACGCTTATCCTGCCGTTACTGTCAAACTGTTCGGCAAGAAGTTTCGGTTCGAGCATAAGAGCCCCGTCTTTTCCCCTTATTCCATACATCTCGGTAAGCACTGTAAGCAAAAGCCAGCTTGCCGCTCCCGTAAGATAATGATATACGCCTCTGCCGTTTGGCATAAAGTATTCGGGTATGCCCGGATATATGCGTGAACGCTCTATATCAGCCGCATGGCTGTACAGGCTTTCGATTACCTTATATCCCTCTTTTACAAACTGTTTTTCGTAGAGTGCCTTTGCATACATGACAGCCATATGACTGAATACGGCACCGTTTTCCTTCTGCCCGTACCCAAAACCGTACATGCGCCCCATATTGAGCTTAAGTTCATGGAAATCAGTGTTAAGTCTGTAACCGCCCACTTCCGGCTCATACAGATATTTGTCAACGGCATTTACGATTTCACCTATCTGCTTTGTTGACGCTGTTCCCGACATTATGGCAAATACTTGGCTTGTGAGCATTATCTGCGGATCATTTCCCGATGAGGCACGCTCAAGCTGCTGCCCGTCGTTGTCATAATATCCGTTAAACCATCCCTTTCCGTCGCCGTCGTCAAGCCACTCCCTGTTCTGAACATTTTTCACTATCCAGTCAGCTTTTCCTGTAAGATTTCTTACAAGGTCATCTACCGCTATTTCTTCTTTCTCCCCACTGACTTCATGCGCACAGACACCGGAATATTTTTTTAAGAGCAACTGTTTTTCGGAAATGCTGTCGTAGAGGCTCTCATTGTCCTCCAAAAGCATGACAAGCTCTTTCATAACAGATACTTTTTCAACGCCCGTAAGTTCTTTCAACGTCGCGGCGACATCGGCAAGCGACCTTAAGTTCCTGCCATACATCATCGTAAACGCTACGCTCTCCCCGCGGTCTTTTGCCATATCAAGCGCGTCGTTCCAGTCAGCGCCTCTAATGCGGATGTGGTTGTGTTCTCCCACATCGTAAAACGAGGTAAGCATCTCGACAAGCAGATGTTCAAGAACCGTTCCACGGTACTCACTGCCTGCGCTGTCTTTCTGTACGCATCCCTGCTGCTCATTCCACATCTCATCGGCAGATTCGCCGCGGCATATTATCCTGTCCTTAAAATACGGCAGATCTTCAAGCAGGAAACCATAATCGCCTGTCTGATCAAGATAAAGCTTTGTCGTTATGAACGGCCATACGCCATGATCCATCCATACACGCGCTATTCCGTTCCTGTCAGCGATAAACTCTCCCGGCTTTGCACCTATTATCGTTGCGTTCGTTCCGTCTATCCTGACGCCGCCGAAATTATTCGTAAGCATTTCCCTTACACCGCCCGGATTCATCAGAAGAAGCGCAAGGCAGTCCTGCCACAGATCGCGCCATCCTCTGCCGCCTTTGCCGTAATCGTGGTGAGGCAGGAATGAGCATCCGTATATCCTGCGCAGTACAGGTTGAAAATTGACCCAATACAGCCAGTTGTCAAATAATCTGTCCGCCGATTTATATTTGATATAATTGACACCGCACCAGTGCTTTTTGGTGTCGGCAAGCGCGCTGTCAAAATAATCCTCTTTAAGAAATCTTACAGTGTCCGCCTCAAGTTTCTCCACGGTATCACTGCCATATGCAAGCGCCTGAATATATGTAACACTCTCATCAGGCTTCAATGTTACGGGACTGTATTCCAGTCCGCCCATCGCTTCATATCCGTCTATGCGCTTTCCCGCAGCCACCGTTTTTACCGAGTCCTGCGCCACGGCTCTTGGATTTTCAAGATTTCCGCCCTCTCCTATAAAGTCCTCAAGCACAGGATAAAATCCTGACGGACGCTCACCGCGGCAGCTTCCGAATACACCGTAGACGACCGTATTTTTCTTATGTCCGCGCTCGTCAAACGTAAGCGTGGGATCGATAGCCACGCCATAGTCCATTGTGAATATCCTGTTGAGCATGCTTGTCACATTTCTGTGGTCACGTATATTGTCGGCGCTCCTGCCGTAAATAGGCACGGCGTCTATCCCCTTTACAGTAATATCCGTATCAGAGCAATTTGTTATTACTATCTTAGTAAGCTCCACCGACGACTCTTTCCACGGAACAAAAGTCGTTATCTCTGATTTTAAGCCAAACTCGTCTGACACGCGTGTCATTTTATGGTATAAAAGCCCTGCCTCGAGACTTGTTTTTTCCTTATTGCCGGTAAACTTAAGCGCCTGCTGCGCACTTGATACGCCTGTCGCCGACCAGTATCTGCCGTTTTCAAGCTTTACCCAGAAATTACGCGTTGATTTATTATTGTGAAGCCCCTCACATGTCACGGGCTCAAGCAGGAATGTATTCTGACCCGTTTTGCTGTCTCCGCCAAGTTCAGGCGTTATGCTGCTCATTGCCCCTTCCTCTCCCGCAAGAGGAAAATACAGGTAACTGACAAGTTCCGGATCATCAAGCCTGAAAGTGCCGTTTTCATCGATAAACCTTATTTTTTCCATATTCCGTACTCTCCTTCATATTCATATATTTTTGTCTGGCGGCAGTCTCTGTATTTCTTCGGCGACATTTTGTACTGTTCCCTGAAAATGCGGTGAAAATAGCTCAGATTTTCATATCCGACCGCATTTCCTATATCGGCAACGGACATTGTCGTATTTTGAAGCAGATAAGCTGCCTGTCGCAGACGTTTTTCCTGCACAAGTTCCGTATATGTTCTGCCTGTCTTTTTTTTAATGAGGCGGCTCAGCCAGTAAAGATCGTAATGCAGCGTCTCCGCAAGGCTTGAAAGCTCGCCCTCTTTGTAGTTTTCTTCTACATAACGCAGTATCGTAAGAAGCAGATCTTCCTCCTTGGGTCTTCCGCCCATAGTGACCTTGTCGGTATGGTTGATGAGCTGCAGGAACAAAAGCCCCATCGTAAACTGATTGATGCTCCTTTTATTTGGCTGATTGTTCATAAGCGTCCATATAAGGTTTTCAACAAGGTTCTGTATCGGAAGCACATCGGCGACTTTAAAGTGCAGATATCCTATTTTTCCTGACTCTTTGCCGCGCAGGCATTCCACTATAAATTCCCTTATAGGATTTTTTTCATCGCCTATCATGCGCAGCGGCTGGTCAAAAAATTCGGGCAGAATAATAAAATTGACACCAATATCATTTTCAGACGCGGCGTCGATCTCCTGTATCGCATTCTGCCCTAAAAATAAAAGTTCGCCCTTTTTGAGCAGGACTTCCTCGCCGTTGATATGGTGGCATGTCTGTCCCGAGCACATATATATCACTTCCACATAGTTGTGCGTATGTTTCGGGAATGCCGCAAAACGGGTATGCGGACGCACCGTGATAAGTTTTGATGCGTCGAGAAGCTTCTTACTGTCGAACACGCTGCCGTTTGACTGTACGTAAATCTCCTCATTAATGCCCCCTCTGCCGTCAAGTATCTCCTGTTCCTCGGGCGTTATCTGTTTTAACTGTTCCAGCAATGTCTTATCCAATATTATCAATCCTATGCTTATTATATCTCTACGTTAAGTTCCGCTTCCTCCTCAGCCTGTTTTTTAAAGTCTTCTATCTGCTCGGGGTTAAGCGTAGGAAGATCGCCCAATGACTTAACGCCGAACGTGCGAAGGAACTCTTCCGTCGTGCCGAATAAAAGCGGACGTCCGGGCGCATCAAGCCTTCCAAGCTCCTGTATGAGATTGAACTCAAGCAGCCTGTTTACCGCATGGTCACAGCTTACGCCTCTTATCTTCTCCACCTCAAGCCTTGTAACGGGCTGTTTGTACGCTATTATTGACAGCGTTTCAAGCAATGTATCTGACATTACATATTTTCGCGGCGCCTTTGCTACTTTTATAAGGTACTCATACAGTTCCGGCTTGGTACAAAGCTGAAACGACTCCTCAAGCTCCACTATGTATATGCCCCTGTTATCTTTTTTATATTTATCGTTCATATCCGCGATAGCCGCGCGTATATCCTCCTGCGGAAGTTCAAGCACATGGACAAGCTTTGACATCTCAACCGAATCGCCCATTGCAAAAAGCACAGCCTCAATAACCGCTTCTGTTTTATTCTTTTCCAATATTAATACCTGACCTTTTTAAGTAATATATCCTCTACGCCGCTATGCTTGAAGTAATCATGATATCAGCGAACGTATCTTCCTGCTCGATGACGATGATACCCTGTTTCATCATCTCAAGCACGGCAAGGAATGTCACTATTATCTCCATTTTGCTCCCCTGCCGCTCCAAAAGTTTCCTGAAGCTGAAACGCTTATGGTTTTTGACATACTCTTCTATATAGAGCTGTTTTTCTTCAAGATTTATCTCATCCCGCTCTATCTTGCCGAACTTGCTCCTTATAGGGTCTATCTTATCCTCCTGACGCTTTATGACTGACTTGAATATGTCGTGAAGTTTTGCCAGATTTACATCGCCGATAAGTTCCTCATAATCTATCGGGTATCGGTAATCCTCCACTTCCTTTGGAAGCATCGGCTTTTTGTACCAGCTCTTTGCCGCATCCACCTGCTTGTCCCTTAATTCAAACGCCATATATTTGTACATCTTGTACTCTAACAGCTTTTGCACAAGCTCCGCCCTCGGGTCTTCTTCCTCGCCTTCCTCGTTCACTTCTTTCGGCAGCAGCATCCTGCATTTGATATCAAGCAGTGTCGCCGCCATAACAAGAAATTCACTCATGACATTCATATCCTCCGTCTCCATCTGACGGATATAGTCAAGATACTGTTCGGTGATGACCACTATCGGGATATCATATATATCTATCTTATTCTTCTCTATAAGATGAAGCAGCAGATCCAGCGGTCCTTCAAATACTTCAAGCTTAACTGATAACGCCATTTCCTACTCCTTTCAAACTTCATGCACCTGTTTTATTTTACATATTTTTGGGAAAAAGCGCAAGACAAACTGACATTCGTCATTTAGGAAGAACACACACTTCATAGAGCTGCGCGGGATTAAAAAACCTGAACGGGATAGTGTGCGAACCGATCCCGCGCCCGAGAAGCATCGTCGAATTTTTTTCCTTAAAAATACCGCCGTCATATTTGGGGAATATCCTGTATGACGGCGCTATGACTCCTCCGATAACGGGAAGCCGCATTATACCTCCATGGACATGCCCCGAAAGCACAAGATCGGCTCCCCACCCCGCGTATTCCTTAAAGTAATCGGGATTATGCGCTATCAGTATATTACAGCGCCCGCGCTTTGCGCTCCCTATGGCGCTTTCAAGGTAATCCTCTTCCATTCCGCGTATTCTGAAATGAGCAAAGTATTTGAGGTCAAGTTCAAGCCCCGTAAGGGCAATATTATACTCGGGCAGTATGACACATTCATTTTCAAGTATCGTAACATTCGGACTTTCTATGCTCTTTTCCAGCACGTCATATTTATCCCTGAACTCATCCCGGCGCACCCTCATCTTTGTCTCATGGTTTCCAAGCCCGTAATATATATGGTAGTCACGGCTTAATTCGTTCACAAGATCGATGGCGGGCGTCATGTCCTCTTTGACCTTTGATGTGACAAGATCTCCGGCGGATATGATAAAATCGGGATTTATGTCTCTTATCGCATTTATCAGTCTGTCATTTTTGCTGCCGTATACCTTATTGTGAAGATCCGATATAAACACAAAGCGGCACGGTTTCGTGACGTTCGGAAGCGTAAACTCATCCTTTTCAACAACGAACCTGTTCCCGTCAATTATACCGACTATAAGCAGCGCTATACATATTATTGCGATAAACGCCCCAAGTATATAAAATATATTCATCAAAACAACCTATATAACCTTTCCTGTATTATACGGCACTTTACAGTCAGAGCAGATACTTAAGCACAAGACGCTTAAGATAATCAAGGTAATAAGCTTTCTCCACCGCCTGCACCGTCCTTAACGGCACGCTGCCTATTATGCTGCCGTTAAGCCTGTAAACTATGCGTCCTGCCGCAGCGCCCTCTTCCACCGGCGCCGTCAGTTCTTCGCCGTACTCATAACTTTTCTCAATATCGTTAAAATCCGCTCCCGTAATATCGAGATATCTGAAAGCATTCTCCGCGGCTACATCCACGAAATCCTGTTTTCCGCCTTTTACGCTTATAGGCGCCATCCTGTCAGTATTCTCATCCACATAGAGCTTTGCCATCGAAAATCCATAGTCCAAAAGACTCTGCGCTTCCGAGAACCTCACTTTGAAATCGGGCGCTCCCATTATAACGGCAATAAGATCGATACCGTCTTTAGACGCAGTGGCGCTGAAACAATATTTTGCAAGATTGGTCGATCCTGTCTTTAATCCCGTAGTCCACTGGTACTGTTTGAGAAGCTTGTTAGTGCTTGACAGCGTAAACGGCGTACTGCCGCGCCCTGTAACATGCGTGATATCCTCCTGCCATATCTGCGTGTAATTATAGACTTCGGGATGTTTGGTTATAAGCTCTCTTGACATGACCGCCACATCCCTTGCCGTAGTGTGGTGCTCCATATCATTTGAAAGACCGCAGCAATCGACAAAATGTGTGTTTGTCATTCCAAGTTCAGCCGCTTTCGCATTCATCCGCTCCACAAACTCCGCCTCGCTGCCTGCGAGAAACTCAGCCATCGCAACCGACGCGTCATTGCCGCTTGCAACTGCTATGCACTTTATCAGCGTATCTACAGTCTGTACTTCGCCCTCCTCCAAAAACACCTGCGAACCGCCCATCGACATCGCATATTCACTCGTCGTCACCTTATCTTCAAGCTTTATCCTGCCTTTTTCAAGTTCCTCAAACGTCAGAAGAAGCGTCATTATCTTGGTAATGCTCGCAGGACTTCTCACTTCGTCGGGATTTTTTTCAAATAAGACAGTACCTGTCGTCGCCTCCATAAGTATTGCTGACGGCGAAGTTATCTCAGGTCCCGCCGCCCTGACAATAATCACGTCTGACGCGGCAAGGGATATCGTCATTATGAACGCCATTAGTATACTGACAGCCTTTTTTTTATGCCACATAGGAATCCTCCTATCGGTTATTCACCGTTTATTAAGAAATCTATGCGGATTTTGTCTCTCTTATGCAATATGGACGGCAATAAAACTGCCGCCCATATAAAATCTGTCTATTTTCTTCTGAATTTGTGATACAGCTCCGACAACTCATGCCTTGTCTCGTCCTTTATCTTTACGGACATTGCAAAGTGATAGCCGAAATCAAAGACGATCATAACAAATATCAGCGCAATCGTCTTGATGCCCCATGAATATGGATATCTGTCCACAAAGCTCATCACCTTGTCAAACAGGAACGTTATGATTATAACGGCATACAGCCCCCACGCCAGTGTGCTTTCAAGACATACAACACCTTTATAGTTGCAGAACTTATCATTGTAATCCCACCACACTTCTCCGAAAAGCCTGAGCATAAGCTTTGCCACGACAAACTCAAAAGCTGTGGCAAGCAGCGCCCCTACGATATAGAGCGCGATTATATTATCGGCAAAAGGATGCAGCAATATATATCCGACTGTGGCTCCAAATCCGTATATAGGACAAAACGGTCCTGTCATAAATCCTCTGTTGGTAAGCTTTTTGTTGCAGAAAGACATGTAGATGGACTCAACTACCCATCCGATAATGCTGAACAAAAAAAAGCAGGCAACAAGATGATACAGATCGTATCCCGCGATATGGATTTCTCTCAGCATTGATATCCGCATCGATATTCCTCCTTATCACTTCCAAAATAAATATGAAAAAATCCCTGACTTATAGCCAAGGATTTTATTTCATTAATTATATTTACGCTTTCTGGCTGCTTCAGACTTTTTCTTGCGTTTTACGCTTGGCTTCTCATAATGCTCTCTCTTGCGGATTTCCTGCTGGATTCCGGCTTTAGCACAGCTTCTCTTAAACCTGCGTAAAGCGCTGTCCAAAGTTTCGTTTTCTTTAACGATTACATTTGACATACTATCACACCTAACCTCCCTCCAGCCCTATTATCGTGTGCCAGACTGTTCGGGTTTCTTCACTGCACACCTACGATTATACCATATATTGAGAATACGTCAACAGTTTTTTGGAAAATTATTTTAATTAAAATTATTTTAATTGTGCCTCAAAAACTGTTTTTGCCTCCTCGACTGCCTTATCAATGCCCTCAGGATTTTTGCCTCCTGCCTGTGCCATATTTGGACGTCCGCCGCCACCGCCGCCTACCGTGGCTGCGATAGCCTTTATGAGATTACCCGCGTGGGCGCCTTTTGCCATAGCGCCGTCAGTCGCCATCGCTACAAGATTGACTTTGCCGTCAACGCCCGACGCAAGCACAACCATGCCTTCGCCAAGCTTGCCTTTTAACTGATCGCCTAAATCTCTCAGACCGTTCATATCCACGCCGTCAACCCGTGCCGCAAGAAGCTTCACGCCTTTTACCTCAACGACCTTGTCCATAACATCGCCGAGCGCATCTTTTGCCGCCTTGCTCTTTAAGGACTCATTCTCGCTCTGCAGTGCCTTGACCTCCGCCATAAGATGTTCAAGCCTCTCCACAATGCCTGACGGTGCAGTCTTTACTATCTTGGCACACTTTTCAAGCTCTTCCTCCAGATTTTTATAATATCTGAACACGCCGTTTCCGGTAAGCGCTTCTATTCTTCTTACGCCCGATGCCACACCGCTCTCGGAAATAATCTTAAACGCCATTATAGCACCTGTGTTCCCGACATGTGTGCCGCCGCACAGCTCTGTAGAGAAATCTCCCATCTTTACTACTCTTACGGTCTCACCGTACTTTTCGCCGAAGAGAGCCATCGCGCCCGTCTTTTTAGCCTCTTCAAGCGTCATTACCTCTGTTGTCACATTCAGATTGCACGCAATCTGCTCTATTACCATCTGCTCTACCTTTTCAAGCTCCTGTGCGGTCATAGCCTGAAAATGAGTGAAGTCAAACCTTAATCTGTCCTCATTCACGAACGAACCCGCCTGCTCTACATGAGTGCCAAGCACTGTCCTTAAAGCCTTCTGCAGAAGATGTGTCGCGCTGTGGTTTTTACATGTGTCTGCACGCTTTGCCTCGTTTACGCTGAGCGTCACATTGTCGCCAAGCCTGAACATTCCCTTTGTGACAACGCCTACGTGGCCTACTTTGCCGCCAAGAAGTTTAACAGTGTCCTTTACTTCAAACTCGGCATTATCGCCAAGCGTAATGATGCCTGTGTCGGCTTCCTGACCGCCCATTGTGGCATAAAACGGCGTTTCTTCCACTATGACAGTACCCGTCTGTCCGTCGGTGAGCGCCTCAACTACCTCGTCCTCAGTAGTAAGCGCCGTCACTTTTGAAGTGTATGTAAGCTTATCGTAACCTACAAAAACAGTAGTTATTGACGGATCAAGCGACTCATAGACAGTCACGTCCGCGCCCATATAATTTGTTACTTTGCGCGCTTTTCTTGCTGCTTCTTTCTGCTCTTTCATCGCCGCCTTAAAGCCGTCCTCATCAACGCCAAAGCCCTTTTCCTCCAATATCTCTATCGTAAGGTCAAGCGGGAACCCGTACGTGTCATAAAGTTTAAACGCGTCGGCTCCGTCAAGCGTCTTTTTGCCCTCTTTGTTTAATTTATCCTCCATCTCGGCTAAGATAACAAGTCCCTGGTCGATAGTCTTGCTGAATTTGTCCTCTTCCTGAACAAGCACATTGAAGATAAAGTCTTTCTTCTCCTCAAGCTCGGGATATCCATCCCTGCATTCGTCAATAACAGTCTGAGCGACTTTGGTGAGGAATTTACCCTCGATGCCAAGAAGCCGTCCGTGCCTTGCCACGCGCCTGATAAGCCGCCTGAGCACATATCCTCTGCCCTCGTTTGACGGAAGTATGCCGTCCGATATCATAAATGTTGACGAACGCATGTGATCCGTGATAAGCCTTATCGAAACATCTTTCTTCTCGTCGGCAAGATACTCCGCGCCTGCTATCTCACATATCTTGTCCCGGATAGCTTTCATGGTATTGATATCAAATACCGTGTCAACGTCCTGTACCACTACGGCAAGACGTTCCAAGCCCATGCCTGTATCTATGTTTTTCTGCGCAAGCTCTTCATAATGACCATGTCCGTCGCCGTCAAACTGTGTGAATACGTTGTTCCAAACCTCCATAAAGCGGTCGCAGTCACAGCCAACTTTGCAGTCGGGCTTGCCGCAGCCGTACTTTATGCCTCTGTCATAGTAGATCTCAGAGCAGGGTCCGCATGGACCCGCGCCGTGCTCCCAAAAATTATCGCACTCACCTGTCTCGGGATCGCGGTAAAAACGCGTAATCTTCTCGGCAGGCACACCAATCTGCTTTGTCCAAATCTCGAACGCTTCATCATCCTCACAGTAAATCGAAGGATAGAGCCTATCGGGATCCAAACCTACTACTTCAGTAAGAAACTCCCAGCTCCATGCGAGAGACTCTTTCTTAAAGTAATCTCCAAAAGAGAAATTGCCAAGCATCTCAAAGAACGTAAGATGCCTTGCCGTCTTGCCTACGTTGTCGATATCGCCCGTCCTGACACACTTCTGACATGTGGTGACACGTCTTCTCGGCGGTATCTCCTGCCCTGTAAAATAAGGCTTTAACGGCGCCATTCCCGAATTGATTATCAATAAACTGTTGTCGTTGTGCGGCACCAGTGAAAAGCTCTTCATCGCAAGATGCTCCTTGCTCTCGAAAAACTCAAGGAACATACGCCTAAGCTCGTTTACTCCGTATTTTTTCACAACATTTTCCTCCACTCTCACACATATTAAAAGTCAAACTTGTCCGCAAAGTAAGCGTCCAGTTCGTCGATCTTAACACGCTCCTGCTCCATTGAATCACGGAAACGTACCGTAACGGCATTGTCATTTTCCGATTCAAAATCATATGTTATGCAGAACGGCGTGCCGATCTCGTCCTGACGGCGGTATCTCTTGCCGATATTTCCCCTGTCGTCAAACTCGCAGTTATATTTCTTTGAAAGCTGTGCGTAAATCTTCTCAGCGCCCTCGTTGAGCTTCTTGCTGAGCGGAAGCACGCCTATCTTTACAGGTGCAAGCGCGGGATGAAAATGAAGCACTGTCCTCATATCGCCATCGCCCAAATCTTCCTCGTCATATGCCGCGCAGAGGAAAGCAAGCACTACTCTGTCCGCGCCGAGAGACGGTTCTATAACGTATGGTATGTATTTTTCTTTCTTCTCATCGTCAAAGTATGTCAGATCCTGACCTGACGTGTTCTGATGCTGTGTAAGGTCATAGTCCGTCCTGTCGGCGATGCCCCAAAGCTCGCCCCATCCGAAGGGGAATAAAAATTCAATATCCGTCGTCGCCTTTGAATAGAACGAAAGCTCCTCTTTCTCATGGTCACGCACACGCATCTCCTCGTCTTTCATGCCAAGACTCTTTAGCCAGTCGATGCAGAACTGCTTCCAGTACGCAAACCACTCCAAATCCGTGTCCGGCTCACAGAAAAACTCAAGTTCCATCTGCTCAAACTCTCTTGTCCTGAATGTGAAGTTGCCGGGCGTTATCTCATTTCTGAACGACTTGCCTATCTGACCTATGCCGAACGGTATCTTCTTTCTCGAAGTCCTCTGAACATTTTTGAAATTCACGAAAATACCCTGCGCCGTCTCGGGTCTTAAATATACGGTATTCTTAGCGTCCTCGGTAACGCCTTGGAACGTCTTGAACATAAGGTTGAACTGACGTATATCGGTGAAGTTGTGCTTGCCGCATGAAGGACACGGGATGTTATTGTCTTCTATGAATTTTTTCATCTTTTCCTGTGACCATCCGTCAACGGAACCGTCAAGCGCTATATTGTTTTCAGCCGCGTAGTCCTCTATTATCTTGTCAGCGCGAAAACGCTCGTGGCACTCTTTGCAATCCATAAGCGGGTCTGAAAATCCGCCGATATGACCTGATGCGACCCATGTCTGAGGGTTCATCAGTATTGCACAGTCAACGCCCACATTGTAAGGATTTTCCATGATGAACTTCTGCCACCATGCTTTTTTTACATTGTTCTTAAGTTCTACTCCAAGATTGCCGTAATCCCATGTGTTCGCAAGCCCGCCGTATATCTCCGAACCCGGATATACAAAACCTCTTGCCTTTGAAAGATTAACGATTTTTTCAAGTGTCTTTTCCATTTTATTACAAACCTCCAACAATTTATTACCTGAATAAAACTACAGCCGTACCGTCATTTAATGTATAGTCAACGCTTTTTCTGCTTACTGAGGAAATTCCCTCTCCCACATACAAAACATCGTCGAAGCAGTTAATTCGGACAGGCTCTATAATGAAAGCGTCCCCTTCGTCACCGGACTCACGTTCCATAATAACGATATGGTTCCCGCCCATATTTAAAATATCCTGCTTTGATATAACACCTGTATCTTTATTATCCACAGGACTAAGCTCAAAATCAAGGTCATATCCTGCCTCATATGCTTCCTGAACAGTGCCCGCGAAAAAGTTCTCGCCGTTAAATCCCGAATACGCCTTGTAGTCTCCGTACTCCATCTCAACGTTTATCATATTGTCGTCTGCTTTGCATGTCTTCAGCGTCACTGTCGATGACGGCGACTGTCTGCCGTAATCCGCGATGGCATCCTCTATCATGCTCTTAAGACCCTCGTCGTCATAATAGTCTTCGTCAAAATCATCAACTATCCTGCTGCTTATCGAACCGTCTTTATTTATCGATACGGAAGTGACCATCTCACCGCTGTCGTTCAGAGCACTGCAGGCTGTCAGCCCTGATGCGCAGATGACCGAAATCATTGCCAACCTGATAAATTTTTTCATATTTTTCTCCAAACCTTATTATTTTCCGCGCCCCGCGTTATATTATAAACAGCTTACTCTATATTTTCAAGTATTTCAAGGCTTTTAAAATTTCTGTCGAACGATTTTTTACAGACTTTACGGCAGAATATCCTCAATTCCTGAAGGATCTCTTCCTTTACATTGAATGAAAACAGTTTCTGCGCAGGCGTGTTCATTATGTAATCAACCGTATAGGCGGCTGACCCGCTAAGTCCGCTCAAAGATGTTATCTGAGGGAACTCGCCGTTTATCATAACGGACTTAAGTTCAAAAATACACCTCACAAGACGGTTATCAAAATTCGGCGAGCCAAGCGCCCTAAGCGATTGGTATATAAGCTTAAGCATCTGTGTCTCATCAATATTTTCCCGAGTATAATAATCGCATATCTCAAGAAAATACATTCCGTAATAAGCTCCCACATAATCCTGACGAAGTTCTTCAAAATAATTGGTTATCTCCGCTTCCGACAGGCTGTAAGAGCTTCTGCCCTCATATAGCCTGAACTGTCCGAAAGAAAACGGGTTTGTAGGCGCCATAAGGCGGTTGTTCGGTTTTCTTGCAAGCCTTGCAAAAGCTGATATCTTTCCCCTCTCCTTGGTAAGGATGACCACTCTTCTGTCATACTCGCCTATCGGCTCTGATTTTATTATTATCCCTGTTAATTCCACAAACTCCTGCATAGTCAAACTCACGTGCTTCTTCCGGTCCGTCCGCGATATCTTCTGCCTCTGACAGTTCCTTGTACGCCAGATAATCGCACACCTGACCTGTCTTCATAAACCGGCTCCATTCATCTTCGTACATTATATTCATACCCTTTCTGTGTAATTTTAAGTTACATATTACATTGATAGGGTGTGCTTATGCGGTAAATTTATTCATTCACTTTCGGGTCGTAACCAAAATTTCTTATGAGGTAATCGCTGTCTCGCCAGTCCTTTTTCACTTTTACCCAAAGCTGTAGATTTACGTGTTTTCCGAGCAGTTCTTCTATCTCGGGACGCGCAAGCGAACCGATTTTTTTGAGCATTGCGCCGCCTTTGCCTATGATGATGCCTTTGTGCGACTCTTTTTCGCATACTATCGTCGCGTTTATCTCGACTATCTTTTTGCTGTATTTCATTTCATCGATTATCACAGCCACGCCATGTGGTATCTCCTCGTCGATGCAGCGAAGCACTTTCTCACGCACAAGCTCTGCCGTTATCTGACGCACGGGCTGATCCGTCACCGTATCTTCATCATAAAAAGCAGGACCATAGGGCAGATACTTCATTATCTGCTCTATGAGCGTGTCGGTATTCTCGCCCTTAAGCGCCGAGACAGGTACTATCTCAGCAAAATCAAGCTGCTTCCTGTAGGCGTCTATATATCCTAAAAGCTGCTCTTTCTTCACCGTGTCGATTTTGTTCATCACAAGTATAACGGGCGTTTTTATATTTTTAAGTTTATCGATAATATGCCGCTCTCCCGCGCCGATATAATCGGTCGGCTCCACAAGCCACAACACCACATCGACATCCTTTAAGCTTTTTTCCGCGACATTTACCATATAATCGCCAAGCTTGTTTTTCGCCTTGTGTATACCCGGCGTGTCCACAAACACTATCTGCCCCTCGTCCGAAGTGTAGACAGTCTGTATGCGGTTGCGCGTCGTCTGCGGTCTCTTTGACGTGATAGCTATTTTCTGTCCGATAATGCTATTCATAAGTGTTGACTTGCCTACGTTCGGTCTGCCTATAAGCGCGGCAAATCCTGATTTGTATTTTTCGTTCAATTTGACTCTCCGTTCTTTATATTAATAATATAATTAATAATCAGTGGAAAAGCGGCTCAATACGGTTAAACATATCCTTGTTTTCGTCTATTGCCTGACCGTTGCCTACCACGCACACAAAATCCTGCGCGATGACAGCGTCCGCATAGTCCGCAAGGCGTCTGATATCCTCTGCCGTACAGCCAAGAAGTTCATCGCGTTCCTTTTGCATCTCTGAAACTTCCAAGTCCGAGAAGTATGCGATCGACGACATATTTCCTTTCTGCGACGGCGTAAGCGGCATATCCAGTTCGCTTACCGCGCCTATGATGTATTTCGTCATTTCCTTTTCATCCGCGTCAAAGTTTCTCAGATAATCGCCTATGCCCTTATACACGTCTACCGTCTTTTTAAGGTTGGGATCGCGGTATGACACAAAATAGCTGTCGCCCGCTTTTCCAAAGTTGCACATGCAGCCGTATGCGCCTCCCTTTACACGTACATTGGTCCAAAGATAATCATACCCCAGTATGACCTTCAACACTCTGAGCGCGCCCGTGTATTTAAAGTCCGTGCCTTTCATATAATTGCCCGCACGGCACACATACTGTATCTGCGCCGATGTCGAAAACGCCTCATTGCGCTTGAGCGTCTCTACGCCGAACATTTCTTTCTTTACCTCGTCCGTAAAAAGGCTCTTTCTCATAGCGGGTACAAGGCTTTCAAGCTTCTTATATCCCTCGTCTGACGCAGTGATGTCAACCATAAAATTCTCAGGTCTGAAAATACATTTTGTAAGCTCATGCAGTTTATCAATAAGTTCCTTCTTATGCCCCTCAAAGTCAGCCGTAAGCTCCTCTAAAAGCCTGTAGCATGGTATGCCGCTTACAAGTTCGGATACCGCATGCGTCTCGCTGAAATAAGACATCGCCCTGAGTGCCGCGGTCAGATGCCCTGCCGACACCAGATTACTCTGCAGTCTCGACTTTAATTCTTCCAGTATCTCCAACAGACGCTTCTCATCGTCAAGGACAGATTTCGTCATTATCTCCTCTAAAAGCCTGAATGCCTCACCAAGCTCACCGTACATCGCCTTTGTCTTTATCTCAAAGGTCAGCTTGTACTCGTCAAGCTTTTTGGCGTTTACATAGGTATTTACGGAACTTACGATGCCGCCCGTATGGATGTTCATTTCATTGTAGAGCGAACCGAAATCATAATTTTCCGTGTCTACATAGCCAAGCACGTTTTTGAGTATTCCGACATATTTAAACAGTTCATAAGGTATCTGCGACGCGTCGAAAACAAGCTTTACGTATGCTATTCCGTTCGTTTCTATATCGTGGAAGAGCACCTTTGTATCGCCTGCGTTTCTTAACTCATTAACCAAATCGTCCGTTTTTTTCTTCATATCGGAACGCTTGAGCATGGGAAGCTTTGCCTTATCCTCCTCCGTATCTTCTTTTTCCTGATATTCCCTGAGCGCACGCGTGTTTTCCACTATTTCGTCTATCTGACTGCCGGTAAGGCCCGCTTTATATGCGTCAAGTTTATCCGCAAGCTCCTTGTCCGTCTTTGCGGTAAGCCCTGCCTTTGGCGAAAGCACTACGACTGACTTGTGCGTGTTATTTATAAGGTATTTTTCGATGAGCTGTTCATAATAGTCCGTATCTATCTTTTCCTTTAAAACTTTAAAGGTATCTATCGCTTCTATCATGTCAAACGGCATATTGTCGTCGTAAAGCCATGAATCAAGCATCTGCAAGCCATACATAAGCCCCTTGGGATATGAGCCGAAATCCGCCTCCCTGTACTTAAACTCATACAGATTTAATCCCGCAAGCAGCGCTTTTTTGTCGATGCCTTCCTTTACAAGACGCTTAAGTTCATCCTCTATCACAGAGATAAACTCATCTTTCTGTGAGGCGTCTGCGTTCTTTGCCACGATTGAAAAATATGGCTGATACACGCCGTTGTCGTAAACAGTATAAACATCCGTACCTATCCCTCTGCGGATGAGCGCAAGCTTTAACGGCGCGGCAGACGATGAACCTATCGCATATTCCAAAATCTGCATCGCAAAATAAAGCTCCTTGTCACGGCTTGTACCTACCACTGTATTGTATGAAAGATATGTGTTATTTTCAAGGCTTTCATCCTCTGTGATCGGATATTCCTTTTGTATCTCTACAGGCTTTTCAAACGGCTTTTGAAGTTTCAGCGCGGAATCGATCTCCAAACGGTCAAAACGGCTTAAATAATTCTCGTCTATCCATTCAAGCTTCTCAGCCATATCCATATTGCCATACAGATATATATAACTGTTTGACGGATGATAATAGCGTCTGTGGAAGTCAATGAACTGCTCATACGTAAGGCTTGGTATATCCTTCGGGTCGCCTCCCGACTCCACTCCGTATGCCGTATCGGGGAAAAGCGAGTTAAAGCTTTCCCTCTCGTTTATATCGTCAGGCGAAGAAAAAGCGCCTTTCATTTCATTATATACTACGCCGTTTATCGTGAGCGGGCTGTCGGCACTCTCCATATCGTAGTGCCATCCCTCCTGCATAAATATCTTTTTTTCGTTGTAGATATTGGGGTAAAAAACCGCGTCAAGATAAACATGCATAAGATTTTGAAAATCCTTGTCATTGCAGCTTGCCACAGGGTATACAGTCTTGTCGCTGTAAGTCATGGCATTCAGAAACGTATTGAGCGAACCCTTTACAAGCTCCACAAACGGATCTTTTAAAGGGAACTCCTTAGACCCGCACAGCACTGAATGTTCTATGATATGCGCTACGCCTGTTGAATCAGTCGGCGGTGTGCGGAAACCTATGCTAAACACTTTATTTTCATCGTCGTTGCTAAGAAGCGCGATGCGCGCCCCTGTTTTTTTGTGTCTCAGAAGATAACCTGTTGATTTTATATCCTCTATCTGCTTTTTCTGTACTATCTCATAATTTTTAAGTTCTTCGATACTTTTCATGCTTTTTTCCTTTCTTTCTGCATTCTGTCTGCGTTTTATGGATTATATGCTGATCATCATCAGCGCAAGTTTTGATATTGAAAATTCTTCTATCTGTGCCCTGCCTTCGATAACATCCGTTCTGTAATTGTTACAGAACTGCCTGACAGGACATGCCTTATGTACGTTTTTCGTGCGCGTTTTCCCGAAAATATTCTTCTTTGACTGCAAAAAACTTATTCTGACAGTCATCTTAAGCTGTTCGTATATCCTGTATGAAAAATCATTCGGCGATATGGAAAGCATATGCTCCGCAACTTTTGCCTCCTGCGGAATGTCCTTCGTGATGTGGCTGTTTATTATCATTTTCAGCTTAAACGGCACATCCTCCCTCTCAATCAGCTCATTATAAGTAAGTTCCCTGCCAAAATAAATGACATTCGTATCCTGTATTACATACTTAAAATCGTCATATCTGTCTGCCATCGCCCTCGCCCTCTATATAATCTATATGATTTGCCGAAAACCTGACCGCAGCCCTTACCTCTTCCTCATCCGTGCCAAGCTCGTCCGCGACTTCCTTCACAGTCACTTTCCGCATAAGGCTGTCGTACATCTCCTTTGCCTTATCGTTGACTTTGTTGACTTTTTTAAGGACATTTTCATGTGCGCGGGCGCTGTCGGAATTTTCGTTTATATAATCTTCCATCGCATCCATTATCATCTTTCCGATAAATCCCTCTACCTCGTCAACGCCCTCAACGCAGTCAAGCATATTCACAGCCATTGCCACAGCGACATTTCCTTCTCCTATGAGATCCTCGACCAAAGCGCCCTGACCCGCGTAGAGTTTTGATATCTCCACGACATTAGGAAGGAATATCTCGGTAAGCCTGTCTTTTGCCGTATTATCGCCCGCAAGCGCGGACATTATCACCGCCCTTGTCTCTCCGTCGGATGTATTCGGTATCTTTTTAAGCTCGCCAAGGTACATATTCAGATATCCCCTGTCGCCGTCCGCCATATTGTCCTGCGCGTTATTCTGTCCGTCAATGCTTATGCTGCTGTTCTTAAGATAATCATGGATAAGCGAAAGCTTTGCGTCATCAAGCTGCCACTCGTCAAAAACCTCCGCTATCTGTGCGCTTGTAAGCATATTGTCCTGCAGACGCGCCGTATCGCGAAGCTGTTCAAGCGCATCCGCAAATGCCTGTTGGTCATTCTTCATATATAACACCCGTTACTTTCCGATATCCGCATTATTTGACATGAGTATGAGTAAAAAGATGATCCTGACAATACTCATAATTTCCATTACACTTTGAACAGAAACGAAATTCCGCTTCGGGATTATCCTCACTGTTCTTGCCGCATACGACGCATTTATGCTTTGATATCGAAACAGGACGCGCCTTTTTGACCTCACGTTTGTACTCATGGCGCCGCTTTACCTGTTTGGGCGACATCCTCATCCTTAAGTTGCTCCTTGTCAGCAGGAAAAATACTACAAAATTAAGCAGGGACGCGCCTATTATTATCTTCCCGATAAATCCGCTCTGTATAAACTGCACACCGAGCAGCACCGCATACGCGATGCCAAGCCACTTCACCTTGATAGGCAGGATAAACATCAACAGCACCTGAACATTGGGGAATGTCGCCGCAAATCCCAAAAATATCGACATATTGATATAATACGTGCTGAACGAACCCGCTACCAGCGCAAAATATGCCTGTGCGCCGTTTTCGCTAAGCAATGAGCTTATCCCGAATGACGGCAGATAACTTACCCCCATCACGACAAAGCTGCCTATAACGGTAAACACCATGCCCATAAAAAGATACAGATTATAATAAAACGTACCCCACGTCCGCTCAAGATTAGTGCCTATTGAATAATAAAAGTACAGCATGATGATAGTAAACAGATCAAGCCCTGACGGCGGCACGAGTATCCATGTCACCAGTCTCCATACCTGCCCGTGAAGTATCATATACGGGTTTAACGTAAGGTAATTCAGGAACATGGGATTTATCAGCCTGAGCAGATATCCGCATGCATAACAGAGTATCAAATACAGAGAAATGTTTGAGATGGCGTATTTGCCGAATTTTCTTTCCAGTTTATACAAAAAATTCATTATCGATAATCATTTCCTTTCCAAAACTATAATAAGTATTGTATCATTCATAAATGGAAAAGTAAACCGTTTTAAATTATTATCATATACAAACTGCCTTTGTACATATCTTAAAATGGCAGAATTTTCATTATTTTTTCATCAATTGGTTTATTGCCTTTTTGAAAATGGTGTCGTATAATAGCAGATGTATGTAAAAAAGCATCTGATTATGTCAAAATAGAAAGGTATGGTGTTTTTTATGGGAAATGAGTTCTATACACTTGGTATTGATATTGGTTCCACCACTGTCAAAGTTGCGATATTGGACTCGGTACATAATTTATTATTCTCTGATTACCAAAGACATTATGCAAATATAAGGGAAACTCTTTCTTCGCTTTTAAATGACGCTTATTCCAAATTAGGAAATATAACACTTCATCCCATGATAACAGGCTCGGGCGGGCTTACGCTTGCAAAACATCTTGGCGTTCCTTTTGTTCAGGAAGTCATCTCTGTTTCAACGGCGCTTCAGGAACTTGCTCCCAAAACCGATGTCGCCATTGAGCTTGGCGGCGAGGATGCCAAGATAATATATTTTGAGGGCGGCAATGTCGAGCAGCGTATGAACGGCATCTGCGCGGGCGGCACGGGATCTTTCATAGACCAGATGGCATCCCTTATACAGACGGACGCGTCAGGTCTTAACGAATATGCCAAAAATTATAAATCTTTATATACTATCGCGGCACGCTGCGGTGTTTTCGCAAAGACTGACATACAGCCTCTTATAAACGAGGGCGCTACGAAAGAAGATTTGTCGGCGTCTATCTTTCAGGCGGTAGTCAACCAAACGATAAGCGGACTTGCCTGCGGCAAGCCCATACGCGGACATGTGGCATTCCTTGGCGGACCGCTTCATTTTCTGTCCGAGCTTAAAGCCGCGTTCATCCGCGCGTTAAAGCTTGACGACGAGCATATTATCGATACTGACAACTCGCATCTTTTTGCCGCCATAGGATCGGCACTCAACGCAAAAGAAGATGTGTCTTTCACTATGGAAGAAATGACTGACAAGCTTTCATCCGACATCAAAATGGAATTTGAAGTGGCGCGTATGGAACCGCTTTTTGCAAATGACGATGAATATGAAGAATTTAAGGAACGGCACAGTAGGCATCACGTAAAGTGCGCCAATCTTAAAAACTATCATGGAAACTGCTTTCTCGGTATCGACGCCGGCTCCACGACGACAAAAATTGCTGTTGTAGCCGAAGACGGCACGCTGCTCTATTCTTTTTACAGCAATAATAACGGCAGTCCTTTAAATACCGCTATCAAATCCATACAGGAAATTTATTCCCTGCTTCCCGATGAGGCACGCATTGTGCGCTCATGCTCGACAGGCTACGGCGAAGCGCTTTTTAAGGCGGCATTTATGCTTGACGAGGGCGAAGTAGAGACTGTCGCCCACTATTACGCCGCGGCATTTTTTAACCCGTCCGTTGACTGCATCATTGATATCGGCGGTCAGGACATGAAGTGCATCAAGATAAAAAACCGGACTGTTGACTCCGTACAGTTAAACGAAGCATGCTCATCAGGCTGCGGTTCGTTCATAGAGACATTCGCAAAATCTCTTAATTACACCGTTGAGGATTTTGCCCATGCCGCTTTGTTTGCCAAAAACCCTATCGATTTGGGTACGCGCTGCACAGTATTTATGAACTCAAAGGTTAAACAGGCGCAGAAAGAGGGCGCGGAAGTATCTGATATTTCCGCGGGACTTGCTTATTCTGTCATCAAAAACGCCTTATTTAAAGTAATAAAGGTGTCTGATGCCGGTGAACTTGGCAAAAATATAGTAGTTCAGGGCGGTACGTTTTACAATGACGCCGTACTCAGAAGCTTTGAAAAGATTGCGGGATGCGAGGCGATAAGACCCGATATCGCGGGTATCATGGGCGCATTCGGCGCCGCTCTCATCGCAAGGGAACGCTATCAGTTTGCCCCCGATGTCAAGACCACTATGCTCAATATTGAACAGATAAACGCGCTCAGCTTTAACACCTCGCTTGTAAAATGCCAAGGCTGCACCAACGCCTGCCGTCTTACTGTCAACAAGTTTTCCGACGGAAGAAACTACATATCAGGCAACCGCTGCGAGCGCGGTCTCGGAAAAGAAAAAAAGAATACCGACATCCCTAATTTATTCGATTACAAGCTTAAACGCCTGTTTTCGTACAAACCGCTCACCAAAAGCGAAGCTGTGCGCGGAAGGGTAGGTATTCCGCGCGTCCTCAATATGTATGAGGATTATCCGTTTTGGTTTACGTTTTTTACAAAGCTTAAATATCAGGTAGTGCTCTCTCCTGTCTCAAGCAGAAAGATTTACGAGATGGGTATTGAGTCTATACCAAGCGAGTCGGAATGTTATCCTGCCAAACTTGCGCATGGTCATATCGAGTGGCTCATAAAACAGGGGGTTGACTTTATATTTTATCCCGCTCTGTTCTATGAGAGGAATGAATTTGAAGATGCCAACAACCATTACAACTGCCCTATCGTAACTTCATATTCGGAAAATATCAAAAATAATGTTGAAGCTATCGGGCGGGGCGAAGTCGTATTCAAAAACCCGTTTATGTCGTTTGGTTCGCCGGCCCTTATCCTTCAATCGCTTGAAAAAGAGTTCCCCGACATTCCCGCGGATGAGCTTAAAGCCGCTGTCGATGCAGGCTGGGATGAACTTGACGCTGTAAGACGTGACATGTACAAAAAAGGCGAGGAAGTCATCGCATACCTTGAAAAGAATAACAAACGCGGCATCGTGCTTGCAGGACGCCCCTATCATATCGACCCTGAGATCAACCATGGCATACCTGAGCTTATCACTTCATACGGTATCGCCGTACTGACGGAAGATTCGGTGTCGCATCTTGCTGCCCCCGAACGCCCGCTTATCGTATCGGATCAGTGGATGTACCACTCAAGGCTTTATGCCGCCGCAAGTTATGTCAAGACACGCGATGACTTGGATCTGATACAGCTCAACTCATTCGGCTGCGGTCTTGACGCCGTTACCACAGATCAGGTAAACGATATACTGAGCGGTTCCGACAAGATCTATACCTGTCTTAAGATCGACGAGGTAAACAATCTCGGCGCGGCGCGCATACGTATACGTTCACTGCTCTCCGCCATACGTGTCAAGGAACAGCGTCATCAGGAACGCACTATACGTTCAAGCCGCATGAACAGAGTATTGTTCACTAAAGAAATGCGCAGAAATTATACTATTTTATGTCCTCAGATGTCGCCGATACATTTTGACCTGCTTGAACCTACATTCAGAAGGTGCGGATATAATCTCGTAGTATTAAATAATGATAACCACAACAGTGTTGACGTAGGACTTAAATTTGTAAACAATGACGCATGTTATCCTTCCCTCCTTGTAGTAGGGCAGATTATGGAAGCTGTACTTTCGGGAAAATATGATACCGATAAGCTTGCCGTAGTTATGTCACAGACAGGCGGCGGATGCAGGGCTACAAACTATATCGGTTTCATACGCCGTGCCCTCGCTAAAGCAGGCTACAGCCATATACCCGTTATATCGATAAATCTCTCAAAATTAGAGAGCAATCCGGGCTTCAAACTTACGCCTATGCTTCTGCTGCGCGCTATATATGCCGTAAATTTCGGCGATATATTTATGCGCTGTGTATACAGGATGCGTCCGTATGAGGCAAATAAGGGCGATGTTGACAGAGTACATAAGAAATGGATAGATAAATGCTGTGAATTTCTCGGACGCCGGTATATGTCATTTGCCACATACAAAAAGATGTGCCGCGAAATGATAGAGGAATTTGACTCAATACCCACGCTCGATATTCAAAAACCGCGTGTCGGTATCGTAGGCGAGATCCTTGTCAAATTTTCTCCTGCCGCCAACAACCGCCTCGTGGAACTTTTGGAACATGAGGGCGCTGAAGCTGTAGTGCCTGATTTAATGGACTTTATGTACTACTGCTTCTACAATCAGATTTATAAAGCCGAAAACCTCGGCACAAGCAAAAAAGGCGCCGCTATAAGCAAATTCGGCATAAAAGCTATCCAAATGATAAGAAAGCCTATGAGCGATGCTTTCGCCGCAAGCAGGCATTTCATACCGCCCGCCGATATATACGAGACGGCAAAGCATGCACAGGAAATCGTATCGATAGGCAATCAGACCGGCGAAGGCTGGTTCCTCACGGGCGAAATGCTTGAACTGATACAAAACGGCGCACCCAATATCGTATGTACACAGCCGTTCGGCTGTCTGCCCAATCATGTCGTCGGCAAGGGCGTTATAAAGGAATTAAGACGGCGCCATCCCGAGGCTAACATTGTGGCTATAGATTACGATCCGGGCGCATCGGAAGTCAATCAGCTCAACCGCATTAAGCTGATGCTGTCTACGGCACAGAAAAACCTGAATAAAAAGACTTCTTCCGAAGCTTCCAAAGAAGTTCAGGAAACGCCGACACCGCGCGTAAATACAGTCCGCGTGCAAAATAAACCTGTCAGAACAGGCGGTAAAAATAAAGCGTCCGACACGGATGCCGCGGACAAATCCGCATAACCCATAATATATAAAAAACCATCGGTTGAAAGGTTGAAACCGATGGTTTTTTTATTTTAATCTGCCTGTCTGTCCTCATTTGTCATAAACAGCAGTCCGAAGCTGTCCGGTCCGCAGTTTGTCGATATTGCGGGCGAGGCTTTCTGATATACGACTTTTTCAAAATGTACCTTTTCCATTGCCTGCGCCTCTATTTCCTTCAATTCTTCCCACCCAAGCCCCGCATGGGTTATAAATAACAGCCGCTTGTCAATATTCGAGGTATTGCGCAGTACGGAATTGATATACTTTCTGCGTATCGCAGCCTTTCTTCCTATCCTTATCGCTCCTACTGTCATACTGCTGTTCTTAAGCACTATGACCGGATGAAGCATACACGCCGTGCATATCATATGCACTTTGGAAGGTATTCTGCCCGAGCGCGCCAGATATTCGGTACTGCCGACAATAAAACTTGTTCGCGTGCGTGCCTTCATACTGTCGATTTTCTCCAGTATCTGTCCGGCGATAAGCCCCTCGGACGCAAGCTTTGCCGCATGCAGCGTTATCAGCCCCATACCGCTTGACAGATGACCCGAATCCACTACCGTCACATTGTCAAACGCTTTTGAAGCTTTTCCGGCATTTTCATACCCTTTGCTTGCGTTCTTTGCCATCGCGATATGTATTATGTGCTGAGTCTTGGTGAGCTGTTCGGCAAAAAATGCCTCGTAATCCTCAACCTCGGGTGCTTCCGATTTCGCATGTTTTTCTTTGTTTGTCAGATACGAGAGGATGCCTTCCGTTTCTACCTCTTCTCCGTCTCTGAACTCTCCTCCGTCGGTCAGCACGCGGTACGGCATCACGGCAATCTGAAGCTTTTGCACAAACTTCACAGGCAGGTCGCTTACGCTATCAGTCGTTATCATAACAGGTTGTTTCTTTTTGTGGCCAAGAACTGGTCCCACCACCACATCCGCAAAGCCGGAAGAATTTGTCATCTTGACAATCTCCTGCGGAAGATGGCGTAAAAGCTCCGTCTCAAGCTGTACGCCGCTTACAGGTTTGAGCAGATAACCGTCAAATCCTTCTCTTTTATATAACGCCTGATTTTCTCCGCCCGCATTCGCCGTGAGCGCCACAACAGGGGTATCAATATTAAGTCCTCCCGCCTGTTCGCGTATCCTATGCAGACATTCGATACCGTCCATTACAGGCATAAGGTGATCCATAAATATCACGTCATAACGGTTGAGTTCTGTCTTTTTCAGACACTCTGCTCCGTCGGAAGCAGTGTCTGTGTTGACCTTGGTGCCCTTAAGAAGCTTCTGTGCGACTATCAGATTTGTCTCGTTGTCGTCAACCACGAGCACATGCGCCTTTGGCGCTTCAAATACCGCTTTGTAACGCTCTCTTGTATTTGCGGTATGGCGTTTTTCAAAATCGATCTCGCCAAGCTTTGCATCGCCGACGATTTTCAGAGGCAGCGTGACCACAAATGTCGATCCCTTTGTATACACGCTGTTTACCGCTATATCGCCGCCCATAAGATCAACAAGCTGCTTCACGATAGACAGCCCAAGCCCTGTTCCTTCGATGTAACGGTTTTTCTCCTCGTCCACACGCTTAAACGCGCTGAACAGATGCGGAATGCTTTCCTGTTTGATGCCCATTCCGGTATCTGTCACGGAATACGCTATATATACAGTCTCGCCCTCTGTCTTCTGACGCTGTATCGACAAAGACACAGAACCCTTGGGCGTATATTTTACCGCATTATTGAGCAGGTTTATCAATACCTGCTTGATGCGCACTTCGTCGCCGTAGACCTGCGCGGGAATATTCTCCGCCACATCTATGTGAAATTCAAGTCCTTTCTCCTTTGTGCGCACCCATATCATATTTACGATATCGGAAAGCATCGCGCCTACATCGCATACGACAGGGACAATATCCATCTTACCCGACTCTATCTTTGACATATCAAGGATGTCATTGATAAGCGACAGAAGCATCTTGCCCGCGTTCTGAATGCTTTTGGCATCTGACGCCACTTCATCGGAAACATTTTCACGCAGTATCATCTCGTTTAAGCCTATTATCGTGTTGATTGGCGTCCTTATCTCATGGCTCATGCTTGAGAAAAAGCGGTTCTGCGCTTTATTAAGCTCCTCTATCTCCTTTGTCTGCATCTGCGCTTTCTTATTTTCAGAGTGGTACACCGCATTTTGGAACAGCATCATACCGCATATCACGACAGAGACGAGCGTCAGCGTGGAAAGCGAATCGACATATTCCATCTCACGCGTATGACGGACAATAAATTCAGGATAAAAATAAGCGATATAATAACAGGCAAGAAGCATGATATAACCTGCCGCCATAATTATATATCTCGCCCTGCCCTCAACCACCATAGCCGCAAGGACAAAACCAAGCACAAACCATACAGGCGCACCGCCGTCTATGTCGCCTGTCGTAAGGAAATTAAGCGGAAGGACAATGCAGAGCGTTATCACGGACACCAGCACGGCGCCCCGCTGTATCTTGTGAGAGCGCAGCGTTATGTATACGATAAGGACAAGTAGCATAAACGCCGCAAGCATAGCTATCTGATTGAATACATTCTCACCCGCCGCAAAGCCTACTATAACGCCGAGCAGCAGACCAAGCAGACCGATCGTCGCAATAAGGCGGAAAAGGCGCTCCTGCAATGTATGGCTGTCATTTCCCATTATCGCCTGAATATGCTGTTTAATCTTATTCATCCGCCACACCGCCTTCCACGCGTCCTATAAGCTCTTGCGTCTTTTGGGATGCCGCCTCAAATTCAAATTCTTCCACATCATGTTTTATGCCGGAAAGCGTCTCCTTTAACGCCGCGCCTTTATATGAAACATTGTCAAGCTCCAAAAGGCACTCCTGCGCCTTATCCTGCTCATACATATCAAGGCTTTCCTTTAATATTTTAAGCTTTTCAAGCAGCTCATCCGCGGATATGTCCACGCCGCTGTCCGCCTTATCTTCCTCTGCGTCATCGACCTTGATGTCAGCCGCTTCCATTATCCGTCTGACTGTTTCTTTGTACTGTTTGATAAGCGGCGCATGGTTATTTTCAATAAACGCGGCGTCGTGCTGCTTGGCGGCGTCCTCCATATCCTTTGCCGCCTGCGAAAGTTCATCCGCTCCTATCATCTTTGACGTACTTTTGAGCGCATGCACCTGAATACGGTAATTATCGTAATCTTTCTGACCGTACAGCCTTTCTATCTCTTCGGATTTCTGTCCCGTATCAAGCACAAATTTTTCCAGTATCTCCAGATAAAATTCAACTTCTTCCTGACAGTATTCCATTCCGGACGATGTGTTTATCCCCGCTTTTTCAAGGCGTGCCAGCACATCGTCATCCTCGGGCACGCCGCCATTTTCACTTATCGGTGCATCTTCGGCTTCGACCGGGACTTCGGCTGTGATTTCGGTTTCGGCTTTTACTTCGGCGGTATGCTTTCTGCCTGCCCTTGCCGTTTTTTCATCAACATACTGTATCTGCGACTTGTTCAGTAATCTTTTAAGTATGCGTTCAAGTTCTATGGTTTCTATAGGCTTTGACAGAAACTCGTCAAAACCCTCTCTGAGAAACATCTCTCTCGCACCGCTGATAGCGTTCGCGGTAAACGCGATGACCGTAAATGAATGCTCCGCGTCCGTCTTTATCTTCCTGAGAAGTTTCAGTGTCTCCACGCCATCCATCTCAGGCATCATATGGTCTAAGAAGATAAGGTCAAAATCTTCTTCCTCGCAGATATTTACCGCCGCTTTACCGCCGCCGGCGGTTTTGACATTCATCTGATATGCCCTGAAAATCCCCTCCGCAACCATAAGGTTCATCGGCTCGTCGTCCACGACAAGCACGCGCACGCCGGGACATATCATCCGTTTGCCCTCAAGCTCTGCGTCGTCCTGATCCTTGACCGAATTAAGGACGTTGACCACGGGGAAGCAGTAGAACGGCTTTGCAAGCATCTTCGCCCTGCTGTCCGCGGCAAGTTCAAAGTCGTCGTCCGCCACCACGATAACCTGAACTTCTTTTGCAAGCTCCTCAAAGTACGGAATATTCTCCTCGTACTCTTCCCTTCCGGTGAACAGATGCGTCAGCTCATACGCCGAAATGAGCATTTCAAGTTCATCCATATTAAAGACTTTATGCGCCTTGACGTCAAGACCGTACGCTATATGCGATATCATCTCATCGTAGAATTTACGCACCTGAGGCGTACTATACTTCTCAGGCTTAAAATAACAGCCAAGGCACAGCGATTCAGGGTCGGCGACTCTCATGCCGGGCGCAGCGTCTGATATTTTCTGCGGAATGCTGACCGATACTGTCATTCCCTTCCCCTCTTCAGCCTCAATATGCACGAAGCCCTCCATCGCCGCCGCCATTCCGTATACGATAGGAATGCCAAGCCCCAGTCCTCCGGCTCGTCTGCTCCTGCCGCTGTCCGACTGGTAAAACTTCTCCGTTATCCTGCCAAGGCTTTCTTCATCCATACCTATACCTGTATCCTGCACGGTTATGCACAGATTGATGCCATACAGCTTATCAAGCGCATAAACCCTGACGTAAACGCCGCCCGCATCCGTAAATTTGACCGCGTTATCGACAAGATGCTTTATTATCTTTTTGATTTTTTTCCCGTCGCCTATAAGCATTGACGGCACTTTCGCATCTATGTCAAAAATAAGTTCGGTGCCCTTTTTTCTCTCCATCATGCGGTTTTCCGTTATTATGTCGTTGATGAGCGACGAAAGCATATACGGCTCATTGCTGACCGTGATACGTCCCGTATCTATCTCCGTATAGTCAAGTATGTCCTCGATCTGTCTGAAAAGCCTGTGCCCCGCCCTCTGTATGGAATAAATATTCTCTCTCTTTTCCGCATCGCTCTCATTCTTTAGCATTATGGATGTAATTCCCGTAACTGCGTTTATAGGGGTACGCAGTTCGTGCGAAACATTGGCAAGGAAGTCTTCCGTCCTGCGGTTCGTCTCCTCGAGTTCCTCGATGCGTCCGTTCATCTCCAGCGCTTCCTGCCTGCGCCTTTCGACCGCGAGCGTGACAAGACGCCCCGCCATTACCACAAGCGCGGCATGCAGCAGTATGCGTGAAATATTAAGCGGTGAAAATTCCAGTTCGGAACGCATGACAAAAATAAGGTCATAGAGCATGACCGCAAAATAGACTGCGGCACACGGGTATATCATATTGTGAAGCCCTGCCGCAAAATATATCATCATAATTCCTATCATCACAGGCGCAAGGTCAAAAAAACTGGTATCGTGCGCTCCGTAAAACGCGTAAGCTATCATGGTTACGGCAAAATAAATCCACCGTTTTACCGCGTCCGGCACTTTCCCGTAAATATGTATTGCCCATATGGCAATAAGCGTTATCACCAAACGGATGATCATACTGTCATCCCAGTCAAGCAGAAGTGTCTCCGCGATAAGCACAAACACAAAAAATGTATAGCAGACCAAGAGTGTGAGGTATGATGCCTGTTTATTCTCCTGTTTGTTCATAAAAATCCCCGCCCTTTATTTTTCTTTCATCTGATATTCCGTATCGTCATCTATCATCTTAAGCATAATGTCAGCAAACACAGGGTCAAACTGCGTTCCTTTTCCTTTTTCTATCTCGGCGCGCACCTGTGCCTGCGGCAGCACGTCGCGGTAACTGCGTCTTGAACTCATAGCGTCATACGCGTCAGCTACGGCTATGATACGCGCTTCCGTCGGTATATCCTCGCCCGAAAGTCCGTCGGGATAACCTCTTCCGTCATATCTCTCATGATGGAATTTCGCTCCTGTCATAAGTTTCGGAAATTCAGTGATGCTCTGTAATATCTTCTCACCCAGTACAGGATGCTGTTTTATGATATTGTATTCCTCGTCATTCAGCTTTGCGGGCTTATTGATGATGGCATCGGGAATGCCTATCTTGCCTACATCATGCAGAAGCCCTATCATATATATCTCTTCCTGTATTTCTTTCGCAAAACCCGCGCGCTTTGCAATCTGCCTTGAATAATCCGCAACTCTTGAAGAATGTCCGTTAGTGTATGTATCTTTGGCGTCAATGGCTCCCGAAAGGGTCATTACTATCTGCGTCGATATCTTCTCAAGCTTAAGATGCTGCGCCATTACCTCCTGCGTTTTCTTCTCGACTTCATTGGCAAGATCTGCCTGAAGACGTGTCAGATCGATTATATGGCGCACTCTCAGCAAAAGCACATCGGGTACAAACGGCTTGCGTATGAAGTCTTTCGCGCCTGCCTTAAGCCCTTTTGTCTCTGTGCTGCTGTCATCGTCCGCGGTAAGGAAAATGACAGGTATATCCGCCGTGTCATCATTTCCGCGTATCGCGGCAAGCGTCTCAAATCCGTCCATAACGGGCATATGTACATCAAGCAGGATAAGATCGGGCTTATTTGACTGTAAAAATCTAAGCGCCGCGTCTGCCGATTTCACACAGCTTGCGCGCATCCCCGCCGCGCTCAGTATGCGGTTTGCCATAGTAAGGTTTGCCGCATCGTCATCTATCACTAATATCCGGTTATCCATTTTTATTGAGTTACTTCCTTTCGATAAAAATCTTATCTTCTATTGTATCACATACTTTTCCTTTACTGTTTTTTATTTAGGAAATAAATACGTTTAATTAGGGAACGCCGCGGCAGACATATTTGTAAAATGGTACATCCTCTGATATAATACTATGGTATTAAAAATACCATGGTATTTTTATCAAAATGGGGGGACAGGCATTGACACACGACAAAAAAAGACTGTTTGCAGGTGCGGCAGCGGCACTGTTATTTATCGCCGCGTTTTTTTTCACAATATGGTTTTTATTCACGCTTTCCAAGCCGTCGGAAGATGTGAGCGATATCTTGTATCAGTACAGTGAAGACGGCTGGGTCTTCGAGACAAAGGACGGTTGCATAACACCTGTATTTAACGAGAACGGGTTTATGTCCGATATTCCTGCCGACTCATATGAACCTGTCGCCGTCTCCCGCACGCTCGAGGATATGGGCTGCAGAGACCTGTTAAAATTGGAATATATCGACTTGGGGACACAGATATTTATCGGCAGCGACCTGCTGTACACTGATTTTCCGAACATGGACAACCGCCTTGGAAGTTTTCTTGAAAACGCCGACACCTCCGGTATAGGCAGCAGAAGCCTGACAATATCGCTGCCTTCCGATTACGCAGGCAAAAAGCTCTGCATCGTGTGGTACGGCATTCCTTACGACGACGGTATTATGATACCGTATTTCAGTATAGGAAACCGCTTTTATGACGCTTATGTCCTTACGACGCAGGATGTTCCCCGCATAACAGCCACGGCTCTGCTTATGCTGCTTGGATTGCTTTTATTGTTTTTATTTATGATAGGTATATTGTATGGCGGCAGAATACAGCTGAGTCTGCTGCCGCTCACACTGTACTTTATGCTTACCGGCGTTTCCGTCATAGCAAACAGCAGCCTGCCCTCCGCCATAGGAATGGATGTCGATGCTGTCACGCTGCATATGATCCGTGCGGCATGTGTCGCCCTGTTGATGCTTTTTCTGGCAATGAATATGACAGGATGGCGCGCAAAAGCCCTTTTGGCGGCGACGGTGCTTTTTTTCGCCGCCCGTATATACTGTGCGCTTAACGCCCCATGGATAAACGCAGGGCTTTTCGGACTTGCCCTTATAACGTTTGCCGCCATACTTATGCTGTTTTCGAGGCGTGAAAACATACTTTTCCGTATAGGTTTTATATGTATTGCCGTCTTTGCTGTCATTATCATTTTATCAGCCTCTGCCGAACGCCTGTTGGGCATCAGACTGCCTGAAGGTATGACGACTCCCGTAATTACGATGTTTGCAAGCGATTGGGGGCTTCCCGTTTTTCACATAATGTCCGGACTGCTTGTCATCATCCCCACAATATGGGCTGTCGCCACTATATCAGGCAGCATATTTTCGTTGAAAAGACGTGAACTGGCTCTTGGGCTTAACAACAAAATGGCTCAGGAAAGCTATGCCGCCGCGCAGGATGCCATAAAACAGACTTCGGCTATGCGCCACGACTGGAAAAATCAGATAACCGCCCTTCACCTGTTATGGGAACAGGGCAGTTATGAAGAACTGGGAAACAGCCTGAAATCGCTGGACAAGCAGCTTGACCGCCTCACATATAAGCAGTACAGCAATAATTTCACTGTCAATACTATCCTGCAGAACACAGGTGCAAAGGCTGCGGAACTTGGCATAACTTTCCATGCCTATGCCCCTGTTGACAAGACGATAAGCATCGATGAAAACGACTTGTGTTCGCTTCTGTTCAATATTTTTGACAACGCCCTGGAAGCATCGTCAAAAATGCCTGAGGGAAAACGCGAGATCTCATGCGTGATAAAGACAGCACAGGGATATCTTGCCATAAAATGCGAGAATACGTATACGGGACAGCTTGCCACGGATCCGCATGGGAAGCTTAAGACCACCAACTCCGACACTTCGCTGCATGGCTTCGGTCTTGTGCAGATGCGCACCATTGCCGAAAAATACAACGGTATGTTAAGCGTCCGCCATGGCAGCGGCATGTTTACCGTTGAAGCTGCCCTGAAGCTTTGAATGACATATGTTATGTTATTAATTCGGTATTCAGATAATGGACGAACATTTCCTTAAATTTGGCTGCATATCTTGGTCCTATGGCAAGGCTTACGCCGTCCGCAAGCGTTACTCTCTTGCTGCCCATAGTCTTTATGTGCTTCATGTTCACGATAAAGCTCTGGTGGCATTTGCAGAACCTGTTCGACGGCAGGAACTCTTCCACCTGCGACAAAGGCATCCAAAAAAAGTGCTCCTCGTTCAGCATATGAAATTTACAGCCGTGATTTATGCTCTCTATATATTTTACATCATTAATAGGAAATACATATGTTTTCTTTCCGACCTGAAGTGTAAGCTCCTGTTTCTGTTTCTGCCTGCGCAGCGAGATATCGGTCCTGAACGCCTGTTCAAGCTTTTGATAATCTATGGGCTTTAACAGATATTGGACGGGACGTACATTATATCCTTCAAGCAGATATTCCGTCGAGTTAGTGGTGAACATTATGCTTACTGTCTCATCCTTCTGCCGTATCTCATACGCTATCTCCATGCCGCTTTTTTCAGGCAGGATGATATCCAGACATATCATATGGAAATTTTCTTCTGCAATAGCAGACTCAAGCTCTTTTGCGGAAAGAAATGTCACTATCTCGTGTTCTATTTTCATTTTTGCCAGTATCTCCGAACAATAAGCGTACATTCTGTCAAGCGCGTCCTGATCATCGTCACAAATAGCTATCCTGTACATTGTGCGCATTCCTCCCAAGCCATTATTGTTTTGGCAATAAAGTATACTTTTTTACCGATGATTAAATTTTAAAGGTTTCTTCAAAATATGTCAATTAAATTCCGCATTTCCTATTTACGCATATTTACTTCTCAATTATTTACATTTATTTCTCAAATAATATAACAATTCAAAACAATAAAATGGTATAATAAAATGAAGTATAATCAGAAGGAGAAATGCAATGTCTAAAAAAACAAAATTATGGGTCGTAGTGATCGTAGCTGCCATAATAATAAGCTTTGCGAGTATGGCGGTCATGTACAGTCGTGCCGTCCAAACAGCAAATGAAACCGGACAAATGAAACTTGACAATATAGCCGCCGACCTGCAGGAATTATTAAATCGGCGGATCGACAGGCTGGACCAGATCGGCAATGACTTGGAGGATATGATAGCGCGCAATGCCGACAACGATGAAATAAGTGAATACCTTTCACAGCAGAAAGCAAATGAGATCGCCGCCTCCGACGGCACATTCAGCAACGTATTCTGCATGCTCGCAGACAGCGGCGACGTACTCATATCCGATATGGACGCGCCCGAAGATTACGTAATTCAGGACCGCGAATGGTACAAGGGACTCATGACCGTAAAAACAGGCGAGGCTTACATTTCAAATGTGTACAGAGACGCGTTCTCTGATGGTTTGTGTTTCACCATAGCGAAACTTCTTTCGGACGGCAGGAGCATTGTCGGCATAGATTACAGTGTGGCGGAGCTGCAAAAATATATCGAGAAGATGAATATTGACGGATACGGCGACGCTATGATCGCAAACAATAAGGGAATTATAGTGTGCTACAGCGATATAAACCTTGTCGGTCAAAAGCTTTCGACAGAACTCCCCGAATACCAATACGCGTTTACCAAGGTTGTGACGGCGGACGAAAACATTTCCGTAAAAAGAGCGGGCACTACTGTGTTCTGCAGCCGCATGACAAATAACTGGTATCTTATGCTTGGTATGGACAATACGGATTTGTACCGCATCAGCAGTAAAAAGATTATATCCGGCGTGTTAATACGTGTTCTTTTTATTGCCGCGCTCATAGCGCTCTTTGCTATCAGCAGTAAAAAGCGCACAAGTGCCCCTTCCGATAATATTTCCGATAAGGACACAAATGTTGAGAGCACGCCTGACAGTGCGGTTTCGAACGGCAGCAGCAAGCCGCGTGGCACTCAGGGGAATGCCGCGCCGGGACAAACAAGACTCACGATACAGACGCAGCAGCGCTTCCGCTTCCTTATAATAGCAGTCTTTGTCGTTACTATGATAATCACCATCACGATAAACGCCATACTCAACATAAACTGGAGCAAAGCGAGGATGCGTGAGGAAATCAGCGGTTACAGCTACGAAATAAGCAACTGGGTACTTGAGCAGAAAAGCATACTTGACATGTTTGTAAATGTCATCTCCGCCGAGCCCTCAATACTTGAAAATTATGAAGGAATGGTTACATGGCTTAATGATATTACAAAGCACTATCCGGGCATTTCCGCTACATATATAGCAAACCCTGATTTTGTCCACGGACACCCTATGGTAATGAATAACGGCTGGGTGCCTGACGACGATTATGTTGAAGAAGAAACAGTATGGTATATCAGTGCGTTAAACACAGACACATTCAGTATATCAGAACCATATAATGACGCGAGGACGGGCGAATACTGTGTTACTTTCTCAAAAGCGGTATATGCCGATAATAATGAATTCCTTGGGGTATTTGCTATCGACTTTTATCTTGACGCGCTCACTGAGATCCTCGACGGCGGGTATTCGGAGGAAGGGTACGCATTTCTCGTGGATAAGGAAGGACAGCTCATCAACCATCCCAATCCGGAATACCAGTCAACCACAGACGAGTTTGTGAATATCCATGATTTGGTTTATGAACGCGCGTACGGCAAAGAGGATATGGTAACTCTGCGCGACTACGATAACGTATACAGGTCGTGCATGATGATGAACGAGGATTTTTCAGGCTTCAATGTCGTAGTCTTAAAGAAGGCTTGGAGCATATACGGCGATGTCGTAATATATTCACTGCTCTATCTTGTGCTGTTTGGCATATGTATAATAAGCGTAAACACTCTTATCGTAAAGATGATACGCTGGCAGACGGAAGCCAACCAGAACCTTGCCGATGCCGTTGAACGCGCTAAGAACGCCGATAAGGCTAAATCGAAGTTCTTAGCACAAATGAGCCACGAGATACGTACTCCCATAAACGCAGTGCTTGGTATGAATGAGATGATACTGCGTGAAAAGCCAAGTTCCGCAATACATGAATACGCGCTCAACGTGCAGAGCGCGGGCACTACTCTTCTGTCAATAATTAACGGAATACTTGACTTTTCAAAGATCGAAGACGGAAAAATGGAGATCATACCTGTCGATTACGACATGTCATCGCTCATAAACGATATGGTAAATATTGTTTCCGAAAAGCTAAAGGCAAAATCGTTGGAGCTTAAGCTTGAGATATCACCTGAGATCCCGAGCAGACTTTGGGGCGACGATATAAGGATACGTCAGATAATCACAAATATCCTGACAAATGCCGCCAAGTACACTCCCGAAGGATCAGTAACACTTCGTATGAGTTCTAAACCACTTGACGATGAAAATATATGCCTCCACGTCGAAGTCGAGGACACCGGCATAGGAATAAAACCCGAAGATATGGATAAACTCTTCTCTTCTTTCCAACGGCTTGACGAGGAGAAAAACAGGAGCATCGAGGGAACAGGTCTTGGCATCGCCATCACCAACAGTCTCCTCCTTCTGATGGGAAGCGAGCTTAGAGTGGAAAGCACATACGGCAAAGGCTCTATCTTCTGGTTTGACGTTCCGCAGAAAAAAATGTCAGCTGAACCTATAGGCGATTACAATCTCCGGCGTCAGCAGAGCCTCGAGGAAACAAGGCTTCAAAGATATGTCTACGCACCCGACGCGCGTATCCTTGTAGTCGATGACAACCAAATGAACCTCAAAGTAGCTTCGGGTCTGCTAAAACGCAACGGCATAACTCCCGATGTGGCAGGCAGCGGAAAAATCTGTATCGAGTATGTCAAAAAGTATCATTATGACATTATTTTAATGGATCATATGATGCCGGAAATGGACGGTATAGAAACGCTTAAGAATTTAAAGGCACAAAATCTTCTTCCCGATGACACTGTTGTGATAATGATGACCGCCAACGCTATCTTAGGCGCACGCGAGGAATATCTCGGCGAAGGCTTCGTCGATTATATTTCAAAGCCTATCGTCGTCGCCAAACTGGAAGAAGCGCTTGAAAAATATCTTCCTGCGGACAAAGTTTCCCACAAAACAGAGGGCAGCGAAGATGATACTGACATTACGGATGCACCTGCAGAGCTTACTTTTGAACAGCGTTTCCAATTTCTTGACACCAAAACAGGCATGGAATATTTTGCCGACGATGAGGAATTTTATCTCGAAACGCTGCAAGCTTACGTTGACAGCGCCAACGCCGACGATATAGACGCCGCGTTTGACTCGGGCGACACAGTACAGTATCAGACTCTTGTGCATGCGCTCAAGAGCACATCTTTGTCTATCGGTGCGGCTGAACTTTCCGAACAGGCAAAGGCGCTTGAACAGGCGGCAAAGGCAAATGATACCGACTTTATCAAAGACAATCATAAGGCATGCATGGACGCATACCGCGAACTCACAGCGAAGCTTGCCGATGCCTTAAATCAATAAAAACTAATAAAACAAGCGCTGTATCAGCGCGGAAACGAGGGTAAACATGAAAAGTATTTTAGTAGTTGACGACAATCAGATCAACCTTACGATCGCAGGGCATATGCTTAAGGGCGCTTATGACGTATCTTCCGCCGCTTCCGGAGAAGAGGCGCTTTCGCTTCTTGACGGAAAACATTTTGACCTTATCCTGCTTGACGTGCTTATGCCCGGAATGGACGGATTTGAGACACTTGCAAAGATAAGGGAGCATGATGAGTGGAAAGATATTCCCGTTATCTTCCTTACTGCCGACGTGGATGATGATACGGTCGAACGCGCCGAACAGAACGGAGTCAAGGGGGTTGTTGCAAAGCCTTTCAAGAAAGAAGTCTTTCTTGGGAAAGTAAGCGAGGTTCTTGCTTAATGCAGTATACGGCAGACTTTAGCGCAGATTTGTATAGCAGGATCGTGTCAGATCTGCCTAGCGGAGTTATGGTGATCGCTTTCAGCGGCGAGATCATTTTGTTCAATCAGGAGTCAGAACGTCTGCTTGGACTTAAGGCAGATGATGTTGGAAAACAGTTCGGCGATATATTTTCGACCCATATGGATGAGGGCAGCTTTGGGATGACTGTGTCTGATGCCGTCAAAAACCGCTCCACCGCATATGGACTGTCTGCCGATTATATCAATAACGGCAAAAAAAATAAGCTTACACTGTCAACAAGTGTTATAAACGCCGGCGGTCAGGAAGTATTGTCGGTCTTAATCCAGGATGTCACCGAAAACGATGCAAAAAACCGTTTTCTCTCAAATATGTCGCATGAGTTCAGAACTCCTATCAATGCCATACTCGGAATGAACGAGATGATACTGAGGGAGTGCCGTGACGAGCAGATACGCACATACGCGGAATATATACAAAGTTCCGGCAAATCGCTCTTATTTTTGATGAATGATCTTCTTGACATGGCAAAGATAGAATCGGGCAACCTTGAGATCAATCCTGCCGAATATGAGACCGCCGATTTCCTTATGGAACTTTGGAATATAGTGCATATTAGAGCCAATGCCAAAAATATCAAGCTTTCATTTGTCACGGATAAATCTATGCCCAAAACGCTTTTCGGCGATGTAGACAGGATTAAACAGATAGCCGCAAATATCATGCTCACTGCTATCTCGCACTCAACCAAGGATGGCGAGGAACTAAGCATCACATGCAGGCACATAGATGACGACAATGTAGAACTTATCATCTCCGTGAAGGACACGGGCGGCGAACTGTTTTTTGACAATTTCAATACACAGTCAGACGACAGCAGCTATGGTCTTGACATATCAATGTCGCTTGTTAAGCTTATGGGCGGAAATATATATATCACGACCGGAAGTTCCAACGAATTGATATTTACCGCTTATGTGCCTCAGAAGGTTATAGACGCATCTTATATCGGCGATTTTGAGACGCTGCGTATGCGTTCTTCCTATAATCCCGACGTGCAGCGGATGGCACCATGTTTTAAGAATGCAAATGTCCTTGTAGTTGACGACAATCATATGAATATCACGGTATTCAAATCTCTTCTCAAAGATACGGGGATAAACATCACATCTGCCGACTCGGGCAGCGCGTGTCTTGGAATAGTAAATCAAACGCATTTTGATATTATCTTTATGGATCATATGATGCCCGTAATGGACGGCATTGAGACTATGCAGCATATAAGGGATATGCCTGATGGTCCTAACTATACCGTTCCAATCATCGCCCTGACCGCAAACGCTATCTCCGGGTCTAGGGACTTTTATCTCGGAATGGGATTTACCGACTTTTTGGCAAAACCGATAGACAGCAAACAGCTTGAGGAAATGATAATAAAGTATCTTCCCGAAGAATGCGTCGAATTTGTCTATCCTTCACCTGATATGAAGCCTGCAGACGATGTACAGGAAGCCGATACGGACAGTTATGGCAGCTATGAGCAGTACGGCATATCCATCGCTGACGGACTGGAATATTCGGGGAACAGCATGGATGTATATCTTGAGTTAATGGAAATGTTCCTTAACGACACGGCAAAACAGGAAAAGCTTGAACAGCTTATAGTAGACTATGATATGAAAAATTACGGCATCGAAGTCCATGCCTTAAAAGGGAACGCAAGAATGCTCGGTGCAAATACGCTTGCCGACATTGCATTTGAGCATGAGAAACAAAGCAAGGCAGGCAACGCCGAATATGTCGAAGAGCACTGGGATGAACTGATAAGCGCATGGAATACCACGCTTGAAGGCTTCGATCTGTTCTACCATTCACAATGCGGAGACGCTGCGGACGGCGAAGCTGATGATGCGCTTCCCGAGGGCGAATGTATTGAGATATCCGCCGATGATATGGCTAAAGTCGCGGAGCTTATCGGGAATTTTCAGACTTCCGAGGCTGTCACTCAGTTAAAGGACTGGCTTAAAAGCCCATTGGAACAGGATGTCCGCAGCCGCCTGAAAGAAGCCCTTGCCGCTCTTGAGCAGGAGTATGACGAGGACAAGGCGATGGATATATTAAACGGTGAAAAAAATAATTAATATATGGAGGGGAATTAACATGACTTACAAAAAAACTGTTATAGCTGTTGACGACAGCGGCATTGTATTAAAAAGGCTTGACAACCTGTTGAGCCAAATCTACGATTTCCATGCTTTTTCAAAAGCAGACAGGGCGCTCGTATATCTGGAGACAAACACACCAAGCCTTATAATCCTGGACATTGACATGCCTGTGATGAACGGTTTCCAGGCACTGAAAAAAATAAGGGAACATGACCATTTAAAAGACATCCCTGTTATTTTTCTCACATCAAACAATGACAGGGAACATGTTATAAGAGCCGTCCAGTCGGGAGCCAGCGATTACGTGGCAAAGCCGATAGAAGAACAAATTCTTCTCAACAAGATAAACACGCTTATCTATCACAAGTAAAGATAAAAGCTATGGCGGCACATCAGTGTCATCCATAGCTTTTTTAATTACAGTTCGCAGTTGTTCACGGTTCTCGGGAACGGAATTACATCCCTTATATTGCCCATGCCTGTCAGATACATAACACAGCGCTCAAAGCCAAGCCCGAATCCCGCATGTCTTGCGCTTCCGTACCTTCTAAGGTCAAGATAAAAATCATAGTCCTCACGGTTCAAACCGCACTCTTCCATTCTCTTTTCAAGCACATCAAGCCTGTCCTCTCTCTGACTTCCTCCGATTATCTCACCTATTCCCGGAACAAGGCAGTCCATAGCCGCTACAGTCTTATTGTCTTCATTGAGTTTCATATAAAATGCCTTTATCTCTTTCGGATAATCTGTGACAAATACCGGACGCCCGAAAAGCTTTTCAGTAAGATATCTTTCATGCTCCGTCTGCAGATCGCAGCCCCATGATACCTTGTACTCAAACTCATCATTGTGTTTTTCAAGCTCTGCCACGGCGTCGGTATAAGTTATATGTCCAAATTCCGAACCTGCCACATGCTGCAGTCTCTCGATAAGTCCTTTATCAACAAACTGGTTAAAGAATGCCATTTCCTCAGGCGCATTTTCAAGCACATAATTGATGATGTATTTAAGCATACTCTCGGCAAGCATCATGTCATCTTTCAAATCAGCAAATGCGATCTCGGGCTCTATCATCCAAAATTCTGCCGCATGACGCGTCGTGTTTGAATTTTCAGCACGGAAAGTAGGACCGAAAGTATATATGTTCTTGAACGCCATAGCATATGTTTCTCCGTTGAGCTGCCCGCTTACGGTAAGGTTAGTCGGCTTGTTAAAAAAGTCCTTTGTATAATCTACTCTTCCGTCCGCAGTCATTGGCAGATTTGTCATATCAAGCGTAGTAACCTGAAACATCTCGCCCGCTCCTTCACAGTCGCTCCCCGTTATAAGCGGGGTATGGACATACACGAAATCTCTTTCCTGAAAAAATTTGTGTATCGCATATGCACACAGCGAACGCACCCTGAATACCGCCTGAAACGTATTAGTGCGCGGTCTTAAATGTGATATCGTCCTCAGATATTCAAAACTGTGGCGCTTTTTCTGCAGAGGATAATCGGGTGTCGAGTCGCCTTCTATCTCAACTTTATCTGCCTGTATCTCAAACGGCTGTTTTGCATCAGGCGTGAGCGTGACTATGCCTGTCGCTATCACTGCCGCCCCCACATTTAATTTCGATATTGCTTCAAAGTTATCAAGTCTGTCGCTGTATACCACCTGCAGCGGTTCAAAAAATGTACCGTCGTTTACAACAAGAAAGCCAAAGGTCTTAGAGTCTCTTTTACTCCTGAGCCATCCGCCTATCGTAACTTCCTTGTCCGCGTATTCTTTGTAATTATGATATAGTTCTCTTATGTTTATCATATTCTCCTCCATATAATTTGATCATTAATCATCATTGGGCGCTTTGCATCCGTACCGCCTGTATCAATTCCGATATTCCGATTCCCGACTGCTCTACCGCCTCACGAAGTTCGTTAAGTTCCTCAAGTTTCTGCATATCCAAAAGTTCATTCAGTTCCTCGCGCTCTTTCTTTATCCTTGATGTCAGCGCATCTATGAGCTCCTCTTTCTGCGTTATCTTTTCCTGTAGTGATTTTTTTACTCCTCTTGCCATTTTTGCCTCCTTGTCCGTTTTGTTTTTTGTTTATTACATTATATGGACAAGAATGGAAAAATATACATATCAATTCACAAAACCTTTATCTAGTATATCCTAGTCATATTTCAATATCTTCTTAACTGCTGCATTTAATATACTATATACGTCAAAAATATGCAACTATTTTTAGCTGCATACATTAAGATTTCTATTTCTATAGACAAATAAAGATTTTTAAATAACTGTTTACAAATCTGCAAAACTGTATATAATAAAAGGTGTAGGTTACATCTACATTTATTTGTTACAAGTATAACTGTTGTAACAAATTTTATATAACAATGCAGGGGGGATGAATTTCCTCTCCCATTTTATTAAGAGAAAGGGGAGATATTTATGAGTGAATACCGCAGGTTGAACTTTGATAAGTTAAATTTCTCTGATGATATAATTTCTTATGAAGAAGCTGTAAAAAAATCTCCTGTTCTCCAAGTACCACAAGATGCTATTGTTAAAATATCTACAGCAGAAAAGGATTATGAAAACAAATGTGTAAAATTGGAGATATCCTATTAATTTACAATGCAACAAATAGAAGAAAACCCGTTGGCATGCACCCTTTTATTGTTTTAGATGATGTTTCCGGTATTGTTCGTGGTATGTTTGCTTACAACTTCATAGGTCTTTTACTAACATCTGCGAATACAGATGAAAAAAAAGAAAAGCTAAAACAAATTGAGGGGAACTTCCCTATATCAACAGATGACAAGATTATGAATAATGATAAAAATAAAGATAATCGTTATTCCTATGTCGAGGCAGACCAATTTTTTTATTTTGATAAAAGCAAAATAAAATATATACATATTGGAACCCTTAATTCAGACATATATAATTTAATTGTCGAATTTATCGAGGAATTAAGTGATAATGGGGTTACAATAAAACAAATTCTTGATAAAGCCACAAAGATTGAATTAAATGAGGATATTGACATATAATAGCCATCGCAGTTGTGATTGGCTTGGCAAGAGGAATGTGAAAGCGTTCCTCTTTTCTTTTTAATATCTTTTATCTAATTCTCAAGATTACTTTAATGCAGGTTATTGACAGTTATATGTGTATGTGTTATGCTGTTATACATATCACAGCAACACTTGAAACAGAGGAGGAATAACAAAAAGGTGAAGCTGATTATTTCAAATGTTTCCGGAATGCCCATTTACGAACAAATAAAGCAGCAAGTTAAATCTGCTATTCTTTCCGGTGAACTGCAGGAGGAAGAAGCCCTGCCGTCTCTCCGAACACTTGCAAAAGACCTGAAAATCAGTGTTTTAACTGTCACGCGGGCTTATACCGAACTGGAACAAGAGGGCTTTGTGAAAAACGTACAGGGGCGCGGCTGCTTTGTTATGGGACGCGGTTCAGAACTAATCCGGGAACAACTAATATGCAAAGTAGAAAACAGCTTGTCGGAAGCAATCGACGCAGCGCAAATGGCAGATTTATCATCACAGGAACTACATCATCTTTTGGATATTCTATTGGAGGACAAAAAGAATGGATAACTTTTTGGAAGTAAGCAATTTGTCAAAATCATTTTCGGGCTTTTGGCTGCAGAATATCAGCTTCTCTTTGCCTAAAGGGTATATTATGGGGCTGATTGGACCGAATGGCTCCGGTAAAACAACAACAATCAAACTCATACTTAATATGCTGAAACGCGACAATGGTGAAGTTAAAGTTGTGGGATTTGATAATATAACAGACGAAAAAGCGGCAAAAGCTAACGTCGGTGCAGTCTTTGACACAAACTATTTTTGTGATGAATGGACAGTTACGCAAGTGGAAGCAGCAGTATCGGTATTTTATAAAAACTGGGATAAAAACAAATTTTCTGAATTGCTTAAAAGATTTCATATTGCGCCCACGAAAAAGGTAAAAGAACTTTCAAAGGGTATGCAAATGAAACTAATGATTGCTTGTGCGTTTTCCTATGATGCAAAACTGCTGATTTTAGATGAACCTACAAGCGGTCTTGACCCCGTTTCCCGTGATGAACTTCTCAAAATCCTATCTGAATACATTGAAGACGGCGAACACAGCGTATTGTTTTCCACTCATATTACCGGTGATTTAGAGCGGACTGCGGACTACATTACCTATATCAATTACGGAAAATTGTTCTTTAGCGGCAGTAAAGATGAGTTTACAGATATGTTCCGCATTGTAAAGGGTGGACGTAATGAACTTACTTTTAATTTAAGCGAGAAACTAATCGGTGTACGAAATTTCTCTACCGGCTTTGAAGCTCTGATAAGAGCGGATGATTTGAAGCAGTTTAGTCATTTGGACGTTGAACCCGCAACTATTGACGATATTGTTGTATTCACCAATCAGGAAGGAGAGCACTATGAATGACACTTTGAAAGCTGCAAAACTTGATTTTGCTTTGATAAAGCCTTACATGAAAAATATCTGTTTCACTATGGTAATTCCGGTTGTTTTTGCTGCCATTAACAGATCACTTATGACTGGCGTTTCTTTTGCTATGTGCTTTATTGCAATGACCACCGGATATACATTTTCAGTTTCAGAAAAAAGCGGTATGGATAGGCTGTACGGTATTCTGCCAATCTCTAAAAAGCACTTGGTTTTCGGAAGATATTTATATACCTGTTTAATGGGATTTTTGGCTTTCCTGTTTTCAATGATCACTCACCCTCTTGTTTTAAGGGTGCTTGGGGAAACAATACATCCCGTGGATATTTGTTTTGCCATTGTACTTGGTATTCTTATGTTCACTCTTTATACGGTATTCCAGTTGCCGGGGTACTATAAGCTTGGGGCTATAAATGGCAGAATTTTTATGTATATTCCCGTGGCAGGTTTTCTTGCCATTCTGCTGCTTGCTTCAAAACTTAATTTAACAAATAATCCTATTTTCTCCGCACTTACAGGTAATCCCATGATTTCAATAATCGCTGTACTGTTAGTGTGTATCATTGCATATCTGCTCTCTATCATTATGTCAATAAAAATCGTGCAGAGGAAGGAGATGTAACCATGGATTTTACTGTCCCTATTGTAGTGCTGTTTATCGTTTTTGGTATTCCTCTGCGGAATAAGGTTATCAAGGAATATAGAAAAAGGAAAAAATAATGTAAATAATTGAAATTGTTTTTGTTTTTCAAGGTAAAACTACCACTCATACGGCGTATTCTGATATACATAATAATTCAGCCAGTTAGTGTAAAGGTTGTTGCTGTGGGAACGCCATTGCAAGGGCGGCTTCTGCGATGCGTCATCGTTGGGATAATAATTCCTTGGCATATGTATCGCAAGCCCTTTTGCCAAGTCGCGCTTGTACTCAGTGTCCAATGTGTAACGGTCATACTCGGGATGCCCGTTTACGAATATCTTCCTGCCATTCTCGGAATAGGCAAGAAATACGCCTGCCTCCTGTGACTCTGCAAGCACTGTGATATCCGCGCAGTTATGTATGTCTTCAGCAGGTGTCTCCGTATGGCGGCTGTGCGGTGCCATAAAGTAATCGTCAAAACCGCGCACAAGCGGTACTTTCCTGTTTTTCACCTTATGTGAATACAGTCCGAAAAGCTTCTCGGGCAGCATACGCTTCTGAATACCGTAGTAATGGTAAAAACCTGCCTGCGCCCCCCAGCATATGTGAAACGTGGACGTAACGTTTTTATCAGCCCAATCCATTATGGCACAAATTTCTTCCCAGTAATCTACTTCCTCAAAAGGCATATCCTCAACAGGTGCTCCTGTGATTATCATACCGTCAAAATGCTTATCCTTTATATTGTCAAATGTCGTATAAAAACGGTTTAAATGGTTAGCCGAGGTATTGAGCGACACATGGCTTTTGACCATCAGGAATGTCACATCAACCTGCAGCGGTGTATTTGAGAGCGCCCTCAAAAGCTGAAGCTCTGTGTCCTGCTTTATCGGCATAAGATTAAGTATACAGACCTGAAGCGGACGGATATCCTGATGTATCGCCCTGTTTTCATCCATCACGAATATATTTTCGTACTCAAGGATTTCCTTTGCGGGAAGTGCGTTTTGTACTTTTATAGGCATTTTAAATGTTCTCCTTTATCATATATCCATTTCCAAATATTCTTTCATAAAGCTTTCTTCCGTGACTATCGGGATGCCAAGCTCTTTTGCCTTTTTGTTTTTTGAAGAACTTGAAGTAATGTCGTTATTGATGAGGCATACTGTTTTGGAAGTGACGCTTCCCGTGACTTTGCCCCCCCTGCTCTCTATCAGTTCCTTAAGCTCGTTTCTGCTGCTAAAATGTACAAGGCTTCCCGTGACGACAAACACCTTGCCTTCAAGTGTCTGTTCGCCGCTGCTTTCCTCTTTGACGATATTCACTTCCCCAAGAAGATTGTCCAGCCGCTCATTATTCTGCGGTACGTTGAAATAATCGGCAAATGCCTTGCCTATTATCTCTCCTATGCCGTCTATCTCGCTAAGTTCCTCGACATCCGCATTCCTCATTCTGTCAAGGTCATAATCGTAATGTCTGCATATGACTTTGGCATTGGCAAGCCCGATGTTGGCTATCCCTAGGCTGTATATAAGCTTTGGCAGCGTCACGCTGCGCGCGGCGTCTATACTCTCTATAAGACGCTTGTATGATTTCTCTCCAAAACCTTCCATCGACACTATCTCGTCGTAATGTGAGTCTAAGTGGAATATATCCCTGTATTCGTGTATAAAGCCCTTAGCTATAAACTTCTCAAGCGTCGCCTCCGACAAACCGTCTATATTAAGCGCGTCGCGGCTTACAAAAAGAGTGAATGACTTTATTTTTTTTGCGTCGCAGTCCGGATTTACACAGTATAACGACTGCACATCGTTTACGGCACTTATCTGCGTCCTGCCGCCGCATACAGGACATATCTGCGGTATCTCGACATTATCGCTTTTCGTCAGGTTTTCCGCAATCTGCGGGATTATCATATTTGCCTTGTAAACCGTTATCCTGTCGCCTATCCCGAGTTTTAACCCGCGCAGTATGCTGATGTTGTGTACGGAAGCCCGGCTGACAGTCGTGCCTTCAAGTTCGACAGGCTCGAATACCGCAACGGGATTGATAAGCCCTGTGCGGCTCGGGCTCCACTCTATTTGCAGCAGCGTCGTCTCGCTAAGCTCATCAGCCCACTTAAAAGCTATGGAATCTCTCGGGAATTTCGCTGTGCGTCCAAGCATACGCCCGTATTCTATATCGTCATAAATGAGCACAAGCCCGTCCGACGGTATATCGTATGTCCTTATCTTCTCTTCGTAACGCGCTATCGCATCGGCAATGCTCTGCGGCGTGACTTTTACATATTCCACTACGTCAAACCCCTGCTGCCTCAGAAATTCAAACTGCTTTTCCCTTGAATTTTCAAAGTCAACGCCATCTGCTTTCACAAGCGAAAAAGCATAAAAACGCACATTTCTCTCCGCAGTTATCCTGTTGTTGAGCTGACGCACGGAACCTGAACAGAGATTTCGCGGGTTTTTATACTTAAGCCCGTCGTCGCCTATATGACTGTTTATCTCTTCAAAATCACTGTATGTGATGACAGCTTCCCCGCGCAGTATAAGCTCATCCTGATACCTGATGCGCAGCGGGATGTTTTTAAATACTTTCGCATTGTTCGTGATGACCTCGCCGACTTCGCCGTTGCCGCGCGTGACAGCCTTTTGCAGTTCACCGTCCCTGTAAGTGAGCACTATCGTCAGTCCGTCAAGTTTCCAGCTAAGCAGTCCTTCCCTGCCGTTAAGCCACTGCGCAAGTTCATCTCTGTCCTTTGTCTTGTCAAGCGACAGCATCGGGGATCCGTGAGCCTCCTTTGGCAGCTCGTCCACAGCCTCATATCCTACGCTCATTGTAGGGCTTCCCGTAAGCACCATTCCCGTTTTCTTTTCAAGCGCGGCAAGCTCATCGTAAAGAGCATCATACTCATAATTGCTCATTATCTCCCTGTCTTCGGAATAATACGCCTTTGATGCCTCTTTAAGCTTTTCGGCAAGTTCTTTCATTCTGTTCAGATCTGCGTCCATTGGTCAGTTCCCCCGTTTTGCTCCGATGCCGCATTCGCGGTAAAGTTCTTCAAGTTCCTCGCCTGTTATTTCCCTGTACTCTCCGCTTTTAAGTCTGCCAAGCCTGATATTGAGCACACGCACGCGCACAAGCGATCTGATATTATATCCGAAGCATCTGCACATACGGCGTATCTGTCTGTTCAGCCCCTGTGTCAGCACTATGCGGAAGGTATACTTTCCAATCTGTTCTGTCCTGCACTCGCGCGTCGTACATTCCAGTTCCTCCAAATATACGCCCCGGCTCATCGACTCCAAAAATTCCTGCGTTATTTCCTTATCTGTCTTTACGATGTATTCCTTTTCATGACGGTTTGAGCCTTTTGTCATCTGTTGGATTAGTTCTCCGTCGTTTGTCATTATCATAAGACCTTCCGAGTCTTTGTCAAGACGCCCCGCATATGTGAGGCGTATCGGGTATCTGACGGCGTCCGTTATTGTTTTATCGGCATATTTATCCTTCTCCGTGCACACGACACCTGACGGCTTATTGTAAGCAAGCACTACCTTTTTTACCCCGTGCCTGATGCGCCTGCCGTTCACTTCAACAATATCATCTTCTCCGACCTGCATGCCGCTTTTTGCAATATTGCCGTTCAATGTGACGCGCCCCGCCTCTATTAGTCTGTCCGCTTCTCTTCTTGAGCATACTCCGCAGTCCGCTATATACTTATTTAACCTTATCATGCTTCATAGCTTCTCCGTTCCGTGCCGACGACTGTTATTGCGTTTCTTCGCTTTCCTCATCAGTCTCGCTTTGACATTCACATGGATATTTTATTCCCCAGTCCATGCGCAGCCTGTCCATAAGCTGCATTATTCTCAGAGTCTCATCGTGCGGCATCTGCCAGCACTCTGTCTCTTTCTTGTCGATCGCCTCAAGGCATGCTGAAACCTCATATTCATATCCCGTTATCTGTTTCGGTGCCTTTATCGTTTTTCCCGCTTTATACGCCGCGTCGTAAACTTTGACCGACTCAAAATTATTTATGTTCTCAACCTCAATATAGCCTTTTGGTCCGTATATTATGCCGCGCCTGTCGCTGATTGCATTCATTGTGCTGTTCAAAACCGCCACTTTTTTATCTTTGAAAGTCAGTGTAATGCTGTCCGACAGATCAACTCCGGTATCGGTAAGCGTGCATGATGACGTTACGTTCTCGATATCTTTGCCGAACATCATAGAAGCAAAATTAAGCACATAAACGCCCAAATCAAGCAAAGTGCCTCCCGAAAGGGCAGGGTCTGTCATACGCTGCTTGTCCGCGATGTTATAGCCAAGGTTTGCGGTCAGCATCGTCGGCTCTCCTATTATACCTGAATTTAATATGCTCTTGATAGTGGTGAGCATCGGCATATATCTTACCCACATAGCCTCAGCCACAAATACATTCCTTTCGCGCGCAAGTTCTATTACTTCCTGCGCCTGCCGTGCATTTGTGGTAAAAGATTTTTCACACAAAACGTTCTTGTTGTTTTCTATGCACATTATCATATTGGCATAGTGCTCGGAATGAGGCGTGGCTATATAGACCAAATCGATCTTATCGTCAAGCATCATTTCCTCATATGAAGCGTATGCTACCTTTATTCCGTATTCTTTCGCAAACTCCTGCGCGCGCTCCTCATTTCTCGACGCCACACCGTAGCACTTTACGTTTTTCATCTTCTTTATGGTGCCTGCCATAACACCCGCGATTTTTCCCGTACCCATTATCGCAACTCTTTTTTGCTTAAGCATATCGATCCCCCTTGTCATATTTTTTATACTAAAAACCCATGTATCAATAATATCCACATGGGTTTAGTAATGACGGTTATTCAAAAAATTCTGACTTGACGTATCCGTTGCTTCCGTTATAGTTTATCCTGTACCACTCGCCCAAATCTTCAAGCAGGTCGTATGTAGCCTGAGCCTTGGCAAGTCCAAGCTTCTCCGAATCCTGACTTGCGGCGCTTCTTACGTTTACATTTGTCGTCGCTTTTACCTGTCTTATCGCTTGGTCTACAGCCTCTGTCGAAACCACTTCAAGATAGTCGCTCTTTATATACGCTTCATTTCCTTCAAAAATGACCTTGCTCCATCCGTTTACGCGTTCTTCTATCCTCGTAAGCTCCGTACCTGTAGTCAGGCGTCCAATCTTGTCAGCTTCCTCGCTGTCGGATGAACGCACATTTACCGTATCTGTAGTCCTAACGATCTGGTTGACCGTCTGATTTTCCATTATTTCTTCCTGCTGCTGCGTGCTGCCCTGCTCCGGCGCTTCTTCACCCTGTGCGCCCTCGCCCGCGTCTGTCTGCGTCTGCTGTTCGTTTTCTTCCTGAAGCTGAGCCATCTCAATCTCTACAGAATTCTTTACTTCGTCGTAAAGGTTATCCATAAATTTGTCAAGCTCTCCGTCTGCCGAACGCGCATCGGCAAATTCAACGTCTATCCTGTTATAGAGATCGACAACATCCTGCTGTACCGTAACAAGGTCAAACGCCGCCAAAACATCTTTGTCCATCACGCCGTCTATGACATAATTTCCATCGCTGCCGGGGTACACATAAAAAGCAGTAAGTCCGGGGGACTTTGTTTCTATGTCATTAAACTTGACATAATATGTCACATATACGAAATAGCTGTTATCCGCTAAGCCCTCTTTGGTGTAGCATATAAGATTATCATAATGCTCGATAAATTCGCTTCGTTTCTTAAGCGTGAGATATTCCGTGTCGCTTGTCTCATCACGTATAGCCGTGATGGTGTCCATATCGCCTTCGGCAAGCGCAGTGTAAAATCTGTCCATAAGCGCGTTTATCTCGGGATATGCGTTTGCTTCAAGCGGTTTCTGTGATGACTCTTCCTCCTCCTGCGATTCGCTCGTGCTGTTTGTATCTGCTGATATCTGCTCATCGTCAGAAGTCTTTCTCGAACTCATAAACGACACTATGACCGCTATGACTATTATACATGCCGCGGCGGGAAGCAGTATCTTTGCAACAGAGACAGCAACCGTCTTTGCGTCCTTTGCTTTTAATCCGGCTGTTATCTTATCTTTTTCCTCTTTTATGATACTTGCCGCTTTATTTTCTGCTTTTTTATCTCCTGTCTTCTTATCTACGGTTTTCTTATTCTCTGTTTTTTTATCTTCTGCTTTTTTATCTTCTGTCTTTCTATCTTCCGGCTTTTTATCTTCTGTCCTTTTATCTTCTGCTTCCTTTTTTTCTTCCGCTTTTGCCTGCATTACTTCTGTTTCCGCCTTTGTCTCCTGAACATCTTCTGCGGCAGGCTGAGTCTTTTTTTCCTCCACGGCATTTACACCGGAATTATTTTTTTTGTTATTTATGTTATCTGTGTTCCGATTTTGGTTTCTGTTATTATTGTTTCCTGATTTATTATTTTTCTTTTTGCCCATTTTCACTCCATCCTTACTGTAGCTTTAAAATCGTAGCGATATAAGTTTGCCGCAAATGCACCCGACAGGAATCGAACCTGCATTAAAGGCGTCGGAGGCCTTCGTTCTATCCATTAGACTACGGGTGCGGGTATATGTGACATAATATTATTACGAAAATGTTACATCACGCTTGTAATATTATCACATTTAAAGCGTTTTGTCTATAGCGGAAAATTTTTCTAATGAACGTTATCTTTTGAGGGTTTTGATGTATTCCTTTACTTCGGCGTCCGGATTACGCGATTCACAGATTTTGGAAAGGGTTTTATTGTATGTCCAATCATCAAGACGACAGCTACCGGTAAGCATTGCATGTACCTCATACGGAAACACGACCATAGCCTCCGCCAGTGTCCAAGCCACAGCCATACGGGCATAATAGCCCTGTGGAAATTCACGGTTGAGCGTATCAAGTATCTTTTCAAGATAAGGGTTTGTCACCTTATATGCGCTTTTTCTGTTTATATCATCCATCGTGACTGTCTTTTTTCTCGTGATTTTACCGCCGTCAGCATCATATTTTAAAAACTGGTTCAAAATCAGTATGACCGCCGTTCTTACTTCAAACTCCTTATCCGAATAAAGATATTTCTGAATATGTTCCCATACCGCGTCGCGGTTCTTGGACGCAAAGGTAAATGAATTGCAGAACGAATCGCATACCGACCAGTTGTCGATATGCGGTATCATAAGTTCAAGCCATCCGATGCCCTCATCCGCGGAAACATCCGTGCTGCGCGTGCCATATCCTATTATCATGCCGCGCAGCATAATCTCCTCAATATAAATATCTTCGTATGCGCCGTCAAAGCGCGAAACCTCACCGCGCCAGTCGCCCTTTGAAATCTCAGCGGCTTTTTTTCTTAAGATCGGAAGCCTTACTCCAAGCATATCTTTTACGCCGGGAATAAGTCCCGCTGAAAAATCCCTGTATTTTTCGTCCGCGCAAAGCTCAAGCTGCTTTCTTATTTCGGCTCTCATTTACATGTTCCTTTCTATGCTTCGTTACGGTACTGTATCGGCGTCATTCCCATTTTTTTCTTAAAGGTACGGTTAAAATGCTCAACATTGGGATATCCGACAGATATCGCTATATTCTCAACCGTCATACTGCCGTTTCTGAGCAGAGTTTTCGCCTTTTTGATCCTTACATTAGTCACAAGGTCGCCGAATGTCTTTCCCGATCTGCTGCGTATATATTTGCTGATATACGGCTCAGACAGGTGAAAATGTTTTGCAATATCGCCGAGAGTCACGGTCTGATAATTTGCCTGTATATAATTCATTATCTGCATAAATCTCTCATCCGTATGCACTTCGCTGTTTTGAAGTTCAGGAAGTTTGTTGACGCTGACGCAGAGCGCGCGTATCGACGCTTTTATTATATCGTCGTCAATGCCGACTCCCCAGTACTTTTTGCCGCTGCACGTAACACTCACATAAGCGATAGCCCTTGAAGATGAGCCTTTTGTCAGCGCATGCTCCTCATAATCCGAAAGCTGATAGCTGATGCCGAAATACTGCTTTATGGTATTGCTTACCGCATCAAGACGCCCGTTGCCGTTCGCATCGACTGTAGTCTTTTTGTCGCCGCAGCTTATCACTGCCTCCGCCATTATACCGTTTATCTGCTTAAAATGGCACTCGCTTATCTGGAAATGAGTCATGATATCCATATAGTTCTCGCGGAATATCTCGTATACCCACTGAGGCGACAGTTCCTTGTGCTCCTTATCCGAAATACTCTTTACAAGATAGCCTACTTCTTCCCGCATCGCATCGGGAAGTGATATGCCGAAATTCTGCTTTAATATATAGTTTACTCCGCCTTTTCCCGACTGGCTGTTTATGCGGATAACATCCGCTTCATAATTTCTTCCCACATCCTTGGGGTCGATCGGAAGATACGGTACTGTCCATTTATTGCTGTTTTTGTCTTCACGCCACTGCATCCCCTTTGCTATCGCATCCTGATGCGAACCCGAAAACGCAGTAAACACAAGGTCGCCCGCGTAAGGCTGACGCTCATGCACGCTCATACGCGTAAGCTGTTCATACTTCCTGCGTATCTTTGGCATATCCGAAAAATCAAGCTTCGGGTCGATGCCGTAAGAGAACATATTCATCGCCACTGTGATAAGATCGACATTACCTGTACGCTCACCGTTGCCGAACAAAGTTCCCTCCACGCGGTCAGCTCCCGCAAGCACTCCAAGTTCCGTATCAGCCACTCCGCATCCTCTGTCGTTGTGCGGATGTATGCTCAATACTACATTTTCCCTGTATTTCAGATTTTTGCTCATATACTCTATCTGCGACGCGAATACGTGCGGCATCGCCGTCTCAACCGTAGCCGGAATATTTATGATCGCCTTGCGCTCACTTGTCGGCTGCCATACATCAAGAACCGCATTGCACACTTCAAGGGCATAGTCCACTTCCGTACCGTGAAAACTCTCGGGGCTGTACTCAAACGAGAAATTGCCGTCTGTCTCGTCGGCAAGCTGTTTAAGAAGCTTCGCACCGTCTACCGCAAGCTGTCTGATAGCATCTTTGTCTTTTTTGAACACCTGCTCACGCTGCGCCACGGAAGTTGAATTATAAAGGTGTATAACTGCCCTCGGTGCTCCTTTTATCGCCTCAAAGGTCTTTTTGATGATATGCTCCCTTGCCTGCGTAAGCACCTGTACCGTAACATCGTCAGGTATCATATTCCTTTCGATAAGCGCGCGCATAAATTCATATTCCGTGTCGGACGAAGCGGGAAATCCCACTTCTATCTCCTTAAATCCTATATCCACCAGCATTTGGAAAAACTGAAGTTTCTCGTCAAGGCTCATCGGCTCTATAAGAGCCTGATTGCCGTCGCGCAGGTCTACCGAGCACCATATCGGCGGCGCGTCGATACAGCTTTTTTTCACCCAGTCGTATGTAACTTCCGGCGGCATAAAATATGTTTTATAGTATTTGTCCGCATTTTTCATCATCGTTCATCCTCCCATATGTTTATATATTATAAAACAAAAGTTCCTTGCCATGCAACGATGTTATTATGCTATCACATATTCTGCCATAACTTAATGATTAAAATTAATCAGTTTTATTGATTTATTTTAATGTAATGTTGTGCACATCCTCTTCAAGCGCTTTCCTGCGGCGGTGTTCATGTGCTATTTCTTCCTGTATTTCATCGATGCGCCTGAAGATGTCAAGGATTACTTCCTGTTCATTTTCAGGTTGGAAGTTGTCTTCATGCTGTTTTCTTCTGCTGATATCTTTTCTGAAAAGTGTCTTGAAAATAACTCTCACGGCAGGCTGTATGAAAAACAATTGTGTAAAATATGCAAACGGGAAGTTAAAGCAGACTAGTTTCAGCCAGTTTGCAAGCAGGGTAAAAATGTTAAATCCCATATAGTACGGGTAGTACAGAAATGCTGCGATAAAGCTCATCGCGGGGCACATAATACCGACTGTCGCGCATATTATTGCTGTCTCAAATATCATCGGGTGGTTTTTGGCGGGGTTAAATATTCTGCTTGCCAGTTTGAATGAAGCGGGGCTTCCGACAATATTTTCCAACAGGTATGCGAGGCAGAACTCAATAAGGATGCATGCCCATATCGGCAGGTATGTTCCGCACATATATACTCCTCCCTGTTTGTTGAGCGCTGCGATGACGCTTGTTGTTTGGTTGATTTCCATCAGGGTGTTTCCGTTTACTACATACAGGCTGTAAAATACATAGGCGTGTACTGTTATCACTACTGTGATAAACGCAAACACCATTCTTTGGAATTGGTTTCTTGGCATGATATATTTCCTCCTCTTTTTGTTTGGGCGCAAAAAAACACATGCAGCAGCTTGTTGCCGTAAAACATACTCTGTAATCAGATTTACGTGCCAAGCACTACATGTGTCGTTATGCGCGGTGTTTAGTTTTCTTACATTTAGCAGGATATCATATTTTAAACTTAAAAGCAAGTGTTTTTATGGCTGACCACTACAGCAGCCCGGTCGATGTCCTGCATCATATTCAGACACGCTTGCGCTCCCAAAAAGCGTAGCGGACACTAAGCTCAGCGGCGCTTTTTAAGCTTGCTTCGCTAAGTGCCGACGCTTTTTGAAGGTCTGAATATGATGCAGGACATCGACCGGGCAGACTACTTTAAAAAAATGAGGGGTGCCACATATCTCTTTTTTGGCACTCCTCATTTTGGATTTTATTCTTCGCTTGATATTTCATTTTCATCTGCATATACAATATCGTTTGTTTCACTTATCTCCTCGTCGTCCGGTTCTTCTTTTTCCCCCGCTGAAAAATCACCTTCAAAAAACATCTTATATGCTCTATCCGCAATAATTTTTGTTTCAGCAAAATCTAATCCGCCGTTTATGATAGCGCCTACTCCCGGTATCATTTTCCCAAGATTGACAATGCCTTTTTCTCCAAACTTTGTAATAAATCTAAATCCGATTTTTTGATTTATTTTGGTCAACGCTTTACCCGGAATTTTTTGAATGGCTTTTTCAGCCATCTTTACGCCTACTTTAATACCCGCCTGCTTGACAACACCATTGACCGATACACCAGCCAAACAGGCATAAACAAAGGTCTGAACTTGGTCACTATTCAAATCATATCCGGCTAGATATGCAGTGCAAGCTATCATTCTGATTTGAACATACAAAACACTTCCTATATTTGCAGGGATTGTCACCGGCATTGTAATAAATCCCCCAAAACCTGTAATAAAGCCGGATGTTGTGCATTTGGCAATTTGATTTTTTAACATTGCCTTTGCAGCTTTTTTATTATCCGGTTCCTTTTTCAGATAGTCATTTGCAAACTCATTTATCGGCGGACTTACCTTATTGATGCCATGTAGGGATTTATCATAACATGTATTAAGCATTTTCATAACATCATCATATGTAATCAATTTCTTCTTATCTTCAGCCATAATCCTATCCTCCACTAAGACATATACATAAATCAAGTATATGGCTTTTTCATAAGTTCTGATTTATATAATGTATCTTTTATATATTGCAATTCGATTATACCCTATCCCTCTATATGAAGTCAATATATAACATCGATAACAAGGCTGTGTTACAGTAAATTTATTCGTCTGCCGTTTTTATATTACTTTACGTTTCATTAAAATGGTTTTTAAATGTGGAAATGTATGTGTTTCTATATAATGGCATTTTAAGCATACTTGTATTCCATAGTGTTTTGAACTCTTTTATGGGAATTTTTCTGTTATAATACGGCTCATCACAATTAATAAAATCCGCCATTGACTCGGCGAGAAAAATATGTTGTTCATCATATCCGACAACAGGTACAAAATGCAGCCAGTTTTCATCCGCTCGGACTCGTATCATCACAATTACCGGATTTCCTTTGCTGACCTCATTTTTAAGCGCAGTAATATTTCCGGCACAGTACTTTACCTTAAAGCCATAATGGGAAAGCATATTCAATATTCCTTTGGGTGACACTAATCCGTCTTTCGTTTTATTAGAAATGGTCTCATATAATTTATTGCCCTGTGCTTCAATATCCCGGTGCCGCAAAAAGTATGCTGACGAAAACGCGGAACATTCATAATTTTTTTGCAAATCTATTCTGTTCGGTTTTGTAATAACAAACTCCTTTTTCCTGCATTTTATTGAAAAATGAAAATGCAATGCACCCATTAGAAAGCTGTCTATAATTGTTGCTATTATTAAATAATTTACTAACGTTGAGAGTAGTATCGATATTATTTTTTCCATTATCAATCCTTCTTCTTCCACAGAAAAATACCGCCCTGCCAGTCTGTAAGACGGTATCTTCCAAAAAGTATTTACAAAAATATAGCAGGGCAATATACTGCTGAAATTGCTTAGTTTTCTGCATCCACATAAATCCCCAACCGCTCTATTTCACCAACGGCATCCTCAATAATCCGATGTGTCATCCGGAATTTCGGACGCGCAAGCACCTCCCGGTATTCCTTTACAATACACTGATCCAACAATGGTATAATCGTCCCACTGTAAACGAGTTCCAATACATTTCCGGGAACGGAATCCCATTTCAACATAGCGGAAACAAGAACATTTGTGTCAATAACCGCATAATATTTCATCCGGTTCCATCACTCTCTGACTGCTGAGATTTCTGCATTGATCTCCTCCAGTGACATTTCAGCAATTCCATATTCTTCTGCGATGCGGCTGGCAGCCTGCATTGCCTTTAATCCCTTATTTTCCGTTTCCGGCTCCAACTTCATACTAAACGGAATGCCATTCTCCTGTATTAATCTTGACATACACATCCGAAGATAGGTCTGAAGGTCTATACCAAGCCTTTCACATATTTCAACTGCCTTTATCCGCGATGTTTCTTCTGCTCTGAACTGAACCAAGGTATTTGCCATATTTCATCCCTCCTGATGGATTTTCTGTCCCTATTATATCATCATCTGATTTTATTTGCAATCACTTGATGATATTATTTATATATCTACCTCTTTCCGTTTTCTTTTCCTTGTGCACTATCAAAAGCAGTCAAAATACACTTCTTCCAACGGATATTTTACACCTTCCAAATGCAGCACTTGATTATCTTGATGCGTATTTTTGCAGTTATTCCTGCTAATTACCTGATAATACCCTATGGCAGACTTATTAAAACCTTCAAACATTATCCATCTTTTATTCACCTATTATTTCTAATCCATCCGGAAATTCTCGTATGACAAGCGCACAGGTATTGGTTAATCTGATATTATCCTTTAGCGGATATTCGACTTTACCTCTCACTTCCCCATCCGGACAATGCACATCCAGCCTTGTATTTATAAGTCCTAAATTTCCTGCTAAATTATTCGAGAACAAAAGGCTTCCGGCACTCACACCGATTACCATTCCATCCTGCTTAATATACTCCAATAAGGTTGTACTAAATCCGGTAGCATTTACTCTTTCAAGCAAATAAGCAGCATCCCCGCCACACAAATATACCACATCATATTTCTGCAGTTCGGCTGTCTCCATTCCTGTGTGCAAATCAAAAACTTTAATATTTTTATCAGGAATACCGCACTTCAATAAATCATTCATGCATTTAGGCAGCACCTCTATTGCCCCTGCGTCTATAGCTGCTGTAGGGATAAATAACGCCTTTACCTCTGACACAGCTTTTCCCAACATTTTCACAAAATAGTCTTTGATTTCTTCTGTTTCCAAACCTGCTGATGTTAATAATACTCTCATATCCGCTCCTATTCTGACCAATTCATTTCCCCATCGGTAATTCTCATTTTCCGGCATTCGCTGCATACATAATCTTTTTCTGCCTGATTGCCAATCTGATATTTCAATATCTTATCTTTAAATATTAGATTCATCACTCGCGCTAAGTGATTAGAACTCTTTGCCATTTCTCATAAAATCTACAAGATTTATATGCGCTATGCCATTACGCCGCTGAAGAAGCGTATCCATCGTGGCAACATATTTAGGATAGTTATCTTTTATCGACTCCAACGGCTTATACTCCCGATCTTCTGTTTCCCTCGACAGCGCTATCGTATAAGAAACCTGAACATAGGAATACTGCATTTCATTATCTCTGAGGATAAAATCACACTCAAGCTTTCCGATTCTTCCCACGCTGACAGAATAATCATGAGACTTTGCATATACATATGTGATATTTTCCAAAACCGGTCCATAGTTGATCCTATTATCCGTATTCTGCGCAAAATAAAAGCTCAGATCCGCAAGATAATATTTCTTCTCCCCGCTTAATGATTTCTTGGTCTTCATGTCAAACCGAGGGCACTCATAAAGAATCTTTGCGTCGAGTAAAGCCTTGATATATCTGGCAAGTGTTGCTTCACTGATCGGGGTTCCCGTCTGTTCGATTGCCCTTCTGAGGCTTTTCAAACTCGTAGTTGCGCCGAAATTATTTACAATATATTTCTGAACCGTCTCGAAGGTATTTTTGTTTCGGATCTTCAGCCTCGCCCGTATATCCTTTTCAAAAATCTCAGCGATAACGCTCTGAACATATCTGCGCTTTGCAGCCATGGTATCGAGAAAAACTGTTCTTGGAAATCCGCCTTCAAGAATATAATTTTGCATTTCCTCCTGACGATCAGCCGCAATTTCCTTGTCGTAAAACCTTTTCATCTCCTCATACTCCTCAAAGGAAAGCGGAAACATTTCAAATTCAACATAGCGGCCGGTAAGTTTCGTCATCAGTTCACCGCTCAGAAGATATGAATTTGATCCCGTAATAAAGATTGACCATTCACCTGTTGTGCGGAAACCATTGAGAACCGTCTCAAATCCTTCTACGTTTTGTACTTCATCAATAAAGAGATATTTGATCCCCTGTACATTCGGAATGCTCTCCAGCAGCCGTTCCAGCTGATCAGCTTTTACGATTTTGTTATGGTCTTTACTGTCAAGGTCATAAAAATAAATATTTTCTTCAGGAATACCTTCCTTTTTCAGTTCATCCACAATTGTCTCCATAAGACAGGACTTGCCGCATCTTCTGACACCGGTTATCACTTTGATGATATCCGCCGCATGATAAAAATCACGAAGCTTCTTTAAATAATTATCTCTTGGAAACCACTCCATCCTTTTCACCTGCCAATCAGTTTTATATGATATACATTAGCAGATTTTGAGGCTGTTTTCAAGTTTAACGTGTGCGTTTTTGCTTCTTTATCAAAATCGCGCACGTTAACGCCATCTCATCAATGGCAGCCTGCAAACGTTTTCGTTTCTCGGATTTTGCCATTCCTATTATCAAGCATAATGACGCAATTGTGAAAGAAAGGACAGATAAGATATGAAATTCATATATGCAGATGTAGGGGATGCAGAGGATTCATTAGAAATATGGTAAATAATCCTTAAATTGAAGAAAGCGCCAAATGATTTATTCTGTTATCCGGCGCTTATCTTACAGATTTCTTCCTTGATACTGTATCGTTACCACATAAACCGTTTTGTACGTTTCGTCAATGCGGAAGATAACAATATAGTTATCAATCAACAACTGTCTGTAACTCTTTCCGGCATATCTGCCCTCGTTTCGTTCTTGATGAGACTGCGGAAAAGTATCTAAGCTTAACACAGCTTTCTTAATTCTATCAATCTGTCGTTTTGCATTTTCGGGCGCCAATTTCTCATTTGCAATATATTCGTAAATGTTGCCGAATTCGCGTATTGCCTTGGGGTTAATCATTACCTTATATTTATCCAAAATGCTTTTTCTCCAATTCCGCAAAAACTGTCTCTGCATCGACTGCCTCTGCTCCGTTTGCAATTTCCTGTTCGGATTCGTAGATAGCCTGGTCAATGCGGTTAATCCTTGCGAATTTATCATACAATTCACTACTCATTACAACCAAGTCACTATATCCGTTTTTGGTAATAAAAATAGGCTCCTGCTCTTTGTGCGCGATATTGGAGATTTCGGTTGTATTACGCAAATCCTTAATAGGCATAATAAGTGGCATAATGCTTCACGTCCTTTCTTTGGCACAATTATAGCATAATTATGCGATGAAAACAATAGAAACATACAATATACTCTAATGGAAATTTTTAACATATACGTACCTCACGCCATTCTAACAACTAGCGTTATATAGAAGCATTCATCACGAATATCAGCATATACCTCTCCATTCATGAGCCCCATCAGCCTTTTGCATATGAAAAGTCCAAGCCCATTGCCCTGCACCTTGTCCGCATTATTCCCACGATGAAAGCTTTCGAATATCTGCGGCAGTTCTTTCATTTCAAGAGTACAGCCCGTATTTGATACAGTGATAAGCTCACAGCCGTCCATTTTATCAAAGATGATCTCAATTCGTCTGCCGTCACCGTATTTAATCGCGTTTTCGATTAAATTCTGCAGGCACTCTGCAAGGCGGTCCGGATCGCAGGAAAGAATGCAGTCATCATATTTCCCAATCGCAAACTCCGTTCCCGACATGGCAAGCTGAGGAGCATATCTCCCCTCTATTTTTATGATGATAACGCTTAAAAAAGCTTCTCCCTGTGTGACCTCAAAGCTCATAAAGTCCTCGCTTGCCGCCTTTGTGATCTCGCTGACAAAACGCTCTATCTCATCTGCACGGGTATTAATGCTCTCGGCGGCAGCACGTCGTTTTCCCTCGTCCTTGTACAAGCCCTTGGCAAGCGCTCTTGCATTGAGCTTGATTGCCGACAAGGGAGTTTTGATGTCATGGGAAAGTGAGAGAAGCAAGAGTTTTTTGTCCCTCTGCATTGTAATTTCTTTTTTGCGGCTGTTCTCGATACTCTCACGCAAAAGGTTCACGCCCCAAGTGAATTTACCGAAAAAACGGCTTTTTTCTTCCGGTATCGGCACAGCAAGATTGCCCCTTGCAAGCTCCTCGGGAACATTGTTCAACCTGCCGAACGGCACGATGATATGCCCCCGGATATAATACAAAAGGCCAATCATCAATAGAAACAGCGCAGCTAATACACAGTTTATTGCCGCAATGCTGTGCTGTCCGTTCCCGACGGTATATTCAACACGATAAAGCGTTTCTCCCACTTCTATGATCAGATAATACTCATCGGATGTGTAGAGTTCTCCATCCTCAGCCCCCGACACGCCTGTAATGTGGGGATATTTTTCAAGGTCATAATTGCCCGTTTCCGCTATTTCATCTGCAAGCCGCTTGGCTTCCACACGATAAATACCTTCATTTCCGACTTTCACTCTCATAAGAAATAAATTCAATCCAGCCGTCAGCAAAAGAAATACAGTTATCACTAAAATACACAGTCTTCTGAAAGTCTTCATACAAACTTATACCCCACACCCCAGACAGTAAGCAAACGTTTTGCATTCTTAGGATCATCACCGAGTTTCTGACGAAGGCGGTTGATATGCACATGGAGCGTTTGCAGCTCTGAATCGCTGTCGCTGCCCCAGACAGTACCAAACAAGTACTCTTTTTTCAGAGCTTTGCCCCGATTTTCAACCAAAAGCGCCAACAAGTCAAATTCTTTTGCGGGCAGTTCTACTGGCTTTCCGTCGATGACCGCTGTTTTATCTGCAAGATTGAGTGTCACACCGTCCGCCGACAGTGTATCACGCTGATACCTCCGTTTGAATATCCCCTTGATCTTAGCGATAAGAATATCAATGTCATAGGGCTTTTCAATATAATCATCAGCACCTAGTTCAAAGCCGTTCAGCTTATCCTCCTTCCCTGTCCTTGAACTTACAATCAGTATAGGCGTATCCGCATTTTCCCGCAGCTTGGAGCAGACCGCAAAGCCATTCACATCGGGAAGATTGATGTCAAGCACCACAAGTCTTGCGCCATATCGTTCAAAAAGCTGTATGGCTCGCTCTCCGCCAGCCACGCTTGACACAGTATAGCCCTCGTCACGCAGGAAGTCCGTCAGTAAGTCAGCCAGTTCCTTATCGTCTTCTACTATCAGAATATCAGTCATAAGATCATCTCCTACCAGTCCTATAACATATCAACATAGATTTAGCAAGTATCACCAGCCTTGTTCCATAAGCCAGTTGTTCAGTTCCCTTTCACGGTCACGAAGTTCCTTGCCTCCACCGTCAAAGTGTCCCATTTCTTTTTCTCCGACGATGCCGCCATCCTCAATGTAAAGCACTCTGCTGCACTTTGCCGCAACCTTGGCATCGTGGGTCACACACATGATCGTTGTACCATCACGGTTTAAGGAGAGCAGCTCGTTCATAACTTCATCGGAGCTTGCGCGGTTGAGGGCGCCTGTCGGCTCGTCGGCAAATATCATCTTGGGCTTGTTTATCATACTGCGGCAGATACAAGCCCTCTGAAGCTGTCCGCCCGACACCTCGTTAATATCATTGCCGCACACATCGCCAATGCCGAGCCTGTGCATGAGCGCTCTGCCGCGTTCCTCAATCTGCCTTCGGCTCTCCATATTCTTTTTCGACTTTACCGCAGGAAAAATGATATTATCAAGTATGGAAAGATTTTTCATCATGTACATCTGCTGAAAAATAAAGCCCATTTCGTCAAGCCTGAGC
>CANREB010000003.1 GCA_947629525.1 uncultured Lachnospiraceae bacterium
ATACATATCGATCAAGCTGTTTATACAATTTATTTATACAATATCTTATCCGTCTCGTTTATCTTTTTTAATATATCTTCTTCCGTAACTGCATTATCAACCGCTTCTTTCATTGTTAAGCCACAACGCACATAAGCATCATCAACAACAGTCCTTCTATATCCTATCTTACCATACTGTCTTTTTTAACTCACAAGCAGCCCCGCAATGACGAACGCAGCATTTTTAGACTTCGGATTTTTTACTATTTTTACAATATGCCCGCTCTTACTCATATCCGCCGAAAAATACAAAGCTGCAACATCCGTTCCGGTTCCCTGACCCTCGATATAATTTCCGTCAAGAGTTATAACATATTTTCCGTCAATATACACGTCGTACAAACCGAAATTTCCATACTCGCTCCTTTGATAAATTATTCCGATTGCAGAAGCGTTAACAGAATAAGTGATCGAAGCGTTATCGGCACATGCACTCCAGTTACCTGTAAAATACTTGTTAATGTTACCTATTCCAAAGCCTTTCATTTCCACAGGTGCGATAGTATAGCAGTTCTCTATGTGCGCATCGTTGTACATCTGCGGAGTTATAGGCTTGGGGAGCGTCCAATCAGACACCTGTGCAATATTGTCAAGATTAGCATACACTTCCTCAATATACGCGCAGATAAGCGCCGCGTATATCGAATGCCCGGTGTCATTGGGATGCACGATGTCGGAAGATATTCCTTTCCATTGTATATTGCTCGTGTCAACATCAGGCATAACAGCATTGCCGTAACTTATCATCGGAAGTTTATAATATTCTCCGATAGCCGCCTCCACAGCCTGCGCGCTGTCGCCTGCCTGATTTACCGAAAAAAGAAGTATGACCGCCGGTGTGCTTGGAGCGATCAGGATCCTGCGTACCAAATTTTCATAACTGTTCATCCCAAATGCAGAATATGTGTCATTAACGGCAAATTCGACAAACACTAAGTCCGGCGAATACACAAGCAGATCTTTCTCGACACGATGAACGCCAAGATATGACGAAGTGCCTCCTACACCTGCATTGACTACATTGATTGCCGTGTTTGGGAATGTATCATGCCACCACTTACACACAAGCGATACATATGTGTTCTCTCTGCATGACGCGTTAGCCCCTTCCGTGATCGATCCGCCGATAAATCCAAGCGTGATCTCCTCACCCGCCTCAGCTTTTCGCAGAACGGATGCAAGCCTCGTCAGATCACCATTCGGAAAATTAGTCGCACGCTCATACATATCCGAAATAAGTACTCCCGCCGCTTCCGCGCGGCTTCCAAAACTGACAAGGCATATTGCGATAAGCACAACAGCCGCCAAAATTCTACTCTTATGTTTCATAGATAACAACTACCTTTCACTATAAGTACATTATGCAGTCTACAAAATAACTATACTGGCATTTGAAATATCAGACAGATCGTAGCTTTTGCCTGATTTAAGCCCTATAACCTTAGGGCGCAGTACATACTTCGGATTGTTCTCCACCACTCTCGCGCGTTCTCCCGTGCTAAGCTCAACATCCGTGCCTACGGGATACAGGATAACGCTTTCAAGGAAGCTCCTCATTACATTGATGTCAAGCTCCTCCGTCATTGACATTATCATCTCAACGGCATCCCTTGGTGAAAACGGCTTTTTGTACGGGCGCTCCGTGACAAGCGCATCATATATGTCCGCTACCGATATAATGCGCGCGAAAAGATTGATCTTATCCGCATCAACGCTCATCGGATATCCTCTGCCGTTCATTTTCTCGTGATGCTGTAAGACCCCAAGCTTTATCGGATTTGAAAGGTCTTCTTTATTTTTGAGGATGCTGTAGCCAAACAGCGAGTGCTGTTTCATCATCGCAAACTCATCGTCCGTAAGCTTGCCTGCTTTATTAAGTATCTCGTTAGGTATCTTTGACTTGCCTACATCATGCAAAAGCCCCGAAATACCTATATCATATACTTCTTTATCATTCAGACCATGCTTTTTGGCAACGATCATTGCCATCGTCGCCACGTCAACACTATGCTTAAATGTATACTCGTCGCTTATCTTGAGCGCGCTTATATCCACCGCTATGGCATCATTATCAGAAATGGCTTTCATCAGGTCTTCCGCTATGGTACGTGAAGTGCTTGTAAATCCCTCTGACTCAGTATCGTTGTAGAGATACTGTATACCCTCAGCCACCCGCGCTTTTACGCTCTCCGAAAGCTGCACTTTCGCCCTGTCGCTGACAGTATGCTTTTCTATCTCTTTCTGCACTGACTCGGGAATTATGACCTTTTTCTCATCATCCACGGGAAGCTCGTCCTCTTCACCCTCGCGTACATAAATTCCCGGAATTCCCATTTTTTTGATTGAAGCTATGTGATACTCGTCTAAGGGGGTCCTTCTGGCAATCAGTATCCTGCCTGCCCTGTCTACAATTGATTGGTCTATTATCATGCCTTTTTGCAAAGATCGTGTCCTTACATATTTTATAGTAACCAAGGTCTGCACCTCCCCTTATAGTATTTTACATTATACTTGCCACAAAGTCAATTCTTATAAAGGCAGACTTCCCGATAAACAAAACGCTCCCCATCCTGTTTTGCTGTCCGGGCGGTACGGTATTCCCCTTATAGGGCGCGCTCCTTTTATAAGGTACGCTTTCAGCTTCTGTCCGAACAAAAACGGGTCATTTCCTCTTACTATACCCCACTCCATCATAAGCGCCGCACTGCCCGACACTATGGGCGCCGCGAACGAAGTGCCCGAAACGCGCTCATAACCTCCGTTTGGCACAGGTACTGCTATATCGACTCCGGGCGCGGACAGATCCGGCTTTGTGACCGCCGCGATACCGTCATTATAACGGTATACATATCCTCTCCCCGAAAAGTCCGCATAACTTTGCGTAAGCGCATCATACGCGCCTACTGTGACCGCACGCTGCGATGTTGCGGGTATCGTGATCGTCATTTCGGGGGTCGGCAGAAAAAAGCCCGTTCCCGCATTTCTCACGGCGTAACTTGGCAGATAAAAACGATACTCACCCGTCACAATATTTACAGCCTTAAACTCAAAACGCCATATGCCTTCGTCTATGTAACTTCTATCGCCTGCGGGAATCATATCTATGTAAATTTCCTGACTTGCGCTGTATGGAAGCGGTTCCCCAAAATAACATAAAAGTTCTGTCTGCCCAAGCGTGCGCCGCGCTGTTTCTGCCGTCTTTAAACTACCTGTTTCCAACAGGACACGTTCACCTGACGGCGATACTACTGTCATATCGTAGACATCCTGATAGTTTTTCCACAACTGTACGCTAAGGCTTGTTTCATAACTTGCCACGGAAAGCTCCACCCCGTCGCTGTCCTGCACTTTTCCCGCCGTATGCCCCCTTGAAGCGCCCTCATTTCCGCTTCCTATTATGACTGACGTTTTACCTATCTCGGAAGCATTATCTATAAAGCGCTCCAAAAGCGAATTGCCCATATGATCGCCGTAGGTATTTCCGAAGCTTATATTTACCACAACAGGTTGGTTAAGCTCTACTCCCAGATTGACCGCATAGTTTATCCCCCGCATAAGCTGTGTGGTTCTTGGAAACGAGCCGGGAAGCGGATTGCCAAGTTTGACGACAAGTATATCCGCCTTTTGTGCAACACCGATGTCTGTTCCTGCCGCCACTCCCGCAACAGCAGTTCCGTGCCCCGACAAATCTATAACAGGCACCCGCCTTTGTCCGTCTTTACGTCCCAAGGCAAGTGCCTCATCAATCATTTCCCTTGTATATAACACGCCCTCCCTATACCCTTTTGGGGGCATAAGCCCCTGCCGTTCATCGGGCGCCGCGGTCTGATCCCATATGCCTATGAGCCTTGTCGCACCGTCTGAGTCCGTAAACTCGGGAAGGAAGTAATCGATCCCGCTGTCAAGCACTGCAATGATAACGCCTTCCCCCGTAAGATACGGATTTTTCCGCGTTACCTGCCATATGCATGAAGCTTCCTTGGACGCGTCATTATTAAGAAAATCCATATAAATCCTCTTTATAATATTTTCTTAATACATTATATACCTGTATATCCTCTTTTATTAATCCTGGAACTCCCTTAAATTAGAGTTACCGAACATCTCACAATATCTCTCAGCCCTTTCCCATATCACGACATCGGGCTTGTATTCATCGTACATGTCAGTCGTAAACGTGTCGGGATGCACCCACTCGACTTTATCTGCGGAATAATATCCCTTGCACACATTCGACAAAAATCCTCCAAACGAATCTCCGATAAACAACAATACCTGATCATGATACTGTGACGGATCTGCTGAATCTTTTTCAAAAACATACACGGTATCTGCCATGTATTGTTCATCTGTTGACAATCCTGCCATATACGCCAGATCACCTGCATATGTTGTCGAATCTATCCTGAAATCAACGCTGTCAAGCGGTGCGAATGTGCCGTATGCCTCTTTGAAAAGTTCCTGGATCATTACGAACGAACCCTTATAATTGCTGTGCGTATCTGTATTATAATAAAGCTGCGTCTCGTCTTTCGCCTTGATAAGCGCATCCTTTGGGTATGCAAATACAAGATCCGTATGCTCGTTTATATATTCCGCAAGCTGCTCACCGCGCGACACTTCGTTTACGCGCGCTATAGTATCGGGCATATTTTCCGGATATATGATCTCCTTGTTCGGGGCGCACATCGCGTAAAATTCAATTCCCCTTGACGCAAGATAGTCACGCGTTGCGACAAGATTTGCCGCGATCGCTTCAAGTTCATCGTCAGTGAAATGATTTATCCCCATATAGTCCCACAGCGGATGCCCGTCCTGTTCAGTCTTATAAAAGAGCATATTGTTTTTACCAAGCAGTACCTGCGTTGACTCTATATAAGTTCCTCCTGTCAAAAGCGATGTTATCGAAGTATTGAAGGCGATAAGCCTTGTCCTGCCAAAAAGCCCTTCCGTAAAGTTGTTTAATGTCTTTTGAAGCTTCATAAACGCTGTCTCGGATTCAGCCTGCGCGGCAGCGGCATTTTCATCTGCCTGCTCACTTTCGGGTTCCTGAAGCGCACCGTTGTTCTCAAGTACCTCGCGCTGTTCATCACTTAATCCTTCATCGGCGGGCACGGCAATATTCCTGACAATCGTTACAACAGGAACGACCAGTATGAAAACCATAAAAAATATTGCTATCCATTTGTTTCTCTTTTCCATTTGAATTAACCTTCCTTATAGTATGCGTCAAAAGTCAAAATAGATGAACGGGTTGTACGCATTGTTGCTTATGAATGATACGCTTACCACCAGACACACGATCACGCCAAGTGCATATACTGTCTGCCATACTCTGCTGCCCTTAAGCTTTTCATCTATCTTTGGCATGATCGGCGCGCTTCCGACTATCGCAAACACAAAATATATCCAGTTTTGTTTAATGTACGCCCATATCGCCTTGTCAACAAGTCCTTTGGCACCAATGCCGAACATCGCTTTGACATACAGGAAAGCATTTCCCATCCCCGTAGACCTGAATATTACCCATCCGATGATCACAAGCACCATAGTGTAAATATGTCCCCACCAGTAACTCTTCTCGTTTAATCCGCTAAACCGCTCAAATGTCAGTATCACAAAATACATAAGCCCCCACGCTATAAATGTCCAGTTAGCGCCATGCCACATACCCGTGAGAAGCCACACCACGAAAAGATTGAAGATGAGTCTTGGTTTTGATACCCTGTTTCCGCCAAGCGGGATATATACATAGTCGCGAAACCATGTCTGCATTGAAATATGCCATCTGCGCCAAAATTCCGAAACCGTTTTTGATATATACGGATATCTGAAGTTTTCCTCAAAGTGAAATCCAAACATCTGTCCCAAACCTATAGCCATATCAGAATATCCCGAAAAATCAAAGAATATCTGGAATGTATAGGCGATCGCACCAAGCCATGCCATACCCGCCGACGCCTGAAACTCACCGTTTATGATAAGTCCGAACGCGTTATCGGCGATAACAGCCATATTATTCGCAATGAGCACTTTTTTGCCAAGACCTATGCAGAAACGCGTAACTCCCGCTGAAAAATCGCTGAGATTTTCTTCCCTGTGCTCGATCTGTTTTGCGACTGTCTCATATCTTACTATAGGACCTGCTATAAGCTGTGGGAAAAGCGAAACGTAAAGTCCCACGTTAAGCGGGTTATACTGCACATTGCCGCGCTTTCTGTACACGTCGATAACATACGACATTGCCTGAAAAGTAAAAAACGAAATGCCTATCGGAAGAGTTACTTCAGGCACGGGTATCTGCGTATGTGCGAAGCGGTTTATCTGAAGCACAGTAAATTCGCTGTATTTAAACCATCCCAATGTACCTATATTGACAGCCACCAAAAGTATGAACACGATAGTCCTGATGACCTTGTTATCGCGAAATCTGTCAACCAATATTCCAAAAAGCCAGTTCACCAATATCGTGCCTATCATCAAAAACACATATACAGGCTCGCCCCATGCATAGAAAAACAAACTCGCGATAAGAAGAAATATATTCTTTAATTTAGTAGTCTTTCTCAAAAACGCATAATATATGACTAACACTGTCGGAAGAAAGACAAACAGAAAAATCTCACTTGGAAATAGCATGATACCCTCCTAATCAATATCCGTTTCACCGTCAAACACGCTTACGGCAGGTCCTGTCATATAGACAATATCGTTTTCCCTGTCCCATTCACATGTAAGCTCGCCGCCAAGCAGTCTGACTGTGATCTTGTCTTCGGTATACCCGTTGAGTATGCATGCTACCGTTGTCGCACAGCTTCCCGTACCGCATGCAAGCGTTTCGCCTGTACCGCGTTCCCACACGCGCATCTGCACCGAATTTCTGTCAATGACTTTCACAAACTCCGTATTTACACGCTGAGGAAAACGCTCATGATTTTCAAATTCGGGTCCTATCTTTTCTATATCAAGAGAGTTCAGATCATCTATATCATTCATAAACACTACCGCATGCGGATTACCCATCGAAACACATGTCATCTTATATGTTTTCCCGCCTGCTTTTATCTCTTCATCTATAACTTTCTCATTATCGGATATCACAGGTATCTCTCCCGCATTGAGTACAGGCGCCCCCATATTTACGCGCACCTTCGATACCTTATTATCAGCGTCTGTCGTCAGTTCGAGATATTTCACCTTACCAAAGCTCTCTACCGTAATATTTTTCTTATCTGTAAGCCCTCTGTCATAGACATACTTTGCCACGCACCTTATTCCGTTCCCGCACATCTGTGAGCGGCTTCCGTCCGCATTGTACATCTCCATCTCGAACTCTGCCTGCTTCCCCTTATTAATAAATATCACTCCATCGCCGCCTATACCAAAATGTCTGTCGCTCAGGCATCTTACAAGTTCAGGTTTTCTGCCCTCGTCAATGTGTTCTTTTATCCCATTGATATAGATGTAATCATTGCCGCATCCTTCCATCTTAGTAAATCTCATAGGTTATTCCTCCCCGCCGGCACTTAGTGCTACCAGCTCCATTCAAATGTCTCTGCATCATCTTCCGTTACATCCTCGCCGATCTGTACGGAAATCATCTGCATATCTTCAAATGCCCTTATCGCATGTTTTTTGCCGCGTCTGATCGAAATCGTATCTCCGCATGAAAGCTTCATAATACAACCGTCAACCACAAGCTCGCCACTGCCGTTCACTACTGTTATGACTTCGTCCTTATAATGATGAAGCTGATAGTCCTGAGACATTCCTGCCTTAATGATAGCATGCTTTGTTATTGATTTTGTGCCGTCTTTATATCGGCTGTAGTCGTATACCTTGTATTCGCCCCAGCGTTTCTCCTCATACATCGGACGTTCCGCGATATTCTCCACGTATGGCTTAATATATGAACTTTTGTGCTTATCCGACACCAAAATACCATCGGGGCTTGCCGCGATGACCAAATTCTGTGTGCCAAGCGCCACTACGGGAATCGAAAGTTCATTTATAACATGAGTGTTGACACACTCTTCTCCCATAGTCACGTCGCCAATGCTTTCCTCTTCCATTTCCTCTGTGAGTGTATTCCATGTACCGATATCTTTCCAACCGCCGCTGTATGGTACTACGGCAAGTGACTCTGCCTTTTCCACCACTTCATAGTCAAAGCTGTCTTTTTTTAACTGCGCATAATTGTCCGTGACATATGCAAAATCCCTGTTCTCTAAATATTTATCGGCTATGTCCATAAGGTATCTGAGTTTAAACGCAAACACGCCCGCATTCCAAAGAGCGCCTTTCTCTATAAGATCCCGCGCCGTCTTCTCGTCAGGTTTCTCTTTAAAACCGGTAACATTTCCGCTGCCGTCCGTTATAATATAACCATATTTTTCAGACGGATATGATGGCGATATCCCCATCAGTACTATGTCTGCCGCATTCTTTTGAACTTCCTCATCCATTTTCAGAAAAGTTTCAAAATATTCTATGTCAACATACGGATCAACAGGAAGGACGATAACCGTTTCGTCAAGATCCGTCTTTTTCCTTGTCTCGAGATATGACGCGGCAAGTACAATAGCGGGAAATGTGTTTCTGCGTTCAGGTTCTACCACTATATCGACATCATTCTGAAGCTGACCTTTTATAGCCTCCACCTGCGACGCCGAAGTCGCCACGACAATATTCGCCCTGATCCCCGCTTTCACTATCTGACGATACACTCGCTGTACCATAGATTCATGACGGTCACTGCCGTCAGACAAAAGCTTTAAGAACTGCTTTGACCGTACTTCGTTTGAGAGAGGCCAAAGACGCTTGCCTGACCCTCCTGATAGCAAAACTATGTTCATATATTCCTCCATTTTCCTTCTAAACCATAACGGCTAATACCATCCGTGCCGTTTCTACAAGACCTGTGCCGTTATCCATGCTGTGTTTCTGCAGATAACGGTGTGCTTCGTCCTCAGTCATATTATTGCGTTCCATCAAAAGTGCCTTTGCTTCCGATATGACTGCGGCGTCCTCTTCACTCCTTATTTTCGGTTTATCTCTGTATTTCTTTTTGCGGCGCATGACATTCTGTGCCATAAGCCCTACCGTACTTACAAGTTCATGAACTTTGAGCGGCATAGCAAGACTCATTATCCCATCACCCGCTGCCTCCGCCAATATCTTCTGCGATGCCATAACCAGCATTTCAAAGCCTGACGGAAGATTGCTGTGAAGTTCCATACAAACCATATCAGCAAGCCTGTAGCCGCTGACTATAATGCCGTCATGAAAATCATCCGCATAATTCAATGCCTGCGCTCCTGACGTACATACAGCCGTTACGCTTATTCCATTCCTCACCAATATATTTTTAATGCTCTTGGCATCCTCTATCCTGGCAAAGACTACTATTATATTAGTCACCGGCATACCTCCACATCATATCATCCTATAATATTCAATGAAGATATGTCAGAACTTATACAGGTATGAGTCTATTTCCCAGTTCGTGACCTGCGCGTCATATTCTTCCCATGCCGCAAGTTTGGAATCATAAAACTGTTCAAAAACTTTATCGCCGAGAAGTTTTCTGAGCAGATCGTCTTTCTGCATCTCAGCGCACGCCTCCTTTAAATTCATGGGAAGCTTCTGCAGTCCGCGCACACGCGCCTCATCATCCGACATAGCGTTTACGTTCACCCTTATCTCGGAATTTAATGGTTCTATCTTATTCTTAATGCCGTCAAGCCCTGCCATAAGGCATGAAGCGATCACAAGATACGGATTTGCCGCGGGGTCAGGGCTTCTGAGTTCTATCCTTGTATGTTCACCCTTAAGCGCCGGGATCCTGATAAGCGTATTGACTCCGAGAGTGCTCCATGTGATGAACACAGGCGCCTCAAATCCCGGCTTTAAACGTTTATAAGAATTGACAAGCGGATTTGTAACGGCACATATTCCCTTTATGTGTGCCATAAGCCCGCCAATAAAATAATATGCTTCCCTGCTCAATCCATCCGCTGAATTAAATATATTTTTGCCGTCCTTCTTTATTGACATATTTATATGCATACCCGAACCGCAGAACTCTTTGCGTGGTTTTGGCATAAATGTGGCATGCATGCCATGATGCTTGGCAATCGTTTTGATTGCAAGCTTAAATGTCATGATATTATCAGCCGTCTTTAACGCCTCGTCATACTTAAAATCTATTTCATGCTGCGACGGCGCTTTTTCGTGATGCGACGCTTCAACTTCAAAACCCATCTCCTCAAGCATAAGCACGATATCGCGTCTTGCATTCTCACCGTTGTCAAGCGGTCCCATATCAAAATATCCTGCCTGTTCGTTCGTGTTCGTCGTCGGTCTGCCGTTCTCATCCACATTAAATAAGAAAAATTCACATTCGGGTCCTACTTCAAAAGTATAGCCCATATCGCTTGCCTCTTTGACCGCCTTTTTGAGTATGTAGCGGCAGTCGCCCTCATACGGTGTGCGGTCGGCATTGTATATATCACATATAAATCTCGCGACTTTGCCCTGCTGCGGACGCCATGGGAATATAGTGAAAGTATCGATATCAGGATACAGGAACATATCGGCATTTTTAGTCGGAAGCATCCCTTCAACCAGAGAACAGTCAAACATACAGTCATTGTTAAGCGCTTTTTCGAGCTGGCTTGCAGTGATTGCAACATTCTTAAAATTGCCTTCTATATCAGTAAACTGCATACGTATGAACTCTACGTCTTCCTCCTCGATAAGTCTGATAATGTCCTGTTTTGTATACTTAGACATACCTGTACCATTCCTTTCCAAACAGCTTTTTATTTTATTTAACTAGTTTTTTTTAATTTTGTCAACCGCAATCAATCATATTAGCGTCTTGTGCCTCATATCTTGATAAAAAGAAATCCAAACGGAGATATGTGATGAGTGCCAATACAAAAATTGTTGTCCTTCGTTCAAAGGAATTAGTTTATTCAATCGTACTTCTCATTGTAAGTATACTTATTATTATGGTTGCGGTTTCGATATTCGTACCCGAAAGACAGGGGCAGACAAAAACGCCGATCCCTGTCGGAACGACCGAAAGCGATGAGACGGGCAGCGCTTCTCCTACCTATGTCCCCGGCATTTACACGGGTATCCTGCAGCTTGGAAGCTCCAATGTCGAACTGCAGATGACCGTTGACAATGATCACATCAACTCAATAACATTCACAAATATCGATGATGCGGTGGCAACTATGTACCCTCTTATGCAGCCGACTTTATCGGAACTTTCAAAAGTGATAATTTCAGACCAAAGCCTCGAAAATGTCAGCTATGCTGAGGAAAACAGATACACATCGATGCTGCTTCTGCAGACCATATCGGATCTGATAGAAAAGGCGCGTGCCTCCGAAAATGCCGATTCGCCTGCTTTGCCCGACGCATCAAATATGCAGTGATTCGATCTCATCAAGCCAAACGCGCGCCGCTGCGTCCGACGGCATACGCAGATCGCCTCTGGGCGACAGCGCAACGCTTCCCACCTTTGGTGCGTCGGGAAGACATGAGCGTTTGAAATGCTGTGCAAAAAACCGCCTGTAAAATGTTTTCAGCCACTTCAAAATGACACCCTTGTCATAATCACCTTCAAACACCTCTGACGCAATACGAAAGATTTTTGCAGGCGGGTAAGCGCAGCGCAGCATATAATACAGGAAAAAATCATGCAGTTCATACGGTCCGACCAAATCCTCTGTCTTTTGAGAGATATTTCCGTTTTCGGGCGGAAGAAGCTCCGGACTGACGGGCGTATCGAGCACATCGAGAAGAGTGGCAGAAAATGCTCCGCCGTCACAGTTATCCGGGCTGCACTGCTCTTGCCACGTATCGACACAATATTTAACAAGATGGCGTACAAGAGTCTTAGGAACGCCCGCATTTACCCCGTACATACTCATGTGATCGCCGTTATAAGTAGCCCATCCAAGCGCCAATTCCGACATATCGCCTGTTCCTATCACTATTCCACCTGTCTTATTGGCAAGATCCATAAGCACTTGGGTACGTTCCCTTGCCTGACCGTTCTCATATGTCACGTCATGATTTTCCAAATCCTGCCCTATGTCTTTGAAGTGTTGAAGTACAGACGCTTTTATATCAACTTCCATAAGTTCGGCGTGCGACGCTCTCGCAAGCCGGCACGCATTCTCATATGTCCTGTCCGTTGTGCCAAAGCATGGCATGGTCACGGCTTTTATTCCCTTTCTGTCCAATCCCAGCATATCAAATGCCCTTATCGTCACAATGAGCGCAAGCGTTGAGTCAAGACCGCCTGAAATGCCTATGACGGCGCTTTTGACACCGGTATGCTCAAGCCGCTTTTTCAAGCCGTTTGCCTGAATCGACAGTATCTGCTCACACCGTCTGTTTCTTTCTGATTCGCTGCCCGGCACGAACGGTGTGCGCGGGAAGTTCCGCGAAAGCTTTGTAATACCGCATTCATTGTATGAAAAGATGACTTTTTCATAGCCTTTTGCGTTTTCGGCAATAAATGTGTTCATACGGCGTCTTTCCATCCTGAGTTTTGCTATGTCCAGATCCGCATAAACTATACCTGTGGAAAAAAGCCTGCTCTGCGCAAGTACGGAACCGTTTTCCGCAATTATATCGTGACCTCCGAAAACTATATCCTGAGTCGATTCCCCATCACCTGCGCTCGCATATATATAACCTGATAAAAGACGAGCACTTGTAGCTTTTACAAGTTCTTCGCGGTAGGTATCTTTGCCGATAAGGTCATTGCTCGCTGAAAGATTGACGATAACATTTGCCCCCGCAAGCGCATGACGCGTTGACGGCGTATACGCGCTCCACACATCCTCGCATATCTCACAGGCTATGACCATTCCTTTTACGTTACTGCATTCAAACAATATATCAGTGCCGAACAAAACTTCGCACCCGCCTATGCTTATGGTATCAGGCTCCGCGTTTCCCGGCGTAAAGTGCCTCGTCTCATAAAACTCGCCGTAAGACGGTATATAGCTTTTGGGAATGAAACCGAGGATCTTGCCGTTTTTTAATGCCGCCGCCGTATTGTACAGTTTTCCTCCCTTTTCCACCGGAAGTCCGACAAATACAATGGCGTCCACTTTTGCAGTCTTTTCGGCTATTGACAAAAGAGCAGCCTCCGCCTCTGTCAAAAGCTTTTCCTGCAAAAAAAGGTCATGGCATGTATATCCCGTAATGCAAAGTTCAGGCAGCACTATTATTTTAGCTCCGCCTGCTCCCGCTTCCAAAATGATATCAGTTATCGCTCCTGCATTGTATATAGTATCCGCTGCCTTTATCTTCGGGGTTGCGGCAGCCGCTTTTACAAATCCGTCTTTCATCGGCAGATCACCTCGTTATAAGTTCTTTTAGATCGTCTATGTCAAAATTGTATACATTATCGCAGAACTGGCATTTTACCTCTATCGGCTTTGCATCGTCGATCATTTCCTGCAGATCCTTTTTCCCGATGCTGATAAGAGCTTTTTCCACGCGTTCCCTGCTGCAGTTGCAATAATACTGTGCGGGAACTGTATCAGTTATCTCAAGCCCAAGGTCGCCCAACAGTATTTCCAAAAGCTGCTCAGGTGTATTTCCCGCATCTAAAATATTGGTCACACTGTCTATTGCCTTGAGTTTCTCTTCAAGCCTGTTTATGACTTCATCTTCGGCGTAAGGCATAAGCTGTATTATAAACCCTCCCGCCTGCTTTACCGTATTGTTTTTCTCCATAAGTACGCCAAGTCCTACCGCAGACGGCACCTGCTCGGAAGTTGCAAAATAGTATGTCAGATCCTCTGCTATCTCACCTGTCTGTAACTGAGTCTGCCCTACATAAGGCTCTTTTAAACCCATATCCTTTATCACGCTTAAGACGCCGTTCCCCACAGCGCCGCCGACGTCAAGTTTGCCAAGAGCATTCGGCGGAAGCATTACCTGCGGCTCTATCACGCTCCCTTTCACTCGCGCATGAGAGTCTGCCGTGACCGTAAGCCCTCTTACCGCCCCGTCACAGTTTATCTGCAATGTTAAAATATCATCGTCGCCTTTAAGCATGCTTCCCATCATAGCACCCGCCGTCAAAAGGCGTCCGAGTCCGGCTGATACCACAGGACTTGTGTTATGTATCTGCCTTGCCCTTTCCACTGTATCCTTTGTCGTTGCCGCAAAAGCCCTTATCTGAGCATCTGCCGCAGTCGCCCTGACTATATAATCAGACATATTGCCCCTCCTGCTGTTTATTTTCCCTGCTCACGCGCCACACAATATATACGCTCGCTCTTTGGCGTAACCTCCAAAAGCGTGTCAGCGTCATATGCCCTTACAAATTCAAGCCCCGAAAGCCCGATAAGGCTTTTTATCTCTTCCAAAGTATATCCGCGTTGGTAGTGAACCTCACAGTGCTTTGAAAAAAGCCCGTTTTCTTCCTTTTTGAATATGGTCAGGTCATACTCGTTTACGGCAGTTTCAGAGTCAAAATAATTCTCCCATATAAAACTGCATTCCTCTCTGTTTTCAGCAATTACGCTCTCCCCGATGACATTTTCATACTTGTAACGCGTGTTAAAATCAAAAAAGAAAATGCCGCCCCTATCAAGGTAGTTGTTTACAAGCCTGAAACATTCCGTTATGTCGTCATCCCCGAGCAGATAATTTATGCTGTCGCATATACTCACTACAGCACGCACGGTACCGTAAAGTTCAAACTCTCTCATATCCTGATTGAGATACAGAATATCAAGCCCCGATGCCTCGCGCTTCTGAACGGCGATATTGAGCATTTCTTCTGAACTGTCAACGCCTATCATATCAAAGCCGCGCCGCGCAAGAAGCTCTGTCATACTCCCCGTGCCGCACCCAAGTTCAAGCACAAGCCCGTCCTTTATATCATGCTTTGCAAGTTCACCCGTAATATTTTCAAGCCATTGTCCATACGGCACATCGTCCATCAGCTCATCATAAACCAGAGAAAAATCCGAATACGCCTCCACATCAAACCTCCGATGCACTAATCACCAAGTTTCAATGATACAAAAAATCCCACAATGAGCAGAACCGCGCCTGTCAAAACCCGGATAACGCCAATAGAGCCTGCGTCCATCATTATAAGTATGGCAAACGGCGATGCCACGATAAGACCAATGATAGCCCAGTATGCAATAAGCGTATACCTTTTCAGGATAAACTCTATCAGCTTGGCAACCGCGACTACTCCGACGACTACTCCTATGCCAAACGGTACAAGCACGGTAAACGTCGCAAGCATAGCATCTATATCAAATGCTCTGAGTGCATCTATAAAAGCATTTATTGTATCAATGATAGTCGCATAATAGCCTAATACCATCATTATCATTGATCCGCTGACTCCCGGGATAACCATCGTCGCCGCTGCGATCACGCCTACCGCAAATAATTTGATAACGTTCAGAACACTGAACGAAATGTCAGCACTTGCCGAACTGCCCTCACCCACGAGTGACAAACCTGTAACAAGCGCAAAGAACACAACGAAAGCTATAATATGCGGTACTTTTATCGTATTGCCTTTAACTTTCTTATAAATGGCGGGAAGACCTCCCAATATCAAGCCAATGAACAGCAGATTAGTCTGCAGGGGATATCTTGGGAAAAATATCTCCGAAAACAGCTTTGAAAAAATCGCAATGGCAAGCAGCATACCTATTCCCAAGGGGATAAGAAGCGCTATCGCCTCTTTTATGCGCCTGATAAAATGCGTAAGTACCAGTATCAGCCTGTCGTATATTCCCATCGACACCATCATTGTACCGCCGCTGACCCCGGGGATAACATTCGCAAGCCCCACTACAATACCTCTTAATACATTTACAATAAATTCCTTCATCTCTGCCTCCATTACTATAAATATTTTTTCAAAAACGCTATCATCGTATCCATTTCTTCGTCAGTCCCGACCGTGATACGCAAAAAATTGTCGATCCTTGGCTTATTCCAGTGCCTTACATATATTTTGTTTTCCTTGAGCGCTTCAAATATCTGCCCCGCGGGGATTTTTTCATGCGAAGCAAACAAAAAGTTTGTATGTGAAACAGTTTCCTCAAAACCTAAGCTGCGAAGCTCCTGCCATACTCTCTTTCTTGTACGCCGAACCTTATTGCAGATGTCCTCAAAATAATCGTTATCCTCCACGGATGCCGCACCCGCCAGAATTGCAGGCGTACTAAGCGTATACGAGTTAAACGAAAACTTTACGTCGTTCAAATACTTTATAAGCTTTTTGCTGCCGCATGCATACCCTATCCGCATACCTGCCATCGAACGCGACTTTGAAAATGTCCTTGTCACAAGCAGGTTATCATACTTATCTATAAGCGGCAGGCAGCTGTCCTTTTTTTCATCCGCAAAATCTATATATGCCTCGTCTATTATCACAACAGAGTCGGGATTTGCCTGTATGATCTCCTCAAGATCAGACACAGGTGCAAGGATCGCTGTAGGCGCATTTGGATTAGCTATCACTATGCCGCCGTTTTCTTTAAGGTAATCTTCTTTTACTATATTAAAATTCTCATCAAGAGGCTTACATTCGTATGGAATTTTGTATAAATCCGCCCATACGTCATAAAATGAATATGTGACATCGGGAAAAAGTACAGGCTTGCCTGAATTAAAAAATGTCATAAACGCCATAGACAGTACATCATCCGAACCTATGCCGACAAAAATCTGTTCGGGCAGTATCCCATGCAGCCTTGCAAGCGCCTCTAACAGCAGCGTAATATTCATATCGGGATATTTTCTAAGATTACATATATCATAATCACGCAGCGCGTCCGCAACTTTGGGAGAGGGCGGATAAGGACATTCATTTGTGTTCAGCTTGATTACACTCGGATCCTGCGGCTGCTCGCCTGCCGTATAGGGAACTACCCTGCGCACATTATTTTCCCAGTTCATCACGTATTGCCTCCTTTATCATTAAACTCTACATAAACCGAAAAATAGTATAACAGAATTTCCAAATTAATGCAATGTTTGTTGACTATAGCGCAATTTCATTTTAAGATTTATTTATAACCATTATTTTGATTTTAAAAGGGAGGTTTGTATGCGCGTTTTCAAGATTTTATTAAAAAGTTTCTTATCTGTTTTCGCCATTATGCGTGTCTGCTCTGTATCAGCCGCAAGCCCCATTTCAATAATAATATTTGCGCTGCTTGTATATGCTTTTGCAAAAATTCAGGGCGAGGCGTTTCAGGGCAGAATAGAGCCGCCGGCAGATCATATACTTTCATCGGTTTTATGCCTTCTTTTTACAGGCTTTACAATTGCCGCCCTGCCAAAAGCGCTGCCCGTAAACTTCGCGGGTATACTTGCGGCTGCAGGACTGCTTATAATATACTACCACTTGGCTCTTTTAATTTTGTGCGCAGGCGAATATGTGCATATAACAGGCACGCTTTACCATAATCCATGGTTTCCGTATTTAGCAGCTTTATTGTGCCTTATATGCCACATCCCGTATTTTTTGTATGAATATCCCGCTGTTATGACATCAGAAAGTATGAACCAATACGCGCAGATGATTGGAGAATACGCACTCAACAACAGATTTCCTGTTGTGCATACAGTACTGACAGGATGGTTTTACGGCAGAGGGATTGCTTTTATAAACGATGCGGTTTTTGGAATTGCCGTCTGTACGATCGCCCAAATGATATTTATGGCATTTGTCGCCGGATATGTGATAAAGACATTGCAGAAAGCGGGAATCATAACGCCGATAATAGGCATTGTCATATGTTTCTATGCACTTATGCCTTATAACGGCATTTTATCAGTCACCATGCTTTCCGATATTCCGTTCGCAGGATGTATGACGCTCTTCTGCGCCGTTCTGCTGCGTATTATGCTGCGCCCTGACTCAATATCCCCTACAGGCAGAAAAGAAAAGATCAAAATCGGTGAATATTTTTCAATAGTTTTGCCATATGTGTTCTCGACTGTTATGATAAGCCTGCTTAAGACGAACGGCTGGTATGTTTTTCTCATCAGCATTCCCTTTATCTTATTTGTGTATAAAAGTGCGTGGAAGCTGACAGTTCCAATGACTTTAGCCGCTTTGGCAATTGTACTGTTTGTGAAATATCCATGTATGGAGATCTACGAGATCAGTCAAAATGATACATCGGGAACAGTTTCATATATGCGTCCCGGCACATTTAATGAATATATCCTTCAAACACGCGGTTTCTGGTATCCCGATGTCCAAAATACAGTAAGATTTGACGAAGGCATATGCAATAATGATCTTGGACTGGAAAGCCGTCCTTTGATCGACAAAGATATGATCGATACCGTTAAAGATATACTATTTAATCATACTGATACTATTCCTGTTTATGGTGCATTTTGGAGTATCGGCTTTATGCTCTGGCTGCTTCTTGCCGCCGCGGCGTTATGTATCAAAATGCAGAATGCCGCAAACTTATTGATCTGTCTTCCGCTTTGCGCTCTTATGATAATGTTGTGTACAATAGAGCCCGTCCGCGCCGAATTTAAAGCTGCCTACTCTTTAGCCTATTCGCTGCCATTATTTATGACAGTTCCGTTTATCCGGCGGGCTGCCGCTTGACAGCCCCGCCTTTTCTGCCTTTTAATTTATTTCGGTATCTGTCTTCCTTCATGATCCATTGAATAATTATCCCTGTATATCAATTCCGAAAGCGGCACAAATGTATATCCTTTTTCCTTTAACGTTGTGATAAGTGTATCAAGCGCCTGCGCGGTATACTTTGCACCGTTATGGCACAAAATTATTGACCCGTTCCCGAGATGTTTATGTTGGGTTACTGTCTTTATGATGGAATCGACGCCATAGTCCTTCCAGTCGAGAGAGTCCACATCCCACTGTATCGCATAATACCCACAATCCCGCGCTGCTTTCACCACCGCATTGTCATAGTCGCCATATGGCGGTCTGAACAAGAACATATCATAGCCTGTAAGCGCCTTCACTTTGTCATGGACACTCATAAGTTCCGTCTTTTTCTCATCATCGGAAAGCTGACTCATATTTTTATGGTTTTCGCTGTGATTGCCAAGGTCATGACCTTCGGACAGGATATATTTTACATCATCAGGATAAGCATCTACCCAACCGCCTGTCATAAAAAATGTCACTTTCACGTTATGTTTTCTTAATATCTCCATGATCTCACGCGTATCTTCATTTCCCCATGCCGCATCAAACGTCAGCGCGATCTTAGGCTCGTCAGTCTGTACACAGTATATCGGAAGCTCCCTACCGCCTGCGGCGGCGCTTGTATTGATCGCCAGACTGCTGCTCTTATATTTGACGCCAAGCAGTCCTGCGAGCATTATAAGCGAAGCCGCCATCGTCACCATCTTCTTTGATATATTTTTTTCACTCAGATATGAGCGGATCTCCTGTATATTATTTATCAAAGTGCTTTTTTTCCTGATTTTATCGCTTTTCCAAAACATAATGTTCCTCAATACCTTATTTTTTAATAAAATATATTTTGGAATACCATTAAATATGTTTTTATTTAGTATGTTTTACCCAAAACCGTCTTCACTCCTACCCTGCCGTCTTTTACTCTGACCATGACAGCGCCCGTATCCTTTGTGACAAACACGCGGCACCCGATATCATCCAATGCTTCTATTACCTCATCATGCGGATGTCCGTAACTGTTGCCTTCCCCACATGATATTACTGCGATATCCGGCATTGCAGCCTGCAAAAGCGCCTGCGTATTTGAGTAACGCGAGCCATGATGCGAAGCCTTATAAAGCTGACAGGAACCATATTTTGAAATCCCCTCTGCCGCATACGCTTCACCGTCTGCTTCAACATCCCCTGTAAACAGCGCGGAAAACTCACCGCCTTTTGTCCTGTATGCAAGCCGCATCACAAGTGAATATGCGTTGCGCGATAAAGCCTGATAATCAGACGCAGGGTGCATTATCTCAAGCGTTACCCCCTTACCGATATCTAATCTGTCGCCCGCATTGACAGCAAACAGCGGTGTATTGCTTTGAGAGCATAAATCCTTTATCTCATAATAAGCCTCATCTTTCATTGCCGCACCTGCGATCACCAGTCTGTTTATCTTAATGTCGCAGCCGTTTTCAAGCATATCGACGAGCGCCGAGGTATGATCGCTGTCAAGATGTGTCAGAAATACAGCATCAAGCCTGTCCGTCCCCATATATTTCAGATACGGCGTGACTGTATATTTTTCAAGCTGTTTTTCAGATGAACTTCCCGCATCTATAAGATAATGTTCTCCCGAAGGAGTCTCGATCCATATGCAGTCTCCCTGTCCCACATCCAGAAACGCTATCTTCAGTCCATCCGCATTACGCCCGCTCAAAAGGACTATCGACGCCATAACCAGTGTCAGCTTCACAAAAGCCGGCAATCCTATCCGCATCCGCAAACTCGCGTATTTATTATTTTTATTGATTTTTTCGCTATATTCGTTCGCTATGTGCAAAAACAATATCACAGCATAAAAGCAGCAAATTTTCCAATTGTCCGGGCGCCCTGTTATCCAACTTGCAAAAGGCATCTTGAGTGATAACGTGCTGAGCAGTTCAAATATTTCTATTATCACATGACACCCAAAACCACTGAGTTTCGCCAATCCAAGACTTAAACAGCTTACAGGGATGCTCCCCGCGCCAAGACATACCATACCCAGACTCATAAGCAGTGTCATAGACGGCATAACTATCAAATTCAGCAGAAAAGAATAAATCGGAAACTCATAGTATGTACAAAGCATTATCGGGAAATGTATGAGAAAGACCCCCATTCCCTTAATCACCTTAGACACACAGCATATGCCGAGAATTGCCCCAAAAGAAAGCAGAAATCCCGTGTGATAAATATATAACGGCTGTTCTGCTATCAAAAGGACTGCCGCCAGTGCCAGCGCATTAAGCATATCATAAGTTCTGTGAAGCGTCTTTGCAAGCATTTTCAGTGCAAACATAAAAACAGCGCGGAATGCGGAACTGCTCATTCCTGTCATTTCACCATACGCGAGCATTGCGATGACCGATATCACAGCCGCCGGTGTTATTGACAGCCGCATCTTACGCAGTAACCTGTTAATACCCATCCCTATAAAAGTTATATGCAGCCCTGAAATGGCAAATATATGAGAAATACCGCTTTTCTGAAAAAGCATTTTACTTTGGTCGTCAAGCTCCGCCTTATTTCCCAGTACCATCGCTTTCATAATGGAAGCATCTCTTTCTGACATCACCATATCAAATATGTTTTCAAAATATCTCCTCACACGATACAGACTCTCCCTGTATTTTGAATATGTATCGCTTACTGTCAGAATTTCCGTATTATACAGTTGAAAATCAAGTCCGAGCGTCTTATAATACCGTTTGGCGTCAAAGCCGCCATAATTCCTTACCTCCCTGAACGGCTCAGCCTTTCCCTTAACAACAGCCGTACTTCCGAGCATAGGCTCTTCATATGACGCATTTTCATCCATGTAGCACAGTATTCCCTCTATATCCGACATAATATATTTTTCGGTAATATGGTCATATTCCCTGATATGATTTAGATAGAGTATCTGTTTTCCGTTTTTATACTCCTTGTGATATACTTCCCCAAGAAAAACCGCCTCAGCCCCCTCCTGCACAGTAAGCTGCGCAAAGGGCGGCGGATTAAGCTGCAGATAGATAAACACAGTTACCACGAATGCCATACATATAAAGCATAGTGGTCGTTTCATTTTTTATTTTCCCATTCAAAATTTTTGTCAGTCAACAAGTTCCAGATTTCTCTCAAAAACAGTCGTAAGGTCATACTTATCCCTGAATCTGCCGTCGCTGCTTCCGTCTATCGAAATCTGAACTTTGTTTATATTGCTGAGTTCAGCAAGCGAATTAACTATAGAGTATATCGTAACATCGCTTGTCACATTGTTTACAGGCGTCGTAAACGAGCTGTCAAGATTGACGTGACATACGCCGTCCCTTACCGTGACGCCTAAAATTTTAGTACTCGGATTGATCGTCGGATATGACTCTGAGTTTACAGGACCGCTTATAAGCTGTTCGATAACAAGTCTCTCCATCGATACGTTTGACACATCCGCATTATGGACAAGCTCCCTGTTTATCTCTATAAGCCCGTCTCCCGCCTCATTTGCAAAATACAGCCTGAGCGTGACCTTGCCTACAGCGTCGAGCTGCTGTGTTCCTGTATTGTCAACAAACATATCAGCAGTCATAACTCCTATCACATTGCCGCTTGAATCGGCAAGCGGTTCTCCATTTACCGTAAGAAGCACACAATTGACTCCCGGAACAGCCGTAAGGCTTCGCACGATCGCCGCTCTTGTAAGTACTTCCATAGTTCTCGAAAGTTCTTTATATTTTTCTCCGAGAGATACAGTCACCTGCTCCCCGTCAAAAGAATAATTATTTATGCTGACGTTATTAGATATCGTCGCCTTAAGTCCCTTGTTCTCAGGCACACAGCATAACAGGGTCAGAACCTCCACTATCATCTCCTTGATGTCAGTTCCCTGAAGATAATGTGTCTCTGTCACAAGTTTTGTCTCGTCTTTGTTCAAATATGAAATATCTATCGGAACACCTTGCTCCGTATGAATGCCGCACCCGCCCATAACCGCAAGAAGAGCGGTGATAAGCATATATGCAGCCGCAAATTTTACAGCGTTTTTTTTCATGTTTTTCACTCTTTCCGTGCCGATATATCCTATGATGCTATATATGTCAGTGGTATCTTTACCGTAAAGGCAGTACCTTTTCCCTCCTGACTTTCAACTGTTATAGTACCCCTGTGCATAAGTATCGCGCTTCTTGTAATGGCAAGTCCTAAACCTGTACCGCCGATCTGGCGCGAATGTGATTTATCCACCCTGTAAAAACGCTCATAAATATGTTCTATCGACTCCTGCGGTATGCCTATGCCTGAGTCGGAAACTTCCACAGTAAAAAACTGATGGTCTGCGTCAAGCACTACCTTTACCCAGCCGCCGTCCGTATTATATTTTATACCGTTCTCCACAAGGTTTGACAACGCCAGCGTAAGCTTAACTTCATCGACCTCAGCATTTACCTGCCTGCGGCTCTCATATATGAGCTTTACGTTCGCTCTCGCGGCGATCGGTCCGAGACGTTTCATCATAAGCTCTATAAGTGAATTGATATCAACAGTCTCGATATTTATATCCGCTGCGGTACGGGTCATCTTGACAAGCGAAAGCAGATCCGTGATTATCTTGTTTTCCCTGTCTATCTCTTCCGTTATGTCGCCCATAAATTCGCGGTAGATCTCCGCAGGCACATCAGACTGCGCAAGAAGCGAATCGGCAAGCACTTTCATTGATGCAAGCGGTGTTTTAAGCTCATGCGAGACATTCGATACAAATTCCTGCCTTGAATCGTCAAGCACTTTCATCCTGCCAAGCATTTGGTTAAAAGCATCACCTATGCGCTCCGTCTCAAGATATTCCGTAACGCTTATCTCCTCGTCCGTGAACCCGTTTTTCACCTCATTGATAGCATCTGTGATTTTATCAAAAGGACGCAGGATATAACGGCTCAGCAATACAGCTATGCCGAACATTATGACTATGACCAGTATTTCAATAAGAAGCGCCCTGTTTTTAAGATATTCATAGCTTGATATGATACTTTCCATAGATACGCTTGTAAGCATAACGCCAAGCGTACTTGAACTGTCGTCAAGTTTCTCCTCGATAGGCACTACGATCTCGATGTATCTGTTATCACGCACGCGGTTCGATGCCCCGCCGCCGTTGACGCATTTGATTATCTCCTCCGAGATAATGGTCTTGCCTTCACTTATGCCGTATGTATCTTTGATGATCCTGAGACTGCTGTTCACGATAAGCACTCTGCCGTCATAAAGGTTTGAAAGCTGTGAAAGCTCGGCATTTACTACCTCGCTGCTGTTATCAAGCAGATAATTGTAGGTAGTCAGATGGTCAGCTATGATCCTCACCTGAGTCTGTACATCCGTCGTGCGGACATTTATGGCATTATCCATATATCTTTCCAAAATGCCGTAATGCAGTATCACGCACGGTATCGCGCACGAAAACATTATCAGAAGGAATATCCTGACGCTCAGGCTTCTAAAACATTTCCATTTTTTTATCTTTTTCCAAAGACCACCCACAGCCAGACCATGCCTTTCCATAACTATTTGTAATAATATCCCACACCCCATTTGGTATGGACATATTTAGGCTCGCTTGGATTTGATTCTATTTTTTCACGAAGCCGCCTTATATGCACATCCACTGTACGCACATCACCGGGATAATCAGCTCCCCATACTATATTTAAAAGATTTTCACGGCTGTAAACCTTATTGGGATTGAGCACCAAAAGCTCAAGCAGGTCAAATTCCTTTGCCGTAAGGTTTATTTCCTTGTCATTTATGTACAGCCGCCTTCCATCGCAGTCAAGCTTTAAGTCTCCCGCCTCCACTACCTGCGATTTTTTCGTCTCATCGGGTTTTGATGAAGTTCTCCTCATTATTGCCTTTATCCTCGCCTTGACCTCAAGGATATTGAATGGTTTTGTTATGTAATCGTCTGCTCCGTATTCAAGCCCCAGTATTTTGTCCATATCATCGCCTTTGGCTGTGAGCATTACCACCGGAACATCCGAAAATTCACGTATCTGCTGACATACTTCAAGCCCCGTGATCTTTGGAAGCATTATATCAAGCAATATTAAATCATACTTGTTATTTTTTGCTTTTTCAAGCGCCTCCTCACCGTCGTATGCACAGTCAACCTCCATATCATCCTGTTCTAAGCTAAAGCATATTCCTTTTACAATAAGTTTCTCGTCGTCAACGACCAAAACCCTTTTAGACATTTCACTACCTCATTCCCATATTTCTAAACCGTGATCTTGTCCTTAATCTTGGCAAAAAGCCCGTCCTTTATGCCTTCTACCTTTTTTATATCCTCGATCGAGCCAAAGCCGCCGTTGGCTTCACGATAGGCGATTATCGCCTGTGCCCTGCTCTCTCCGATGCCTGATATAGTGGTAAGCTCGGCGGCAGACGCAGTATTGATGTTCACAAGCCCGTCCCCGCAGGCTGCCTCTTGTGCCGCCTGTGCTTCTTCGACCGTGCGTATGATTATCTGCTCTCCGTCCTTGACTTCGCGGGCAAGGTTAAGGCACGCCTCGTCAGCATCATCCGTAAAGCCTCCCGCAAGCTCCACTGCCTCATACAGCCTGCTGCCTCCCGCGATTTTATACACGCCCGCGTTATTGACAGCACCGCAGACATAAACGTATATATCATCTCCCACGGCTGAACTGTCAGTGCTGTCCTGTGTCTGAGGCGCTGTGTAAGGCTTCTCCTCCCCTATCTGTACCATGACATCATCGGAAATGCCCCCGCCGGAACATCCGAAAAGTGATATTGCCGCAATAAGGACAATAACCGGAATTATTAAGTTTTTTACTTTTATAATCAACATGAAAACATAGCTCCTTTATCCCCGTTTCAGATAAAGACCCCTCTATGTCATCTGTCTATTATTCTATTCTAAATTAAAGCTTATTACAAGGATTAATTTTTACATTTCGGAATATTTTTGCTTAAACGGCAGGCTCACCATTTAAACAATATAAATCCAACTATGGCTGTAAGCGCTCCTATAAGTTTACGCCAGCTAAACTCCTGTTTCTCAACGCCAAACATCCCAAAAAGCTCTATCACATATGCCACTATCAACTGCGATATCACTATAAGCATAACAGCCTTGGCGGGTCCAAGGGCATCCATGCTCTTTATGACGGTAAGCGTTATGAACGCTCCTATAACGCCGCCAAGCAGAAAGTATTTAGGTTCAACGCTCAAAAGCCCTTTAAATGATGTTCTGTCCGACACTGCCCATGCCACAAGGCATACAAGGAACGCCGTAAGCTGGACAAACGAGTTTGCCACCCACATACTCGTAGCTTCCGTGACTTTTGTGTTAAGCACACCCTGAATACTCATGAGCGCGCCTGAAATCAAAGCAATAAAAAATCCAATCATATCTGTAATCCTTTCTTTTTTAGTATACTAATATGATTGGAAATTTTTCTTAAATTATTCAGATGTCTGCGCCTGTGTTTCACCCATATCTTCGTACTCCACGGTGGGTATCAGTTTAACCTCAGGATCATCAAGCGGTGCTTCACTGACGTTCTCACCCGCAAGCTGCGTCTTTATGCGCTCGGAAAGCGAACGCAGCTGAGTGTTTGCGTCCTCCCCGTTCCACACTTTTGCAAAACATATCTCAAGCTCCACCCATAAGTTGCTTGTCTCGACCATTTTGGGAACAGGCACGGACATTGCATAGTTTTCGACAAATGTTGCAATATGACTGTCCTGATATTCCTGCCGTGAGACGGCAGAAATCTTTCCGGTCATCGCATACAGGTCCTCGCCTGAAGTTTTTGACAGAAATTCAACCAGACGGTTTGCCGCATCTTTATGCTCCGAATAACCGTTTATCACAAGCGCGTCGGTCACGGACATTCCCTTTGTCACAAGCTCCTGATTTATATTCGGCAGTTTGGCAAGACCGTATTCATACGGAAACTCGCCGTTTTCTGCCGCTTCATCCAGTTTCGCTATGCAGTCGCTTGTCGCTATCGTATATATCGTCTTGCCGTCAAGAAATTCCTGCATGATAGTGTCGTAGTTCGTCTCTTTCATATCTATAGAAAAGAACTGATTAAGTTCCTGATACACCTTAAGGCTCGAGACGGATTCCACGTTGTAGATATCTATATCGTTTTTGTTATCGCCGGCTTCTCCGCCGACAGTGATATAATTGCCTATGAAGAAATAGTTATAAAATATATCAGATACATCCCACCTGAAAAAATATTCAACATTTTCAGGCACTGAATAGCTGTCCGCTATGTTGATGATATCGGCTATCGAACCGGGTATAAGATCCTGCGCGGATATTTCCGCCGTTTCAGTATCTTCCGAAAGCTCTCTGAGTTCATTTGCCTGTGCCGCTATCTGCTCAAGATACGTCTCGTTGTACAAAAGCGCGCTCGTCTCAAAGTAAAAAGGACATCCCGTTATCTTTCCGTCATAAGTAACGGAATTTACCGCTACGCTGTTAAAACCGTTCTCCTCCGATATGGCATAATCACCCGAAAGCTCGGATGCAAGTCCCGCAAGATACGCCTTTTCAATAAAATCATTTGTTATTATATATACGTCAGGTGCCGTTTCGCTGTCATATATGCTCGCTTTATTTATATTTTCAAGATACTCAAGCCCCGATACAAGCTTCGGCTCAACTCTTATATCCGTTTCATCATAAAATGCAAGCGCCCTGTTATTGAGATAATCAGTCAGGGCATCATCCGTATACCACACTATGAGAGTTTCTTTCTGAAGATTGACCGCCGCCTTGTCATCACCGCTGTCATTTTTCAAAATAAAGCGATCCGCTCCCAAAAGAAGCGCGGCTATGACAAGAAGAATTACCACAGCAGCCGCAAATCTTCTTCCAATCCTTTTACTATTCATAAAATACATTCCTCTAAAATATTAAGCATATCATCAACATTCTGTTTTGTAACAATAAGCGGCGGAATAAATCGGATGATATTCGTCCCCGCATTTATCAGCATAAGCCCCTTATCAAGCGCTCTTAGTATGATATCACCCACAGGTCTGTCAAACTCAAGCCCCTGAATCAGTCCCACTCCTCTGTGCGCCTTGATGCAGTCGTATTTCTCTGCAAGTTCGTCAAGTTTATCATACATATAATCGCCGACATTTCTTACATTTTCCAAAACGTCAAGCTCGTCAAACAGATCGATGACCTTTGAAACCGCCGTACATGCAAGCGGATTACCGCCGTAAGTCGTTCCATGGTCGCCGCTTGTAAGCGAATGCGACGCTGTCTTTTCGGTCATCATAAACGCACCAACGGGAATACCGCATCCGATAGCTTTTGCGCTCGTCATTATATCAGGTTTAACGCCATAGCGCTGCCATGCGAACATACTTCCCGTCCTTCCCATTCCGCACTGAATTTCATCAAGGATAAGAAGAATATCTTTTTCATCACACAACGCCCTTACTTTCTTTAAAAAGTCTTCTGACGCGGGATATATCCCGCCTTCTCCCTGAACTGTCTCCATTATGATGGCACAGGTCTTGTCGGTAACTTGGGCTTTAACACTGTCAAAATCATTAAAGTCAGCAAATTTTATATTGCCGATAAGCGGTTCAAACGCCTCCCTGTAATGCGGATTGCCTGTGACTGCAAGCGCCCCCATAGTCCTGCCATGAAAAGAATGGTTCATCGCAATGATCTCATGGTCCGTATTCCCGTCACGCAAAAAGGCATATTTCCTTGCCGCTTTCAGCGCGCCTTCGACTGCTTCCGCACCGCTGTTGGTGAAAAAGACCCTGTCCATTCCCGATATCTTTTTAAGCTTTTTCGCCGCTTCGATCGCGGGAATATTATAATAATAGTTTGATGTGTGTATCACTTTGTCGATCTGAGCTTTCAGAGCGTCGTTGTACTCCCTGTTATTATATCCCAGCGCGAATACCGCGATGCCCGCCACAAAATCAAGATATTTCTTTCCCTCGATATCATACATATATACGCCGTCGCCCTTATCCCACACTATCTGATAGCGGTTATATGTGTGCAGAAGCGCCGCTTCGGCGTCGTCGATATACTTTTTCATAATCTCTCCCATATTGATCCTCCATTACATCAGCGCAATATCTTCGTCCTTTACTATCGCCGTTCCTATACCTTTTCTTGTGAATATCTCAAGAAGCAGACAGTGAGGTATGCGCCCGTCCAAAATATGCACCCTGTTTACACCGTTTTTTATCGCGCTTGTGCAGTTATTAAGCTTAGGAAGCATTCCGCCTCCTATAAAGCCTTCCTCTATAAGCTTATCAGCCTGTGAAGCGGACAGTCTTGAAATAAACGAAGATTTGTCGTTGATATCCTTGTACAGTCCCTCAATATCCGTGAGAAAGGCAAGCTTCTCCGCGCCCACAGCTTTGGCTATGGCGCATGCCGCGTCGTCCGCGTTGATATTGTAAGTTTTAAAACCGTCATCAAGCCCTATCGGTGCGACGATAGGCAGAAAATCCTTTTCGATAAGGTCAAAAAGCACCTTGGGGTCTACTTCCTTTATATCGCCCACGTAGCCGATATCCTGCCCGTCAGAATACTTTTTATCAACCTTCAAAAGTCCGCCGTCCTTGCCGCTTACGCCCACCGCTTTTACGCCAAGCTCCTGAACCATGGTAACAAGGCTTTTATTCACTTTATTTAAAACCATCTCGGCTATTTCCATAGTCTCATCGTCAGTCACGCGCAGACCGTTTACAAATTCAGGTTTTTTCCCGACTTTTTCTACCCATCGGCTTATCTCTTTTCCTCCGCCATGGACGATTATAGGTTTAAAGCCTACAAGCTTCAAAAGAGTTACGTCCTTAATGACGTTCTTCTGAAGTTCCTCGTTGCTCATCGCGCTTCCGCCGTATTTGACGACTATATACTTTCTGTTAAACTGCTGTATATACGGAAGCGCCTCTATAAGCACCTCCGCCTTGCCTAAAATAGTGTTCATATCCTGATCGTTCATCATAATCCTCCCCGTTGCCGCCGTTTACGAGCGGTAATCCGCATTGATCTTAACATAATCATAAGTAAGGTCGCAGCCCCACGCCGCTGCCTGTTCAGTTCCGCACTTCATATCAACAATCACAGTAACCTCAGGCTCAGATAAGATCTTTGTCGCCTCTTCCTCACTGTAATCAGCCTCCATACCGTTTTTGCAAAGCATTGCACTGCCGGCGCTGCTCTCAACTGAAATATCGACTTTCTGCGGGTCAAACTGCACTCCCGAATATCCCAGCGCGCATAAGATCCTTCCCCAGTTGGCGTCATGCCCGTATACCGCCGCCTTTGTAAGATTTGAACCTGTCACTGACCTTGCAAGGATGCGCGCTTTTTGTTTGTCAGGCGCGTTTAAGACTTTCACTTCAAGCAGCGCTGTCGCCCCTTCTCCGTCGCCCGCCATTTTTTTTGCCAGATAAGTGTTCACATAATTAAGCGCCTCGCAGAATTTATCATAGGCTTCGCCTTTTTGAGTGATCTCATCATTGCCTGCAAGCCCATTGGCAAGCACAAGGCATGTATCATTCGTTGACGTGTCACCGTCAACCGAGATCATATTGTATGAATCGACGACACTTGCGCTAAGCGCCTCCTGCAGAAGCTCCCTGCTTATCGCCGCATCTGTCGTGATATACGCAAGCATTGTGCACATATTGGGGTGTATCATTCCCGAGCCCTTTGACATTCCGCCAACAGTAACGGTTTTTCCGCCCGTCTCAAAGCTTACCGCTATTTCCTTGCTTACGGTGTCGGTCGTCATGATAGCCTTTGCCGCTGTGCTGCCCGCTTCGATCGCAGCCGTCTTGGCATCGACAAGCATCTTTATGCCTGATTTTATCCTCTCTATAGGAAGCTGTTTGCCGATAACGCCCGTAGAGCCGATAAGGACTGACTGCTCCGGTATATTAAGCAGCCTGCCTGCCGTCTGAGCCGTTTCTCTGCAGTGATCCATTCCCTGACTGCCGGTAGCGGCATTCGCTATACCCGCATTTACGATAACTGCCTGAGCATAAGGGCTGTTTTCCACAATATCTTTATCCCACAGTACCGGCGCCGCTTTTACGACATTTGACGTGAATGTACCCGCCGCCTTACACGGAACCGTACTGTAGATAAGAGCCATATCCATTCTGTTTTTGTATTTTATCCCGGCGCATGCTCCCGCTGCCTCAAAACCTGCCGCAGCCGTAACTCCGCCGTTTGTTACCCTGATATTTCCCATATATCTTTTCCCCTCTCATATTTAATTGTTAAAAGCTTCAATATTTCCGCTGTTGAGCACAAAATCATAATAATTAAGGTCCTCACGCTGTACCCAGCCGACATTATGCCAGAATGCGTTACCTATATCATTTTTTGTAAAAGCTATAAGGCTTACCTTATTTATATTCTCTTTTTTCAAGGCATCCATGCAGAACACTACCATCGATTTGCCTATGCCCCGCCTGCGGTAATCGGGATCAACACATACATGGTAGAGGCATCCGCGCCTTCCGTCATGACCGCACAGTATAGCGCCGACTATTTTGTCATCCTCGACTGCCACCGCGCTTGTACTAGGATTTCTCTTTAAAAATCTCTCCACTCCTGCCTGTGAATCGTCGATGCTGCGTATTGCAAAGCCTTTTATCCTCATCCAAAGCGCATGCACTTGTTCATAATCACCAGTTACCATCGCCCTTACCATCTGTGTATCGTACCTCCATATCTCATCCGCGTTTTATCAACGGCAATATTAATATAATAGTATATTAATGTCGGAAAAACAACTGTTTTTGCCCGAAAAATTGCCGCGCTGCCGATTTTTTAACACGTGTTTGTATGTTTATACATTATTTATTGCATATTATTCATTTTACTTTGTATATTTTACACCCTCACCCAATTTTGTCAATATTATTTTTTTAATTTTATACTTGATTTATAGCTTGCAATGATGTATATTATTTTTAAGTTGGCACTCCCTTTTGCCGGCGCGGGGCACGCAGGGGGTGCAAATGAATAAATATAAAAATTTAACCGTGCAGAAATGAGGTAAATATTATGAAAGAAAAAGTTGTACTTGCCTACTCAGGCGGACTTGACACGACAGCCATCATTCCATGGCTTAAAGAGAACTTTGATTACGAAGTGATCTGCGTCTGCGTTGACTGCGGACAGGAAGAAGAGCTTGACGGACTTGAAGAGAGAGCCAAGTCATGCGGAGCCGAGAAACTTTACATTGAGAATGTCGTTGATGAATTTTGCGACGAATATATCGTTCCCTGTGTACAGGCGAATGCAATATATGAAAACAAATATCTTCTGGGTACTTCGATGGCAAGACCTCTCATCGCCAAAAAACTTGTTGAAATAGCAAGGAAAGAGGGCGCTGTAGCAATCTGCCATGGCGCTACCGGCAAGGGAAATGATCAGATACGCTTCGAGCTTGGCATCAAAGCGCTCGCCCCTGATATCAGAATAATAGCCGCATGGCGCAGCGATAAGTGGACAATGGATTCCCGAGAATCAGAGATTGAATACTGCAAGGCGCATGGCATACATCTGCCTTTCTCAGCAGACTCATCTTACAGCCGCGACAGGAATATCTGGCATATAAGCCACGAGGGACTTGAACTTGAAGATCCCGCCAATGAACCTAACTATGACCATCTTCTGGTACTTGGCACCACACCGCAGAAGGCTCCCGATGAGGGCGAATATGTGACAATGACATTTGAGAAAGGCATACCGACGTCAGTCAACGGAAAGAAGATGAAAGTTTCCGACATCATAAAAGAACTTAACAGACTTGGCGGCAAACATGGTATCGGTATCGTTGATATCGTTGAAAACCGTGTTGTAGGCATGAAATCCCGCGGCGTATATGAAACCCCCGGCGGAACTATCCTTATGGAAGCGCATCAACAGCTTGAAGAGCTTATCCTTGACCGCGATACATACACGCTTAAGAAAGAAATGGGCAATAAATTCGCCGATACAGTCTATGAGGGCAAATGGTTCACGCCTAAACGTGAGGCAATTCAGGCGTTTATCGAAAAGACACAGGAATATGTTACAGGTGAAGTTAAATTCAAGCTCTACAAGGGCAACATAATAAAAGCGGGTGAAACAAGCCCTTACAGCCTGTATAACGAAAGCATCGCTTCATTTAAGACGGGTGACTTGTACGACCATCACGACGCCGAAGGATTCATTAATCTGTTCGGTCTTTCATGCAAAGTCCGCGCGATGAAAATGCAGCAGAACAAATCAGACTTATGTTAGTTATCAGTATTATCGCGGCATATTTGGCAGTAATGAATTTAATCGGCTTTTCCCTTATGGGGATAGACAAATACAGGGCAGTAAAAAGACTCTGGAGAATTCCGGAGTCTACCCTTTTTATCGTGGCGATAATAGGCGGCAGCCTCGGCTCTATTATAGGTATGCGCATTTTCCATCACAAGACAAGACACTGGTATTTTGTCTACGGGATGCCGGCTATCCTTATCCTTGAGATTGCCGCCGTCATAGCTGTCATATATTCGCCCATTCAATTCTCAATTATGTAAAAATATGTGATCGGGGGTATTTTTAATGCATGTTGCAATTTGTGACGACAATGTGGCAGACAGAAAACATTTGGAACGTCTGCTGTCACGCGAATCGGACAAGCGCGCGGGAACGCCTGATATTCTTTATATCGAATCCTTTGGGGATAAAGAGCATTTCCTCAAAAATCCGCTAAAATACAATATCGTCTTTATGGATATGTGCTCAGAGGACGGTCTTGTTGAAGAAATCATCAGGCGGCTCGAGATGGTGAGTTTTAATGCCCCTCTTATACTTTATTCATCCAAAATCGATTATACCGCGCTTAAAGACCTTCCCCCATATGTAGTGCATGCGAAAAAGCCGTACATTCCCGACCCGCTTCCCGGCTATTTAACGCTCGGTGATAAAAATGTCATCGGGCGTGTCGTCACTCTGCCGTTTTACCAAAACGGCGCGATACAGCATGTTCCCAAGGATGACATAATGTACGCACTTCCTTCCGAGAGCGGATATGTACTCTATCTTGCCGATTCTACGCGCGTCAATGTCGATGATGATATAGCTGCTCTGAGAAAGCTCTTTGACCCGCATGAGGAATATGCGATAGTCAATACAGACTGCTTTGTCAATTTTAAGTATGTATCGTCAGTCATGCTTTTCAGCATACTGATGCATGATCGTCATGAATTTAAAATATCCCCTTTCAGCTATAGGAAATATAAATGGCTGAAAGAGGATATCAATGCTCTTATATAGTCAATATCACGCCGCCGTCATTAGCGTACATACTGCTTATTCCGCCAGTGTCAAGTATCTTGACATTGGCGAATTTTGCTTTTTCCTCAAGCTGTGCCAGTACACTCTTTGCCGCAGCCGGATTATTGCAGTGTGAGATCATAGCCGCTTTTTTGCTGGTATCACCCGCTTCTTTAAGTGCATACTCAACCATCTTCGCAAGCGCTTTCTTCATACCTATGCCCTGTCCCACCTGTATGATAGTACCCATATCCGCTCCCATTACAGGCTTGATATTGAGTGTGGATGCCACAAACGCCTTGACTGACGAAAGCCGCCCGTTTTTCCGAAGAGTATCGAGATTTTCAAGCACAAAATATGTGTGCATATTTTTAACATATTCTTCAAGGCGCTGCGTGACGTCCTCAAAGGACGCCCCCTCATCTTCCCATTCCATTATCTTATACAAAAGCTGTGTCTGTCCGCACGAAGCTGATTTTGAATCAAGTACATATATGTTTTTGTCACCGTATTTTTCGTGATAAAGTTTCTTGCCCAATACCGCGCTGTTATAACTTCCGCTCAATTTTGACGAAAGCGCTATCGCATACACATTATCGGCGTCAGTCACGTATGACTGCATATAGCGTTCGGGCGAAGGGCATGCCGATTTAGGGCATACAGGGCATGAAGCCACAGCGTCCAAAAATTCTCTCTGATCAAAGTTCTCGTCGTCAGGTTTCTCATATTTGTCGCCAACTATCAAGGTAAGCGGCACCCGCTCAAAACGCGGGTCATTTCTAAATTCTTTTGGCAGTTCACCGCAACTGTCTATAACTATCTTGTAGCTCATATATATGCACCTTCCATTTTTATTTACTATTTTACATAGTTTTGATTACCATATTTCATATTATCACATATGATGCTTTTTGAAAAGAGGTATTTTACATATTATAAAATTTATGGTAGACTTTACGTATTAAAGCAAAAAAAGGAGAACATAATGAGAGCGTTTCAGATAGAAAACACAAAAACTTTTATGAACGCATTACTTGCATCAGAGCAGTTTGACAGCTTTCTGACCCAAGAGGCGGCTGTCACCACATTCAATACTTTCCACATAGACGGACGCATAGTAAGGGATTTTTTTGACAGCGGCGAAGAGACCTCCTCTGACTTTTCTCTGTGGAAAGATATCCGTCCGATATGTTTTCAGCTTATAAAAGGTAAAAAGCCCCCTGTATCCTTCCGCGCAGTGCTTCAGGCTCCAAGAGGGCTTATTGATGAGATCGCCGCCGATGACGAATGTGAAACTGCCGCAAATCTGATAAGTTCACTCGTCTTAAACATTCGTTACGACCACGGTAAACTCATCTGCGTAACAGGCTGTTCGTTCACCACCTTTATAATGGACAAAAGTGCCGAACGCGTGTGGGATGATTACATCGGAAAATTTCTTATGCCTTTTTCACCTTTGACTTGAATACAAGGCTGGCAAGATATCCGAAGATCAAAGCTGCACTGCATCCCACTGCGCCGTTTGTAAATCCGCCCTTAAAAAGACCTATGAACCCGTCTTTATCAACAGCCTCTTTAATGCCTTTCATAAGGATATTTCCATATCCGAGAAGCGGCACATTAGCCCCTGCTCCCGCATACTCCGCAAACGGTTCATACAATCCGAAAAAGCTTATGACGGCACCCATGCACACAAGAAGCACCATGACACGTCCCGGAAGCATTTTAGTCCTGTCAAGGAATATCTGGGCGAACGCGCATATTGCACCGCCGACCCAAAACGCATTGATATAATCCATCATAAATAAAAACCACATACCTTTCCTGATTTTGATTACAGAAAAAGTATGTGGAATTTCTTTCATTATTATTCAATTATCGTTTTCTCTCTATCCATTTTGAAAGTTCGACCACGATTTCCCTGATATTTTTGTTTTCACAGTCGATCGTGAGATCAGCATATTTTTCGTAGAGAGGCACTCTTTCGTCATACAGATCCCGAAGCGTGCGGTCTTTCCCGAGCACTACCCCGCGCTTTGCCAAATCTCCAAGGCGTTCCTCAATGCTTTCGTATGACAGCTTCAGATAACACATAAGTCCCAGACTTTTTAAGTGCATAATAGCGTTCTCATTATAAACAGCGCTTCCGCCTGTGGCGATGACTGCCGTCTTGGGATTAAGCGAGGAATTTACCTCACCTTCTATTTCGAGGAAGCCGTCTTCGCCGTATTTTTCTATTATCTCCTGAAGCTTTATTCCCTGCCGCTCCTGAATGACCAAATCGGAATCGATAAAGGAATTACCCAGATTTTTGGCAAGCACCACGCCTATCGTGCTTTTACCTGCACCGGGCATGCCTATCAGTATTACATTCTTAATTCTCACGGCAGGCTATTACCTCGACCTCGCAAAGCACGCCCTTGGGCAGATCTTTCACTGCAACGCAGCTTCTTGCGGGATTTTGCGTGAAATATTTTGCATATACTTCATTAAAAGCCGCAAAGTCGGCGATATCCGCAAGAAAGCATGTTGTCTTTACAACATTGTCATAAGAAAGTCCCGCAGCTTTCAATATCTCGCCTACATTTTTCATTGACTGCTCTGCCTGCGCAGTTATACCTTCCGCCTCAACATTTCCTGTTGCCGGATTTATCGGTATCTGCCCCGAAGCAAAGAGAAAATTTCCCGCTTCGATTGCCTGTGAATACGGTCCGATTGCCGCAGGTGCCTTATCAGTACTTATTTTTTTCATTATTGATTACCTCCAATATTTTATTCATTAAATTCAACCGTAACATAATATCCTCTCGGATTTTCAGTTATGGACACTACCCTTCCGCTTCTCGATAACAGCCGTTCTCTAAACGGTATATTGCCCGACATCGCCACGGCAGGATCTATTGTATAATAATAACTGCTCGGCAGGTCGCTCTCCGTAACCGTAACTTCGTCCCCCTCGCTCACAAGACCCGGGCGTTCCATTTTAAATTCCATACGACGCAATTCATCACTTCCTCGCTGCATCATCAAAACTAACTTTTCTGCATCTCGTTGATGTCGTCAAATTTACGCTGCAATTCCTTTGCGACATCGCCGACTACAGCCGCGGAAGCCGATATTTCCTCTGTGCTTGCCGTCAGGTTGATTATCTTTGCATTTACCGTGTCAACGATCTCTATGAGCTTGCGCGAATCTTCCGTAAGCTTTTCCATGGCAGCGCTTATCTGTTCTTTGTTTTTATCGCTGTCATCTGCCGCGCCGCGGCTTACATCACTGAGATTTTTTATCTCCTGTGCAACAACGGCAAAGCCTTTTCCTACTTCTCCCGCACGTGCCGCCTCTATGGAAGCGTTAAGCGAAAGCAGGTTTGTCTTCTGCGCAACCTTGGCGATATTCTCATTATTGCCTCCAAGCTGTACAAGAAGCTGATTGATCGTTTCAAACGACTCCTTAAGACGGTCGCAGAAGTTAAGCACATCAGTCATAGCGGCACTGATGTTGGTGCTTTCCTCAGCGTTGACACTGTTTCCTTTTATCATCTCGCCTATTGAGTCGTTAAGCGTATTAAACTCACCGTTTGCCTCCGATACCATATCGCTTATCCGCTGTCCTTTTTGGGCTATCTCGCTGTTTTTAAGCTCCATCTCCTCCGATATCTCCTGGATGCGTTCCTTTTCAAATTCAGCAAGGTCTTTTACATAGTGGACGCAGTTCTCTTTGACATTGCAGCCGTTAAATATCGCGATCGCCATCTCACGGCATCCGCTGTAGCCGCATGCCCCGCAGTCAATATTCTGTTTAAGCTGAGTGTCCTTTGCCATGTCTTTGAAAATACCGTTTATCTCTGCATTGCTTGGCATCCTGACAACACATCCATGCGATTTATCCGTATATTCGCGTATAAAATCTTTGAGATCAAGCTTCGCAAACTGTTTGTTCAGATTTTTCAGGCGCTGCTCCGGCGTGGCATTTCTTGCCCACGCGCTTGTGCGGCTGCGCCGCTTGCTTGACTCTTTTATCTTTTGAAGCTCATAAAGCACATCATCCGTTTTTGTCTTTTCTTCTTCAACGCCTGTGCCGTATATACAGCCCTTAGCGCAGTTGAGCGCATCTACCATAAACGGAAGCGGTTTATTGCCCTCGACGCGCGTCTTGTAATCCTCCAAAAATTCGTATGCGTGTTTTTCGCCTTCTATCTGACGTATAAATACATCATCACCGCAGAACCAGTATACATTCTCTTTTAATCCGCCGGGCATCGGATATATAGATCCTAAACCGTACTCTATCTCATCCTTTGCGGGTTCTGCTTTAATATTATTTTTGCGCGCATATTTTGCAAGATGGTCAAATGTCACATTGTAACTTATGTATCCATGGTTTTTTGGATCGCTGATCTCCGACTTCTTTGCTATGCATGGGCTTACAAACGCGAGCTTGTCCGTGATACCCAGATACTTTTTCGCATATATGGCAGCGCACATCATAGGACTTTGCACAGGTACAAGCTTCGGTATAAGCTCAGGTATGTAATGCTCTATATAATTGACGATAGCAGGGCACGGCTGTGATATTCCGCCTGTGAAATTATTTTCCGTTATATATTTGATATATCCCCATGTCGTGATATCAGCGCCAAAGCTTACGCTTATTATGCGGTTGACACCGAGTTTCTTAAGTCCGCCCAATATCTGACGGTATTCATTGGGATAATTGGCTGCAAAAGCAGGCGCCCATAAAACCGATATCTTTTCTCCTTTTTTGAGTGCGTCAAAAAACTGCTCCGTATCGTCGCAGAACTCACGCGCTTTATGCTTGCACACATCAAAGCATGCACCGCATGCCACGCATTTGTCTCCGTCCACCAATATTTTGGCTTTTCCGTCCTCAACCACCGCATTGTTGGCAGTTATGGCAGGGCACACGGATATACATTTATTGCACCCTATGCACTCATCATTTGTCATTACCAGTCCGTTCTGTTCTTTAACCATATTGTTTCTCCATTCTGTACGAGTCTGCGGTAAAATCGCAAAAAATCTGTGCGCATCTCATTTTTTAAAGTGTAATTAATTATATCATAACTTGTGGTATGTTAAAATGCGATTTTTTATGTATGTTAATTTTTTGTCACATTATACAATATTTATTCTTTTACATTGTATACTTTGCCGAAGAATGTTGTAAGCAGACATTCTTCGGCAAAAACATATCACTCTGTTTTTTCTATCACAACGCCATGTGCTATCCCGGGCACATTCTGCCCTTCATTAAACGATGTTTTGTTTAACAATGCTCCTGTCGGCACAAACAGTACTCTTTTCCATTCTCCGCTTTCTATTTTTTTCAGGATATACGCGGAAAGCACGACCGCAGAGCATCCGCATCCGCTTCCGCCCGCATGGACGTCCTGCTTTTTGAGGTCATATATTATCATTCCGCAGTCGTAATGCCTGTCGCGTATGTCAATATTCTCTTCCCCTAAAAGATTGTAGAGCGCATCGCTTCCCACATTTCCAAGATCGCCTGTAAAGATCGCATCGTAATCGGAAGCTTCCCGTCCGAAATCTTTAAGATTTGCGGCTATTGTCCATGCCGCCGCGGGCGCCATTGCGCACCCCATATTAAATGAATCTTTTATCCCGAAATCCTCTATTTTCCCGACAGTGACCCCTGTTATTCCTATCTTGCAGCTATAATTGTTTTTTGCCGCTTTATCCGGGTCCGCGCCCATATCATCCGGCTGAAGGACAAAACCCGCGCTGCCCGTCACAGTCCATGATGCGTACAGAGGTCTTTGTCCTCCGTATTCCAACGGATAGCGGAACTCTTTCTGCGCACTCGCGTAATGGCTTGAAGTAAGGCACATCACTGTATCCGCATAACCTGCGGCGACAGTCATTGAACCAAGGCACAGCGCTTCTCCGCATGTTGAGCATGCGCCGTAAAGTCCCATATACGGTATATCATATTCTATAACTCCGAATGAACTGGCGATAGTCTGTCCCAAAAGGTCTCCCGCAAAAAGATAACGTATATCTTTTGCCTGCAGCCGCGTCTTCTCAAGCGTTATCGCTATCGCTTTCCTTTGAAGCGCACTCTCCGCCTTTTCCCATGAATCGGCTCCGAACATGTCGTTCTTTTCGTCGCTTACTTTATCAAAACACCCTTTCAGGGGACCCTCGTCTTCCGTCTGTCCCACTATGGAACCGCTGCCTTTTATGATGACAGGCTTGCCAAAACTTATACTGGATCTTCCAAGCGTTTTATTTTCCAACAAAAAAACCTCCCGTCTGTTAAACACTGTTTTTATCAGTGTCCCACAAACAGGGGGTTTTATTCCTTTGCTTTAATATTAAAACCGCTTTATCTTTTTTGTGGTGTTTTTCTCAAACTCCGTCTCGCGTACTTTTAGCCCGAATACTCTTTTATAGAGTGGTGCGGTTTTATTGTAATCATCGATGATCTTTTGCAGTTCCTCCTGAATATTCTTTATTTTTTTCTTTGAGGCGTAATCATAGTCAGGGAATATCTCCGCTTCGATCGAACCGCCGTTGTCGCGCACAAGTACTTCCAAGACAAGCCTGTTCATTCCAAGCTTATTTTCAATCTCCTCAGGCGATACGTTCTCGCCGTTTGGCGTAATGATCAGGTTTTTCTTGCGTCCTGTGAGGAAAACATAACCCTCGTCGTCAACATATCCCAAATCTCCTGTCTTTAACCATCCGTCTGACAATGCTTCCGCGGTCTCCTCAGGCATCTTATAGTAACCCTGCATCACGCTCGTACCTCTCACCCAAAGTTCCTCGTCAACCACTTTCGCCTCACAGTTAGGCATAAGCTTTCCCACTGAACCCGCCTTAGTGTTTCCTATATAGTTAGTGCTTATGACAGGCGAGCATTCAGTCATTCCATAGCCCTGCTTTATCTCGATATTATATTTCCTGAACAGATCGATATAAGCGGGGTTTAAATAAGCGCCTCCGCTGCATATGGTATGGAACTGTTTGCCAAAGACAGCCGATTTGACGATCGCTGCCGGTAATGGACCTGCCTCTTCAAGCTTTCTGGCAAGCGTTTCTATCATAAGCGGCACCATCAGCATCATATTCGGTTTAAAAAGCTTAATGTTCTTGGCAACCCTCAAAAGAGAGTCATTTATACATATAACGCTTCCGATCGAAAGCGCCTTTAAGATATCCATGCTCAGGCAGTATGCATGATGTATCGGAAGCACCGACATAAGTACTTGGTTTGGTTCAAATCCCATATCAAGGCAGGTGGCATTTTCCGCAAGATTTCTGTGTGTGAGCATAACTCCCTTGCTTTTGCCCGTAGTGCCTGATGTAAACATTATCGTAGCAAGTCTGTCCGGCTGTATATCGCACTCAAATCCCGCATTCTGTTCACCGAGCAGCTTCCACAGTGATAACTGCGCGTCGTTAAATGCCTCGCCCATACAAATCACGTTCTTGAGCCTGCCGCATCTTTGGGATGCAAGAAGCGCCGTCTGCTCCCTGCTCTCATCAAAGACAAGTGTCGTGACATCCGCCCTGTCAATAAGCTCGCACAGATCCTCCGGCGGAAGCTGTGCATCAAGCGGTACTGCAACGCTTCCGCTGTTTACTGTTCCCAAATAGGACACTACCCATGAATATGAAGTCACGCCGATGATCGCAATATGATTTCCCTGTTCCCCCAGCGCCGCAAGAGCCGCCGAAAAACGCTCGCTGTCAGCTTTGAGCTGAGAATATGTCCTGCTCTCTATGCTGATATCCTTCTTACCGCTCTCGCTGCCGCTCTTAACCTTGTACCTGAAAGCGTCACAAGCTCCAAACCGTGCCTCAGCCCTTACGATCAGCTCGCGCAGATCCGTACATAATTCATTCATGCCCCTACCTCCTGTACTACTATATTCGCGTATTTATCCGCCAATGCGCCAACTGTCTCTATACTATACTCTCAAGATAATCAGCCGCCTCCTGTACGGTGCGGATATCAGCCGCCTTTTCCTGATCGATCTCCACATTCAGCTCATCTTCTATCTCTCCGAGCATACTCATAAAATCAAATGAAGTAAAGCCCAGATCTTCCATAAACCTTGATTCGGGCTTAATGTCCTCCTTACTGACTTCAACGTAATTAACTATAATATCAGCCAACTTATCAAACATTCTTTTACCGCCTTTCTTTAAAGGTATATGACTATACCAGCTTTATTATTTCTCCTATCGACAGATCGGGATTTTCGATTCCCTTAAACATGATCTTGCATATATAATAATAAAAATACTCAAGTTTCTCTTTGCTTATCGCTTCGATTTGATGCTCAAAATTAAAGTCAAGCCCGTTGTCATCAGGTCTGTGCATTACCGTCAGATACATTGCCTGAGTAGTCACGCCGTTAGGATACCACTTCGTCTTATACCTGACATCGCCAAGCTGTGTCAGACCCCTCTCCTTAAGCGTCATAGGCTGATATGTAAGTGACATAGGTTCATACGTTGCGCCCGGCTGAACGGGATATACTTTACTTCTGTGGGCAAAATACTCAACAGGGTCAAAATCGGTATGCCTGAATATCTCATTCTGAGCGTCGCGTATAGCATAGATCCCATCCATAAATGTCTTGTCTTCTGAAATTATTGTCCTGAACGGGAACGAGTGTATACGCGTACCGCCTGATTTTTTCTCAAGCAGTGTGGCGCGCCTTGCGTACGCTATATTAATAGACACATCATCATTGCCGTTCATCTTTTGCAGATATGTCCGTATCCCCATTACAAGCAGGCATTGCAGGGAAATATGCTTTTCCTCGCAGAAACTCATAAGGCGCTGTGTCGGCTCTTCCTCAAGGTGGAAAATGTCAAGAGCCGAATCCATATTTGCCCTCGCACCGCTAAGCGCCGCCCTTGCATTCGGATCTTTTTTGCGCATCTCCTCAAGCGCTTTCGGACCTTCTATGCCGTTAAATACAGGCTCGGACTCCTCTATCTTTTTGTAAAAATATTCTCTGTCACGCTGCTGCGCCCTGCTTCCCGCTTCATATGCCAGATCTTTCTCGAGCTGTTCTATATACGAGCGCATCGCGGCAGGATATTCCCAGTCAAACTTTACGCTGCAATAGATCTGTATGACATCGCTCAGAAAGGCGATAAGCGACTGTGCGTCAAGAAGCATATGGTCGCCAAGCAGATATACGCCCTGCCAGCCGTCAGGTGTTTTGATTATGACGATGCGGTTCATCGGGGAATCTTCCCTCTTAAAAGGCACCCGCGTCCACGCTTTCATTGTCTCCTCGGCTTCTTCCATAGTCTTTCCCGAGAAGTCAACGTATTCTATCTCGCGCTCTTCCTTGTCAGATACATACTGATACCATTCATTTGTCTTTTTATCGAAGCAGAAACGTACACGCATCGCCTCGTTTCGCTCATATGCTTTATAAATGGCTTTCCTCAATTCGTCAATATCCAGCTCATACTCGATCGTAAGGCTTGTACCCACATTTACGACTTCTTTTTTCGGGCAGAAATTCATATAGTAAAAATGGAATTTCTGCGCAGCCGTAAGCGGATATGTCTTATGCCCGTATCTTGTCTCCATAAAAACACCCTGCCTTCCCCGAATCAGTCTTTATAAACCAACTCGTCAAAAAATCCGTCAAGCGCCTTCTCGTACCCTTCAGTATCTTTATAATAACTCTCTGCATGAGCTGCGCCCTCGACTATCAGCTTTCTTTTTGGCGAGGCACAGTAATCATATAATTCATGGCACATTTTGCATGGTACGAACTTATCATTTGAGCCGTGTATAAATAAAATCGGTACTTTTGCTTTTCGCACTTCACGCTTCGCGTTGCATTCATCCATACCGTAACCGGCAAGTTTTTTGTTCAGGATATCAGCCCCCTGAATGACAGGGAAAGACGGAAGATGGTACATTGACCTCAAAACATGCGTAAATACTTCCTTAGGTGAAGTAAATCCGCAGTCAGATACAATGCCTTTAACCTGCGCGGGCAGTTCAAGACCGCTCGCCATAAGCACCGTGGCTCCTCCCATAGATGTACCATGAAGAATTATCTCTACATCCTCCCCGCATTGCCTGATGATCCAGTCGATCCACATAAGCGCATCCTTTCTGTCAAGGCATCCGAAGCCGACATACTCGCCTTCGCTCTCGCCATGTGCCCTTGCATCAGGAAGAAGCATTGCATATCCCTTTTTCAGATAGTAGCCTGAAAGACCGATATAATCAGACATCCCGTGGCTTGTATATCCGTGGAAACAGATAACCGCCCTTTTTGCGGCTGCATTGGGATCTATAGACGGAAAGTATGTAGCGTGAAGCTTCAAGCCGTCATATGACGTCTGATATATGTCGCTATGCGGCTGCGCAAGCATAAAGCTTTTCCGCTCCTCGATAAACGGCATATGCTGCGACCAGTCTGTTCCCGCCATCTTAATCGTGCGCTCTACCTTAGCATTATTGCGTTTCATGGTTCTTTGATAAAAATATGCTGTCTCACCAATACCCGCAGCAGTGACCAGACCTGCGGCGGCAGCGGCTTTTTTCCAAAATTTCATATATGTGCAACCTCCCGCTTTCTAGTTCTCAGCCGTTTTTCTTCCTCTTTTGGAAAGCGTTTTTTTCCCTGCGTTAGCCGCTTTTCTTTCAGCCCTTATCTGCTCCTGTTTTTTCTCAATAATATCTTTAAGCTTCAACGCCTTGTCAATGCTGCCCTCAACTCTTAACTTCTGCATCGTAAACGCCATAACGGGATCAAGCTTGCCGTCCGCTATCTTAATAAGCGTCTCCGGCGAACATATAAACATAGCGTCCCTGTCATAATACTCATATGGTTCGACAAACAGCTCTCCGTCCTTTACCTCAACATAGAAAGCGCCGCCCGCCTCATCGTCATCAATGTTGAACTGATACGCGAGATGCTCCTTGATATCGCTCACATCAGCTCCCATAAACTTTCCTTTAATCTCATAAAATAAATCTGCGTATGTCATTTTTTTCCTCCTAAACTGAATACGATCCTTCAAGTCATCATAAATAATAATACCATAAATACCATATTTTTCCAACAATAGTTTAATTTATTTAGAATATTTTTCGCTTTGCGCCTTTATCAGTTCCATATCTTCAAAATAATCTATCTTCATGGCACGTTTGACCTCCGACAATGTTTGTCCTGCCGCCTCCCTTGCGGTTTCCGAGCCTTTCTTCAATATATTGTATATTTCGGGAATGTCCTTTGCAAATTCAGCGCGCCTGTTCCTTATCGGCTCCAGCTCCTCCTGCAGGATATTGTTCAGCAGTTTCTTCACTTTGACATCGCCAAGCCCGCCTTTTGTATAGTGCGCTTTCAGCTCGTCAAGATTTGCATATTCGGGCAGATAACGTTCAAAATGTTCATCTTTCGCAAACGCTTCAAGGTATGTAAATACCGTGTTGCCTTCAAGATGTCCGGGATCGCTTACCTGAAGATGCAGAGGATCAGTATACATACTCATCACCTTTGTCCTGACCTCGTCCGCAGTATCGGCAAGATAGATACAGTTGCCAAGTGATTTGCTCATCTTCGCCTTGCCGTCCGTGCCCGGAAGACGCTTGCATGCGTCATCCTCGGGTATAAGCGCCTGCGGATCTACAAGTACCGGATCATCGGGCGCATATATCGAATTAAACTTATGGACGATCTCCTTTGTCTGCTCTATCATAGGAAGCTGGTCTTCCCCTACGGGAACGGTAGTAGCCTTGCAGAACGTAATGTCAGCCGCCTGACTTATCGGATATGTGAAAAACCCGACCGGAATACTCGCCTCAAAATTTCTGAGCTGTATCTCATTCTTTACAGTCGGATTTCTCTGCAGGCGCGATACTGTAACCAAATCCATATAATAAAAAGTCAGTTCACACAGCTCCGAAATCTGCGACTGGATAAACAATGTGGATTTAGCGGGGTCAAGTCCGCACGCAAGATAATCAAGCGCAACCTCTATGACATTCTGCCTCACTTTTTCGGGATCGTCTATATTGTCAGTAAGCGCCTGTGCGTCGGCGATCATTATATATGTCTTGTCATATTCCCCCGAATTTTGAAGTTCGACCCTTCTTCTGAGCGACCCCACGTAATGACCTATGTGAAGCCTTCCCGTAGGTCTGTCACCCGTTAATATTATCTTACTCATTTATATTATCCTCCATTCTTAAACATCTATCCCGTTTTCATCAGCGGCCTCCAAATCTTTATAGCCGTAAAAATGTATTGTATTTTCCATTATTTCCTGCGCCACATTCTTTCCGCTGCGGACATGCTCAACTATATAGCGTCCGTACATATCAAGCATCTTGTCGGAATACGTGCCAAGTTCTCCCCTTAAATATGTCTCATATGAAGTGTCATACGGCAGATCGTCACTTGTGTGTATAGTTCTGGCATTTCCGGCAAGTTTAGGATATTTTACCGAAAATTCTTCCATATCACGCACCTGAAGTTCTACAATACCCTCTATGATATCCTGCTTTTCCTTTGGTATGGCAGGAAGCAGATCCGCAAACCGCGCATATTCAAGCGGCGCTGTAGACTCCATCATGCGCGCGTATTTCTCTTCTATCATATTCCTTCCGTTTGCGTAATTTGTCTTAAACTCATACAGATACTGCAGAAGCATATCCTCATCCCATGTCATATACTGGCTCATGCGCATGACCTTAAACGTTGGCCAGTTGTTTTGGCAGTCCGCTCTGCCGCCTTCGTTCCTCACTTTGTCAAACGCCTCAAATTCAGCCTTCGCTATCGAGAGCGAAAGCGCCGTAGTAACAGGCGTCTGCGCCATTATGGCTGTCAACAGCGCGTCGCTTTTTGACGTAAGCTCATTTGTATTCGCATCCAGATAGACATCGCTTTTGCCCACGATATTAAGCCGCTCGAGTTCATTGGCAAATATGACCGCAAGCGCTTCTACCGTATACGTAAGTTCAACCTCGTCCTGAGCCGTGACCGACAAAAGACTCATTTTCTGCAGCAGCTCGTCAACATATACCCTGCTGCCGTCTTCTTTCTCAATATACATCTCATCATTTGAAGGAAGCCCCTTAAACAGCCACTTATCATGCGGGGAATACTTTCTGTTCAAAAGGTATGTCAGCTTCATCGCATACTTCATACACTCAGCCTTTGCAAGTTCCGCAGACACAAGCTGACCGCGCCTGCGCATCCTCGGCAGATTGTACTGTCCGTTCTGTGAAAACAATGCGCATGCCTGCGCGATCTTCCTGTACCACACCGCTTTGGGGTAATACTCTGACAGACGGTTTCTGTATCTTGTGAATATTCCCTCATCATCTCTGAATACCTCGCCATTCACGGCAGCAGCAAGCGCATGGTCATGGACAGCAAGCCAGCATTTTACAGTATTGAGGTCTTCGCCGTTATCACACTGTTCAAGCTTGCCTATCAGGTCAAATCCCAATATGTTTTTATAAAAATCCTCTATGATAATGACTCCCGCGCGATCCCTGCCATGAAAAGTTTCATTTCTCTCATATCCCATAAATGACGACGGAAGCTCATCATACGCCTTTTGCAGTTCTTCCCCTATGCTCTCATATGTTTCCTTAGTAAGCCACATCGCAAAACGAGGTCCAAAGTCGTGATCCGCGGACTGTTTATCGTCGAACCCGAAACAGTCTGACCCTTTTCCTACAAGTCCTACGGCAATCTGCTTCTCATATGCGTGAAACTTTTCGGAAATCATCGGTCTTCCGTACTCTTCATAGTATTTTCTGCATAGTTCCATCCCTGAGATCTCAGGCGTCAGATCCTGTTCGTCATCTGCCGGTTCAGGCAGTCCGCTCTCATTTTCCTCTGTCAGTTCTGCCGGTTCATCTTCATTTACCTGCTCAGTGTCTTCTTCTTCATCCTGCGGCAATATCGTCTGCTCATCGATCTTAGACCTGATAAGCGCTATATTTTCACTTAGTCTCTGATACTGTATATTTTCGGTTCCAAGATATTTTGCCACGCAGTCGCGGCTTTTCTCCATCACTCTGCAGGCTTCCTCATAATTTTTATCCATATAATAAAGGCTTCCAAGCGCTGAAAGGGCCGCACTGTAATGCGCATCGTCAACACCTATCTCCTCAAATATCCTGATTGCTTCCTCAGCGCGTGCCTTTGCCTCGTCATCTTCGCCAAGCTCTATACATGTATTGGCAAGATTTGCATGCGTTACCGCCGTTTCAAACTGTTTGTCCTCTTTCTTTACGACTATATCAAGCGCCTTTTGCAGATAGTCCTTGGCAGACCTGAAATCTTTCATCTCCTGAAACAAAAGACTCATATTATTGTAAAGCCCTGCATAATACATATCATCCGGACTAAGCTGCGCATCATATATCGGCTGCACTTTATTGTAAAATTCCAAAGACTCTTTTAAAAGTCCCGCCGCCCTGTAAGCATTCGCTATATTTAACAGCGTAGTGGCATACGGGATAGTACCCTGAATACCCATATTCTCTATAAGCTCCAACGCCTTACTGCAGTTAGAGATAGTCTTGCCGTATTCTCCCGTCTCGCGGAAAAATCCTACAGCTTCGTTGTAAAGCATAAGCAGTGCCTCATTATCCTGCTCATCAGCCGCCTGCTCGATATGCTCTTCCAGAAACGGTCCGATATGACCTGTCTTTCCCTCATCGAAAAGAGCATCAAGCTCCCCCATTACCTTATTTATATCCATTGAAGTTACCCCCATCGCAAAATCATCTGCTAAAAATAGTATACGTGAAAACGAGAGAAATTACAATGAAAATTCCGTCATTTCCGGTCGGAAACGCAGCGGCAGCATGCTCTGCTGAAGTTTTTCATTAATTCTTGATTCGATGGCGATACTTTCGCAGAAACGCTTAAACAACTCCCTGTATTCATATTCAGCCGCGGAATATCTGATACTTCCCTCATCAAACTCCATTCCCTGCGCGATATACCACTGCTTAAAACGCGGATGAAGCCCAAATATTCCGACAGCCTCATCATAGATGACAAAATCATCGGCAGGCAGACGATCCGAGAAATGAGGCATAACAAAAGGAAGCACATGGTGCTTCGTGTTTATCTTAGCATATAAAATACCGTTCTCAAGCTCTGAAAAACGTATAAATTCAATATATCTGTTAGTCTCGCTGCCGGCTGCCCTGTAACATTTAAAAGCACTTTGAACATAATCGTTCCCCAGTCTGTCCAATACATTCCTGTCGTGCTCTTTAAGCCCTATGACCACAGTATGGTATACTGCATCTGCCTTTTCTTCAAAACATGATGCCATCGCAAGGCACAAGTCATAATAAGTCTGTCCTCCAAGCTGTTTTTTTATCGTATCTGAAACCTTAGCCGCCTTGTCAAAATCCGTTTCTACATGAATATAATCAGTAAAAAGCCTTGCCGTGTAAGGTTCGCCCAAAGCAAGGTGTATCAGGTCATGGCTTTTTATCATATTATCTTTTTTGATCCGGTACGCATCATATATGCCTGTAAGAATACCTTCCGCACTGTCCTCGCAGATCAATACAGTTTCATTTCCTGTCATCTATACCGCCCCCGCATCCGCATATACATCATCATACAGCGAAAGCTGCCTGTATGTCACCCTGTCTCTGTCAAACGGCAGCTTTTCGTGGACCGCAAGCAGATTTCGTGTAATATAGTCTTCATCTATTTTGGTATTGTACATCATCCTGCCGCTGCATGTGATAAAATACAGCGCTCTTTTTAACACTACGCCCATTTTCTTTAGAGAGTCAAAATCAAGCACTGCGCTGCGCCTTGCTTTGCATATACGCTGCGCGCTCTTAACGCCTATGCCGGGTACACGAAGCAGCATGGAATAATCCGCTTTGTTGATCTCAACAGGAAATTTGTCAAGATGCTGCAGCGCCCAGTCACACTTAGGATCCAGTAAAATGTTAAAGTTAGGGTGATTTTCATTCAAGAGTTCATCTACCCTGAACCGATAAAACCTAAGCAGCCAGTCTGCCTGGTAGAGTCGGTGTTCACGAAGAAGCGGCGCCGCGTTCTGCGGCGCGGGAAGCTCTTTATCATCGTTTATACCTACATATGCCGAATAAAACACCCTCTTCATTCCGAATTTATCATAAAGCCCTTCCGCCACTGACATTATCTGATAATCGCTCTCGGGGGTTGCCCCTATTATCATCTGCGTAGACTGACCCGCGGGAACGAATGACGGCGCGTTCTTATACAGGGCAATTTCATTTTGTCCCTGTGTTATTCCGTTTTGTATCTGACGCATGGGGGTAAGAATGGTCTTTCGCGTTTTATTCGGCGCAAGACGCTCCAAACTCTTTGCCGTGGGCAATTCAAGATTGACGCTCATCCTGTCTGCAAGATACCCTGTCTGCCTTATCAGCAGAGGGTCAGCGCCGGGTATGCCCTTGACATGGATGTACCCGCGAAAACGATGTATATTCCTGAGTTTATAAAGCGTAGTATAAATAAGTTCCATAGTATAGCTCGGATTGTTTACGATACCCGAACTCAGAAAAAGCCCCTCTATGTAATTGCGCCTGTAAAAATTCATAGTCAGTTCGCATATCTCGTCAGGCGTAAATGTTGCACGCTCAATATCGTTGCTCCTGCGGTTAATGCAGTACTTGCAGTCATACACACATTCATTTGACATGAGTATCTTAAGCAGCGATATACACCGCCCGTCAGCCGAAAAGCTGTGGCATATCCCCACCTTGGCACAATTACCCATATCTCTGCCATTCCCCTTGCGCTCCACTCCTGAGCTTGTGCATGCCACATCATATTTTGCCGCATCCGTAAGTATCGCAAGCTTCTCCATTGTGCTTTTTGACTGTGGCATATATAATTCCATGGATGTGTTATCAGTATACTGCATATCGCGCACCGCCTCTAACAGATTTTGCAAACATTTGTTTGTTATACTATATTAACATACATATGTTCGTTTTGCAATACCTTTGCGCGAAAAAAAGCGCTGTTTATAATAAACAGCGTTTTCCTTAAATATCATATCTACAGATCCATTTCCCTCAATACATTCATGATCTTATCACTGTATCCTGTCTGTTCTTCCTCGTCGGCATACCTTTCATTCCTCGCTTTGGTAAAGTAGTTGATAAGTCTCATGAGCATACGAAGTTTATCATACTCATCACAGTTAAGTACCATTTCCCATATATTGTCCAAATCCTTATGTTTTCCAAATAATACATAATCTGCTGAAATCTTAAGCTCGCTTTGAAGTTTCCGCAGTCCCTCTAACGATATCTGATTTTCACCGCTCTCTATCTTTTTGTACGCTGACAGTGATATCTCAAGTATTTCCGACATCTTCTCCTGCGTCAACCCGACACTTTTACGGATCACACGTACTCTTTTTGCCATCTCGTATCTTTCCGGCGTAAGCTCTTTCTTCCCCACTGTATTTCCCCCATTCATTAAAAAACTTAATGACTGGCTTTATTCTATACAGTTTCGGGTAATTTATCCAGTTACCTGCAATGTTCTATTGAGCCATTGTGAATGTATCAATCATCTTTTATTTTTATCATACACACCGCAGAATATCCACAGTATGCGCCCCCGCGCCGATCAGATCCTGACGTTCACACACGGACATCTGATAGCGCACAAAATATTCAAATTCATCGTCCGTAAGCGAATTTAAAAACTGCCTGATATAATTTGCCGCACCGTCAGGCGAGATAAGCTTGATCCTCTCAAGTCCTGCCTCATCATTAAGCGCATCGATATCCTCAACGCGCACATAGTCGTAAAGTTCCTTTTTGTCCGAAACAGTGTGAAAATCTTCTGTCAGCCGGTTATTCTCAACGCACTCGAGTATATGCTTCTCCTTAAAAGCATATGTTATAACGCCATACTCGTTCATACAGTATGCAGCCATAATGACCCCGCCGCGCTTTGTGACGCGCTTTGCCTCGCGCAGCGCGCAAAGCTTATCCTCATGTGAAAACAAATGATACATAGGTCCGAATAAAAGCGTCACATCAAAACAATCGCTCTCAAGCTTTTTAAGTTTGAGAGCGTTTCCCTGCATCGCCTTGACAGTACTCGCCTTTTTCTTAAGTATGCCAAGATTATACTTTACAAGTTCAACCGCCGTGACATCATATCCCTCGTCTGCAAGCGCGACGCTGTATCTGCCTGTTCCGGCGCCTATATCAAGCACTTTGACCTGAGATCTCGGGATACCCGTACTTTCACGCTCATTCAGATATTCATGTATATATTTCATCGATACGCGGTATTCGACCTGCCCGTGGCGCGAGTCAAGGCGCTTTTCCTCGTTAAATTTATTGTAATATTCCTCGAGTTCCGTCATCTACGCGATAAATACCTCCATTTTTTTCTGAACCATCGTGATTACCGGACCGCAGAAAAATGCCACAAAAACAGTAACTATCCCCACATCTCCGCCTAATATCAAGCCGCCTGCCATAAAAGCCACATCCCAGAGCACTCTGACTGTCTTAAATGAAAAACGTTTCACATGATTTGAAATAATAAAAGGAAGCCCGTCATACGGCGAAGTGCCAAGCCCCGCACAGACATATGCGCCTACCCCAAGCAGAAACACAGCAAGCGAAGGCACAAGCAACACATATCTTACCAAATCCTGTCCGAAAAAACCTGCGGGTAACAGCAAAGACCATATCCACTTAAAGAAATCGGATATATATCCCAAAAAGAACATATTGCCTATCGTACCGAAACCTATCAGGCTTATATCGTATCTTATGACAAACACAAAAGTCACCAAGTGGCACAAAAGCTGACATGTGCCGAAACTGAACGGAAGATAGTTATTAACGCCCTGTGTAAGGCATGAGCAGGGGTCAGTACCAAGATTTATCTCCCTTAGCAGGGATAGTCCCAGTCCCTGTACTACAACGCCGCAAAGCATCATTATCATCCTTCTTTTAAACTTTGGCGGACGCGCAAAACATTTTAATTCATTTATATTAAAACTCATAGAAATTGTGCTCCTCGACTTTCGGCTCGGCAGGCTTTGACGGTTCTTCTTTCTCCTCTATCGCCGCCGTTTCCTTTTGATGCGGTTTGTCGCTGCGTATCTCGATAACAGGTCCTCCAGTGCCGTTAATATAGTCTCCCGTTATCGTGACTTCACCGATATTGTCGTCCTTGGGGATCTCATACATAATATCAAGCATAAACTCTTCAATGATAGCTCTCAAAGCACGCGCGCCCGTATCACGCTCCATTGCTTTATCAGCTATCGCGGAAAGCGCGCTGTCATCAAACACAAGCTTCACTTCATCAAGCTCCAAAAGTTTCTGATACTGCTTTAAGATAGCGTTCTTAGGCTCTTTCAATATCTTTATGTAGCTTTCTTTTGTCAGACTGTCCATCGGGCATATGATAGGCAGACGTCCGATAAACTCAGGTATCATTCCGAACTTCTTTATATCTTCGACCGTGACTTTTTTAAGAATGTTCTTTTCTTTGTCAAAGACATCTTTAAGTTCTGCGTTAAATCCGATAGAAGACTGTTTCGTCAGACGCTGCTTTATTATCTCTTCCAAATCAGGGAAAGCGCCGCCGCATATAAAAAGTATATTCCTTGTGTTGATCGTGGTAAGCGGAACCATAGCATTCTTGCTGTTTGCGCCTACAGGCACTTCCACATCAGCCCCTTCAAGCAGCTTAAGCATGCCCTGCTGTACCGATTCGCCGCTCACATCACGCGAATTTGTATTTTTCTTTTTGGCGATCTTGTCGATCTCATCGATGAATACAATTCCCTGCTCCGCTTTGTCCACATCATTCTCAGCAGCCGTAAGCAGCTTTGATATTACGGATTCGATATCGTCACCGATATATCCCGCCTCTGTCAGTGAAGTCGCGTCAGCTATCGCAAGCGGTACGTCCAAAAGCCTCGCAAGCGTTTTTACCAGATACGTCTTGCCACAGCCTGTAGGTCCCAAAAGCAGAATATTTGATTTTTCTATCTCAATATCGTCCATCGTTCCGGTAGCAACACGCTTGTAATGATTGTATACCGCCACTGATATGACTTTTTTTGCATAATCCTGACCTACGACATAATCGTCGAGCTGCGCTTTTATCTTGTGCGGTGCGGGAAGGCTGTTGATATTAAACACAGCTTCCTGTTTCTGTTCTTTGTTCTTTTTCTTTTTGAGTTTCTGCCTGTTGGGAATACCCCCGTCGCCCTGCAGATCCGCTATATTGACAAAGCTTATGCTCGGGAAACGTTTCTTCATATCTTTGTCTTTATCAAAATTAAATGCCTGCGTATTATTCAACATTCCCTGATAGTCAAACTGGCTGACTGTATCCATCGTTTTATGCATGCAGTCCGAACATACCGATATATGGTTTGGAAGCTTGAACATTTTTCCTGTTTTGCTTTCGGGACGGCGGCAGATAAAACATACATCCTCGTATTCATTATCGCTGCTGTCATAGTCGTCGCCGTCGCTTTTTTGGGCTGACTTATCCTTTATCTCGTCCGCATCGTTTCCGCCGCTTCCTTCATTGATGTCTAAAATTTCCAAATCCTCGTTTTTGCTCTCCTCCATTGTACCCTCCATATGAACAATCATTCTCTGCTTCCAAGTACCACGCTTAAAGTCATTTCCTCATAACTGCCGTTCTCAAATCTGTTGAGAGTAACTTCGACCTGTGTACCCGCCTCATAATATTCGAGCAGGCTTTGAAGCCTTGTCATCTCATTAACTTTCTCTCCGTCAAAATGTGTGATTATGTCGCCCTTTAATATACCTGCCTCATACGCTCCTGAGTCCTCCACAACACCTGTGACAAATACTCCTTGCGGCATACCGTAATCATTGGCGGCAGAATCGGAAACATCTTTACCCGATACTCCAAGAAAACCCTGCTTCCCTGCTTCAACTTTCCTGCGTGTTTCTTTCTGTATAAGTTCATCTATTATCGGCTTTGCGCTTGATATAGGGATGGCATATCCCATTCCTTCTATCACAGAATCGGCAATCTTGCTTGAATTTATGCCTATGACCTCGCCCCTGACATTTAAAAGCGCTCCTCCCGAATTTCCCGGATTTATCGCGGCGTCTGTCTGTATTAGATAACCTTGATCGTATAAGTCGCCCTCCTCATAAATGTATCTGTTCAGTGCGCTTATGACCCCTGTCGTGACTGACTGACCGTAGCCGAGCGAGTTGCCTATCGCTATGGCAGGTTCGCCTACCTCAAGCTCATCCGAATCGCCAAGCACAGCTACAGCTATCGAGTCCAGCGTATCATCAGCCATTTCGTCGAGGAATACGCTCAATATCGCCAGATCGCTCTCTGACGAAGTTCCCTTTACATATGCCGTCACTTCACTATTGTCTATGAACTGCACTGTCAGGTTTAAAGAATTTTCCACCACATGGCAGTTGGTGACAATAAGAAGCTCCTCATCGTTCTGTCCGACGATTATCCCCGACGCGTTGACTTCCTCCTCGACCATTTTATCATACCAGTAATCATATCCCATATATTCGCTTGTGATTGCCACCACACACGGCATTGCCGCTTTGACTACCTGTGACACGTCCGTTACGACTGCCGGCGCTGTCTGCGCCTGCTCTATCGATGCTGTGCTCTCATTTTCTTCCTCAGTTTCTTCAAGGACATCTGCCGTTTCGTTGTTATCCTGAACTTTTGTATCTTTTATGCTGCTTTCGTCGGCGCTCTCGTCTGTCTTATCGTCAAAACGCGGCTCCTGCTCTATTCCGCTTTGTATATCATCATAATCATCATCTTCCTGTCCGCTGCTCTTTGGCAGGACACTGCTGCTGTCAACCGCATACGACTCACCGATATACGGCATATGCCAGCCGATAATGCGTCCTTTATCGTCAAACTCAAGTATACTTACTGCGGCAGCCATTCCCGCAACTGTATACACAGCTATCATCACCGCGCATCCAAACGCTGCCAGCACGGTCTTTAATACCGATGATCCTTTCTTCTTTTTGTTGTTCATAGCGCACCTCCATAAAAATACAAACGCGTTCCAAGCCACTCTAAAACAGTATAACACATTGTCTTTCTTTAGTCAAAAATCTCGTGATAAAAACGCAAAAACAGACATTGCCATGCATGCCTGTTTTTACCACTCTGATCACATTTCTCCTGTTTTTTACTATATAGCCTGCCTATTTACTCCACAGTCACGGATTTTGCGAGGTTTCTCGGTTTATCGACATCGCATCCTTTACCTACTGCGACATAATACCCAAAAAGCTGCAGCGGGATAATGGCAAGCGAATTGGTAAAGTATTGGTTTGTCTTAGGTATATATATTACATAGTCCGCCGCTTTTTCAATGTCTGTATTGCCTTCATTTGTCACGGCAAGCACGAACGCGCCCCTTGCTTTTACCTCCACCATATTGCTGAGTGTTTTTTGGAAAAGCGCATCCTGCGTCGCTACTGCGGCGACAAGCGTGCCTTTCTCGATAAGCGAGATAGTGCCATGTTTGAGTTCGCCTGCCGCATATGCTTCCGAATGGATATATGATATCTCCTTGAGTTTAAGCGAACCTTCCATTGATATAGCATAATCAATTCCGCGCCCTATAAAAAACACATCTTTAGCGCCTATATATCTGTTGGCAAAACGCTGTATCCTCTCCTTGTTTGAAAGAAGCATTTCTATCTGATCGGGCAGCCGCCGCAGATCCTTTATCATAGACTCAAATTCAGCATCACCAACACTGCCGCGCACTCTTGCAAATTTGATTGCAAGCAGATAAAGCGCGATAAGCTGCGCGCTGTATGCCTTTGTTGTAGCAACCGCTATCTCGGGTCCCGCCCATGTGTACATTACATTGTCTGCTTCTCTCGCGATCGAGCTTCCCACAACGTTTACAATGCCAAGCACTTTATGCCCCAGTTTTTGTGACTCTCGAAGAGCGGCAAGTGTGTCTGCCGTCTCTCCCGACTGGCTTATAACGATTACCATTGTGCCGTCTTCAAGTATCGGATTTCTGTATCTGAATTCGCTTGCCACGTCAACTTCAACCGGTATGCGCGCAATGCCTTCTATAACATACTTTGCCGTGACGCCCGTATGATATGCGGAACCGCATGCCACAATATAGATCTTGCGTATTTGTCTGATCTCGTCATCGCTCATTCCAAGCTCATCAATGACGATATCTCCGTCCTTTAGTCTTGGCATAAGCGTATCCGTCACAGTCTTTGGCTGTTCATACATCTCTTTCAGCATGAAATGCTCATATCCGCCTTTTTCGGCGGCATCGGCATCCCAATCGATGTTGACAGGCTCTTTGCTTATCTCCTCCTCGTCAACAGTGTAAAAGTGCATATGATCGGCGCGTAGTCTTACGACCTCCTGATTTTGTATGAAGTAAACTTTTCTTGTATATTTAAGTATTGCCGGGACATCCGAAGCGATGAAACATCCGTCCTCATTCTGCCCTACAATAAGCGGGCTGTCCTTGCGCACCGCAAATATCTCATCAGGATGTTCCGCAAACATTATCCCAAGCGCATAAGACCCTTGGACACGGTGCATTACTTTCGTGATGGCTTCAAGCGGATTGCCCTTGTAATAATAATCTATCATATGTGCCAGTACTTCCGTATCAGTGTCCGATGTAAACTTATATCCTCTTGATATCAGCTTTTCTTTCAACGGAAGATAATTTTCGATAATACCGTTGTGAACCACGGCGATCGTTTCTTTTTCATTGTAATGCGGATGCGAATTGACATCGCTTGGCGCGCCATGCGTCGCCCATCTTGTATGTCCTATACCCACTACACCCGGCATTGTCGCTCCGCCATGTGTAAGCTCCTCAAGTACCTTTAAACGTCCTACCGACTTTTTTATTCCTATTTTTTCACCATCAAATACCGCCATTCCCGCAGAATCATATCCGCGGTATTCCAATTTTGACAACCCCTCAAGTATTATGGGCGCAGCCGCCCGTGTTCCTATATATCCTACTATTCCGCACATATTTGCCTACCTCCTGTTTTCCCAATATGAATCACTTGAACTGCACATCCTGATTATACCATACGGCAGATGATCATAGTGCGTTCCTAACTGATATCCTAAATATTTACATGCACTTGACACCAACAGGTATGGTATGAGTTTTTTATTCTTTGTGTCCACCAAATGTTTTGCCGTATCCTTGACAAGTTTTACGCCTTCACTCTTTGAGGATATTCCTTTAAAGACCTCGGGGTGATCTGCCTGAGACACTCCCAAGTCGAAATTCCGCTTAAACTGCTGCCCACATGTATAATTATGCGAGTGGTACACCTGCGCCTGTGCTGAATACGCAATCTTATACCCGCTCTTCACGGCTTTTCCCGCATATATCATATCCTCGTTAAAAATCGTCTTTTTAACAAAACCTCCAAGTTCATCGTATATATTCCGCTTATACGCGGCACATACATTTGAGCAGAAAAACGTCTTTATCCCAAGCTCGGGTATATCATCGGAAGATTTTACCATTGATTGGTCAGGATAGTTAAAGCTTCTTGTATATCTCTCTATCTCCCTGCAGTCAATGAGCGGAAGCTGCCTTGCATACGCGGCGGCTATCTTTTCATCCGAATTGAGCATATTTACAAGCTCCTCTACAAGCCACTCGTCAGCGGGCATCGCATCCTGCGTCATACACAGAAAAATATCGGCATCAGAATACCCTATCGCTTTTCTGCGCGTCTTTCCATGGTCAAATTCACGCGCCGATATGTGGTGTATTTCTATATTTTTGTACTGTTCCAAAAAAACAGTGCCATAAAACAGCTTGTAAAAATATTTTTCCTCCGTGTTTATTATTATTATTTTGTTTACGGGAAATGACTGCTCCTCCAAAATCTCTATCATACTGATAAGCCCGCCGTCAGGCTTGTATGTCGGTATGATAACGTCAACACTCCGGTGCATTTTTATCCTCCCTGCCGCATATGGCGTCAATAATATCGAATAATATCGAAAGAGGGACCGCGTTTACGGTCCCCCATTGGTCCTTTTACGATTTGGCACTTACTTTCGTATCCGACGCTATCTTCTGACTGCATTTCTTTACCGTGTCGGAAGGCACATATTCCTCCGAATCGCCAAACAGGAAACGGTGCAGCAATATCACGTTCTGTTCAAGATCGGCAGGCGCTATGACGCTCGCCTGTCCGACGCGCGTACCTACATAATGCTCGTCAAACGGGAAACCTGTCGTATCACCTATCTGATAGCTTGCTATGCCTGAGAGCAGCGACAAGATCTCACTCATATCAAGTGAAGTAGCAATCTTCGGGAATACCGCCTCTGCTATGGCATTAAGCCTTGCAGGATTAAGCGTCATCGCTTTTTTTGCTATCTGCGTCACAACCGTTCTCTGTCTTGAAGTACGCTCAAAGTCATTGCCGACATATCGTATACGGCAGTATGCTGTCGCCTGTAATCCGTTAAGCGTCTGCACCCCGGACTTGGTAACAGGTGTATAGTCAACCCCGGCGGTAGCAGTATAGTTAGGCTCTCCCGCGGCATTCAGCGTTCCGTCGGGTCTGCCTGCCATACTTATCTGGAAGCTGTTAAGATGCACTATCTCAGCCTCCTTGACATCTATCTCGACTCCTCCTACCGCGTCTATCACATCCATAAGCCCGTCAAATCCGACAGTAACGAAATCCGTGATATTCATATCAAGGTTCATATTGAGCATGGCTATCGCCTGTTTAGGACCGCCTTTTGCGTACGCCGCATTGGCTTTGTTGTAAGAGTCCGTGCTCAAGTTCAGCCATGTGTCACGGTATACCGACACCATCTTAACTTCATTGGTATCAAGATTGATGGATGCTATTATCATTGTATCGCTTCGCGTGTTTTTATCAAGTTCGCCCTCTCTTGAGTCAACTCCGAACAGTGCCACATTGCGATATCCTTTCATGACACCCTGTTCGGTAGACTGCTGAACCTGTTCGCTTATGCCTATCTCATCTTCGGGTATCTCCACGCGCACTATCTTGCTCGTTTTTGAAGCTCCCCACACTACGATGACAAGAATAAGAAGCAGGAATATCTCACCTATGAAAAGAAGGATCCGCCTTCTCTTTTTTTTCGCCGCCTGCTGCGGGGTAAGCTCCTGCGGTTTCTTTTTGTTGTTTTTCTTTGAAGCGGTGTTTTTTTTCTTATTTCCGGGTGCCTGTCTGCGCGCCTGTCCATTGGGATTTTGAGATGACTTGCGCTTTTGTCCCTGTGCACCCGAAGCGCTCCTTCCATTCGGTGCTGTCTGGCGGCGGCGCGGTGCCTCTCCCTGATGCTGCATCGGCATATCTGCCTGCATATCGCCCTCATCCATATACTGCACCTTGCGGCGGCGCGGCTCCTCTCCCTGCGTTTGACTTGCACGACGGCGCGGTGCCTCTCCCTGATGCTGCATCTGACGCTGGCGCGGCGCAGTGCCTTGCGGCGCGGCGCGGCGCGCTGTCTTATTTCCTCCACCGTTGTTTCTTACGTTATTTTTTCTATTCGGATTATCCTGATAATTATCCTGCATTTGCTGCTCTCCTTAATAGGCATTTTTATTGACAAAGCCTTTGAAAAAGGTCAGAAACAAAATCTTAATGTCAAATCCCATAGACCAGTTCTCAATATAATACAGGTCGTATTCTATACGTTTACGTATAGACGTATCTCCTCTGTAGCCGTTTACCTGCGCCCATCCGGTGATTCCCGGACGAACCTGATGCTTTATCATGTATCTTGGTATTTCTTCTTTAAATTTTTCAACAAAGAGCGGTCTTTCCGGACGAGGTCCTATAAGACTCATATCACCTTTTAAAACGTTAAAAAACTGCGGCAGTTCATCTATGCTTGTCTTACGTAGTATCCTGCCTATCTTAGTCACACGCGGGTCATCCTTTTTAGTCCAGCCCTTTTTCTCATCTTCGTCCCTTTGCACTTCCATGCTTCGGAACTTGTACATTTTAAATGGTTTGTTGTGCAGCCCGACTCTCTCCTGTTTAAATATGAGCGGACCCTTACTTGTGGTTTTCACCCCTATCGCCGCTATTATCATAATCGGTGAGAATAATATGATAGCAATAAGCGAACCCACAATATCCACAACACGTTTCATAAGCATATTAGCTGTATTCGTAAGCGGTACGCGCCTGATATTGACTACCGCAAGACCTCCCAGATCCTCTAAATACGGGCGGCTTGGAATGACGCTGTTATAATCGGGTATAAACTTGGTATGGACGCCCGATTTCTCGCATATATTAACTATCGCCTCAAGCCGGTCATAATCCTCAAGCGCGAGCGTAATGCCTATCTCATCAAGCTTATTCTCGGGAAGTATTATCTCAAGGTTCTCAATATCGCCTATTACCTTAACGCCCTTGTATACCGCGCCTCTCGGGACACGGTTATCCAATATCCCGCACACGACATATCCCCACTCGGGATTGGCGTTAAGTCTGTTTATATATTCTTCCGCCGCGCGCGAATAACCGACCAGAAGAATGTGCTTTATATTATAACCCTTTTTCCTGAAGTAACGCAGTGACATTCTCACGGCTTTGCGCATCATCGAACTGAAAAATATATTTATTCCGTAAAATACGCCGACCATACCTCGTGAGAAATCAGGTATATTGATAGCGTAAAGCACAACCATTATCGCGAGAAGTCCTACCGTGTTTGCCTTAATTATATTAAAGATCTCGTATGTCGTCCTTGCCGTACGTTTGGACGAATACATATCAAACGAATTATATAAGATCAGATAGCACGGGATAATGGCAGCAAGCGCCACAAAATAAGTCTGCACAGGCAGGATACCCGTACCTTTTTCTATTTCCTTAACATAACCGCTCAGCCACAAAAACCATGCAAGGCTGTAAGATGCCGCTATTACAAGCGCGTCAAGCAGAACAAGCAGCCTGTTAAAATATTTCTGATTATCTCTTATCAATCGCACCACCCTGCTTCAGTGATTCGTTTATAAACCAAGCTCTTATCATTCTACAATATTTGAGCAAAAAGTACAACTTATTTTTTTATTATTGTTAATCTTCAATAAATCTTAACATGTTCCTCCACAGCAGAAGCTGTATTTTTAAATAGTTCGGAAAACGCCGCAGATAAAAGCGCTGCTTGTGTTTTCTCCCTTCTTTGCCCGCCGAAAGCTTTATTCCGTTTACTATGCCATGCACATATTCACTTCCGAAACCTTTTTTTATAAAAAACAAAGTTTTTATGGCAAAACCTGCTATCAGGAACGGCATATTTATCAAAATCTGAAAAAGCGGCATATTTTTGTATACAAGATATACGCTGTTCCTTGATGCGAGTTTTGTCTTAAAGGCGTTATATCTTGAACCGCTTGTCGCGCTTCCCGCATGGTATACAAGCGCGCCGGATACATAGCGGTTCACATACCCTTGCAGTTTTGCCCTGTACCCGATATCAATGTCCTCAAAATACGCAAAGTGGTTCTCGTCAAACATCCCGACCTTATCGTCGTCAAAGAGTTCGCGGCGGTAAATTGCCGCCCCCGCACATGCCGCAAATATATCGCAGTCTTTATCATACTTTCCGGGATGTTCTGACATACTTTTGCCCTTGCCCCTTGCAAACGCCCACCCCAATGCGCAGTAAAAATCTCCCGCGTCATCGATCTTATCTTTGTCATACAGAGATACCATCTTAGCTGACGCCGAAAAAACGCGGCTATCGCTGTCCATTGCCTTTTCCAGCTCATGAACAAAGGAAATCCCTGCCTGTGTGTCATTGTTGAGTAAAATAACATATGGTGTGTTACTTGCTTTTATGCCTTGGTTCACGGCACTGCAAAAACCCGTATTTTCGCTGTTCTCTATAAGGCGCACATCGGGAAATCTCTCTTTTATCAGTTCAAGACTGCCGTCTGTAGAAGCATTGTCAACCACTATGATGTCTATATTCTTTGCCGTGCCCGAATACAGGCTTTCAAGACACGCCTCTATATATTTTATTCCATTGTAGTTCGGTATAACAACCGTTGTTTTAATAGCATGCATTATCTTATTCCTAAATCCTGCGGATGCACTCAGGATCAAGCAAAAGCCTTCCCTTACTGATGAGCTGCCGGCTGAGGTCCTTATTCAGCTGCTCTATCTGTTTTCTTCCGTCTGCCGTACGTTCAAGTTCCCAAATCCATGTCGGAAGCTCCTTTGCCGTATTGTGGCTTGCTGAATACGCCTCGGTAAGAGTATTCTCATACTCATGACCCGTAACATCCCTGTATATTTCATAACAATCTTTATTTATTGCCAGATTTCTTATATCGACCAGTTCAATATCCTGATACAGATCCATTCTGTTCATATATCCGGCATAAAACACGGGCTGTCCTTTATAGATACCGCTTGCTATTTTACCATAATGTACCACGTAGCCGCACACAGCCGCCAAATCAGGTCTGTGTGTCAATATATCGTTTCTGTACACGATACGGTAAAATCCCAAATGCTTGTTGTGGCGCACATCGGCTTTCCACCCCATCCTGCCCGCGAAGTCTATGATTGCTTTCTTACCCGCCTCATATGCGTACATTTTGCTTTGAGGGTTATCCGCAGTCGAATTTTGATGGCACCGCCAATGATACAGTACCTTAGGGACATGGACTATCTGCTCATTCATCGATCTGTCGTTTTGTCCCTCTCTCTCCCGCAAAAGCAGTGTGCTCACTACACGCAGTATCAGGTCAAAATCCTGAGAACCGTCATATTCTTTGCGTATGCCGAATTTTTTGATGGTATCTGTTTCGACCACCAAAAAATGACATATATAATTATTTGTGAGGATTAAATCCAAATTAAAATCCTGTTTAAAATGCGGATCATAAAAATTTCTGCCCGCGGAATCACATTTATCTTCATCCGAATATACGAGTATAGGCTTACTGCTGCCTATCGCCTTTGCCATCTCATAAAGCGCATCAGGTGTTATCATATCATCATGATCAAGCAGTCCGCAGTAATCGCCTGAGGCAGCTTCAATTGCCCTGTTTGTATTATCTGCAATGCCGCCGTTGTTATCCAGTCTGATATATTTGATGCGGTCATCCTTATATTTCCCCACAATGTCTGATACAGCGTCAGTCTCACTGCCGTCTGCTATTATAAGCTCCCACTTTTTGTAAGACTGCGCAAGACAGCACCCGATAAGCGCTTCCATATAATCCCGCTTTGTCTCATATGCAGGTACTATTATCGAAAAACATATATCCGAAAGAGATTTATCATTTCTTTGTTTTTCCAAAATTTCCTCCGAAGGAGGCGTATATACATAATCCGCGTCATACTTTCGTGTAACACGCTCAAACGCCGCGAACGCCGCTTCTATATATCCGTTTTTTCTGCTGTAATTTATCGTTTTCCTGATGTTTTGTGCTATAGACATACTAACTCCCACTGTCCCGCAAGTGTTCAGAACTTCTTTTTACACTAATTATCGTGTTTTTCAAGGAATATTTTCCTGCTTATAAAATTATATACCATAACTATCGCGGTAGCAAATATTTTGGACATTGCAAACCATACCGTAAAGCTTATTATATTCTCTAAATTCGGATTTGCGCTGTAAATATTACTGCATATCCAAAGTATGATCTCATTTATTCCTAATCCGATCACGCTCAGCACGATGAATATGATAAATTCCTTTTTTCTGCCAAGTTCTTCATTGCGCGTGAATACGAATTTCATGCTAAGCAGGTAATTTACGATCACGGAAATCGTAAATCCGAAAAATCCCCCTATCAATGCCGCGGTACTGTGTTCTAAAACATTCCCGAGTACAGCGACGATAACAGTTGATATCGCAAAGTCTATCAAAAAGCAGAGTCCACCGACAAAACCAAACTTAATTATCTGTGCCAACAACTTATTCAAAACCCGATCCTCCAAAATTTTCCCGTTCGTATAAAAAGCGCTGTCGGGATCCGGCGCTTTTTCGCCGTCCCGACCTGCACTTATTACAATATTGTTTTAAAGTAGTTCCTTAACCGCTTCTGTCAAGGCTTCTACCTTTTTCTGCGAGTCTTCAAGGCTTGTGCCTTTTACTCCCATATAGAACTTGATCTTTGGCTCTGTACCTGAAGGTCTTGCACAGCACCATGAATCATTGTTGAGGTCAAAGTAAAGGACATTCGACTTCGGAAGTCCTGTAGGATATTCTTTGCCTGACTCAAGTTCTACTATTTTATCATTCTCATAATCCCTGAACCTTATTACATTAAGCTCGCCAAATTTCTTTGGTGGATTGTTCCTTAATTTATCCATAATAGCGGCTATCTGCTTAGAGCCGTCAATACCTTTTAAGGTTATTGAATACTGAGTTTCTTTGTAATAGCCATATTTTTCATAAATTTCAAGCATCATGTCGTAAAGCGTCTTGCCGTGCTTCTTACACCATGCCGCAACTTCACACAGGCACATTACGGCGACTACCGCGTCCTTATCACGCGCATGCGTACCTGCAAGGCAGCCGTAACTCTCCTCTAAGCCAAATACATAATTGTTTGAACCTGTCTGCTCAAACAGCTTTATCTGCTCGCCGATGAATTTAAAGCCTGTCAGCACCTCGATAAGCTTTACGCCATATTCTTTTGTGATGGGCGCCGTCATATTTGTGGTAACAATAGTGGTGACAAGCGCGGGATTAGGAGGCATTGTACCTGTTGCCTTTCTCTCTCTCAATATGTACTCGGCAATAAGCATTCCCGACATATTTCCCGTAAACGATTTATACTCGCCGCTCTTTGTGTCAAGCGCATATATGCCAAGCCTGTCTGCATCCGGGTCAGTAGCAAGCACTATGTCAGCGTTCTTTTCTTTCGCAAGTTTAAGCGCATATGTAAACGCCTTGGGATCCTCGGGGTTAGGATAATCAAGCGTGGTAAATTTCGGATCGGGATTTTCCTGCTCGGGCACCACATACACGTTTTTAAATCCAAGTTCCGAAAGAATTCGCCTTACCGGCTTGTTACCCGTGCCGCAAAGCGGTGTATATACGATCCTGATGTCATCAGCGACTTCCTTGATGACATCAGGGTGGATGATCTGCTTTTTAAGCTCAACCATATACTTGTCGTCAATCTCCTTGCCGATGACTTCATATAATCCCGCTTTTATCGCTTCCTGCTTATCCATCGTCTTTACTGTATGGTAATCGGTCACTGCCTTGACCTCGTTTATGATGTCTTTATCTTTTGGTGCCGTAATCTGTGCGCCGTCCTCCCAATACACCTTGTAACCGTTATATTCAGGCGGGTTGTGGCTTGCCGTAATAACAATACCCGAAATACAGCCAAGCGTTCTAAGAGCAAATGAAAGCTCCGGAGTGGGACGTAATGATTCGAACACATAAGCTTTGATACCGTTTGCCGCCATGCACAGCGCAGCCTCATCGGCAAATTCAGGAGACATGAAACGTGAATCATATGCTATCGCTATGCCTTTCTTTTGTCCGCCCGCTTTGATTATATAATTTGCCAAGCCCTGTGATGCTTTTCTTACAGTGTAAATATTCATGCGGTTCGTGCCGGCACCTATAACGCCCCTGAGTCCGCCTGTACCAAACTCAAGCTCCTTGTAAAAGCGGTCTTCTATTTCGCTTTGGTTATCCTTGATCTTAAGGAGCTCGTCCTTTGTCGCCCGGTCAAAATAATCATCATTTAACCAGAAATTAAATTCGTCCATAAAACTCATACTGCTACCTCCACAATATAATTTTTCGGTATTACCCTACTATTTTATTAAACCAAATATAGGGAAATTTTTCAAGGTTATAAGATATTTTTTTGATTTATATCTTCAAAGAATAGTCGCTGTAATCCAATGAAAAATTCGGATTGTAATAAGGGTCGCCCTTTTCAAGAAATGCTTTCCATTTTTCACGGAAGCGCTGCGACTCTTCTTCATAGCGCTTTGCCCTTGCCTCATCCGCGACATCTATTCCTCTTGAAGCCGACTCAAAGTGATAGAGCTCCGCAAACGGCGTAAATACGTTAAGATATCCCTTCTCTAAGAGCCTCAGGCAGAAATCCACGTCATTGAGCGCCACTTTGAACTCCTCGTCAAGCCCGCCAAGCTTATCATAGAGCGACTTTTTCACCATAAGGCACGCACCCGTGACTGCGGACACGTTCTGCGCGTAGCAGAGCTTTCCCATATAACCGAGATTGTCATAATTAATCTTGTAGTGTGTGTGTCCCGCTGTCCTGTGAGCTCCAAGACCTACTACTACGCCTGCATGCTGGATAGTCCTGTCGCCATAGTAAAGCTTTGCGCCTACCGCGCCCACGTCATCGCGCTGCGCGTACATCAGCATATTTTCAAGCCAGTTCATAGTGATGACCTGCGTGTCATTGTTAAGCAGAAGCAGATACTTTCCCGTGGCATATCCTGCGCCGAAATTATTGATTTTGGAATAGTTAAACTCTCCTTTATAAGTGACTACCGTTATTTTTTCCTGTCCCTCAAGCGTTTTATAATAGTCAAATGTCGCTTTCTCCCCACTGTTATTCTCTATGATGATAATCTCATAATTATCATAGGTAGACCGCGCTTTTATCGACTCAACACATCTTCGCAGATCATCAACATGGTCTTTATTTGGAATGAGTATGGAAATCTTGTCCTCGCTCAGAATCTCATACTTTATCTCAAAGATCGTATCGAACGCCCGGGTACTCCTTATCTCAAAATTCTTGAACCCGCTTTTTTCCAGATGATCAGCGACCGCACCCTTAGCTGCCGCTATCGCATACGGTTTTGCGCTTATGTCGCTTGCCACACTGTTTTTATGAGAACGCCAGTAATACATCAGCTTCGGTACATGCACTACCTTCTTTGCGTTTGACGTAAGCCTCAGTATCATGTCATGATCCTGACTTCCGTCAAAGCCGCTTCTGAAAAGCTCCGTCCCCTCCAAAAGCTTACGTGAGAACACACTAAAATGACAGATGTAATTATTTGCTCTCAGATTATCTATCGCAAAATCCGGCTTGAAATGAAGCGTGATCATATTGTCGATGCTGTCGCCCTTAAATGTTGTTTCATCACAATAAATGTAATCTGCGCCCTGCTCATTAATGACCTTAACATACTCGTATAAAGCCGAAGGATGAAGGATATCATCATGGTCAAACAATCCGATATATTCGCCGGCTGCCATTTCAAGGCATTTGTTTGTGTTACCCGCTATGCCGTCGTTTTTTTCGAGTTTTTTATATTTGATGCGTTTATCAGCCGCCGCATATTCCATGCATTTTGCCCCCACATCGCCGTGCTCTTTGTCAGAACCGTCGGCAAGGCAAAGTTCCCAGTTTTCGTAAGTCTGCGCTTTAACTGAATTTATCATCTCTTCAAGGAAATTAATGGGCGTATTCCAAAGCGGTACAAGTATACTGAATTTTACCATACGCTCAAACTTTTCCTCCCGCTGTCTTTCTGCTTCCTCAGCAGTCGGAAAGCTTGCGGTGCCGTGAAGTTTCTTTGCCTGCGCTTCTATCTTTTTCTGTCTCAATTTTCTGGCAATGCCTCTTGGACCCCCAAGATTTTTGACACGTCTGTAGTTTCTGAGCCCCCAGTGCATAGACATTCTAAGCGGCTTACTTGCCTTCCAGACAGGATTATTCTTTATGCGGTCAAGCTGAAACTGCAGATTGTCCGCTTCGTTCTTAGCGTCAGCCAGCCTTCCCGCAAGCGACGCCGAACGCGCTTTCTCCTGCTCATATGCATTTTTGTAAAATTCCAAATCATATGTCTGCTTTTCATCACTCATATTTATCTTACCCCAATCAGATATCTATCGTGCTGCCGCTCCATTGTATGTATCCGCGGCGTTCATTTCCAACCACTGCTATCACGCCTATTTCATAGCTTCCTTCTGCCAGTGCCATACGGTTAAATATCACTTGTAATCCTGACAGTGCCGTATTTGAAGTCGCTTTTTCACTCTCGAACAGCTTTGCCACGTCTTTTCTTATCTGCGGATATACAGGCAGTATATATATATTATCATTATTATCCGCATCACGCAGCAAAAGCGCTTTATCTGCCAACGAATTATCCCGTTCCCTGATAACATGCCATCCTGTTATGCACACCATACGCTCAGCTTCATAATGAGGCGCGTCGATATCATCTGTTTTTATATCATCGATAGTGAGCATCGAACGGCTTTCTCCAGTCAGCCGCCTGATATATTTATTTTTATGTGCTTTAGGCAGTGTCCTTAACGTTTTGTCATCAAGACGCACAGGAAGCACTTCCCTGTCGCACGCGTATAAATAACCTACGTTATAATTTACATCTTTTTTCCACTGCACCAGATTAGGGCTGTAAAACGGGTCTCTTCCTTTCATATCGGGATGTTTGTGATATAACGTCTGTTTTTCATTTTCAAGCCGCCGCCTTTTCTCATCAGACTCATCCTGTCCTCTGCTTAACGACTCACAGTGAACGAGCACGACATCGTTACGCACTAAATTGTAATATCCCGCCTTATACAGTCTGAAGCACAATTCCACATCATTATACGCAACCGCAAGTTCCTCGTCAAAGCCGCCTGCCCTTTCAAATTTACCGCGCTCTACCATCATGCATGCGCCTGTGACTGCAATCATATTGTATGTCACAAGATTGTGCCCATGATACAGATTTCCCCTGTCTTCCAGTCCGCAGAGCTTGTGCGCAGGACCTATGCCCATATTCGCAATGCCGTCATGCTGTATCAGGTAACATCCGTTTTCTTTGCTCCTGTCAGGATAATAAAGCTTTGCGCCTACTGCCCCCGCATGTTCTAACGCTGCCGAACATACCATATTTTCAAGCCAGTCATCCGATATTATTTCCGTGTCGTCATTTAAAAACAGCAGATATTTTCCCTTTGCCTGCTTTGCACCTATGTTGCACATAGCAGAAAAATTAAACGGCATCTCTTCATAAATGAAGCGAACTTCCAAGCCTTCTTTCATCGCACATATCGTACTGACGATCTCATTGACTTTGTTCTTCTCAGACTCGCAGCTTCCGTTATCAACGATTATGATCTCATAGTCATCATACCGCGTTTTTGCTGCCATTGTATTAAGACATTTTTCAAGTACCGCACTGTTATTCTTACTTGGTATGATGACCGATACAAGCCCTTCTGCCTGCCCGGTCTTTTTCTCAGCCACTCCCTGTCCTTCGAGCTTATCTATCCCGTCAAGGCTGTTATTTGTATAAAGTATCTTCGGAATATGCGCTACTCTCTTTCTGTCCATATCGATCGCATGCAGAACCAGTTCATATATGCTGAGATTTTCTTCCACGCCCTGTTTTAGCATTGCGCCTGTTATTGCAAAAAAACTGCCTATATAAAAAAAAGAAGCAAGAGTATCCGGCGAATAGTCGGGCTTAAACCACGGCGCTCCGCGGTACAATGTACCGTCATCTTCAAGTCCATATAACTCCTCAAGGCTTCCGCGGTAATCCTCGTCCGCGTATACGATCCGTACATCCTCGTTATCTTTAAACGCCTGTGCAACCTCAGCCTCAGCATCAGGCTGCTCCGCCCCGCCTTTTTTTTCAAAGATATATACCGCATCATCCCTGATGCCGCCCCGCAAAGATCCATTCACTATATCCGCGGTATTATCAGTGCACGAAGAAAAGGCAAGCCTGCGCATATGCTTACCTTTTTTTTCGGTTATACGTTTTTCATTTTCTTTGATCCATTGAAGATACGGCGTCTGCCGGGCAAACAGTTCTTCCCTGTAATATTCGTAATAATCCACACAAATCACCTGAAAAATTTTAGTTATACGTCTATCGTGAGTTTTCTCTCCATATCGCGGTACAGCCTCTGCCTCGAGCAGTTATCCTTTGCCGTTATCCACAGATCGTAAGTATCTTTAGGAAGGGCACCTTCATATATACGGCAGTAAAAGCCTGTCAGGTCAACGTTTGTCTGATTTTCAAGTATTGCCGCCACATCCTTGCGATAGCGCTTTTGGACAGGAAGTTCCCAGACATGACCTACATTGTTCACAAAAAGCAGTTTGAAACTATAACGCGCGTTATCAGCGTCAGGCACATACGCCCATCCCTTAAGCAGATAATACGGCTTTTTGGCATAACGCTCCTTTTTGCAGTCCTCAGTCGTCACCATGATCGCGTTATTCATCTTGCGCCTGCTCGGAAGCGCCTTGCCCCTGCTTAGCGCATCCGCATAATCGGCGGAATCGGCAAGCTCATATGCCTCGACCTGACGGCACTGATATTCAGGCTCCCCGTCATTCATCAGAGTTCCTATGAACGGATCCTTGTGAAAAAACTGCCTGTGTCTGCCGTAAAGCACCTCCTGCTCATCCATAAGGCGCTGCATCTTGTTTTTATCTTTCATATCATCGCCGCGGCTCAACGACTCGTGGTGATACAGTACGATATCATTCCGCTGCACATTATACAATCCTTTAACGCACAGCCTGAAACACAGATCAACATCATTATAAGCCACCGCAAGTCCCTCATACAGCCCTCTTACTGCCTTGAAATGTTCTTTTTTCATAAGAAGGCATGCCGCCGTGACTCCTATCATGTCATACACAAAACGGTTCCTGCCATAATAGTATGAAACACTGTCGTCCATCTGCTTGAGTTTATGTCCCGGACCATATATGGTATTGCTGATCCCGACATGCTGAATAAGGCTTGAATTCGGATAGAGAAGTTTTGCTCCGACAGCGCCGACATGCTTAAGCGAAGCCTGTCCAAGCATCTTTGTCAGCCACATATCCTCGATTACCTCCATATCGTCATTCAGCAGCAGTATATAATCGCCATTTGCCTTGTCCGCACCAATATTGCACATCTTTGAAAAATTAAATTCCATAGGCTGATATATATATGAAAACGCGCACTCTTCTCTGAAAGAATCGATAACTATGCGGTTTCTTTCCGTGCTTCCGTTATCCACAACTATGATTTCAAAATTTTTATACGATGTATGTTTATAGACGGAACGTATGCACTGTTTTAACACCTCGGGATTATCCTTTGACGGTATGACGATACTGACGAGCGGTTCGCCGTCCACATCATAAACAGGATATGTTATACCGCTTTCAATATCAAGCATCATAACACCCTTAAGACCTCGCCGCTCAAAAGCCGCCTTGCGTATGCGGTCATACTTTACACCGACTCCGATAAAGTTCGTGCTGTGCATAAGCTCCTCTGCTATCTCCTTACGGTTTTTCCCATGCCTGTAGGCGTGGAAAAGCACCTTTTCGATATGTCCCGCGCGTTTGCCGCTCTCCGTCGCCTTAAGCGCAAAATCATATATATTCTTTCTGAAATCCTCGTCGCCAAGCCATTCAATGCCTGTGAACGCGCTCTTCCTTATGGCAAATATGTTTCCAAAATAAAAAAACGAAAAAAGAGTATCGGGCGACCACATAGGCTTCGTCCATGGGAATATACGATGACAGAGCTCATCTTCCCTGTACATCTGCGCATTTTCTTCCTGCTCATCGCAAAGCGCCCACACATCCTCATCAGCATACACTATGTCCGTATCGCTGTGAGTATCAAAGTAACGCATGAACTCGCCAAAAGCGCGCACAGATATTTTTCCCTCCTGCGACGCAAATATTATATACTCATGTTTTACGTCGTCTAGTGAAAAATCTCTGCCGCACTGCTCCATATACACAACACCAAGCGAAGGATACTCCTCTTCTTCAATCTCATCCGCATTGCTAAGTTCCGTCTGCTTTATCCACAGCAGATACGGATCAGTCTGGCAGCGCAGCTGCCTCTGATATTCATTGATACATTTTTCATACAGCTTATTCTGAACAGCTTCTTTTATATTCCCTATCATTACTCTCTTCACTTCTGCACTGTTTTTCTTTTCTTACATCACTAAATATGTCTTTTGATATATCTTCCGGCACGTGAGAAAATATTTCCGCCTGCCTCGTCCAATGCCTTGTTCGCAAGCTGCGCCGCTATCGGTTCGGGCAGCTCGCTGACCTCCATATCAACATACAGTTTCTTACCGCCTGCCACTTTTATTGTTATATTGGGATCAGAACCGTCGAATACTATATAACCGTTATCCTGTACTGCGCCGTTCGTTTCGATCTGACCTCGCGTACATTTTCGCTCCCCCACCCTTATCTCATTTATCTTTACCGCACATGGATATTCGCAGGGGTCTATCCTCATCCTCAGCGCATTCTCCGGTATATCAAGCAATAGTTTCATATATTTCTGCTCAATATAGGCATCCTTGACTTCAAATGAATTTTCCTCGCTGAAGCCGCCATTACAGTCGATATATATTTTAGGAAGGAATTTATTATCCGCATATACGCAGTAATCAAGCATTCCCGAAAGCGCATATGCCCTGTTGCCTATAAGCTCCCTCATTTCGCTGACGCAGACACGGCTGCCGCTTATCTGCCGCTGAAGCCGCTTCTCCTGACGCGCCGCCTCCTCGACCTGCTGCTCTGAAAAACCAAGGATATCATACATAAGCATATCCCTGCACGCTTTTCTCGTATCGCTGCCGAGCATATAATTATAAAAAGCTCTGAAAGCTATATTCTTTGCCGATATTTTGCGTTCAAATGTCCATTCGTAATCAATGATATGCCATTTATCGCCATCCACCAGTATATTTGGAAATATAAAATCAATATTGCTCACATTTGAGTCGTCCGCGTTATATTCAAGCCATTCCATATACTCGCTTATAAGACGCTTAAAACCGTCCATGTCCGCACGCGAAAGACACTCGTCAAGCATCGACTCAAGCGTAACGCCGCCACAGAATTCAAACTTCAGCCCGCATTTAACATTACCCGCTACGGGCTCGCATCTGTTTATATCGATCTTAGTGCCCTCGTAACGCTTTGACAACAGCTCATATGCGCGCTGTATATTCGCGATATGCTTATACGCGTATGACGTATCCGGCAGTTTTTCGACATGGAACTGCTTAGGCGTATCTTTTACGAACAATGTGCGGATAGCCCACTGCCTGTTCCTGTCATTTGAGAACTTCGCATAGATCACCTTAGGCTCACCGCCCACTACAAGAAGGTATGAATTGGAAAAAAGCGGAAATTCCTTCTCGTCTATTATCTCATCAAACACACGCGTCTCGTCAAACAAAATAACGCGCTCTCTGTCGAAATTGCGCAGATTGTTGCACAGCTCGCCGCGTTTGGGAAGATATTTGTCTGAATATATCGTTGTCATGAACTTATAATCAGGATAGGGATAGTAAAAGAAATATTCATGTATGCCGACATTTGCAAGTATGCGCTCAAGACCTTTTCGCGTAAACGTCCGCGCCGAACCGCCCTCATGATAACCCTCAAGCCCGGAAAAATAAGTGCCCAGATGATCCTCACGGCATCCTGCCCAGTATTTAAGCCCGAATTTGTTTTCAATGGCAATGATAAGACGTCCGTCAAGTTTCCTGTGGCGGTTGCATATCCGCATAAAATCTTCATATGGCTTGTCGCCGCCTATATATGCCTGTCCGTACTCAAAAACGCCGATAAGAAGCACATAGTCGAAATCCTCGGGAAGAGACGGCTCAATATCTTTAAAATTGCCCACCTTTATCGTGATATTACCGCACTCTCTGTTCCTGTAGGCATTTACAAGGCTCCTCTTTTTTGACAGATCTACGCAGGTAACACTCCCGGCGCGCTTTGCCACGGCACCTGTGATTGCTCCGCAGCCCGAACCGATCTCAAGCACTTTATCTGTTTTTTTAAACGGGATCCAGTCAACTATATTTGACCTGAAACGGGAAAAATGGTAAAAGATCGGCCAGCTTTTTTTCTGCACTATGATTTCAGGAAAATCCTCAGCGGTATGGTTTATCGCGATATCAAGCATCTCATCCTCAATATCGCCGTCGGTGTAAATATCTTCTCCTGAATAATAGCTTAAATCAAGCACCACATTTCCAATTTTCTCAAACTTGTCTGCCATTCTGATCTCCCTTGATTCCGTTTATATTTTTATGATGTTCACGCTCTGTATTGAATGATATTATCTGCATGCTGCCTTCCGGCATCACATACAGTGACCTTTGAATCCATATCGTAATATCCTACAGTGTTTTTATCTGATATGACTGTCACGTCAAGCGCATCGTATAACCTGTGGTACACCTTAAAATCGTTTCCTTCGTAGCCAGTCACACCAAAAGAGATAAGATACTCTCCTCCCTGAAGCGACATTCTCTGTGTGAAAGTAACTTCCTTCACCATACCTTCACGCACAGGCTCCAAAAAAGCTTTTTCAAACATAGTATTAGTGCCGGTTATCTCCGTTCCCTTTGCGGTCTTTATGGAAAAAGCGAAGATCGGGGCGGGAAGGTCGCTGTCAAACCGCACTTTCATGCAAATGGTAAATTCCATTCCCTTGATAACGGCGTTCGTGCGTGTTCCCTTGTCGTCAATGATATAAAACTCCTCAATTTCAGCCTGCTTTGTGCCGTATTCGAGTGTTTTTGATGTTTTGTCCGCTCCTGAGCGCGCTCTTTTGCGCTCCGCCGCTTTTACCTCGACAGCCTCCTTAACATCGGCATCGTTGACAAGACTGTTTTCCGATTTATTTTCCGGAATTTCGTACTGCCCGACAAGGACACGCTTAAAGTCGTCGATCATATCCTTTGGCATGCCTTCGCCAAGCTTAACGCCCTGATTGAGAAGTATTACTCTGTCGCAGTATTTGGCGATACTGCTCAGATCGTGGCTCACTATAATGATAGTCTTTCCCATCTGTTTAAATTCTTCAAACTTATGATAACATTTTGCCTGAAAAAATACATCGCCCACGGAAAGCGCCTCATCGACTATGAGTATCTCAGGTTCTATATTTATCGCAACCGAAAAAGCAAGTCTGACAAACATACCGCTTGAGTATGTCTTTACAGGCTGATACACATAATCGCCTATATCGGCAAAGTCAAGGATATCAGCCATCCTCGCGTCTATCTCTGCCTTTGAAAAGCCGTTCATTGTACCGTTTAAATAAATATTCTCCATTCCGGAATATTCCTGATTAAAACCTGCTCCAAGCTCCAAAAGCGCCGAGATCCTTCCATCGACTTCAACGCTGCCGCTCGTGGGGCTGAGAACACCTGTTATTATTTTAAGTATCGTAGACTTACCCGAGCCGTTAGTGCCGATGATACCCACACATTCGCCCTGCTTAATGTCAAAGCTGACATTCGATAAGGCATGGTGCTCCTTGTATTTCTTTGTTTTCGTCAGTCCAAGCGCCTCTTTAAGCCTGTCCATGGGCTTTTCATACAGTTTATAAACTTTACATATATCTTTTACGGATATCGCAGTCTCCCTGCTCTCAAATTTATCACTCATACGCTTCTCCATTATAATACGTCGGCAAAATGCACTTTAAGCCTCCTGAATATCAGGGCGCCCAGTCCAAACAGGACTACAGTCACTATCCAAAAATACGACGTAGAATAAAAGTCCTGCCAAAACCATGTCTTTGTAAACATGGCGTCCCTATAACCGTTGACTATATAAAACACCGGATTTATCTTAAGGATCTTCTGTATAACGGGATTATCGTCCAGACGCGAGATGTTCCACAATATCGGCGTAGCCCACATCCCCACCTGAAGCAGTATATTAATAATCTGTGTCAAATCCCTGAAAAATATAACTATCGCGCATGTAGAATAACTCAAAGCAAGCACGAACATAAACATGCAGAAGCTGTAATAAATAAGCTGCAAAAGATAAATATCAGGCTTGTACCCATATACAAAGTACACCAAAAGCATAAAGCACACAAAAAAGATATGAATAAATGACGCCGCTATAAGTTTCACTATAGGTATGATGCTTATCTTAAACACTACCTTCTTAACAAGATAGCTGTACTCCAAAAGCGATGTCGTTCCGTTATTTATCGCCTCACTGAAATAAAACCACGGAACAAGACCCGCCGTAAGCCACAGGACATACGGCGCCTCAACGCCTACAGTGAGCACTTCAAGCTTATCCCTTGCCATGACATGTCCAAACACGAACCAGTACAAAAGCACTGTTACAACAGGCTGGGTAAACGCCCATACGCGCCCCATATATGAACCCGCATAACGGTTTTTAAAATCGTTTTTTGACAGTTTCCAAATAAGCTCCCTTGACTGCCATAACTCAACAGGCAGCGATACAAGCTTGTCATAAAAGCGGTGGAATATTAAAATCGCACCCGTTATCATAAAACAGGCGATAACTTTTTTAATATTTTCCTCATGTTGGTCGGCGAGCGGATTATGATGTATTACAATAACGGCTGCCATTATCACAGCCGCAACAGTAACCAATGCTTTAATTGCTCTTTTCGATACACCTTTTTTCATTACTTCCCCTGCCTAAAATCTTTAATACCGCCCCATTTTTTATCCTTATCCGACATGATAAGCTCCATTCCCTCGGGGATATTCCAGTCGATTCCTATATCGGGATCGTTCCAAAGCAGTCCGCCTTCATCGTCAGGGTGATAAAAGTCCGTACATTTATAGCAGAACTCGGCATATTCAGAAAGCACAAGAAAACCATGCGCAAAATTTTTCGGCACGAAAAACTGCTTTTTATTTTCCTCGGTAAGATGCACACCGTACCATTTGCCAAAAGTCTTTGAGCCCTCACGCAAGTCAACGACTACGTCGTACACTTCTCCTTTTATGACTCTCACAAGCTTATCCTGAGGATAATGCTTCTGAAAATGAAGCCCTCTCAGAACGCCTCTTTTTGAAGCCGACTGGTTGTCCTGCACAAAAACCTTATCTATGCCTGCGGCTTTAAAATCATTGTAGTTGTAGGTCTCCATAAAATAGCCTCTGTTATCTCCAAAAACCTGCGGTGTTACCACTTTTAACCCTTCGATCGTAACTCCGTCAACAACACATTCCTCTACTGTGATCTTACCCATTTTAATCCTCCATACTGCCTTTCACGGCAAAAATAATAAATTTATCTGCTTACAGTCCAAGATAGCTTACATTCAAGTCTACCCTGCCTTCAATGCCTGCCACCGCTCCGCTCGACGTGTACTGCCACATATCATATTTCCCCTCATAAAGCGGCGTCTGCCTGTATTCCGCAAGCCATATTTTTATATCATAAAACTCACCGGGGTCAAGATTATTGTAGTACCAGTTGCGGCTTGAATATACGCCTGCGTCCAGTTCCGCATTCTGTATCGTCTGGCAGAACGCATTTACCACAGCTGTTCTTGTCGCCATATCAAGCCCGTCAGCCCTTCCGTTGCCTCCCGCGCCCTCTATATCAATGAATATAGGGTAATCAGGCTTTATTCCGTCAAGCAGGGCAATGACCATACTTGCCTCCTCAACAGCTTCGACCAAATCGACTGCCTGTGAAAAGAAATACACGCCAACCTTTATCCCTGCTTCTCTTGCTTCCTCGATATTTTTGTAAAAATACGGATCCTCAACAAGCAGTCCTGATGATGAGCCGCGGTATCCGCATCGTATAATGGCAAACTCTACGCCTTCCTCCTTGACCACATCCCAGTCTATATCCTTGTTCCATTTTGACACGTCGATTCCAAGCGCGACCGCGTTATCGCGTTCCTGCGTGTCAAGAAGCGCGGTATACTGTGTGTCGTCTTCATCGGTCTCGTCAACAGCCTCGTTTGTCATCTCGGAATCGTCTTTTATTACATCAACTTCATTCTCTGAATGTACAAAATAACTTATGTCGTCTATCGGTACATATGAAACTATTGACTGCACATTCACTTTAGCGGGCTCGCTTGGCACTTCAAATCCTTCAAGACCGCTAAGCGTCACTTCATAATCCCCGGGCTTGACATTCGTTATATGGATAACGCCGTCCATGTCATCGTCAAAGTATGCTCCCTCACCGTTTATCTGCACCATAAAATCATGACCCGATACGGCATTGCCCTTATCGTCAACTATCTTGACCCTTATATCGCGCTCGACAGAGCTTGCAAGTACAGTAAGCGCAGCTTCGTCATTATCGGAAGCATGGCTTAGGTTCGACCCCTTTGGCGTTTCCGCGTCAAAAAAATCTTCATCATTCAGAAAAGCTGACAGATCCGCACCGCTTACCCGCCCGTCTTCTTCTATTCCTATATCTCTTATATCGTTTTTTGCCGCAGTGTTTCCGCTGTCGTCGCTATTTTGCGGACCATTCATAAATTTTTTGTAATTTGAAACCGCAACCACTGCCATAACAACAAGTACGGAACACAACGCAAGCAGAGTTGCCGCTCTTCTGCCTTTAGAGTCCATTTGCAACCTCTACCAGATATTTGCCGTAATCTGTCTTCATAAGAGGCTCGGCAAGTTTCAAAAGCTGCTCTTTCGTTATGAAGCCTCTCTTGTAAGCTATCTCCTCTATACATGATATATACAGACCCTGCCTCTTTTGGAATGCACACACAAAATCGGCGGCATCAAGAAGCGAATCGTGATTACCTGTATCAAGCCATGCAAAACCGCGCCCCATAGTCTCGACTGTCAGCGTCCCACGCTTAAGGTATTCATTGTTTATGCTTGTGATCTCTATCTCTCCGCGCGCGGACGGTTTTACATTCCTTGCTATCTCTATAACGTCATTATCATAAAAATAAAGTCCCGGAACCGCATAATTGCTCTTAGGATTTTTGGGCTTCTCCTCTATTGATATCGCTTTTCCGTTCTCATCAAACTCTACTACACCGTATTCCCTCGGATCCCTTACATAATATCCGAAAATAGTCGCGCCGCTTTCCTTTGCCGCCACTCTCTGTAAGAGTTTCGAGAAACTCTGTCCGTAGAAAATATTGTCGCCAAGCACAAGCGCGGCAGAATCGCTTCCGATAAAATCAGCCCCGATGATAAATGCGTCCGCAAGTCCGCGCGGCTGCTCCTGTACAGCGTACTCCATACGAAGCCCGAGCTGCTCTCCCGTGCCGAAAAGCTCCTTAAACACCGGCAGATCCCTCGGCGTCGATATGATCAGAATATCTCTTATGCCTGCAAGCATCAGAGTCGAAAGCGGATAGTAGATCATAGGCTTGTCATACACAGGCATGATCTGCTTTGAGATCGCCTTCGTGAGCGGATAGAGTCTTGTCCCCGAACCGCCTGCTAAAATAATACCTTTCATATTTGTCGTTTTGTTCCTTTCCTGTATTCTAAATATGGGAACGCTATACCCGCGGTACCTGCGTTCCCTGTCATAAGTTATGCCTGTTTATACATTTCTGCATAGTATTTCTGATAATCGCCGCTTGTCACGTTTTTGAGCCAGTCCTCATGCGAGAAATACCATTTGATGGTTTCCCTTATCCCATCCTTGAACATAGTCTCAGGTTCCCAGCCTATCTCCGCCTTGATCTTATCCGGCGCTATTGCATACCTTCTGTCATGCCCTTTCCTGTCTTCCACATAAGTGATCAGGTCTTTTGACACAAGTGCCTTCCTCGGGTCGTCATCCGCAAGCTGCTCCTGTAAAGTATCTATTATTATCTCAATGATCTCTATATTCTGTTTCTCGTTGTGCCCGCCGATATTATATGTCTCAAACAATCTACCCTTCTCCTGAACCATATCTATCGCCTTGGCATGATCCTCGACATAAAGCCAGTCGCGCACATTCTTACCGTCACCGTAAACTGGCAGCTTCTTGCCCTGAAGCGCATTGTTTATAATGAGCGGTATGAGTTTCTCCGGGAACTGATAGGGTCCGTAATTATTGGAACAGTTCGTAATATTCGCCGGAAACTTATACGTATCCATATATGCCTTAACAAGCATGTCCGACGACGCTTTACTTGCCGAGTACGGGCTGTGCGGGGCATACGGGGTAGTCTCGTAAAAATATTCTCCTTCTTTTTCAAGTGAACCATACACCTCATCAGTCGATACATGAAGGAATTTCTTTCCCTCTTTAAAGCTTCCGTCCTCAAGTTCCCACGCTGCCTTGGCGCAGTTGAGCATGACCGCCGTGCCGAGCACATTTGTCTGCACAAAGACCTCAGGGTTTCTGATGCTCCTGTCAACATGACTCTCAGCCGCGAAATGAACCACCCTGTCTATATCATTTTCCTCAAAGATCTTTGAGATCGCCGCCTTATCGGTGATATCCGCCCTGATAAATGTATAATTATCTCTCTTCTCAATATCTTTCAGATTTTCAAGATTACCTGCATATGTCAAAGCATCCACATTTATGATCCTGATCTCATCCCCATATTTTCCGAACATATAGTGAATGTAATTAGAACCGATAAATCCCGCGCCTCCTGTGACCAAATATGTCCTCATTGAAAAAAATTCCTCCATAATAGTATTTATATTACAAGTATAGCGTCTGTTTCCAATTTTTTCAAGTAATTCGTAATTAATATCCAAAATAGCTTAAGTTTAAATCAACATTGCCCGTTATGCCGCTTATCTTGCCTTTGCTCGAATACTGCCACATATGGTATTTGCCTTTATATGTCGGCGCAGCGGCGTATTGAGCAAGCCATATCTTATAATTGCCTAACGCGCTCATATTGAGATTATCCTCATACCATGATTTTGACGCATATACACCTGCCTGATATCCCGCGCTCGCTACCGTCTGGCAGAACGCGTTTACAACTGCCGTCCTTGTCGCCCTGTCTATCCTGTCAGCTCTGCCGCCGCTTGACTCAGTATCGATAAATATGGGATATGTAAGCTTGTACCCTTGTACAAGTCCTACCGCAAGCGAAGCCTCCTTTACAGCCTCGACATCGTTTACAGCCTGCGAGAATACATAGACGCCGATTTTTAATCCTGCAGCCGCGGCGCCCTGTATGTTCTTTTTAAAATTCTCATCCTCGATGAGTACGCCTGTCGCTGATCCTCTGTAGCCGCAGCGTATGATAGCATAATCTACGCCCGATGCCTTTACCGCATTCCAGTCTATACTGCCGTTATGTCTTGAAATATCTATGCCAAAAGTCGAGCCGTTGACAGCCGTGGCAATTGCGCCCTCAGAGTCGAAATTATAAGTAACTCCCTGTATTATCTGTGTTCCCGTGACAGCAACTCCGTTCTTGTCAAAGTAGTACGTTTTGCCGTTTATTGTCTGCCACCCTGTATATACGCACTGTCCTTGAGTCTTTATGTAAAATTCTGCCGCTGTAAAATAGTCGGCATATACAGCCTCTCTGTAGCTGCCGTCTTCATTCTTTACGTATATCTGATTACCGCTTTTGTCTTTGAGCATTGTCACTGTATCGTTTACGGCGTCAGAATTGACAACGACAATGCATTCCGCCGTCACTTGCTTGCCGTCGGCATTCTTCTCGTTAGTCGTCGCGGTGATCGTAACTTTTCCCGCCGCCACACCGGTGACATTGCCTTTTTCATCAACTGTCGCGATATTCTTATCCGATGTCGTCCAGGTAACTCCGGCATCTTCTTTATAATTTGACACTGTGGCGACAAGCGTTGTTGCAGCGCCTACCGCGATATATACGTTGTCTTTACGGTCAAGGGTAAGCGTCAGTTCGGAAGCGGCGGCTATCGTTACGGATACATCGGCTGATATCGTAATGCTGCTGCCTGACGTATTCTGGACAGTGACTTGTCCCGTTATGGTCGTACTTCCTGCCTTTACACCGGTTACAACGCCGTTTGAGTCAACCGTCGCGATCGTCTTGTCCGCACTTGACCATGTAACGGTTGGAAATCCCTCCGTGACAGTCTGCGTACTGCCGTCGTCCTTTGTATATACAAGCTTTGCCGGACTTACCGTAAGTGTCGCTCCCACAGTACAACTGTCGGCACTCTTCTTCAACTCAAGCGTACCCGATTTGGTGCCGTTCTCGCTTACTGTGACGTCGCAGGATGCGCTGCCTGTTTCCGTTACAGGCGAACCGTATTTCTTTGTCTTTTCTGTTTTGTCTATTCTATAATATTTTGTAGGGTCTCCTTCCTCTTTACGAATGTCTTCTCCCTCTACCTTGCCCTCTTCTTTAAGCTTATTATATTCCGTTTCATCAATCTCTGATTCCTTAGTTTCGCCGCCTTCATACGTAATCGGCGTAGTAGTCTTAGTAAGGGTATAGGTAATCTTCGCGTTTCCTTTTGCATTTGCCGTTACATTTCCGCTTCCGTCTACCGACGCAACACTATTCTCAGATGATTCCCATTTATAAGAATATTCTACCTTTTCTTTCTCATTTTCCGAATTTTCAGGACTTGAACCCTCAAGCTTTGCCGTACCTCCGACAAAAAGCGAAATATCTGACGGTGTAACGCTCACGTTAAGCCCGTCAAACATAATACTGCTTTTCAGCATTGATATCTTTGAGGGATCTGCTATCGTATTTTTATCTACGATTATATATCCTTCCGTACCGTCTATCGGCGTGCTTGTCGGCTCTACCCACTCAACGGTATCGGTAAGTTTTACTTCCTCCTTTACGGCATCCTGATGCTGCGTATCTTCGGCTGACACATTGATCTGTGATTCTTTCTTTACCTCATCCTGCACGTTGATGACTACATACTCAACTTTATCCTTCACAGTGACTTTCTGAGGCTTAGTCGGAAATTCGTATTTATCGGTTGAAGACACTACTGCATCGTATTCTCCTGGCGCCATATTGTCAGAGTATATAATACCGTCCTTGTCGTCGTCCTTAAGCACTATCTGTTTGCCCTTTGAATTTGTGAGAGTTACCTCAAACGCCACCCCCGTGATAAGCCCGCCTGTCTTGGAATCAGTAAACCTCACTTTTAAGTCCTTTTCAACGGAAACAAAGCTGACATTTACGCCGTTCGCGCTTTCAGCCTGCGTCTCTTCCTGAACTGTTGGAAGCTCCTCCGTGGGTACTTCCGTCAAAAACTGTCCTGAAACGGCGGCACCTGCCATAGCGATAAGCCCCTCATCGCCCACGATCCCCATATCGATAAGTTCGTCTCCGATAGGAACTATCGCCTCTATCTGTTTATCAATATTTTTCTCTTGAAGGAACATAGTCAGGGTAACAATAACAGCCACTACAACGACAACGCCTGTCGCCGCAACTATGGCGTCAAATGCCGTCATATTGCTTATCCAGCCCTTTATCCTATCCGTTATCGCCGCAAACGATATACCTTCTTTGCCGCTGACATCGGGTCCGAAGACGACTTCATCATCGTCGTCATCCTCATAAAAATCGGTTCCCTCATATGATGTATCTACATAATCCTCATCATCGATCTCGTCTTCCCCGATCTCTTCTTCCGTATCATAATTTTCTTCATAATAATAGTCTTCGCCGTATTCCTCAGACTCATAATACTCTCCGTCATCCGGATATTCTCCGCCCTCTTCGTAGTAGCTTTCGTTATCTTCCGCATAGTCGTCGGAATATTCATATACATCGCTGTCGTCGCCATAGTATTCATCATCGGTCTGATAATCCACTATATATTCATCATCATCGTCCGTCTCAGGATCATATGACTCATAATCTCTTATGTCTTTATTGTTTTTCCTTGTGCTGCGCCGCTTATTTGTACCATATAATCCAAAGTTTTTCTTTTTTTTCATATCTTTCCCCATTTCCGTACTGCCTTCGTAAACACAGTTCTTTTATTATTATAACAAGATTTAGTTATTATCTCAACATGTATATCCAATATACAGTATATGGAAACCCGGCTTACTTCTCACTAAAGGTAAAATACCGCAATTCCAAGCATAATGCAGGCGATCCCTATCATTTTTTCCCGGCTTATGCGCTCTTTAAAGAAAAAATAACTTAAGACAAGCACTATGATATTACCCAATGACTCTATCACAGGACCATTCTTATAGTCAATTCCGCTGTAAGCATAAACTGTCAGAAGCATCGCGGCAAAAAACAGCGCATACCCTCCGATCACAAACGGATTAAGGTATTCCCTTATAACAGAATCATATCTGCAAAAAGTACTTTTCTTCAAAAGTGTCTGTGACAATGAAGATATAGTCACCGAAATCAGCATACATAATATATAGCGGTTGATCATTTTCTCATTCTCCTGACTGCGGTGACGTGTCGGTATTTATTATAAGTGTACCGATCATGACTAACACCACGCCGATCACATTTTTTATTGTAATATTGTCATGAAAAAAGACAACAGCCCACACCATCGACCATAAGATCGCCATAGACCTGTTCGCATACGCTACGGACAGTTCAAAGCGCTTTATCATCTGCTGCCAGAGCAGGGCATAAATTCCCAGAAACAACAGATCCATTCCGACAAAAAACATAAACCTGACCGGTTCTGCACTGTTTGCGGAAGCTTTTTTTGACATTATGCCTGAGAGTGTGTATATGATTATTATCCCCTGCAGCATTAAAATATTTTTTATGCGCCCAACCATTGCCTTCCTCATTTCCGCGCCGCCTCAGACGCGGCCTTTTCTTTCTCTATTACATCCGCGTCAAGCAGATCTTGTTCCTTATAATATTCAAAGTAGTCGTAATCCATATATATATAATAGCCTTGGACAAAGTCAAGAAGAAAATAATTTTCTTCCTCCATACTGCCTTTGAGCTGTTTTGCGCAGGAAAGCACTACATAAGTACAGTGTTCCTTCTTGGCGCATGCCGCGATCTTTTTCGCGTCATATTCCTCAGGGTCACCTTCCATCGCATTATACAGATCATTATAATAAAAATAACTCCATGTCGGCTCAACAAGATTTCTGCCGTAAGGTGTATAAACATCCGCGGTGTACTGTCTGAAAAACGTCAGAAGTTCCGCGGGAAGCACGGCAACAGGTTTACATTTGTCAAGCTTAAGCGCCTGCGCGATATCGATTATCTGCGGGGGCAGATGATACTCGTTCGATGCCCTGAAATGGATCGTATTCGTATAAACCGATTTTCCATTCACGGCGAGCAGGGCAAGCATAACGCAGAATACAACAGCCTTTCCAGCCATAGTTTTAAAACGCATGATCACTTTTATGGCGCTGTAACAGACGATCATCCCCATAGGCAGCGCCCAAAAGACCCTGTAATATATCTGTTGGTCTATCTTCATCCCTATTCCCGCATATACAGGGCATATAAATATCACCACAGCCGCTGTCGTCAGATAAACAAGCGCCATCCTTATACTTTTATTTTTCTCCGTAACCCACAGAAATATCAATGCGGCAAGAAAAATTATAATATTAAAACTCTTGCCGTTATATAAGATCATATCTTCAAAAACCGCGCTGATCGTTTCGACCATAATCCCCTCCACTGCTACTTCATCATAAGGTATAAGCTTCCAAGCACAAGGCATGGGATAAGACAGACAAGCATCGATACGCCCGTCTTAATGTTTTTGTTTTTAACGCATATAAGTACAGCCGCAAGCCCGACAAGCGTAGGAATAAGCATAAATGATATACTGGTTGCAAGCACAGCCGACAAAATCACGCAGACAAGCATCATCCATGTCCCCCTGCTTACATTCCCCTCATAAATATCCAAAAAACAAAGCAAAAGAGCGGGCAGCACTATTCCCGCCAGAAGTCCCTTTCCCTGCCATGTCCTTGTCATGGCAAATGTCTCGGCAGTATACATTGATACATTGCCAAACACCATCCAAACTGAAATTAGTATCATAAACATCGGTCTGTACGCTTTTTTTTCATCATTAAACAGCCTGTCTGCGATCTGACCGTAAACACAATACATAAACATAAGCCATACAGGCGCCAGCATCGTATGGGCGACTGCCGCCGGCGCTATCCCGCTAAGCCTTGAAAGCCATGCCTGATAGAGCGGTGTGGGCGAAAGCGCATGCCTGATATCCAACTGAAAGCTGTATCCCGTATACGTATCACGCAGATACATATCGTCAAAGACATTGGCATTTACCGCCATAGCAATATAATAGGCGTCATCGCCGTCATAATATTCGTACATTACGGCGTATATCATCTGCGCACCTATAATGGCAAACACGGCAAGCCATCCTGCTTTTGTCAATAGAGGCATGGTCATTATCTGCCGCTTAAAACCGTTCGCATATATTTTGATACTTTCTTTTAAGAACAATAACGAATATAAGAGCAGGACAGCTATCACTCCGGTATACACGATGACAACAGCCGTAAAACTTTTTTTAAGCAAAATAAAAGGAATCGCCACAACTTCAAATACGGCAAAGCTCAAGAACCACCCGCAAACATAAGCCATTGCGGGTGTTCTCTTAGTTTCGCCCATATATTTCGTTGGTATCGATCCCAGTAAAAAGGGTGCGGGCAATACCAAAAACATCAGTATGCCCCACTTTAAAATCTCCAATTGATTATCTCCCGTTATTCAGCGCTCTTAACGCTTTTGATCTTCCTTGCGTCCAAAATAAAGTGACAGTTCAGCCGCTATATGTTCTCCAAGCACGACATTGCCATTGTTATTGGGGTGAAGTCCGTCCATCAGATAAAACTCTTGCGATTCCTGATCATTGCAGTCCATAACCCCTGTACCGTAAAGATCAATGATATTAAATCCATACTCTATTGCAAGCTGACGCTCCGCATCCATATAATCTTTTAAGGTCGGCTGTCCGTTGTAATCGGAATAAGAAGTGTATGACGTCCTCGGCACTCCGTACATAGTCACAAAAAATATGTCCCTGTCAGAATAATATCGCTCAAGCTGATTCATAAAATTGCGCACCGCGCCGCAGAAACCCGCGGTGCTGACATCGTCATAGAGATTGCCAAAACGTTTATCCGGAACTTCGGTAAGATAATCATTAATACCCGCGAACACTACGATAATATCCGAATCGACATTTGTTATATTTCCGAAATTTGCCGAAAGCGAAAGATCTGCCCCGCCATATTCCGCATACATGCTGCCGCCATGGGCATGATTCAACGCCTTCTTAAAATGAAGGTATGAATCGGTATATGTGACATACGTAATCTTATTTCCATTCTTGTCAAATAAGTCCATTGCGCCTTCCGTTATGCTGTCCCCTATAAAGACTATCTGTTTATCAGAGAAATCATATGCATTATTTTTTAATATCTGCCTGTCCATCTGATTTATCTTCGATGTCTTGTCCTTTGAGTCGGCTATCGTATACAATAATTGCCTTGCCTCATCAAAGTTCTCCTGCTGCTCACGTCTTGCGGCTTTCTCACCTTCCGTAAGCTTCTGTATCTCATTCATATCAGACTGTTCGATTTCCGTTTCTTTGTCTGTCTCTGTTTCTGTCTGTGTATTTTCTTCATCCGCTGCAGTCTCCTCTATGACGATGCTCTCCTCCTGCGTTTCCTTGCTGCTTTCCACCGCATATGCCTGTTCATCAGCCCCCGCATTATCTGTGGCATTTTCGCAGCAGATGCAGTCTGTACATCTGCATCCCTCAACACAATAAGGATTTGCCGTTATATCTTCCGACCGGTTTTTGTCTGCGCATGAAGCAATCGGCAGCACCATTGACACTATCACTGCCGCTAAGATCAATTTTTTCATTTTTCCCTCCTGTTAATGTCCGATAAGCTTGAGGCATTCTGCCTCGCGCCTGCGGTTATCTGACATATAAAAATCCGCAAGTTCCTTTTTTCTTATGTCCAAAAGCTCCTGCTCATTGCCAAGCGGGCCGGGGTGAAACATAAGCTCCAGCTCAGCCCCTTTTTTGCAGGCATAACTTTTGTATATCGGAAGCAGTATCTTTACCACTTCCCATTTCATCTCGCATGTATAGAATATGCCGAAAAACACAGGTGATTTGATCCCTTTGTCCAAGAGTATCTTTCTGTTTCTCCCGGCGTATATTTTAAGTATACACCATTTGACAAGATTGAGCACACGCACGCCCTTTATTCTGCCAAACGCTCTAAGCAGCGGGCGTACAGGGTCTACAGGTATCCTGATATGACGTATATTAAGATGTTCAAACTCTTTTTCCCCGAGTATCTCAATCAGGCTGTCAAATACTATAGGTATCATATGATAATGCTGATGGGAATCAACAGCCGTTATTCCGTAATCATATACCTTAGTGACTTCCCGAAGCTGTGCGCGAAGCTCAAGCATGATCTGACGTTTAAGTTCTGCCCTCGCTTTCCCTTGTTGGGTCAGGTTCCATTTAAAAAAGTCAATGAATGATTTATCAAAAAAACCTGTATCATCCACAAGAAGAGGCACATTCTGCGCTCCCGCAAGAGGACGTCCTTCCACAAAATTGATATGAAGCACTCTTCTTATGCCCGCGTCCGGGTCAACGCCGTTAAGTATTGCCAGACTCTCTGAAAGTTCATTGGAATTTGGCACTATGCTTATACTGTTCAACGCCCCTTCCGTGCGGCATTCAAGTATCTTCCGCGATTGCTCCGCCGTCACGCCGTAATCGTCGGCGTGAAACCATATCCTGCATCCGCCGGTCTCATTTTCCACGTTTTGATCTCTTCTCCCGATAAATATATCTGATAAACTTTATATTCGTAGTTACATATCTGCGCCACAGCCGTTTAGGATCCTGCAAAAAACGGTATAGCCATTCAAGCGACATCTTCTGCACAATCTCAGGCGCCCGTTTTATATTTCCCGCAAGATAATCAAATCCTGCGCCCACACCTATCATGACGGCATTTAACCGCCCCCTGTGGCAGTACATAAATTCTTCCTGCTTTGGCGCTCCAAGCCCGACCCATATGATATCAGGATCAGACGAATTTATGATGTCAACGATCTGCGCATCCTCACTGTCAGTAAGCACTCCAAACGGCGGCGAATACATACCCGCTATCACCGCGTCAGGATATACGCTTTCTATTTTTGACCACATAGCTTTTAGCGTCTGCTCTGTCGAGCCATAGAAAAAATGACGCAGCCCCTTAGTATCTTCAGAGCCCAGCATCTCAAGCATCAGATCCGGTCCTGTCACTCTCTGCGCATCAGCAAAGCCATGTTTTCTGCTGTATATCGAAAGAGGCGCGCCGTCAGGCAGTGCCATCGCCGCGCTGTTCTGTATACGGCGGTAATTCTCGTCCTCATATGCCATAACAGTCGTGTGCACATTTGACACGCAGATATAGCTGCCGCGCAGCCTGTCTTTATTTGCCATGATAAACGCAAGCGTATCTTTCATATTCGTCACGTTTATCCTTGTCTTTAATATCTCACAATACCGTAACTGTTCCATTATTTCGAGCCTCTTGCGCCTAGTACGGCAAATATCGTCATAAACAATATCTTAACGTCAAGACCAAGACACCAGTTATCTATATATTCAAGGTCAAGCCTGACTATCTCCTCAAAATCCTGAATATCGCTCCTGCCGCTTACCTGCCACATTCCCGTAAGCCCCGGCGTAATACTCATACGTCTGCGATAATATCCGCTGTATCTCTCGAACTCGTCTTCCGTAGGCGGTCTTGTCCCCACAAGACTCATATCGCCTTTAAGTATGTTCAAAAACTGCGGCGTCTCATCGATGCTTGTCTTTCTCAAAAATCTGCCGACCCTTGTGATGCGCGGGTCATTATCCATCTTAAACATCAGCCCGTTCATCTCGTTTTGTGCCTCAAGCTCACGCTTACGCTCCTCAGCATCCGTGTACATCGAACGGAATTTCCATATTTTAAAGCGCCTGCCGTTCTTTCCTATCCGTGTCTGCGAGAAAAAAACAGGTCCCGGCGAATCAAGCTTGATCGCCACGGCAACAAACGGGGTGATGACCGCCGTAAGTGTAAGCCCCACTAATGCGCCGATAATATCCATAGCACGCTTGATAAGCAGCCTGCGCGAATCCATTGTCTTTAATGCAAACGATATTACACTATATCCTGCCATCCGCTGTGTGAACGTGTTAGGATTTACCCTGTCAAACAGATCGACATTATAATGGCATACAAGCCCCATTTCCTCAAAGTGCTCGACCATCTCACGTATCTGCACCGCCGCTACATCAGGCAGGGAAATAAAGACCTCATCAACTGTCATCTGAACGACCACATCATATAAGTCGTCTTTTGATGCCACAACGGGAACTCCATTTATCTCCTGTCCCCTTTTATCCTCGTCATAAACTGCAGCCGCCGTTATCTGATAATACCAGTCTTTCCCGTCAAGCAGTCTTGACACTACTTCCTCTGCATTATCCTGCTTTACTATCACAAGCATCTTGGTACTGCCCGCGCTGCCCCTGTAATAGCCCCACATGATCTTCTTGAGTCCAAGATGCGCACAGTAAGTTACCAATATGTTAAGTACGGCAAAAATAAGATATATAAGCCTCGAAAACTCATACGACTGCTGAGTAAGATACAATACCACAACAAGACCGATTATTATTATGACAGTGTATCTGACCGTATAATAAAACTCCTGATAATATCCTCTGTAAAAAAAATTCCTGTTAGCGTCGAGAAAAAGGCTGTACAGAAGACACAGCACCACTATATAAGCCCCCACCATCAGGTGGAACTGCCGCGGATAGATCTCATAATGTATGATCCTGAATCTTATAAAAAGCGATGCAGCATAAGAAAGAATAACACTGACGATATCGGCAAGCAGGACACTGTATGTTTCTATCATATTGTTCTTTCTTCTGACGTTTTCCATTTTTTCTCTCATTCCGCCATATACGGCAATTTATTTCAGTATAGCAGATAATAAATCATACCGCTATGGCAATACTAACAATATTTGGTTAATTTTTCCCATCATTTTGGATTATATGCACCAAAAAGATTTTTAATCAATATTTTGAACAATTCACTGTTACCTTTGAAAAAGCTGATCTTTGTCGGTGTCTTTCCCGTTTTGGGATATGCGCGTGTCACTGGTATCTCACATACTTTATAACCGATTTGGGAAGCCCTTACCGACAAATAGGCAAGAAGCTCATAAGTAACGAATATATCCCGCAGCGGTTTTACGCGTTCATCCTGAAGATACCGCGCCGAGTATGCGCGGTACGCGTTTGTGGTATCGGTAAACCGGTGCCTTGCCGTAAGCGATATGACAGGCGCATGTATCAGCCTTACCGAAATATATCTTATAAACGGCGTATTTATCGCTCTTCCGCCCTTGACAAAGCGGGAACCCTGCACGAAGTCAAAACCGTCCTCAAGCTTTTTTATAAAATCAGGCACGTTCTCTATGCTGTCCTTATTATTGCCGTCTATTGTTATTATGCCCTTGTAACCTCTTTGAAGCGCCCACCAAATACCCATGCGCAGCTGTGCGCCCTGTCTGCCTTCTCCTTTTTTGACAAGCAGTGCATTTACATTAAGCTTTTTTAACTTGCGGCTGTCAACGGAACCGTCCGATGATCCCCCGTCACATATGACGATATCCGCACACTCCGATATCTTATGCTTATATGCGCGGTATAATTCTTTCAGTATGCGTTCCCCCTCATTGATCACGGGTATGAGCACCGCGTAGTCGCTTGTCTTCTCTGCATATTCGTCACATTCAAAAGCCGGAACGCCGGCAGGTTTATATTCAACTGTCATGAAAAAATCTCCCTCACATAATCAAGTGTTTCGGAAACAGCAGATACTTCATCATTCTTTGCCATTTCTATTGATACATATCCATTATAATCGTTTTCTCTCAAAAAAGCGGCAAGCTCACTGTGAAACACCCTTCTTGCGGCACTTTTGTCTATAAGCGCAAGATGCGGCTCGCTCACATGGACATGGCTTATAAATTCCACATTACCTTCAAGCAGTCTTACGCTCTCATTATTCTGTATCATTGTCCCCGTATCAAGATTAAGTCCGAAACCGTCCGATGCCGTTTCCTTAATGAGTTTCAGTGCCTCATCTGTAGTATTTATATAATTGGTATTGTATATCGGCGGGTTTGCCTCCATGCCTATTACCGCGCCCCTATCTGCCGCATAAGCGCCGACGCGCCTGAAAAAGTCTATGCCTCTTTGAAGCATATGAGCATCGGCATTTTCAGGAAGCGCTCTGTTTTTCGGGCTTCCAAACACCAAATTCCTGCATCCTGCAGCATGGGCAAAGTCGATTGCTTTCTCAGTATATGCCGCAAGGCTCTCCCATTCATCGACGCTCCCGAAAAGCCGCTCCTGTCTGCCATACCATATCGACTGCATAGAGCATATCTCAAAACCGTAACTGCGTTTTATCCCGTCCGCCCAGACAGCCGCACTTTTCGTCTTCTCATATGGATCTTCCGGGAAGATGCGTGTTGGCGCGATCTCAAGTCCCGTATAGCCGTACTTTTTCATCAGCCCGTAAACTTTCTCATCTTCGCGTCCATCCCATGCAATATTTGATACTGACAGCTTCATTATTTCAAAAAATCCTCCCGCTCCCTGCTCATCTCAACAAACTGCTTAATGTCTTCCATTATGTCTGTCTTGTTATAGATATAACCGTTCTTTCCGCCAAACTTATCGGCATACAATGTTCTGAAATCGTATTTTGAAGGCGGCGCAGACAGTTCGTTTTTGAAAGTCTCCCCTGTCACATACTTGTATAATTCCGCGGCAGATACAGGCTCCGTCGCCATATTCAAAAGCGGCAGACCTGCATCAAGCGCTGTCTGCATATCGCCCCAAAGGCGTCTTAACGGATAAAACTGGAATATACTTCTGCTGTCCGTAAAATCAAGCGCGGTAAATTTTATATTTCTGAATATCTGTCTCAGCTCTTCCTTGCCGTCCTTTGACAGCTGTCTGCATTTATAAAAACCATTGTCCATAAGCTCATAACTGTCGCGAAGCCCGGGCTCTTTTTCGCAGAGTTCTTCAAACTTCGCCTTTTTAAGCATGGAAGGAATGACATTTACAAAATCATAGATAAAATTCTTTTTTATATTTACACCGTAAAGCGCGGGAAGCCGTATGATAAGAGAGTCCGGATAGTTTATCCTCACCCATTCCTCAAGATAATAGCGGTTTAACCCATATGGCTGTATGCCTTTTGCCATACCTCCGAGCACATCGCTCTCCTCATCGACGCCTAAAGGATCCGCATACACATCGACTGTTGAGATAAGCACGAGCTGCCTCGGATTTATCCTGCGTATATTTTCCTGCGCTTCCAAAATAAGCTCCATATCTTTATAAGGTGCACTGTTTGCGAGAAATTTCTCCGCGCGCAGCCCCGCGTATATCAAAAGTTCAGGCTCAAGTCCGTACGCTTTTTCTATATTATGTGAATTAAAAAGCCCGTCAATGCGGTTTCGCGCCCTCACATATATATTGCTTCCAACAAATCCCGTATAACCGACTAATGCAATCATCATCTTCCTCCTATTTTCTCAATACTTTCAAAACTGTATTTTTTCCGTCTAAAGACCAGATCGACCAAAATCTGCAGATATTTTATCATGATCGTCAGTATCCCGAACAATCCGAAAAAAGCAAACGACATGAATAAGATCGTCGTGGTCCAGCCGGCGACGGGCGTACTGAAAATATAGACCACAGCCGAATACAATGCGACGGATACCGCTATAAGCATCATTATCATCGTCATTGTCACAGAGAAACGGTAGCCAAGCTCCGTAAACATTATAATGCTGTCAACTGCGAGTGTTCTTCTGTATTTGCGCTCTCTTCTGTCCTCTTTAAAATCAAATTCATTTGTTACTTTGTACTTTATATTTGCAGTCTTTAGACCACAGTTGGCATATGCGGCTTTTCTGTAAGGCACCGACCTGCTCATAGCGCTTATCCTGTTGACAGCCCTGCGGCTCAGCACTCTGAAACGTTCAGTGTATATTTTGTACGCAAAATCCGTATATCTGTTAAAAACCGCATAGAACAGCCCCGATGACATCCTCTGTCCCTTATCGGGCGACGCGCTGACTATATCAAAACCCTCAAGCGACTTATTGTACACGTTCATTATCTCCTGCCGGTCAAAATCAGGCATGGCAGCGTCAAACTCAAAGACAAAATCCCCTATCGCAAGATCGACGCCCGCATTCATCGACGCCTCAACGCCATGAAAATAACTCATATTGAGCACAGTGACCGAAACAGCCTTCTGTTTTGATGCTATGCGCTTTACAATACCAACGCTGTCGTCATCCGAACAGTCATTTACACAGATGATCTCCGAATGTTCAAAATTCTGTTCCAAGGTCCGCATAACACCGCCAAGAAATTCTTCAATACGTTCTGACGAGTTGTGTACATATATCACTGCCGAAATAAAATTTTTTTCCATTAAGCAAGCACCTCATCCAAATCATACACTGTATTTATTTTACCCGAAAGCACTCCCACAAAAGTCGGATCGACGGAATATGTCTTTATCACGGTAGGTCTTGAATCGTCGATCTCAGAGCTTGTCAGTATAGGCTTCATCGAAAAAAGAGACTTTTTATACTCAAACCGATACTCATCCCTCAAATACTTGCGGGCGAGATTTGCCATGTACGGAAAAGCAGTGTCAGGTCTTGCAATGCAGTCATTGCAGTTTCCCAAATGATGCCCGCTGCAGAAACCTTTGCTTTGGTCCTGACATTCAAAAGAAGGCAGCGCTTCATAGCTTGTCGCATGCGGGGTAAAAGTAACCGACGTAAGAGAGTGCATTCCCGTCTTTCCAAACGGCATGATCGAGAAAAAAGGACCGTCCATAACCGTAAAACCATATTCCCTTAACGTATCATTCACATCACACAAGATTATCTCGCACAATTCATACTTTATCCCGAACTTTTCAAACCCTGCCATATCCAATATCTGATTAGTTGACGCATAAGACGCGTTTAAAACATACCCCGTGCTGTACTTTACCGTATCATTACCGGCATCCTTATGTTTTACGTACAATTCATACAAATCCTGCGTTTTCCCGATACGCTCTATATCAACATTATAAACGATATCGGCTCTTTTCTGCAGTTCACTCAGCTTATCCAGAAAGTAATCTCTCAGTATCATCGCGTCGTACGTATATTCCCGCGTAAGAAAAGCCCCGTCGCAGACGCCTTCCTTAAAATATTTATCCGGCAAAAGCTCCTCACATGGAATACCCGCCGCACTGCAGAAATTTTTGAACTGTTCACCGTCTGACCATGAGTATTCGCTCGAAGTCGCATAGATTTTTTTGAACTCCCTGTTTATGCAAAAATCATAATCCCTGTTAAAACGTTCAAAATATCCCGCTGACTTCATTGCCGTCGAAAGCGATCGCGGATAATGATAGCCTTGATGAACTCTCGCCTGATTGATATAGGTAGCACGCCTGAAAGGTGCGAGATCACACTCAAGCACCAAAATGTGCTCGCCCCTTTCTGCGCACTGCAAAGCCGCATACAGCCCGTATAATCCTGCCCCTATTATTATCCTGTCATATTTCAAAACATTCATTGCGTTTTTTCCTTTTTATCGCTTTTATCGCTGTCATTATTGCGTGACAGAACGTCCCAAAAATAATATCTCGGACGCCGCTTAGTCTCCATATAATTACGCCCCACATACTCACCGATTATGCCAAGCGACATAAGAACCGCTCCTCCCAAAATCCATACAGACATAAGGATCGACGACCAGCCGCTTACCGTAAACCCAAAATAATGTTCATATAAAATATGGATTATCATTATGAAGCCGACAAAAAGCGCCAATACGCCCATAGTAAAGACAAGTCTTATCGGCTTTATACTGAACGATGTTATTCCGTCCGCCGCCAGTGTGAACATCTTTGATAATGAGTATTTTGACTCTCCCTGCATGCGCGGGAATACATCAAATTTAACTACAGAGGACTTAAACCCCATATCGGGTATTATACCTCTTAAAAACAGATTTACCTCACCATATTCAGAAAGCGCTTCAAGCGCTTTTGAACTCATAAGTCTGTAGTCAGCGGAATTTTCATATATACTGCACCCTAAAAAGCGCATGATCTTATAGAACATTGTAGCCGAAGTCTTTTTGAAAAATCCGTCCGTATTTCTTGAATTGCGCACACCGTAAACTATATCGCTCCCCGCTTCATATTCTTTTATAAACAGTTCCATCGCGTTGATATCCTGCTGCAGATCCGCGTCTATCGTTATCGTAAAATCGCAGTAATCCATTGAATACATCATTCCCGCAAGAATAGCATTCTGATGTCCTCTGTTGTGTGCCAGCCTGATCCCGATTATATTATCGTCTTTCTCGTACAATGCCCTTATCAGATCCCATGTGCTGTCTTTAGAACCGTCATCCACAAATACTATACGGCTTTTATCCGATATTATATTGTCCTCTTTAAGCTGAATAAGCTTGTCCGCAAGTTTTCCGGCTGATGTTTCTATCGCTTCTTCTTCATTATAACATGGAACTACGATATAAAGAATGCCTTGTTTTCTGCAATTGTCCATTTTTTATGTCCTTTCCTTTGAACAGATAACGGCTATAAGTACAGGCACGAAACACATTGTAGGCATGCAGTACCTGATGCATGTATTAACGGGTGATATAAGGCATACAAGGATATTGACCACAGCCGGCAATGCTATGACCGCCTCCCTGTACCGCTTTCTCACAAGCAGAACCATAACCGCAAAAGCCACACACCATGTATAAAAACCGCATCTGTACAGCAGCCCCACACCCGGCATATACTCTATTTTGCTTACCTGACTCAATATAAATCTCGCGGGGGCAAGGCTTTCTATCTGCCGCGCGTCATGCATCGACTCGGTAAACGTATTCCTGTCCATCTCATAAAAGCCGTTGCCTTCCTTGTATGGTTTTACCTCGGGATAATAATAGCCGTATGAACACTCAAAAAATGTATTTATATAAGATAAAGGATGTCTTTTAAACTGTGCAAACCATACTTTAAAATATTCATCCCGCACAGCCGCAAATTCTTTATTAGTATGATCGGGGGAATTTGCCTCGCATATCTTCAGGCAGTTCTTTACCCAGTCCGCAAGATTAGGGTTATATACCTCAACCAGCTCATCATAATCAAACAGTGTATTCAAAAACTGCCGTTCCTCATCCGTAACATCGTCAGGATGATCCTGCCCGTACTTTGCGGTCTGCTGGAACATTATACAGTAAGTGTCCTCTTTTACCTCTATCTTCGTAACACCAAGCCCCTGCCAGACAATATTATTGATAATAAACACGGCTAAGAATGTCATTACCACAGTCACCGCAAATGTCGGCTTTTTCTTTCTGTTTATTATAATAAACGCAGCGGGAAGAGTAAATATCAGCACAAATATCCCGTTATTTCTTGTCTGCGTCATAAGGATCGCATACAATGCAAGCTTTAACATATCCGTGGCTGTCCTGCTCAAATCATCACGCCAAAAGAGCAGATATATCATCTGTATGGTAAAAAGCACCACAAACTGCCAATACAGGGAATCTTTTATCACTGTCACGTCAAATATGCACCATACCGTAAACACAGCATAATATATTATACTGCCCCATCTTACCCAATACGGAACACGCATACGCTTAAAAAGTTCCATTATCTTTGCTGCCGTATACGCGGAAAGCGTCGTATTCATAAGCGGGATAAGAAACATTCCTATATTCGGTATTCCCCATTCCTGTGAATACATTGCTATATTTCCGTACAGAAAGCTTAAAAGCGGCGGATGATGGTCAGTAAAAGGTTCAATACCATAAAAACTGCTTATCTGTGCGCCGCCATCCCAAGTCATAGAGCATGGATAGAAAGCGATCAGATATGGCAGCCTGCATACAAATATGACCGCCATTACTCCCAATATGACATGTTCTTCAAAAAGCCACTTTGTGATCTTGCCGCATGCATCCTTGTCACTTTGGGTCTGCATATCTTTAAGCCTGTCGCACACAACTCTTATCAGCCCGAAAAACAGACATAAATAACCGCCAAACATTACCGCCGCAATATATCCATATTTAAGATATGGTTCTGCGGTCTGAGCCCGTCCTATGATCATAGATGCGGAAAACATTGCCGAGAGTATCAAATACGCTATTATCTCTCTTAATTCTATGCCTTCCCAATATTTTTTTTCTTTTATCACTTTTCTGTATAATAGTATCAGGCACACAAAAAAAATGCTCTGCGCTATACCGTCGCCGTTTAACGCCATAGACAGATTGCCGGTCGATTCCGTATCGGCAAAAAGCGCAACAACAGACAAAACTGCCAATAACACGGCAGTTGACTCTTTAATTATATTTTTCACGTCAGTTCTCCCAAACATACTGCTTATTTAACTGATATCTATCAATACTATATCATACCCCGCCAATTATTTCTATCATTGTTTTGTGCACAATTATTTAATATGCAAGATATGTCGTTGCATATCCTTCGCTCGCAACCTGAACATACGAGTTTAGCTTAGGGCATACACCAACAATACTCGCCATATAAAAATCAGCATCTATTGTATCAGTTATAGTGACCAAAAGCTTTTCCTGCTCCGCAACATCAGCCGAATATACATAGTCAAATGAATCCCCGGTTATAAAAGCCACGCTTCTGTAATTGCTGACTTCTGCAAACGAAGCGTTCACCTTCCACACCTCATATCTGTCATATACATAAATACAGTCGTAATTTTTGTATTCCTCATTGATCTTCCCCAAATACGATGGTTTTAAATACTGAAACAGGTTGTAATTATAAAGGCTGAAAATAAATACTCCCAGAAAAATACAGCCGGTCAGGGCGTTGCCCGCGGCAATACCCGCAAAAGAGTTAAACACCTCAAAGCACAGGCATATCAATGATATGATCATAACCGCGTATATGGGATATATGTACCTGTCTGTCACGCCTACCGAGATCTTAGCTATCAGCAGGAAATAACAGATATTAGGACACATAAAGATCATCAGGCTTTTCATCTTTCTTGGACGGGCAGACTTCCGCGCATTCCGTTTCAATAACGTTGCCAATATTGATATTACAACAAAGCATATCATAAAAATAACAATATATATGAACGCTCCTCCAAATATGCTCTCATCAACAAACGAGAAATAGCTTTTCAGATTTGCGCCATATTCGGCGATAATATTTTCACCTGTAAGATTTTCAAGCGTCTGCTTACCGCGGTCTGATTTTGTCACATGGGCGATGATGCCGGGAAAAATAAGCACAGAAACTGCACATGACGATATTATCGCTGCAGCGGTACGTATGAGTTCCTTAAAACGCCTGTCTGTCAGCATAACAATACCGTATATCAGGCAAAGGAAGCACAAATACACAACAAAATAATAGTGTGTCAGAATTCCCAACACGCTTGTTATAAATGTGAACAGATACATTTTGAAAGTATGCTTATTTTCAAAAAGTTCCACAAACAACAGCGTTATCAGAGCCACCTGGAACATAGTCATCACATACATTCTGCGAAACGCTGCCGCCTGCCATATTCCATACGAAAATATATAAAACAGCGAAGCAGTAAGCACTGTTATCTTGCTGCCGGTATATCTGCAGACCGCGCGCCTGACCACACACAGAGTCAGCAGGGAAAATATGACATTTATTATTCCCGCGTACCATACGCTGAACTTCTGCGGAAAAAATGATGAAATAGTGTGAACTAATACGTAATATAATATCGGGTGCACATCCTCGCTTTGGTTCTTCCATACATTTGCGTAATTAAACCTCTCACCGGGCTGCACTGTCATATACTCCAGCCACGCTTCACCTGCCGGAACGTATTTATAGCCTTCTTTTATCTGCATATCTATGGTATCAGCAAACTTATGATTAGCTAACCCGTATGTGAACACCTCATCGACATGCCCGAACTGCCTTGCGCGTATTGCCAATACCATAAACACAGCGCATATAATATATATGCCGATGCTTTTAACCAACTGTTTTAAAGTCACCCTGTCCATCTTAGTCCTCCGTACTGCCAATGTGTAACTGCAGCTTTAATAGCAAAGTTTTACGACCCATATCCCCGGGAAGCGCCGTACACATCCCTCTTGCGGATATGGCGGCATGTTTTTATATTCATCCGTTGCCATTATAGCCTGTTTTGCGTCCTCATCCAATGTTACGGTCTCATACCCGTTAAATATCTTTATAAAATTATCACGCACTCCCGACGTGATAAGCCCGTTTTCAAGCGCCACCCCGGACATCACGCGCAGCTCCTCCGAATCAAACAGATCGATCTCCACAGTGCTTGGATTATCTTTATAGTTAAATTCCCCAAGTATCGCAACCGCTTCTCCTTCCGTAAATCCCTCCGTTGATTCTACAGTTGCAAGTATGCGGTTAAAATAAGACTGTACCCGCTCTATCGCAATGTGCGTACGCAGATAAGCACGATTTGTAAGCAGGTAATCCGTATATCCGCTGACGCAGACAGCAGCTATAGTTATAAACACTACCCCGTAACGCGCATAACATACCCGTTTTTGTGCCGGATCCGTACTCTCCCATTCGCTTATGCAATAGTCAAGCATAGCTATGACAATTACATATATAAGCGCATACGAATACAGCATCAGCATGGAATAATCAACCTCCGGCGCCATAAAATATACAAATGCCGCGCCAAGAGGTACAAAAGCACATACTACTATAAGCAGTACGAATTTTCCCACATCCTTATATAATCTTTTTGTCACTGACAATATCCCAAAAAGCACAAACGCAAGAATACATATAATGATGTTGGCTGTATGGGCGGTCTTAGTCACAAACGCAAACGGCTTCCATAGAAAATATTCAAGAAAGCGCTTATAACATCTGCCTATCAGTATCGGCATCTGTGATAACGCTATATGCCCCATATCGCCTATCCCGCCATATGTTTCGTTGTCCAGATTTGAATATATGACATGTGACAGCCACATATATATCAATACGCTGACGATCAGTATCACCGCACATAATATACCGTTTTTTACCACCTCGACTGTTTTTCTGCCATGCATTATATCACAGATCATTCCCATAAGCATAAGCGTTATGGCAAAGCTTATATAGCTTTGATACGTTCCAAGAACAAATACAAGCAATATCCCACAGGGTAAAAAACCATACTTATACCGCCGAAGCAGCCATACAGCCACACAAGCCATCAATATTCCCATTCCCGAAGTATGCGCCATAAACATAAATGTCATAGTACAGGCAACGCTCGGGAAAGTAAGAAGCACTAACGGTGTAAGAACTGCCGCCGTTTTACTTTTCAACTGCATAATATCAGCAATTACAGCCGCAGATATGGACAGCATCAGAATAAGCAGAAATCCATGAACAGCAGGTATACTGTATATACCGCCAAGCGGATGGATATATTTCAGCAGCCATCTTCCCAGATAATCACCGCTGCCAAAGCTTGCAAGATTATTTGCGTCGTCCCAGTTCAAAAGTTTATTTGACAGCATATAGAAATGCGTCAGACATCCCGTTATTATGCCTGACGTAAAACAAATCTTTGTATTTGACGATATTTTTCCGTTGACCTGTTCTAATATATCAAACTTCATCAGATTACCCCTTTATGATCCTTTCAATCATTCTGCCGGCGCGGCTTCTCTTCCATCTCAGTTCTCTAAGCGTTTCAACATTCATCCTGTGCGAGTCTATTATCTGTGGAAATGTGCTTCTTTTTGCAACATCTTCATCATAGCTTTTTATCATGCCAAACTGCGACGGGTCTCTGAAACGCTTTAACCCATATTTTTTACTCATCAACGACCACACTGACTGGTCATGCCTGTGTGCTATAAAGTCCGGATAATTCGGCTGCCCCTGTGTATTGTCCTGCTCCGTGATTACACGCATATCCTGTGCGTAATACAGATCCTCGGCGATAAATTTTCCGACAAAATCCGATTTTTTTAATACTACATAACCGCCAACAGACTGCGGCGTGTCCGTATATTCTGGGCTGTCACAGTCCAACAATATAAACGCGTCTCTTTTTGTGTATCTGCGTTCAAGCATTTCTTTTTCAAGCGAAAATACCATGATATCCGTGTTTTCCCTCTCCATGCACTCTATCAGATACCCGATGCTGTTGACGTATACAGACCCCGCGTCAGTATATATCAGATAGTCGCCTTCCTGTAATTCTCCGTATGCCTTATTGATAACATATGGTTTCCAAAGGTACAGCCCGTTTCCTTTTTTTATATTTAGGATCTCTTTATTTCTTTCAAAAAAATCAGCGTCAATATCATCCGGGGTATACGCAATCGTTTTGTCCGCGCCCCATTGCTTTGCTGTTTTCAGGTTCAATCTCTGCGCCTTCGCAAAGTTTTTATCGGCATAGTTTATTGCGATGATCATATTCTGCCGCTCCTATATTTTTTATCAGTATGCTTTTGAATTGTGCAAACTTTCCGAAAATCTGTTTTTGTTATGGTAAATACCGTTATTTATCAACACATAATCCTTATAATCCTGTTCCATCCAGCCGCGTCTCATGATCCGTGCCATAAAAGTCACATTGGAATATCCGCAAAGCAGCCCTTCACACTGAACCAACGTGTATTCGTCGCGCAGCACTTCATATCCCAAACGGTATTTATGGTCTTTTCTGTCACATTCGCTGAATGCTATCGACTCGTCTCCGCCGTTTCCGCGGTATGTGTCCTTATATATCTTTACTTTTTCACCAAATACTTCCGTAAATTTTATAACCGCGTCATTTTCATCCGTAGCCAGAAAGATCTGCTCATAATCCCCCCGCGCCATCAGCTTTTTTGCTTCTTCAATCGTCTGTTCGATCTTTACCGCCACCGGGTGGTTATTATACTGCTTTCTAAAATCCGTTCCTCTATAATGAATACCAAGTGTTTTTTTATCTCCCAATAATCTGCTCTCATCTTCTTCAAGTTTTCTCTTAGTCTTGTCATTATAACGGATATATTTCTTCATCATCCGCGCCATGGCATTTACATACTCGTCTGTTACATCATAACTTACCGCGTTAAAAACAGACTTTACCTGCTCGTAATGCCATGCTTCCGACTTTAAAACATGCTTTGCCCTGTCTGTTTTTCTGACATGTGAAACCGGGGCAAAATAATGCAGAAATGCGTTTTCTTCGCCGTCAATACCGCCTGCTGCATAAAACAAATGATTTTTTCCCCAATGTACATATGGCGTAAGACCGCGCTCATCCGCAAAGTACAGCTTGATAAGCGTTACTCCCAGTTCCGCGAAAAATCCCATTCCACCGCCCTGCTCGTCCGCCAGATAAATTATCTCGCCCTCATATTCATCGCCGTACGAACGCAGCCGCAGGCAGTCTGAATTTTTATAACCGTTTATGACATGATCCCTGAACTCCGGCTCATTTCTGTGGATCCTGCATCTGTTCCAAAATTTCAGAGTCTCGTTTTTCGCAAGCAGATTTATAAAAGCTGCTGTAAACTTTTTTCCAACCATTCTACTTTATCCTCTATCCTGCACTGTCTGGTGCAAAGCCAGTTGTAAGCAGCTTCACCCATTGCCTTTCTTTTTTCGGGATCATAATATAATTCTTCCATCGCGTCCGCCATTTCTTCCACATCGTTTACTATTGTGCAGCCGTCGATCTGACTGTATATCCCTACATCCGTACTGATTATCGGCATTGCTGCCGCTGCGGCTTCATGTGCCACAATAGGATATATTTCCGATTTGCTCGAGCAGACAAAAACATCCGCCTTTCTATATAATTCCACTACCTGCTTTCTTTTCAAATGCACATTGAATACTACTTCTTTCCCTTCAGCCGGATCAATGACCTCTGATGCAACCTGCTCTAAATGATTTAAATATTCGTTCCTTTCAAAACCGACAAGCAGCAGACCGCTGTTTTTGATCTTTGCCTTCCCGAATGCCCTTATAAGCATTTCCTGATTTTTATTCTCGTTGTAATTTGCTACAAACAAAAAAAACAGCTTCCCATTTTTTTCACCATTATGTTTGCAGTGCATATCCGACTCGAAAAAAGCATCTTCGATCGCATTTTCCAAAATTTTACCGTTGCCAAGCCTATGAAGCACAGCATACTTGTATGAATTACTCTGTTCAGACAGATAGATTGCCAAATCATATTTCTTTATATACTTATAGCAGCTGTCATAATAGCTTTTCACTCTGTACTGCTCCCATACGCCTAATATATTTCGCCTGCGCAGTTTCTCCATATAGTCGTATTTCTCTTCCCATCCCGAATATCCATGGGCATAAAACACCTTCGGACAGTTTATTTTGTCCAAATACGGTTTCAGCCAGTCAAATGTCCAAGTCTGCGTACATACTACTATAAGTACATCCGGATCATATGAGCTGATCCTTTCATAATATTTTCTTTTTGTGCTTTCCTTGTCTCTTCCCTTTATTTTTAACGGCCATCTTACATATACACGTATCCGCTCTATATCGACTTTATTATGACGTTCTTTATGCGGAAGCACCTGCAGTCCGCCGTTTCCTGCGCTTGTATATATTAAAACTTCATGCCCGCGGGCGGCAAGACCCTCTGCCAGATATCCCGTGATCATCGCCACTCCATCCTGTGACGGCCAATACGACGGCACCGCGATCAATATCCGCATACAGCATCTCCTTCCCACCTGCCGCCTTTAATAAATACCAAGATCAAACAGATATACATATTCATATCCTTCCGTCAGCAAAAGAGCGGCTACAGTACCCGATACACATCCCGCACACAGGCAGCTGCACTTTGCAAGCAGCATCGTACTGATCAGATATTCCATTCCTGCGTCGTAACCGCCGTTTTCCTGTCCATATTCTTCCTTACCCATAGAGCCGCCCTGATATACAAGGAAATCCGTTTTATTTGTTATAAGCCTGTCTTTGAACCGTTCTTTAAAAACCTTGTAAAATTCAACATCTTCCGTTGACAAAAACACTTTAGTGCATTTTTGTTCTTCAAAGATTTCTTCCGCCTTACTCAACATCTGCAATGGCGTCGGCTGTATAGGATGGTTTTTCGGCTTGCCTGCCGAATAATCCGTTCCACGGCATTTGACTCCAAGGACCTTATCACCCGCATCAAATAATGCCCGATACTCCTTATCGATCAGTTTTTTAGCCGTATCACTCAAAACGATATTTTCCCTGACTGTTTTTCTCCAATATTCCAATTCCCCTGTCTTTCCCATAAGGAACGACACATCAAGATATGGAAACATCTCCGGCACTGCCCCTGAACCTATGATCACATTCCTGCTGTCTTTTATATCGTCAAGAGTATAGCCTGACGGCTGTCTGAAATAATACTCCCATGCGTTCTCTCTGCCGATCTTATCCGTTTTCAGATATATATTAAAGTCATTCTGCATGTCTACTATCGGAATATATCCCTTTTTTTTCGCCTCATCTATCCTTACGAGGTTAGTTAAAAATAAAGAAAACAATCCGCAATACAGATCCCTGCGCCTTATTACATAAAAAATCTTGTCAGGATCTTGGCTGCCGTTACGGATCCTGTGCTCTCGCCAATACCTGTCGTCCTTATATACCTTATATTGACGATACCGTTTCAGGAATGTATTTCTCCATATCCATGACAAAACCTTATAAAATATATTATCTTTCATCAAAATGACTGTCCTCTTGATATTCCGCGATCTGCCGTTTCATAACTTCCGAGACATTACCGCCGTCAAAATATGCTTTATAAACTTCGATAGTCCTGTTCATAGCCGTTTCGATGTTCCAAAGCTGACTCCAATGCAAAACTCTTTTTATTTTTGAAGAGTCAAGTTTTAAAAAATCAGCCTCATGCGGTCCTTTTGTCTCCTCACTTTTCCATGAAATATCAGTTTTCGCTGATCTGTTCCATTCCCTGCAGAACATCGCCGCCAAATCGCCTGTCGATATGCAGTCAGTCTCGTTAGGACCGATATTATAATTGCCCGCAACGGCACTGTCAACGTACTGCGCCTTTGCCACGAGCAGATAAGCCATAACAGGTTCCAGCACATGCTGATAAGGTCTCACGGAATACGGATTTCGCACAATAACAGGCTCATCATTTGCCGCCGCCCTTACACAGTCCGGCACGATCCTGTCGGATGCGAAGTCACAACCGCCGATAACATTTCCCGCGCGCATAGTAGTAATTGCCGTATCTCTGTCCTTAAAAAATGAATTTTTATAGCTGTCCGTAACCAGTTCCGAGCAGGATTTGGAATTGGAATAGGGATCGAAACCGTTTAATTCCTCATTTTCCCGATATCCCCAGTCCCATTCCCTGTTTTTATATACCTTATCCGTAGTCACATTTACAAAGGATCTGACAGAATCGCCCAGCCTTATACATTCAAGCACGTTTACAGTCCCCATTACATTCACGTCATACGTATATACAGGATTTTTATATGATTCCCTCACGATCGGCTGCGCCGCCATATGGATAACTATCTCCGGTCTTTTTTCGTTGAATACACGCTGCAGCCTGTCTAAATCCCTGATATCACCTGTCACGGTATCCATTCTCTTGTCCAACTCGATAATTGAATATAAATTCGTCACAGTTGGCGGTTCCAAAGCATAGCCTGTAACCTGCGCCCCCATGCGGATAAGCGCTTCACACATCCATGAACCTTTAAATCCCGTATTTCCTGTAACTAAAACTCTTTTATTTTTATAAAAATTTTTCATCAGCATCCATCCTATCGCCCATCTATCGCAGACTTTATCATACGAGCCATATAATCGATCATTTCATCTGTCATTCCCGGATATACGCCTATCCAAAAAGAGTCTTTCATGATCCTGTCGGTATTTTTCAGGCTTCCAACAACACGATAACCTGTCCCATCCGTTCTCATCTCATCAAAACACGGATGTTTGATAAGATTACCCGCAAAAAGCATCCGCGTCTGAATGCCCTTGCTTTCGACATATCTGACTATTGCATTCCTGTCCGTGCCTTCCTTGCATGTGATCAGAAAGCCGAACCAGCTTGGCGATGAATTATCACAGGCTTCGGGCAGGATCAGTTTATCCTCCGTGCCCGCAAGAGCTGCCTTCAGACGTGCAAAATTCGCCTTTCTTTTCTCAACAAACTTTGGAAATTTATCAAGCTGTGCGCATCCTATCGCAGCCTGCATATCCGTAGCCTTTAAATTATATCCGAAATGCGAATAAACATACTTATGATCATATCCCAAAGGAAGTTCCCCATACTGCCTGTCAAACCTGTGTCCGCACAGATCATCACGTCCCGGCGGGCATACGCAGTCGCGCCCCCAGTCCCTAAATGAGCGGATCGCTTTATTCAGTACCGCGTTGTTTGTGTAAACGGCTCCCCCCTCACCCATAGTCATATGATGCGGCGGATAGAAGCTCGATGTCCCGATGTCACCGATAGTACCCGTCAGGCATTTCTTTCCGTCCAATTCATACACAGAGCCAAGCGCGTCACAATTATCTTCTACAAGCCAAAGACCATGTTTATCACAGAAATCTTTAACCGTTTTCAGATCAAAAGGATTGCCCAAAGTATGGGCTATCATGACTGCCTTGGTCTTCTCTGACAATGCCTCCTCAAGCATCGCGGTGTCGATATTGTATTGCGGTATAGTGACATCCACAAAGACAGGAACCGCACCGAATTGGATCATCGGTGAAACAGTAGTAGGAAAACCTGCCGCCACTGTAATGACCTCATCCCCTCTGCGTATCCTCCTGTCGCCAAGAAGCGGTGATGTCAGCGCCATAAATGCCAGCAGATTTGCGGAAGAACCGGAATTTACCAGTGCACAGTATTTTATTCCTAAGTATTCCGCCATTTTTCTTTCAAATTCTTCCGTATATCTTCCCGAAGTCAGCCAAAATTCCAGCGCGCTGTCTACAAGATTGACCATTTCCGCGCTGTCATAAACGCGCGAAGCATAGGGAATCCTTTCCCCCTCCGCAAATTCCTTTTTTCTGCCATGGAACTTGTCGGCATATTGCCTCACAATATCTAATATTTCTTCCCTCGCCTGCTGCTCGGTCTGATTTTCAAACATATCCGTTACCTCTCTGATCGTTACCATACTTTCCAAGGCGCCTGCCCTGTATTCCACAACTCTTCAAGATAATTTTTATCCCGTAATGTATCCATAGGCGACCAAAATCCGTCATGCCTGTATGCCGCCATCTCGTCGTCGCCTGCTATCTTCTCAAACGGCTCCGCCTCAAGCATCCTGCTGCCATCGCCCAAGTAGTCGAACACACGCCTGTTCATCACCATAAACCCGGCGTTGACCCATGCCGAATCGGCTCTTGCCTTTTCCTTAAATCCCTTCACCTGATCCTGTGAACCGAACTTAAGCGCGCCAAATCTTCCGGGTGGCTGTGTAGCGGTTATGGTCACAATTCTGCCATGTTGATGATGAAACTCAAGTAATGCCGGAATATCAACATTTGACACACCGTCGCCGTATGTCAGGAAAAATTCTTCGTCGTCCCCTATATAATCCCTGATTTTCAGTATTCTTCCCGCTGTAAGCGTATTGAGACCCGTATTTGCCAATGTTACCCGCCAAGGTTCGGCAAAGACCTCATGTGATATGGTTTTCCTGCCTGATAACAGAAAGGTACTGTCAGATTGATTAACGTAGTAATGAATAAAATATTCCTTTATCATCTGACCTTTATAACCGCAGCATATGATAAATTCGTTAAATCCATAATAAGAATATAACTTCATAATGTGCCAAAGAATAGGTCTGTCGCCGATCTCTATCATAGGTTTAGGTCTTAACTGTGACTCCTCGCTTATACGCGTACCCTTACCGCCCGCCAATATTACCACTTTCATATATCTTTCACCTGATCTTTGATCCACGGCGCCATTCCGGCATTCCAAAGATTTTCGGCATCGCACAGATCTCTCTTAGTCTCAACGGCAAGCCAGTAGCCGTAATGTTTATACGTTGCAAGCTGATCTTTCTCGCACAACCGCAAAAAGAGCGCTTTCTCCAACTCATAATTTCCTGTCAGGAAACTGAATACCTTTGGTGAGAACACAAAGCAGTCGCCATTTGTCCACGCAGTATCATTTCCCGCCGGATATTCACTCTCATAACGAAATCTGCCATCGCCGTCGATCGGCAAAAGAGCCTCTCTTCCCGACGGTTTTACCATTGTGATGGTGGCTATCCGCCCCTCACGCTGATGACATTCAACCAGACTCGCAGCGTCAATATCAGACAGACAGTCTCCGTATGTAACTATAAAATCGCCATCCACATACTTCTCTATCATCCTGACACGCTGCCCTGTAGCAGAGAAAAGCCCTGTGTCCACTACCGTGACTTTCCAGTCTTCCGTCTTGTTTTTGTGGATCTCTACAGTATTATTCTGTAAGTCAACCGTTATATCCGACTCATAGATATAGAAATCCATAAAGTATTCTTTTATCTTATCTACTTTATATCCGCCGCACACTATGAACTCCGTGAACCCATACTGTGCAAAATGCTTCATAATATGCCAGATAAGGGGTTTCCCTCCTATGTCCACCATCGGTTTGGGAATACCTTCCGTCTCATTGCTTATTGAGCTTTGCATACCGCCCGCTAAAATCACTACTTTCATATATCACCTGTTCATTCTGATTGTCCAATATAGATAGTATACCATTAAGTTTAACATTTGTAATCAGTATTCTTAAAAAAACTGCCTAAAAACTTCTGAACTCTTTTTAATACCTTTTCAAACAGCAGCGCAGTATAATATGACAATATAAAAGCAGGAATTATCCATACAAAATATATCACATTATCATTTACGCGAATATCCATCATACCAAATATTCCCTGTATCATCAAAGGTATTGACCACACAAAATAAAAATGCATCAAATAAATATAATATGAATGCTTCCCATATTTACCAAGCACATTACATATCAATGAACCTTCAAATATCTTACGTGATCTGATTTCCGCGGCAATCATACATAAAAGCAGGTTATACGTGAACAGTCCCATCGCGAATGATACCAAAACCGAGTAATAAGCCCATTTTGTGAAAAACATATGAAAAAGCATATACAAGCAAACAATACATAAAATCTTTCTCAACCATAGATCTTTTTTAATTATTTCACCGTTTTTAAGTTCAAAATAGAGTACTGCCCCAAGGAGGAAACAACCGCTCTGGCTGATAAAATTATAATAGGCAAACCCATATTTATTCAACGTTATGGAAGGATTTTTCGTAATAAAGTACGCGCCTACAACAATAGTACACGCAATTATTTGAGCGATCCATGGTATGCATTTGATCAGGAATGGATCTTTTTGTATAAGTTTTGTATACAGCTTATAAACGGCAGGCGCAGCCACATAAAAAACAGCAAGCGTTCCTATAAACCATGCTCCACCATATACATTATTGTTGCAAAACGGAAGTAAGCCATGCAACAGCAACAGATTACACAGAATAGACAACGGCTTCCTGTTTGCGCCGAATCTGATTATATTCCCGGAAACCGCAAGCGATATCGAATTTAAGATATATATTAAGAAAATTGCCGCCCACCATCCCGGAATGATAGCTTCTATACGTTTTCTGTAAAATTTACCACATGATTGCAGACGCTCATATGACATCATGCTTGTCAATCCCGACACTACAAAAAACATCTGGCATCCCATCTGTCCAATATCGAATATGCGTAACCATGGTGCCAAATTCAAAAATGTCTGTCTTGAATGAACCAGAATAACCATCCATATTGCAATACCTTTGACAATATCAATAGTCAGCAGATATTTCTGTTTTTCGCCCTCCACAGCGTTTCCTCCCTTAATATCATCTTTTCTCAAGCCAGTTCTCCAAGTCTGAAATAAGCTGCTTTGTCCTTACCTCGGCTCCTTCTTCGGTTAAATGAAGTTTTGCGTTATAAAAAAAATCATATGGATAAAAATAATCCGTATAATCGGAAATCACATCACAATCCAGCATATCATCCAGTTTGAATTTAAAATCTTCAAAATCTTCCTCTGTAAAGTCTGAATATTGACCGTACGGCACAGGATATCCCGCGACTACCATAGTTGCCCCCCGCTCCCTGCAATATTCGTACAACTCATTTAATCTGTTGATACATATATCATTTATTTCCGGAACCTCAACCGATGTTTCTGAAAATAACTTTTCAACATCAAGCTGCTCGTCAGCGGGTCGATATATTATGTCGCCGTATTTATTAAATGCGCTTCTTGAATAGGATCCGCCGGGATCTTTATCTCCCATTCTCAGTATCCACCGCAGATATGATTTTCTAAGATACTTAGGATATGCCCTAAGCATTGCTTTATAATCTTTTTCCCTGATTATCGGCCACAATTGGTTATTGTAATCATAAGTGATCCATGCCAGCATCGGATCGCCGATCTCATCTGTATCGGAAAATTCGGAATGACATACCACCACTATATCGCCTTCATTTATACCCAGCTTTGCTATCTGCTCATGATACGCGTTTCCCAATCCCCCATGAAGCCCAAGATTAACTACCGGCATTCCTATCGCGTTCTCAATTTCTTCCGAATTGATTCCAAATGCCAGATTTGAATGACCTACCAATATTATCTTGGGCTCTTTTATACTCTCTAACCGTTCAACTTTATCTATCAATGAAGCCTGATAGCTGTATTTATACTGACTTCCTATCACAAAATAATCAAATAACACTACTGCTATCATACTCAAAGTTGCGACAGCCACAAAAAGCGCAAGTTTTTTTATAAATTTAGACATCCGTTCCCACCTCTTCTAAAATTGAAAATATATAAATTCCGATAACTTGGCGGCAGGAAGGTTCATAATTATCCATACCACAAATCCGACATATATGCTCCATCTTACTATATTTTTCTGACGAGATATCACTGATATCACATCCGTTTTAAGAGACACGTAATCATATACTGTAAGTATCATTATCGACAACATCAAAAATCCAAAATCCACTATTTCCAATCCGACAGCATTAAATCCTGATTGGATATATTCCACAGGTGAAGCTATCCCCGTAAACAGATGCCTCATAACATAAATCGCATCCCCTATCGAGTCCGAGGCAAAAAATATCAACGCAAACAGGCAGAAGACAAAAACAAGCAGCACTCTTATCCACCAAAGGATTCCTGTACTTTTTTGATACTTTTTGGGAATCATCGCATTCTCTAACGCCTGCGCAACTCCATGTAATCCCCCCCATGCCACATATGTCCAATTAGCTCCATGCCACAATCCACTGACCAAAAATGTCACGATAAGGTTAATATTATGCCTGATCTTACCAACTCTGCTGCCGCCCAAGGGAATATACACGTAATCCCTAAACCATGTAGATAAGGAAATATGCCATCTGTTCCAAAACTCTTTTACGCTTTGTGAGAAATAGGGGCTTTTAAAATTAGTCATCAGATCTATCCCCAATAATTTTGCCGTGCCGACCGCAATGTCCGAATACCCCGAAAAATCACAATAAATCTGAACAGCAAAGAACACAGTTGCCAAAACCAGCGAGAAGCCCTGATGCCATGTGGGATGCTCATACACCACGCTCACATATTTTGACAGTGTATCAGCTATAATGATCTTCTTAAAATATCCCCATGCCATTATCTTCAAACCATATGTCGCCTGATCATAGTCAAATTTATGTTCCGCCTTGATCTGTGGAAGCAGATTGTTTGTCCGCTCGATGGGTCCGGCAACCAACTGAGGAAAAAATGAAATAAACGCGGCATACTTGCCAAAATGATGCTCTGCCGGCACTTCTTTCTTATATACATCAATTACATAGCTCAGCGTCTGGAAAGTATAAAAAGAAATACCCACCGGCAAAAGCAGATTTAATGTCAGCGGATCAAGCCGTATAGCAAACAGCCCCAAAAAAGCCGTTAAGGATTCACTTACAAAATTGAAATATTTAAAAAAGAACAATACGCCAAGACAGACAATCAGCGCTCCTGCCAGTATCCATTTCTTTTTTCCTTTATCATTTTCCCGCTCAAGCAGTAAAGCCGCCAAATATGAAATGAGCGTTGTGAACAGTATGAGGAATACATATTTTGCATTCCAGCTCATATAAAAATAATAACTTGACAAGAGCAGCAGCACCCACCTGAATCTGTGCGGCAGCGCCCAGTACAAGATAAAAACTATAGGCAGAAATATCGCAAACGCAAAAGAATTAAACAGCATGTATGATCACCTTTCATGTATATATAGTCATTTGTCCGGTCAGGAAATCCTGTTAATAACTTTTTAATGGTTTTATTATATTGCATATTGGGAATTTTTACAATGATTTATACGGGAACATCTTCCAATCAGCTTTCCGCATCTATCCAAAAACGCACATAAGTATGTGCCAGCATCCGATTCGAGTCCTTTTGGTATAACACAATATCCATGCTCAGACATCCAATATCAATATTTTTCTTCCAACTCTCAATATTTCGTATAAGCTCATCCTTTGCCCCGACATCTGCCATAAATGTAACAGGCGTATTTGCAAGTATATGACCATATGTTTCATTAACCGAATAAGAATAAAATACGGTCACACACATACGCAGATTGACAGAATATCTGTCCATCTGCAGATAATCCCATACACCTGTAACACCATCCGATACATTCTTCACCTTCCGTTCAACCGGCGTCTCATAGATAACCGTTATCGGAAGCGGCGGCAATTCTACGGTCTGCGTCCTGAAGATAAAACAATCTCTGACCTCCACATATGAATTTGGGAAAAGATTAGAATTTCTTACGATCTGTGCCTTTGGCGTTATTCGATTCCACTCCAGGACAGACAATCCCTCTATCCGGACTTCAAACAAAACAGGAGCATCTGCTTTTTCAACATCAACGGTTTCAGGAACTGACAGCCTTGCACCGATACTGCCAAGTTCTTTACTGACGTATTCTTCATTCAAGACGCTGATCTCCACCCTGTTTTCCCTGAAAGCAAATCCCAGTTCAATGTATACGACGTTCTCCCCTGCCGTATCCATATTCGCATCCATATTTTTACCTTGGGTGCTTTGCGCATACCGCTCCACATAGGAAACAAACTTTGAATAAGCTGTTCCAAACTTCTCTACATTCCCCAGCATTTCCATAATACCGTTCCGCTCCAATTGGTAGCGCCCCAGTATTTCTGTCTGAACATCAATATTGTTATCCCCTGCCGATACCTGACTATTGTATTCTACCATAAGGCGCATAATATCCTGACTGCACAAATCTGCCTCTATTTGGCAAGACCAGTCATAGTTTGGATAATCAAGCCCTTTTGTAGAATACTGCTGCACAAGAAGCTGCGGCGGCAATGGGCATGTTTTTTTCGGATATGGCGTCAAAAGGTCGGAAAACAGGTTTGTCCGCCCTGTGACAGGTTCCTCGAAACGCAGCCACTTCGACTTCTCATAACCTTCTATTCCCGGCTCTATATCGTATTCCAAATATGGGAAAGACAACTTTGCCTCCGAAAATCTGCCATCAGTTTCGGAAAGGAATAAAGTAAATAATCTTTTGTCACCCACAGGCGCCGCCTCAAGTTTCGATGCCGCAATACATCCATCCAATTCCACTTTAGGATCCAAGCGATAAATACTGTCAGAGTTCCTGCTTGTCCAAAATGCCTCAAAGACAGCGATCACATCTGTGCCATATGCCATTCTTAAATCCTTTCGGAACCACTCCAAAGCCATATCGTGAACATCATATGGAATCTGTCGTTCTGCTCCTTTGCGAACCGGCATAATTCTACATGCCAGTATTTCAGCAAGTTTATCTTTTGCGGAAACAAGCCTTTCTACCTTATCCGGACATGTCACTGCCGCCATACATACCATCTTTCCACTAAGCAGCCCCTCTATGTCTTCCAACAGTTGACCTTCCCATTTATTGACATCCGCATCGGCAAACGTATATGTCTGCACATCCCCTTCACACGATATTTCCATTGTCCGCAGTGAAACTGCAAGCGGGGCAAGTGCATAAAACTCCGGACTATGTATGCTTCCTTTGCCTGTTTTTATCTCAAACGGTGCCACTGCATACGGATTTCCATCATAATCTGCCAACATTCTGTTCAGAACGCCAACCGGTCTGCCCTCCCCGTCATATGCCGGCTTATACTGTGGAAATGCCTGTGCAAAATTTTCCGCAAACCTTTTTCCATTATACTCCTGCAGCGGCATCAAAAGTGTCTGCGCCATGCCTGCGGCTTCATCCGCACACAGATCCGCTGAGCGTTCCACCATTATCCATACGCTGACAAGACAGATATTTTTATCCGGTTCTGCCATACTAATAGGACACCTTATCTCAAAGTCAGACACATTCTCATCTTTTCCGCTGATAAACGCATAAACATTATGAAGATATTCCAGTATCTGCTGAAGCGCTGTGGTCGGAACAGTCACACTGCACAAAGACGCCTGAACAGATAATACAATATCACTGCACGATAACTGCTGTATCGCCCAAAAAATCGTTTTTTTTGCTCTATCTTTGTCTGCGTCTGAAAGAACTGCGTTTTCGCCTATTATAGCCAAATATGCTCCAGTCTGTTTTTCTGTTCCGAATGAATATCCCCATTTCACTGCCAAGAGTTCATGCAGACCAATCAATATATCATTGTATCTTCCCTTTACGGTATGACCACCGTCTGCCTGAGTGTCAATATATACCGGGCGGCGGTTCCCCAAAACATCTCTCAGAAACAGTGTCAGGCGGTATTCCCTGCCAATTCCGTCATATGGCTGCTCTTCTTGCGCATTGCGAAACATTTTCCACATAGGAAATATGAACTGATACTGAAAATATTCCTCCTTTCTAAGCTGCGGCATAACCGGCGCGGACTCATAGACAGATGCCTCATATCCCAACAGTTGAAACAGACTCTGAAACCTGTCTTCATTATCAAATTTCCGTCTTATCGTTATTCCCTCGCATCCCGTCGGTAAAACAGGACATTTTACTTTTTCCAAGTCACCATATAACACCGCATCCATAGGCGCTACGGGCATATATACAGCATTTACGGCTTCCCATATCGTGATTCTATTATTATATGATACTGCAAGTATAAGTTCCGCATATCCATCTTCATCAAACAACGCTTCATCAAGATTATCGTTATTAAGACAAAGCCAATATCCTCCACCAATCACCGTACATTCCCACAGCAGCTTTAAAAATCCCGCACCATTATTTATATCCGCTGCATATCCGATATCTCCTGCATCCTCTAATGTAGAATAGGACACACGGTGAGTTCCTTTTGAAAGATTGGTCTTGATAAGTATACATTCATCCGCATCAACAGACATCAGCACATTATGTTCGTTCTTCAACCGTGATATCCGGCTGTACAGCCTGCATTCCGGCATATCAGTGTTTGATCCCGACACAACTGTATACAGCGCTCCCGCTTCTTCTTCTTTTACCCCCAGTACATAATAAACTTCTTTTTCTTTCCTGTACAACCGGATATGTGCCAGATACGCCCACTGTATATTTCCGATTACGGCATCTTCCCTTTCCATCCTCGGAAACGCCTGCCATGCTGCAATATATGCCGATGCTGCCTGCGGCAGAACTCCGATATAAAGGCTGTCACCGTTATCTGCCAACTGCCAGCCATCCGCCATTGTAAAACACTGTATCTGTTCTGAAAAAGCCGGAATATCATCCACCGCCGCTAATACCTCCCGTCTATTTTCAGGAAGCAGATTCTGAATGCTTTCCCATGTAAGCAGCATTTCCTCAGTCGTAACATTTACCCATAAATCACCAGTGTCACATAACAGCCTGAGTATATAGTCATTTGGCTCTGCAGGCAGTATTATCTGCTGCTGCGCTACTTCATACATCGGCTTTTGTTCCTTTGTATCCGGATCCGGAATACGTGTTCCCTGAAGAAACACTCTGGATATCAAAGCTCCGATATCAGCAGCATTATCGTCAGATAAAATATGCTCCTTTACGGACACTTCAATCTTTGAAACCTTTCCAAAATTACCAGGCAGGCGGAATGTCGTTCCCGGACATAGTATCTCTGCTTCCCACAAAGGATAGTTTGAAGGATTATTTTGAAAATCAGGATAATACCGGCAAAACAACTCCAACAGAGTAGATATGGGTGCTGTCGGTATATATTTCCCAAAAAGCGTATAACTGCGTCCTTTCTCATGGTTAATATTCAGGAAATCACTTTGGAACTGCATCCATTCAGTCTCACCACACAAACCATCCAAAAGCGCGCATTCTTTTGCAAGCCGTACTACCGAATCCCCTGCAAGCGCTATCCGATGCCTGTTTCCCGGAAGCTGCAGTCTGAATTCTCCCGAATAACTGCATCTCCACAACATATCGACCTGCTCATTTTTCTGCAGAATATATTCCGCATAAGGCGTATACAACACATCTGCATCATATATACGGACAAAAAACAGCGCAGCAGCCTCTTCAGGCGAAAGATCCGCCGCACTGTTATCAAATACATACCGGCTCATATCTATAACAACGTTATCCGATACCATTGCATAAGTTTCCGATATGCTTTCCCATAAGCCTGTATCTGTGCCGTCAAACCGCGTCATAGTCTGTAAAGACAATTTCTGCAGTGACATTCCATTGGTAATCATAATCTCCGGTATTTTTTCAGTATTTTCCCTCTCCGCATCTTGCTGCACATTTTGGAATATCCTTACCGCCTGTCCTGCAAGTTCTTTTATGATCATTCTGACCCAGTCCACCATCAAAGCACCGCAGAGAGGAATTTCTTCTTCTCCATCCGCCATATCCTTCACTGCATATTCCGGATCCGCGTTTAGCTTTTCAAAGTACTCCGATAGCGTCTGCATATAGACCGTATCCACAATTCTTTCCCCAAAATGGACTTCCTTAACCTTTTGGTAGGACACAGGATCTTCCATTATTAAACCAAGCTGCGGAAGCATTGGAAAGATAATTCCGGCACTCTCATCGCTTTTATCACCATCTTCCACGGATAATCCGATATTGACTTTTATATGTTCGGCAAATAATCTGCGTACAAAAGAATAGTCGATCTGTTCCATAACACTATCCTGCTGCAAAGACATAGCATATCCGAGTGTCATATGTTCTTCTCCGTCACTGAAGAGCAGACTTAAAAGCAATTCTAAAACTGCCTGAAAATCATCCGGCATCAAAAATGAAAGAAACGCCATGCAATACTCTCCTGACTCTGTTATAGAACAGAGCGGAACTACTATAGGTGAAATTTCAATATGCTCTGCAACGTCGTCCATGCTAAGAACAATATTTTGCAGTAACTGTCCCGACATCTGATTCGGCACATATTCTGCAAGATTCCATGGCGTTTTCCGGTCTGAACCAAAATAAAATTGTGCTCTATGCTTAAAATGATAAGAAAAAGAAATCTTAAAGAAGAGTATTTTTATATAAGCGCTTAAAGACAGCTCTAAATCAAGTGCCAACAACGCCCGCCTGCAACTCTCAAGTTCCAATGCACAAAATGCCGATACACAGGCAGAAGCTGAAATTGCAATTATCTTGAAATCCACACTTATAAACAAACTCCCCACAACGCCGACAGTTGCAGACACCTTATAATAAAATGCTTTATCCTGCTCATCGGCATTTGGTTGGAACACAGCAAATACTCCCTCAAAAGTTCCCAAAGCCACCAAAGATATACCGCCCTTGACTATTCCAAAATCAAATGAACGTTCCAATCCAATGGATAAGCCTACACCCATTTTTACCACCGGGGCAAATGTGCCGTTTGTAACAGCCGGAACAGAATTAACTGCGTCCCCATGAAAAATGCCAAAATATACACCGCCTCTTCCTGAAAATGTTCCCACAGTCACTCCCCATGATCTTGAAAAATCGCGGTCGTGAGGGAACCCCAAATCTATATAAAAGCTCCCATTTGTATATACTTCTAAAATAATTTCTCCCAAATATAGAATAAATGCCCCTAAATCCAGCCGCGAATACTTTCTGGGCAGAGTCAGCCTGCAATGGAACATTCCCGTTTCATTACTGATCTTCTTATAATATAATTCCAGCGAAAGACCGTCCAGAAATTTTATAGGAGAATTTTCCGACTCTTTTGCCAAATCCAGTTTAACGGCTGCCCCATATACTTCAGGATCATAAAGCAGTATACCTACCCTGAAAATATTCGACAATTCCAAATCCGCGGCAATCAGCCACCCGGCATTTTCTCTGTAAGAAAAATCTACCACACCGCTTTGCGCACGTATCTTTGACTTAATGTCCTTAATCATATCGCTCAATGTATTCCCGACAATATCCACATTTAAGTGATTGCCTACACACATATAGTAAAGTTGAAATTTTTTTTCATTAACTGCCACATTTTCAGGCGGTGCACCGTTTATTGCATCCCAGGATAACGGATCTTCCATCGTATATTCATGTCCGAGGCATGAACCTGTAAGAATATATTCTATTTTTCTTTTCTCTCCGCTTCCTGCTGCATCATATGTATAGGATAGTCCAATATTCTCAATGCTGAAAATACCTGTCAGATCAAGCCGTAAAGGATAAAGCATTGTTATTCTTTTTTCTGTGATATCCGCAGTCAGAACAAAGTCCAATCTGATGCGGTTTAAGATATCCCAAGGCGGCGCCAGTGTGTGACTGGCATTCGGATTTATCAACCGAACAAGTGCCAGCACAACATCGCCCAGCATCACATTTCCTAAATCAACCTCAAGTATCTCATGACCGCTCTTATTTGTATATACAGCCTGTAAATAGCTTTTTCCCAATTCCACGCGGAAAATATATCTTTTTTCCAATGCATATATATCATCCACTTGCGCAAGGATTATAAGCCGCCACTCTTCTATATTTAGATAAGCTGTAAGCTGTGCATTTTTTTCTTCTCCTATCTGCTGAAGGCGTATCCTGCCGCCAAGTGAAGGTACGATTCCCAATATGGAAAACCACACCTCACAGGAAGCATATATTAAAAGTTCCTTCTTACCGGTATCATATGAAACCAAAAAATCCTGCAGCTCAACTCCGGCTTTTGTGTCTTCCACATTAATGTTCAAAACGCTTTTTATCAACATCACAAGATCCACTTGTCCTCTTGCAAGCGTTCCACTGAATTTCCAACTATGCTCCACGTAAAATGCCGACAAAACGAACGCAAAACTGCCAAATGACAGTGCTCCTGCAATGGAAAACATCATATTTTCGGCACTATAATCAATTTCCACACTGATATTTTCCAATTCAAAGGCTAACCTGTCATTGATATCCAGTCTGAGGACATTGGTTACGGATGCTGCAACGCGCAGACTTCTATGCACCGCATCGGCAATCACATCCATTGATGCTATCACGTTGGCAGACACTTCATTTGAAGAATCATTTTCCCACATATCGGGCAGAGGCATACCACAAGACTTAGCCAACTCCTGAACACTGATCTGCCGCTCCAGACACAGGCTGCCTGTAAACTCCATGTATGGAAAATACGCTGTAACATCACCTTTTAATCCAAAGTCGCCAAGATCAAGGGAAGCATTTGCCGCCATAAACAGAGAAACTGCCGGAACATTTCCTGAGCTGATACTGCTCTCCCATGCTGCCTGAAAATCATTTAATTTAATCTGCGGAATAAAAAGTTCCATAGGTCTGGCTATAGCAAATTCGGCACGTATATACTTCATATCCGGCAGCTTTTTTTGCTGTTCTGTTCCATACACAACATCGATCTGCTGCAATCCGAATGATGACAAAAATGCCTCCTGGGGAATCAGCATCATATTTTCAGGCAGCATCATGATATCTTTCAACACCCAAGTTACATCCGTGACAGACAAGGGAGGATTTAAAACAGCAGTAAACTTCCTCTCTTCCCTGCCTGAAAACAAAGGCGTCCTGAAAATAATATTCTTATTCAGCTCATTCACAAAAATGTCCCATAATATATAGGCTTTTGTTGTCTGTTGTGATTCATACAGTGTAAAATCATCTACAGTGCGTATTTCAATCCTTCCGTTCCCCGAACCGATTGGAAGCGAAACCGGCTGCGATGCAGAAAAGCATATTGTTAACATCGGATAAGGGAACTTTCCCGAAACAAGCTTTCCCTCTATGAACATACGTTCCTTTATAAATCCCCGATATGGCATCCACCTTTTTGCATCTGCCAAAAGTGCTGCAACGCTTCTGATATTAATGACAAAATGCGCGTCATCCAATTCAAATACAGGGTTTATCACAAAAAAATCGGAAAACAGGCTCTCCTCCTGTTTCAGGTCATGTGAAGCAAAAGGCGCCAATTGTCCAAATAAATCCTCAAAAGAATCTGTCCCACTGACATTGACACATACATCGGAAATAAAATTTCCATCAGGGTCTTTGTGCGTTGTGAGGGTGATACTTCCATTCGGAAATGTAACAGCGCCGTCCATACTTACAAAGCCCCTGATCTCCAAAGCGTCATTCAGCATTAATAACTCACAGTCGGAAATCTGCAATTTGTCCATACCAATCAAAAATAACAGCTTTTTGTAAAGACCGCCTGCAAGCTCTGTATCAATTACAAGCATATGATCGAAGATTTTTATTTTCAGGATTTCAAACAGTTGATCAATAGTCACAGTTTCACTCCTCTTGTGTTTATAAACATATCATCCGGCGGCAAAATCTTTTTAACAGTCTTCTTTTCAAATGTTGGAAAAACTTGCACTTTTCCGTCTCTGCAAATGATTTTTTTCGTACACTCTGTGGTATAGATGCATTTTGTGGTCTTTTCTATTTGGACATTTTTTGATAAATCACACACGACAATATTATGAGCGTCCTGCTGCTCGCCCTCCCTTACCCTATTACTCAGCATCTCCACAACAAATACATTCGGATGGTCAAATTTTTTGTGATGCGCGCTGAACACCATATTCCCCACCTGGCAAACAGAGTTAAAAAACGCTCCAACCGGCTGACTGTCCATCCCTACATTCTGTATAATATTTGTATCATGAGAGCCATGATGAGGCGCTATGGCAACTCCAAAATACCTATAACAATATAGCTCCCGCACATTCAATAAATCGGAAAATGTATGGAATGTAGCGTCTCCGGGGAAAAAAAGCGCATAATTGTCTCCTAATACATAATATGTCACTAAAGATGTTGCATTACGCTTGATTGCTTCATTACAACATTTCACAATGTCTTCTACATTATTCAAATTTAAAACCTTTTCATCCCCCGTAAAATTTATTTCCAAAACGCTGCCAGAAAGTTTCTTTACATTACTAAAAGCAGACAAAAATTCATACAGATGCCTGTAACCGTCATTTTCATAGGCACCTCCAATATACACATGGGGTATCCATACATCTTTCAAATCATTTTCTTCAGTGTTCTCTATGTTAATATTTAAGACATTATTCCAGATAGCCTCCAGCGCTGTATCAAGTCTTAGCGCCATCATACCTGATAAGCACACTTCATACGCCCATTGATTCATATGCTGTTTTAAAATATTAATAACATCATCTACGTTTACATATGGATAATATTTTGTATACGAAGCACATTTGACTCCTATGTCCACCTTAGTCGAATATTCTCCATTATCAATCTTCGTATTAACTGCAATATCAAGCGCTTCATAACCTTCTGTTTCGATTCTGATATTCCATAATGCAATATTATCCGGCTGAAGATAATGGATCATGAGCATATAATCTTTATTGCCATAAGCGGAAGTATAATTTAATATACTTGTCTCTCCATTCCAATCATACCAATACCTGTCTCTTGTAAAAATATTTATACTCCCCAATTTTCTTTTCATGTATGCATACCGTGAATTTTTTGACTTATACCATTTATTATACTCAAACTTAAAAGAATATGCATTTTCCAAAAGATTTATCAGCCAGGACCAGTGATCCAAATCCTGATGTGAAATGACAATACAGTTCAGTCCGCCCGCACACCTAATCTTACACGCGGCATCATAAAGAACGGCCTGCTTATCAATCATCGGATAATAATATATCGATCCACAGTCAAATATTCCGCAAAACGAAACCCCTTCGTCATTTACCTCAATCACAAGATTAAACAGTCCCTGTCCGACATTATAAGTTGTGACTTCATAGCTCATTGTCTGCCTCCTCCTCATATGCCGCATACCATGCCGCCTTCCCGTTTTCCCCTAAAATACAGACATCCATACCATGTTTTGGCAGTGAAAAGCCGATTGCTTTCAGCGCGAAACTGTGCAGGACAAAAAGCAATCTGCCCGCTCCGCCCTTTTCGAGCGTTATACCGGTAAAACCAGCTGTTAAAATTCCCTGAAGTGAAAATGATTGTCCAAAGATTCCCCCGGTCTTTACGCCAATGTAATAATCTGTCCCATTCCAGCCTGCCATAAGACAAATACTAAGCATAGCATTATCTCCAAGAACACCTGAACCGTTTAAAGGTATTCTCCATATTATACCGTTCCATGGCTGTGTCAGTTTTCCTTGAGCAATCGGAGTGTTAATGGCTATATACCCCATCTCATTTGGCAGTCCCTGCATGTCCCAGCAGCTTACGTCAGGCATGGCGCCAAAGATCATAGCAAAAGAATTTTCTCTTATGACCGCATTTTCAGTGATAAGACGGCATGCATCATAGTTTAAAAATGAACTTATACTGTCTTTTTCAAGACAGACTCCTTCAAAACCAATTTTTTCATAAGAAAACAAATCCAGTTCCTCCACACATATATAAGTCTGTGTGCCTCTTAAGCTAAATCCGATTTTTTCATCTCCTCCCAAAATCGATACCCCCTGTATCTCCAATTCGGTCAGCGGAGAATTTAAAACAGAATACACAAACGGTGTATCCAACGCAAAGCGGTAAATATGTACACCATTCACATTTTCCATGTGACCTGTCAATATCATTTGATTCCCTTCCAAGCTGCTTTTTGCCGACAACTGCGCGCCAAACAGGGAATAGACTGACAGTTCTGAACGGCTGCGGAAATATTTTATGGAAGAATTTTTTATAACAACCGTCAGTTCCCTTGTGCAAAATGAAAATGGACTGCCATCAGTCTCAAAAACCGGCACATCCTCATATAAAACCAAAGCGTCAATACCCGATTCTGTCACCGATATCTCTCCCCTGTCAACACTGACTTTCCCACCAGTTATCACGGCATAAATCACCTTAGGAGCGCCTCCCCCTCCCCATTTTAATATTCTTCTCAGTTCATACGGCAATTCATTTATTTGTACCTCTCCACCTAAAAGCAAAATCCCTTGAAATTCCTTTTTATCCAAAATATCGAGCAAACTGTCAAATCCGGCACGAAGTTTACCCTGACTGTCATAAGCAGTTTCTAATATATATGAGAGTTGATTTGTATGTTTCAACAATGCGCGTACAGTATAATTCGATGAATATTTCAACAAAAACAGGCTGTTCTCTCCCCATATGTCTTTTGAAAAGGAAAGCGCCCAGCCTTCTATCATAAATTTAAACCGTATATCTTTTTTACCAAGCTCAAGAAACTTATCTCGCGTAGAAGCCATCAATATACAGTCAAGCCGCTGAATTGCAGTGCGGACCGCAAATGAAGGCATTTCTATTCGCACATCCGGAAGTCCGTTACCGTTAAGCCGCGCTATGCCAACCCAATTAAAGCATCCGCTTTCCGGCTGTACGCCAACACACAGACCACATGGTGCAACTAGCAATTTTTCCTGGTTTTCTTGAGTCTTGTAAGTATTAATCACCTGTGTTAAAATATCATACCTGCTTTCATAAAAAATTTTTTCCGCTTCCGAGACATCAACCGAATCCGTCATATTACGCACGCTGCCCCATGGAATGGCAGGAAAAGCCGGTGATACCGCATAATCACAAATCTTAGCCGCATATAGGCGCAAATAATCCCCTTCCGCCACAAAGAATGGCATCGTCAGCGAATTGCAATGGTATTCTCCCTCAAAGCAGATCCATGGAGCAGTAACAGGAAAAGGCTGTTCCTGCGTTGAATGCCCATGTTTTTCGGTAACGATCAATGCACTCTGTCCCGCAGCAAACCATATTCTTTTTGCGGGCGAAATATACTCTGTTCCGGATAGTCCCGGCATAATAGCCGCCTCACCGGATACGATGAACTCACCGTCGATTCCTAAATACCACGAAATTCCGATCGCACGGCAGGAACCTTTTGCTCTATCTGTGCAAACCGCCTGTGCCGTTTTCTCAAAGCAAAGTACTGCCTCCTGCGATTCTATCTGTATACTTTCTCCTGATACTGACAAAAATCCGCTGTACCACATTGCTTTCGGCAATACAAACTTAGAATATCCACGATCATTTAACGACGCCGGTGAAACAGACGCTTCGATTATGATTCCGCTTTCCGGAGTGATCACAGCGCTGTCAACACACTGGCTGTAGTTACTTTTCCATCCATTCTCTGCATCCTCAGGAAGTAACCTCAGATATTTCATTCCCACATCCAAATCTGAAAAATTGTCCGGTCCTGCATTAAAACGAAAAGATATCCTGCCCAGACAGTCTGAAAGGCAAAGTGAAATCTCTTTTTCCAAAATCTCAAAAGTTGTTTTGCCAACATAAAAACTACCCTCAAAAAACAGCATATCATCAGTTTCCCGAACACATTCTCCCAAATGTATCCGATATTTCCCTATGTACACTGTCAGGCTTCCAAAGGAAACGGTTGTAAGTCTCCAAAAAGCTTCTGCATCAGCCGGATTTTCGATCCACATTAACCTTGCCGCCTGTTTTTGGTCAAAACGTTCCAGTTTCTCCCCAAAAACTGCATCAGGGACAAACCCCTTTGGGAAGAAAACCAAACAGCATTTTTCTGACCATACCGTTTCGACTTCTGCAAAATCTCTTTTTAACAGACACCAACCGCTTTCCGAACATTCTACTATGATCTTATTCTGATAAATGCACTTTAATTTCTGCATATGCGCCTTCCCTATCAAAAACTGATATTATCGCCACTGATCAACACAATATTCTCCGGATGTTCAAACAGTGAAAGGAACACTTCTGCTTTCTCTCCCTTATAATTTCTGCGATACATCTTTACTTCGCTTTCGGAATGTATCCCATGCATTTGCAGGACATCGCCAACCGTAGTTCCCACAGGCACATATGTATGCTCATTGCCGATACATACTTTGACACGCAGCGACAAGCGGCTTCTTCCTCTAAATATAATAACCGGTATGTTTAAGCTTCCGATTGCCGCAGGATCAGCCTCAATAACAGCACACTCCCTGAGCATAGTATCATAACTGTCCGAGGCAAGTATGACAAAGTTATCAGAAGCATACGGACTCTCTATAACATCCGCCGGCTGGAAATACGCCGGATAGACCACGCGGTAATACGGCTGCCTGATGCCTGTCTGCATAAAGTCCGTAATATCTGCGACAAATACAGGATTAGCGCCGCTTCCCGAAGACCGACTGCTCATATTTTTTGCCATTTCACCCGCAAAGCAGTCAAATTCCAAATACCCTGCCCCCTTTTGAATATAAACGGGATAACACTCCAAAGAGGATGACACAAATCCTGAGATATCTCCCCATGCAGGACTCTGCTGATTCATATAATCCGCAGTTGTCACCCAAAGTCCTATGCCGGGACAGATATCAGCCCAACGCTGCTTCGGATTCATCGCACAGAGCAATGCCGTCGTATCCTGAACTCTATACCGCGCCGTTCTTAAAAGTATATCACGCAGCATATATATACCATATGCCGATATCCTTTTCTTTTCGGCTTCTATCAGAAAACTACTCAAAGCATCCGGCTCTAAAGCCGACTCAAGCCCAACTTTAAAGATATATCCCCCTGTATCTTTCTTAATAGAAATCACAGATACACAAATGTCCTCCTGCAGATTTCCCACTATATCATCCGACAGAAAAATCACTGCCTCGCTATCAGTTAATGCACTGCCATAATAGCATATCTCCTCACCGCCATCTGCCGCAGCTGCAGGATAATAACCCTGCTTAAAAACAGTCGATACAATATGGGGACCACACTGCGGAATACCGCTAATGATATATTTTGCACATATTGACACTTCCGCACTTTGATCAAACCCAAGCGTAAAGTGTGAAACGCCGGCTTTCTTGCCTCCGGACACTTCAAATCCGCAAGGCACACGTTCTGTTTGAGGCATACATATACTGCATACATACCCGTCCTTTTCCACAGACTGTATCTGTATATAAGGTGTCTGAAGGAGTAATGTATCCGCGGGATCCGGCACGGCGCTCTCTACCCCGTCCGACACCGCCGTGACTCTTACCAAACATTTCTTCAAAAAACCGGCTTCCATTACGGAGACCGGAACCAATAATTTACAGCTATAATATGTCCCCTCCGGATCTTCTGCTTTTTCCAGCCGAACCGGCTCTGAACGCCATAACATACTCCCATCTTTGCAGACAGCGACAAAAACATTACCTAAATCCGCATAGTCAGAAGCAAGAATAAGCCCAAGCATCGTTCCATCCTGCTGTATCGTCATTTCCCCGGAGCAAATATGTATACCTGACGTTAGAAAACGGACTATACTTTTCAAACCGTCTGAAACAGAATTGTCACTTATATAAAGCGATACTGTCATTGTCTGTCCTGGCGCTGTTTTCACAGGCTTTATGCGCATAATACGGCTCGATGCATCAATTTTATACATATCGCAGCTTCCGGCAGAACTATCGATCAGACATACGCCGCTCGACCTCTGATCCGCATTCAGCTCCCATGTCAGTTCCAGTGTCTCGCCGTCAAAAATACCCGTAATATTCTGAAAAGAGCCTATAAAGACATTTGCCCTTTTGCTGCACACTTTTCTTTCTCCCTGCGAGACTTCCAACGTAATAGCATATGTCCTGTCACAGCTTAGATTTTCAAAACTTACATCAGCGCACTGAAATCCGTCCTTGTCTTCTACGGGAACAGAAACAGCGTTTCCTTTATTGTCATACAAAACTGCCGTATAACCACCCTGATAGCCTGCATTTAAGTTGCCGTTAATCTTCCACTTGATATTCACGGCACATTTGTTATCCTGAAAAGACATTGTTTCGACATTATAGATATCAATTTGATTGACTATCATATATCAGTCCTCGCAAAAAGCAGGATCATTCTGCGCCTCCATATTTCCCACTATTATACCTTCGATCACCATAGTTTTAACAGCGCTGTCATCAAAAGTAAGGTTGCATATCCCTATTTCTTCTTTTATATTTTCTGTCCGTTCTATCTCAATCTTATCGCCACTGACCGATACCAGCCTGTCTCCCTGCTTCAATCGTTCCGCATGCATCCATCCTCTGTCAGTGAGTACAGGATGATCCATGGTAAGCTTCAGTTCCCATTCCTTAGCACAGATCCGAACATACTGCTCCTGCGTTCCGCGCCACACATTTGCTACCCGGGCGCCGCCATCATATGTTTTAACGTAATCTCCGATCCTGACCTCACTGATACGTCTTTGTGTCCCGTCCTGCATTATAACCATTGAATCTTCCCCTACGCATCCCCACATGATTGAAACCGGCAAAAGAGTTTCTGGAGACTTCCCCACATGCCAGTCCGAAGCAGACGTTACAAAAAATTCCGCATTGCCTCCTCCCCCTCCTTGATATGTATAACTCACATATATACGAACACAAATATCAAAAATATGTTTTTTCATACCACCGTCATAAAGGAAAGCATCATCCCATGGATCCAGCTTTTCAAAACTTACCGTACTGCCATTATATGTCACTGTGATTTTCTGACTGATGATATCCGCATCACTACAGGCAGCTAATCTGTATCCGTCACTGTCTCCCTGAGCCCTTAGATAACAGAGAACCTGTGCGCCCACTATCGTTATCGTAGACGATCTGATTGAAAGCTGCCCACCCAACGGAACGCAGAAAAACGGATGTCCATTATAATCTTTACCAAAATCGCACATATAATCTAAATCTCTCGTATCATCCGGAAGTCTGTAAAGCGCTATGTTAATAGTTTCCGCTGTACCTCTTGACATGTCATCACGATCCATTCCCAAAGGGAGTATAATATCACCGTCCATCAGTTTTCTAACGGGTCCCGATTTTGACAGCGTAACATAGTGTTCTTCTTTTTTAGGATAATATAAGCTGTAATCTGCTGAAATATCATTTCGCAGATCATCCAATATAGATGCCTGCTGTATATCTCTGTCATTTTCCAAATGCCACGATCCATGCAGAATCACAAAGAACTGTTTTATATCCTCTTCTGCCAGAGGGTAATTCTCATCTACTTTATAATACATTCCGTCAGAAGCAGACACGCTCTTACCATCAAAAAGTGTCCTGATACGCCCCGTTTTCAAATCCATCAGTGCCGCCCTCAGCTCAATATCATCACACTTTGGCAGACAGATATCCGCTGTTATATGAATATGCTGCTTACTGCTGTCATAATAACATTCACGAAAAGCAAAATTATAATACTTTTCGCCAACCTTCGGCTTTTCGCAGGCATCCTGCATAAAAAGTACAGTATTCTCATCGTATTTTACTATCTTCTTTTTATTTTTATAGGCCTCCACACATTGAACCAACTGCGTATCCTCAAAGTTTCTCCACATTATATTATCCATCATATTTTTCCCCTTTCGCCTGCCATATCAAAGCCTTGCCGTTACGCTTAATGATTTTATTATATGGCATATTGGATTTTTTTACAATGATTTATACGGAAATATCTTCCATAATATAGTTTTAGAGGTCAAATTCAATAAAAAGATTATGGGATTTATATCTGATATGCTTGAACAGTTTGGATTGACTCAGGAGTCGTACAGTAAATACTGCTTTGGGAGGCAGGTATATTATAATTCTATCTGTTAAGGGGGAAAACAATAAATGTCAAAGGAAGAAATACTAAGTTATTTTTATACGTAAGCGTCAAATAAGAAGGTGGATGGTAACACCTAAATGATTTTGAGATAATTATCCAAAAACCTAAAGTGTCTAAAGATACTCAAGTATCCTTAGACACTTTAGAGAAAACGGAGGATTATCAAATGGATCAATTAACAGTCACGGA